>JAPOQH010000098.1 GCA_026710825.1 Chloroflexota bacterium | reverse complement strand
GTGGAGACACCCGCCGTACTGGTCAAGGCCATGCTGCGGAAGAAGACAGCCTCAGGCGCGAGCCAGCGATGCAAATGATCCGACGATTGTTGACCGTTTAGTCCTGAACCTCTGGTTGACCCCTTGTGGTGGAAATTTCCGGTCGGGCGATGGGCCGTGGCCACGGGCCGGTTGCCTAACGTGGAGTACAGTGTAGAGAACGGGCGTACGCATGGGCAACGGGTGGATGTCAGTGGTTTTTATTTGCATGGATGGGCAGGATTTACAGGGTGAGGGATTGGGTCGGGTCAGTGATAGCGAGACCTGGGAATGGATGAGGTTGTGGGTTTCTGGATTCCTGCTTCCGCAGGAATGACGGTTGGCGTGGGGGGATGTTTGTGGTTCGACCGGCTCACCGTGAGCGGACTATATTGAGCGGACTACATTACCTGGGGACGACAGTCGGATGGGATTGGTGGCGGCAGTCGGATGGATCGGTGGCTGGAGTCGAATGGGGTTGATGGCGAGGAAACGTTTGGTTGACCGGGGCGGGTTTGGGTTTTAGACTGTTTCGCCGTGAGATATTTCGTTGACATTTCGATGTGTGGAATCGGGCGCATGAGCGGTTATTCCGCTCTTTTTTTGTGTCCGGGTGCTGGTCGGCTATGCGTCCGTTGATGCAACGGTTGGCGGCCGAGGCAGTGGGCACCGCGTTTCTGCTGATGGCGGTGATCGGGAGCGGGATCGCGGCGCAGCGATTGAGTCCCGGGGACGTGGGGCTGCAGTTGTTCGAGAACGCGGTGGCGACGGCGTTCGCGTTGATGGCGCTGATCTGGGCGTTCGGGCCGATATCGGGCGCGCACTTCAATCCGGCGGTGACGCTGGCCGACGTGGTCCTGCAGGGCAGGTCGTGGAAGGAAGGGGTGGCCTACGTCGGAGCGCAAGTGGTCGGCGGGATCTGTGGAACGATACTGGCGAACCTGATGTTTTCGCTGGAACCGGTGGTGTGGTCGACGAAGGTGCGCGGCGGATCTGGTCAATGGCTGGGCGAGGTGATCGCGACGCTGGGGCTGCTGATGGTGATATTCCTGATCCCGCGCAGGAATGGCGTCGTGATCGCAGTGGCGGTGGGAGCGTACATCGGGGCGGCTTACTTCTTCACATCGTCGACCAGCTTCGCGAATCCGGCGGTTACGGTGTCGCGGATGTTTTCGGACACGTTTGCGGGGATATACCCGGGGTCTGCACCGCTGTTCATCGTGATGCAGTTGGTCGGGACAGCGCTGGCGATCGGACTGGTGTGGTTTCTGGTGGGGCGACGGCGCGGATAGGGTTTCGCCCACCGGGATAGACAGGATTTACAGGATTATCAGATTGTGATGGGTGGTCAGTCGAGATTGGGGACGTAGATCCAGCCTTCGAGCTTGGCGTCGAGCAGTTCGTCATCGGTTGGATGGCGGAATCGGGACGAATCCTGCGCCCACATGGCGGCGCCGACGGCGGCCACCACGGAGTCGAGGCAGTCGTCGTTGGCGAGGCAATCGTCGCGGACGGAGTCGAGGTCGGGTAGGGCGACGCCTGAAGCAGCGGCGAGGTTGTCGAGGATTTGGGTGCGGCGATGGGCCGAATCGCGGCCGCGCTTGTAGCCTTTGAAGGGCAGGGCCAACGCCCTGAGCAACGCGCCGGGCATGAGTTCCAATAGGGTTACGACATTTTCTGGCGGTGCGGGCGCTGGGAGGGGTGGGACATACCAGCGGCGAGGATGCTCCTGATGCCAACGGTGGAGTAGTTGGATGCCGTGCCAGGTCATGGGGAGCATGTTGGGGTTGACGTTGTGCAGCGGGGAGTAGCTTTCGCGGTGGTATTTGAAGTCGCCGGCACGTTTCGGCTCGCCGTGAACGGCAACGAAGGTGTTGCGTGCGGCGATGAAATCAACTGCGGAGATTGGTTGAACGGCGCGCCAGAGGTCGGGCATGTCGGTGGGAGCGGGAGGCGCCGCGATGCTGGACGCGAATTGGGCGGGCACGCCGAAGGGGAAATCCAACGCCGCGACGGCGGGAGTCGGAACGGCGACGAGCAGGTCGTAGAGATCGGCGCGGGGGATGCGTTGCGCCGAGTCCACATGGAGCGACGCGGGGTGTTCCAAGCGAGCGACAGTAGCCCAGGTGTTGCGGTCCGACTTTGCGCCGCTGAAATCGACGCCGATGATGGTGGTCATGGGGTTTATGTTGCGGCTAGGTGGCCGCGGTGAATTGGCGTGTGCGTGCCGAAGGATGTCTGGGTTCCTGCTTCCGCAGGAACGATGGATGGGCGGGTTGTAATTAGCATTCGGCCCGCTCGGCGTCGACGGGGTGGGGGATGCGTTGCGGCTGGTGCACCCGCCGGGATGTGGGGTGTGCCAGGCGGACGAAAGTCGCCTTCGTGTTCAGGATGGTGGTTCGACAGGCTCACCATGAGCCGACTATGGCGGCGTATGCGAATGAGATGGTGGTTCGACAGGCGCGCCATGAGCGGACTATGGCGGCGTATGCGAATGGGATGATGGTTCAACAGGCTCGCCATGAGCGGACTGTCGCGGCGTATGCGAATGATAGGGAGGTCTGGGACAAGGGCGCGCGCCGGGTTGCGTGGGCGTGCGATTGGGTTAGAATACACTCGAGCAGACGTTAGCGCACTGCTGATTGACGGTATGCACAAGCATTGTGTGTGCCAATGATATTCTGGATTCCTGCTTTCGCAGGAATGACGAGTTGAAGCGGGAATCACGAGTTGAGTCGGGATTGACGAGTTGACGCGGTAAGCACGAGTTGAAAAGGAGCCTAGAGCACATGGATTACACCAAGCGAAGGGAGCGGTATCGCGCAGTATTGGCTGGCGACGTCTGCGTACACCCCGGTTCGGTATTTGATGCGATTTCGGCGCGGATCGCCGAGGACCTTGGGTTCGAGGTCGGCATGTTCGCCGGTTCAATCGCCAGCGGGACGGTGCTGGGCGCGCCGGACTACGTGGTGCTGACGCTGAGCGAATTCGCGCAGCAGATCTATCGGATTTGCCGGGCGGGCGAATTGCCGCTGATGGTAGACGCCGACCACGGTTACGGCAACGCGTTGAGCGTCAAGCGTACGGTGGAGGAACTTGAGGCGTCGGGCGTGTCGGCGCTGACGATCGAGGACACGACCCTGCCGATGGTGTTCGGGGGCGACGGCGGGTTCATCTCGCTGGAAGAAGGCGTGGGCAAGATGAAGGCCGCGCTGTCGGGCCGCACGGACCCTAACCTGGTGGTGGCGGGACGTACCAGCAGCCTGAGCTTGGGAATCGACGAATGCATCCGGCGCGCGAAGGCATACGAAGCAGCGGGCGTGGACGCGATGTTCGTGGCGGGCGCGACCACCAAGGAGCAGGTAGCAGCGGTTAACGCCGAGTTGAACATTCCGCTGCTGCTGGGCGGCGCCGGGGGCGAACTGTCGGACAAGGAATGGCTGGGACAGAACGGCGTGCGCGTCGCATTGCAAGGACACCTTTCCTTCCAGGCGTCGATCAAGGCGGTGTACGACACTTTGAAGGCGCTGCGAGACGGTGTTGCGCCGGCCGACCTGAGGGACACGCTGGCTTCGGCGGACCTGATTGCGCAGGTTACGCGGAAGGCCGATTACGACCAGCAGATCGCCGACTACCTGCGGTAGTTTGGTTTGGAATGGCGAGGGCGACGGATCCGTCGCCCCTACGTCGGGATATAGAACACAGAATCAATGCGGAGGAACCATCATGGCATTTGTTTGCAACCATCTACATCTGCGGAGCGAGGACCCGGACAACGCGGCCAAGTTTTACGTGGACAACTTCGGCGCGGAGATCGTGTCGACGCGACCTCTGTCCACCACGGTGTCGCACCAGCTGGAGCTGAACGGCCAGCCGTTGCTGACGGTATCGGGCGAGGCCGAGGGCGAGAACGCCGTGGCCGGCTCGACGCATCCGCGCTTCGGGCTGGACCATTTCGGGTTTGAGACCGACGACATCCAGGGCGCGTTTGAGAGGTTCAAGTCCACCGGGGCGAACATCATCTGCGAGCCGTGGACGATGCCTTCCGGGTCGCAGGTCATGTTCGTTGAGGCGCCGGACAAGGTGAGCCTGGAGATCATCCAGCGACCGTCGTAGCGTGCGCTGAACATAGACCAGAGCATTCATGGGGCGGGTATGAAACCCGCCCTTATGAGTGTCGGCGGTATAATCAGGATGGACGGACAATCGGCACGCATTTGACAGGCGGCGTTATGGCTACCACGACGACAACCGAACTTCCAGAGCGGCGGCGTTTCAACGTGGATGAGTATTACGCGATGGGCGAGGCGGGAATCCTGACGGAGCGCGACGGGATTGAGCTGCTGGATGGGGAGCTGTTCTGCAAGTACGACGGGCGGCGGCGGCGGTTCACGGTGGGCGAGTATTACAGGATGGCCGAGGTTGGGATTCTGGCTCCCGACGAGCGGGTTGAGTTATTGGCGGGAGAGATAATCAAGATGGCCGCAGTTGGGAGCCGGCACGCGTTTTGCGTCGATGAATTTACCGAGAAGCTGATGCCGTTGGCGATATCTGGGCGAGCAAGGATAAGGACGCAAAACCCCATACAACTAGACGAGGACAACCATCCGCAGCCTGACATCGCGGTGGTAGCGCGAATGGATTATTTGGAAGCGCATCCTCTCCCGGAAGATGTGATGCTGTTGATCGAGGTCGCCGATACAAGCGCGGGATTTGATCGGCGGCACAAGTTGCCGATGTACGCGCTGCATGGGATACCCGAAGTCTGGTTGGGCGACATCAACGCTCGCACAGTAGAAGTTTACGACCAACCCATGGCTGCGGGTTATGGACGGGTTCGCGTGTTCGACGCCGGAGAGATGCTGTCGCTCGCGGCGTTTCCCGACCTTGAGATACCGGTCGGCGACGTGATGCCCGAATAGTCGGCAGCTAGAGGCCGGCGAAGAAATCCTGGGGGACGGTTTCGCCGGGGGCGACGGGCGGTATGGCGCGGATGAAGTGCTCGATGCCGATGACGGAGGCTGCGACCTCGCGGGGGACGCGCTCGTAGGGCCAATCGGGTTGCAGTTGGGTGAAATGGCGCTTGATACAGGCCATCTTGGCGTCGAGGCCGTCGGACACGTCAGAAGTGATGTGTATGGTGTCCAGATCGACGCCGTCGTGGACGCGGTCGGGTGACGGCATGGGGAAATCCACACCGGCGGCGCGCAGGGTTTCGGCCATGTGGACGCGGAAACCTCGGGGCCGGACGCTGTAGAAGAGACGTTCGGTCTGATGGGGCTGGATGCCGATGGCCATATGGTGCGGGAAGGCGGTGTCGTCGGCGGCCAGGCGGAACGCGGTAGTAGCGTGGTTGCAGATGGCGATGTGGTCGGGGTGACCGTAGAGTCCGTCCAGGCCGAACGAGAGGATGACCTGGGGACGGAAGCGGCGGATTTCGAACACCAGGCGGGCGACGACCTCATGCTCGTCGGCCTGGACGAAAGCTTTGGGATGATGATTGTCATCCCAGCCGGCCATGCCAGAATCGCGGTAGCTGAGGACGTCGTGGGACTCGATGCCGAGTTCCTGGATGGCCTGGGCGAGTTCGGCGCGGCGGACCTCGCCGATGGTCTCGCGGGTAGCGGAGCCGGGCTGGCGGATTTCGCCGAGTTCGCCGGAGGTGGCGGTGATCAGCCGGGCGGTTACGCCGCGGGCAGTGTGCATGGCGATGGTGCCTCCGACAGGGAAGGCCTCGTCGTCGGGGTGGGCGAACAGGATAAGGAGACGGTGGTCGGGCATGTCTGGGGTCCCTCCCTGAAACAGATGGAGCATGACCAGATTTTAATCGGCTGCGGCAGTTTCAACGCTGTTATAGGCCAGTTCGCCCACATCGTCGTACTCGTCTTCCGGGTCGTCAAAGTCATCTATGATTGTCGTGGCGGTGAGAGCCGCGTCTGCATCTTCCGGTATCTCGCCACCATCGGACTCCTTCACAAATCCGGCTGCGGTCAGAGCATTCCAAAAAACTTCCTCCCCACTTGGTATTGACTTGCCCATTGCTTGACCAATCAATTCCAGCATGGCTTCACCTCGTTCTACAAAACACTTGGCAAAGTCGTCCTCGCGGAGTAGCGCTGGCAAAATCCAGTGGGATTCCAACACCTTGTCAAGCTTTTCTACAACAATTTCGTTTTCCAGCCGCGGCAAGTATTCAGAGGGGGCCCTGCCGCCGATAATTCTGTTGGTCCTAGCGTCAATGGGTGTCTTGTTGATGATCGAGTTGTACAGGCGTGGGGGAACCTTAGGTTCGCATTTGCCGCTACACCATGCAACGGGGAAAATGTGGTGAATATCGATGTTTTCTTGGAGATAGTCTGCCAATGTCAGTGGCTCATCTTTTCGCCAGTCTGCGGCTCCGCTTTTCATCTGCAAGGCATAAAGTCCTTTGTAAGCGGCGCTATTCCGGGTACGGAGAGACAGCAGACGCTCCGGGACAAAGTTAGCTTCGCCAACCAAGGCAGGTTCGGGGCCGCCGCGGATCCATTCGGCGACTTGGGTAAGGTCAAGGGCGTATTGCGTTTCCACTGCGCCGCCATAAGCTTCGCCGAAGATTCCGGCCCAGAACCAGCGCTCCAGCTTGGCTTTCGCATTGGCCGGTTCCAGAGCCTTTCCTAATTCCACGAAAAGCGTGGCTAGCGGCACCAGCTGTGTGGCGTAAGGCACGTTGTAACCCATGAATATAAACTGGCTGAATAGGAATTTGGCGGCTTCCATAAAACCGGATTCCACACGGTCGGCCCAGCGGTGGTAATCACTGACGTCGAGTCCCAGAATATCGTTCTTGCGGCAGTTGATTGCCGGTACGCGATTTTGAGGCTGGCCTGCGGCAACGACTACCCGGCGACGTTCTTGGGTGGATAACAGGGCGATGGCCTGCAAAAACTGGTTGCCGCCTATGCCTTTCAAAACGCCATGGGCGCGGTGCATACGGTCGCGGCGCGCTGCCCACTCATCCCGCAGCGAGAAATCATCGTCCTGGGCGGCAAAAGATGCGGTTACCAGTTCAAACATTGACAAGGTAACGCCGCCAGTGTTGACTTTTTCAAATACCGTGCAGACCGCCTCTTTTGGAGTTTCTTTGCTCAATCTAATGACCGGCAGGTCGTAATTGACAAATGGATCTATCACCAGCCGCTGGCACTCGGGGAGAAAAGCGCCCAGGTCGCCCACCGGGTGTTCTTTGCCCATCCAGTAGCTGTTGTATCCTAGTATCCAACCCATTCCGTCCAACAACTGCTCGGTAGGGAGCATATGCTGATGGAATTCTTTCTCCCTGCTGGAAAGGTCGCGTATGATTTCCCGACCGAAATTCCGGGTTTCTATCCTGTTTTCCGGGACGCTGATAATCGCGTCCTCACGATCAACATTCGGGTCCATCGGCGCAAGTATATCCACGTAGTACCAACGCCTGATGCGCCGTCCGCGATTGTCGTGCGTATCTACCGGTCCTTTGTGCAACAGCGATTGGTACAACGAGGTCAATCTTTGCTGACCGTCCAACAAAAATGACTCGGCAACGTTTCCCGACTCTCCGCCAACCCCTTCAATCATCCTACTCTTGAGTCGGATTTCCCCGCCGGCTTGCAGCGTCATTACAGCACCGACAGGAAACCCGCGGGATATGCTCGGCAGCAAACCCCGAATGCGGTCGTCTTCCCAAACCCATCCCCGCTGGAAGTCTGGCAACTGTATCTTGCCATTGCCGGAATCTTCCAATAAAGATTTTAATGATACGGGGATAGTTTCAAACATCGCGAAACTCCATGTACGGTTATTGCACTCGCCGTACGCACAGAATTAGATTTAGGGGCGGATCACCATTCGCCCCTATGATAGTACCGTATGCGGTGATGGGGTTACTGGTCGAGGACTTCCAGGACTTCGAGGATGATGCCCTCGGGGCCCTCGAAGAACATGACGCGGCGGCCGCCACCGACGGTGGTCTCTTCGAGGACCTTGGCGCCGCTGTTCTTGAGGTCTTCCATGGTGGCGTCGATGTCGGTGGTGTCGATGGCGATGTGCTCGAATCCGTAGTTCTGCGGGTGGGTCTGCGTGGAGATGTGGTCGGTCACGTTCAAGGGCAGACCGTGGAGGTCGAGCCGGAAGCCGCCGGCGGGGGTCTCGGCGGTGACGGTGGCGCCGAGGTTCTGGATGTACCAGTCGGCGGTGGCCTTGGGATCGGGGGTCTTGAGGTGGACGTGGTTGAGAGAGAATGCCATGACGCTGATCCTCCTTCCGAAAGGTTGACGGTTGATTGAGATGTTGATTTGGCCCGATTGTAACATAGGGGCGTTTGGCATCAGGTACGGGTTGGGCTGATGGGCACCGTTGGACAGCAGGCACGGTCCGGCAATGACATTGGGGTGATGTTGGGGGCTACGGTTGACCTGTTGGGGGCGAGGATTGGGTTGTCGTCGGACCCGTTGTCGGGTACTGATCAGCGGATGTGGATTCGCCGAGACGTGGGGGTTTGGCAGTTGGGCGGGCTTTGGATCGGTGGATGGTTTCAGTGGGGGTCTGAACCGGAGTCGCGGGCGGAACCGGGTGATATACTTTGCGCCGTCTGTTTGAGCGGCGTTACGGAGGAGATATTGATGCTGGCATTTCTCGGGGGAACCGGACCGGAAGGCAAGGGGTTGGCCCTGCGCTTGGCGATGGCGGGAGAGTCCGTGGTCATCGGGTCGCGGGACGCAGGACGGGCGCAGGAGGCGGCGGACGAGTTGCTCGAGTTGGCGCCGGGGAAGGCGATCAGCGGTGCGGTGAACGGCGATGCGGCGGAGCAGTCCGACGTGGTGTTCCTGACGATGCCATACAACGGGATGTCGCCGACGATCTCCGGAGTGGACGACGCTTTGTCTGGGAAAATCGTGGTTACGGTGATTGCGCCGATGCGGTTTGAGCGCGGCGTCGGAGCGATTGCCGAGGAAGTGGCAGCCGGGTCCGCGGCTGAGGAGGCGCAGGCGGCGGCGCCGAACGCGAAGGTCGTCGCGGCGTTCCAGAACGTCTCGGCGGAGGAATTGCTGAAGCCGGGTGTAACGCTGGATGAGGACGTGGTGATCTGCGGGGACGACGCAGACGCGAAGGGCCGGGTTACCGACCTGACGCGGTTGATCCCCAACCTGCGGCCGGTGGACGGCGGCGCGCTGTACAACGCGAAGTACGTGGAGCAGATAACGCCGTTGCTGGTGAACATCAACCGGATTTACCGGACACATTCGGGGGTGCGGATCACCGGGGTGTAGTACGGACCCAAGCATAGCCCGATCAAGGTCCAATTGGGGGAGTGTAGCTATCCGGGGCCGGAAATGCGACATCTCACACTTTGCACACCCGATTACTTCTGGATTCCGGCTCAAGGCCGGAATGACGCGACAATAGGGGACATGACCAACTCATCCTGAACATTTGCCCACGACATTGACACATTCACAGGAGGAAACGAGATGCCACGAGCGACACTGGATTTGCAGAATGCCGGCGACCTGGCGGCCATAGGGGGACAGTGGAAATGCGCCAACGGTTTTGTGCCGGGAGAGGCGAACGAAGGGGTAGTCAGCGAGGCGGAGGGATCGCCGTGCCGGCTGCCTGACTTTGATGATTCGGGCTGGGAGGCGTGCGACGACCTGGCGGCCTGGAGGCGTCGGGGCGTGTCGTTCGTATGGTATCGGATCAGGGCGACGCTGCCGGAGACTGTGGGCGGAAGGTCGATCGAGGGGGCGCGCTGTCTGTTCGAGTCGTGCATCGACGACTACGGCGAGATCTGGATCAACGGCGAGTGCGACCGGGAACGGGCGACGGTGCAGGGGTTCAACGTGCCGCAGCGGGTGGGGGTGTCGGCGGAACCGAAGCCGGGCGACGAGGTTACGGTCGCGATATTGGCGATGAACGGGCCGCTGGCGGGACCGGGCGGCGCGGTGTTCGTGAGGTATGCCACACTGGCGTTTGAGTGGCGGGAGTCGGGTTACTAGGGACAGGCGACCGTAGCAACGGCAAGGGGCGAATGATTATTCGCCCCTACGTTGGACCAATCGGTTTGAGGGGCGATCTGCCGGCAGCGGCGGTCGCCCTTGAGTTTTTGCACGTCAGGCGAGCCAGTCGTCGTCATTGTCGTCGCCAGAATCGGCGTCGCTTTCGTTGGCGACTACCTGGCCCGGGTTGTAGGTGTAGCCACGGGCTTCCAGTTCCGAGCGGATGGCAGGGGCGAAGTCGGTTGGCGACTGGCTGACCGGGAGGGTGATTTCGACGGCGCCCCGTTCGGTGACGATCACCTCGCCCGGGTCCTCGCGCGCCAATTCCACGCTGACGGACTCGCGGTGGATGGCGAAGTCGTCGGTGATGGCAAAGACGGCCGCCATGTCTTCCATGGTGATGATGATGAAGGTTTCTTCGTTGTCGGTGGACATTGTTCGGTAGATTTCTCCTCGGCATTGGTTGGGAGAGAGTTCACCCTCACCCTGGCTCCCTCCCATAAAGGGAAAGGGGGAATTTTGATGGCGGTCCCGTGCAGGTGGTTGGTCTATCAAAGCCTGGTGGCGGGGGTGCGGGCGAATGATTATTCGCCCCTAAACATGAAACGGGCTTACGTTGCTGCGCTGTCGGGGGTTTCTAGTCTTCGGGGGGCCACTTGGTGCCGCCCTCGGCGGGGCGCTGGTCGGCCGGACGAGCGAAGCCATCGGCGACAACCTGCTGGAACTCGTTGAGGATGACGGCGCCCCATTCGGCGGCCTTGGTGACGCGGTGAGCGGTGCGGCGGCCGCGGGCTTGGCGGCGACCCTCGGCTTCGTCAGTCACGGAGGCGGCGGCCTGGGCGACCATTTCGTCCATGGCGTCGATGGCCGGAACCAGAGAAATGGCGGTTTCCACGAAGCGGGCGACCTCACCCATGTTCTGGTCGAATACGACGAAGACAGGGACGGTGCCGGCGCGATGTTCGGGCAGGAAGCTGTTGGTGAGGTCCAGTTCGTCGTCGCGATTGAACACGCTGAGGTTTATGTTGTCCGAGGCGTCGGCGAGGCGGAGGATCACCGGCGTGGTGGACATGGCGTCGCCGCACCAGTCGGAGGTGAATACGGCCAGGTTGACGGGGTTTTCGAGAGAGTTGAAGTAGTCCAGGACGTCGTCGGGAATTTCGACGCCGTCGCGGATCTGGCAGAAGGGATCCTTGTTGACCTTGATGATGTCGATGTACTGGTCGGTGGTCATACCCTGATTGAACTTGTCGGCGGTGAGTGACATGGTGAGGCCTCCTGTGGTGGGATCAACAATGGCGAGGGGCTGCGCCGGATGTTGCGTACGAGATTGCCACGCAACGCTCGCGATGACAAGGGGCACGGGACAAGGGGCTAAGGACGAACGGCAAAGTCGGACGTTGGCTTTTGCCGATTAAGTTGAGCCAGTGCTAGAATCGAGGGAACGATACTGCCCGTTGCGGAACGGGACGGGGGAGCCACCATTTGACAAGCGCTACTGACCGAACCGGAGTGTACCTCAAATACGCCCTGTTCTGCCGCGAAACCGAGGAAGGCGACGGCGACAACCTGAGTTTCAAGGGAATAATCGACCTGGTGGACATACCGATGCCCGAGAGTCCGCCGAGCGACGACGGGCCGCGCGTGTTGACCGAGGTGGACGCGCACCTGGCCTTCTGCATCGCGGGCGCGAACGCGGGCGGGCATACGCTGGAGGTGACGATACGGGCGCCGGGGGCGAGCCTGTCGAGTCCGCCGCCGCAGGCAGTTGAATGGGAGGACGGGATTTTCTTCCAGCGATGGATCAAGCCGTTCAGGATTCCGGTGACGCGGCTGGGGAGGCACGTGGCGGCGATTGCGTTCGACGGGATGCCGCTGGGGGAGGCTAGCTTTTTGGTGCGGCTGGCGCCGTGAGGCGAAAGTAACAACCAGTATCCGTGAACGCGACTGGCTAACGCATGGCTTGAATGGCGATGCGGTTCTGATCAACCGCCGTTGTATCGCGATGAGATGAGGGGCGAATGATTATTCGCCCCTACTTGGATTCCTGCTTTCGCAGGAATGACAGATGTGGTTTATTCAGCTGCCGTTTTGGTTCCAGAGGGCTTCGAGGACGGCGTTGGGGTTCATGGGGAGGCATTCCATGCGGGCGCCGGTGGCGTTGGTGATGGCGTTGCCGATGGCGGCCATGGGCGGTACGAGGGACACCTCGCCGACGCCGCGAACTCCGAGAGGATGGCCCGGGTTGGGGACCTCTACGATCACGGTGTCGATCATGGGCAGGTCCAGAGCCGTGGGCATCCGGTAGTCGAGGAACGACGAGTTGAGCATCTGGCCGTCGGCGTCGAAGAAGTACTCCTCGTTGAGGGCCCAACCGATGCCCTGGACGGCGCCGCCCTGGATCTGTCCTTCGACGTAGCTGGGGTGGATCGCCTTGCCGCAGTCCTGGATGGCGGTGAAGCGGAGAACTTCGACCTTGCCGGTGTCCGGGTCGACCTCGACGTCGGCGATGTTGATGGCAAAGGCGTTGCCGACGCCGGCCGGGTTGGCGGTGCCACGACCGACGATGGGGCCGCCGGTGCCGTTGAGGCGGCGGGCGATCTGGTCGAAGGTCATGCGCAGGGCATCGTCGGACTTGTGGGCAAGGGTGCCATCCGCCTGATATTCGACATCTTCAACAGGGACATCCCAGATGCGGGCGGCGCGCTCGATGAGTTGGCGGCGGACGTCCTCACCGGCCTGGTATACGGCGGTGCCCATCTTGAAGGTGACTCCGCTGCCGCCGGCGCCGCTGCTGTAGCCGATGCTGTCGGTGTCCGCGATGGAAGGCTTGATTCGTTCGGCGGGCAGGCCGAGGACTTCGGCCACGTGCATGGCCATTGCAGCGCGGGAACCTCCGATGTCGGGAGAACCCTCGACGAGGCTGACGGTGCCGTCGGGCATGACGCTGGCGACGGCACTGGCGGGTCCGGTTCCATTGAACCAGGCTCCAGCGGCGATGCCCCGACCGGTGAGGCGGCCGGGGGCCGACGGTTCGGGAACGGGAGACGCAAGGTGAGGGTGCTGCTGGGTGGCCTGCAGGACTTCGACCATGCCGATGCGTCGGTAGGTGGGGCCGGCGATCTGGCGGCTGCCTTCCTTGCAGGCGTTGTTGAGGCGGAATTCGACGGGGTCGATTTCCAGCTTCTCGCAGAGTTCGTCGATGGCCTGCTCGGCGGCGAATGACGCGGCCGGCGAGCCGGGGGCGCGGTAGGCTGCGGCCTTGGGGACGTTGGTTACGACGTCGTAGCCCTCGACGAATCCGTTGGGGACGTCGTAAGGGCCGAACATGGTGCGGCAACCGCTGGGAACCGGCGAGCCGGGGAATGCGCCGGCATCATAGATGAGGGTCGCCTGGGCGGCGGTGAAACGGCCATCGCGGGTGCCGCCGACCTTGACCCTGATCTTGGAGCCGGAGGTTGGGCCGGTACCGGTGAACACCTCGGTGCGGGTCATGGCGATCTTGACGGCGCGGCCGGTCTTGCGGGCGAGGGCAGCGACAACGGGTTCGAGATAGCAACCGCCCTGGCCCTTGCCGCCGAATCCGCCGCCGATCTCCATGGGGACGACGTTGACCTGTCCGACGGATATGCCGAGGATGCGGCTGGTGTGGTCGCGGAGGGCGAAGTGGCCCTGGCTGCTGGCCCAGATGGTGACGGTGTCGTCGGTGTTCCAGCGAGCGGTGGCGGAGTGGGGTTCGATGTAGCCCTGGTGGACCTGGCGGGTGGTGTACTCGCGCTCGACGATGGCGTCGGCTTCGGCGAAACCCGCCTCGAGGTCGCCGAGGGAGAACGTGAAGTGGTTCGACACGTTGGACGCGTCGGCGGGATCCTCGTCGAGCCAACCGCCGGAACGCTGGCCCGGGTTGGCGAGAGTGGCGAGGCGTTCGTGGACGGCGGGCGCGCCGGCGGCCATGGCGTCATCGGCGGTGAGTACGGGGGGCAGGACCTCCCAATCCACGTCGATGAGGGCCAAGGCTTCCTCGGCCAGGTGGGGCGAATCGGCGGCGATGGCAGCGACGGCGTGGCCGCGATAGAGGGCCTTTTCGCGGGCCATGACGTTGCGACTGTAGAAACCGTAGTTGACGGCGGCGCCTTCTTCCTGGTCCTTGATCTCGGCGGACACGTCGGGGAAGTCGGCGGAGGTCACGATGGTGTGTACGCCTGGCAGCGCGAGGGCGCGGCTGGCGTCGATGCCGCGGATGCGGGCGTGGGCGTGGGGGCTGCGCAGGATCTTGCCGTGGAGCATGCCAGGCAGGTGGATGTCGGCGGCGTAGCGGGCGCGGCCCATGACTTTTTCAGGGCCGTCGTGGCGTACCGGACGGGTGCCCACGACGCGGTAGTTTTCTTCGGGGTCGGAGAGGACGATGTTGGGTTTGTAGTCGAGCATGAGCGGCACACTCCCTATTGGCGTGAATGGCGATGGAGATGGCGGTAATTTACCACAATTGGAACGGGGCAACCCTTTGGAAAGGGGCAGACCGTTGAAAGGGGGCAGCCCTTGTGGACTGCCCCCAACGCTACGGGCGGGAAAGGAGAGGGGAGAGCACGATCACCCGCTGTTGCCGTCGCCATCGGTTTGAGAATCACCGTCATTGCCACGACCGTGATGTCGTCCGTGGTTGCGTTCGACTTCCGGGAGGGAATCGGGGCGGTCGTCGTGCCAGTCGCTGAGGGCGTCGGACTCGTCCTGGGTGAGTTTTTCGTTCTCGACCATCCTCGCGAGCGATTCATCCACTTTGTCGGAATCGGAGGTGGCGGCGAGGCGGATGGCGATGGGTCCGGACAGGGCTGGGCGATCCTCGAACCAATCGGTTGCCGCGTCGCCCTGATCCTCGGTCAACGTTTCGTCCGCGACGAGTTCCGCGACCTTCGCGTCGAATCTGGTTTCGGCCTGTTCGTCGACGGCGGTTTCGAAAGCGGAATCCAGGGTGGATTTTTCGATGCCGAGGATCTCGGCGACGCGGGTGTACAGGGTATCCGAGTTGGCGCGGCCGTGGCGGGCGTTGCCCTGGGCGTATCCGTCGCCGTTACCCAACGCACTGGCGACGTAGTCGGCGCGGGCGTCGGCAGCGAACGCGGCACCGGACACCAAGCCTACGGCCAGCAATGCGGCGGCGGTGAATGCTACGAGCCAACGTTTCCTGATGGTGCGAATTCTGTTGAACATTGTGCCTCCAGGGCCACTTGATGCGTATAGTCTTTTTTGTTGGTGGCCTCTATGAACAGCAGGATAGGGTGAGCAGGTTTAGGATTTATAAAGGTGCGCGGTTCGGGAGACCGAAACCGAAATGGATCGACCTGGCTTGGTTTGCGATGGAGATGGAGGACGTGGTAATTGCCAAATCGAAAGGGGGCAGCCCTTGCGGACTGCCCCTTTGAGGGCTTTGCTGGCGGGGAGGACCCCGAGACGGGCGGGACCTATTTGCGATGGCCGGAATCGCGGCGTCCGCTGCGGTGTTCATCGAACTGCTCAGAACGCTGTTTGCTGAGTTGGGCCAGGAAGTCGGGGCGTTGGGCGTTCCAGGAGACGATGGACTCGGCCTGCTGTTGAGTCAGTTTCTCCGCCGACACCAGCCTCGCCAACGTCGCGGTGGTGCGCTGAGAGTTTGGCGCGCCGGCCATGGCCGCGGCAATTCCGTCGGTATCCGGAGGACGACCCAGGAACCAGGCGTTGGCCTCGTCGGCCTGCGCCGGGGTCAGAGTTCCGTTGGCGGCCAACAAGCCGGTATAGGATGTGAACCTGGCGTCGGCCCGTTCGGCCCGGTCCTGACCGAAGCCGAACCACCCGGCGATGCGCGCGAAGGGGCCGGTGTGGCTTCCGAAGCCGTGGCGGGAATGGCCGTAGCCATATCCGTAGTGCTCGCCACGGGCGACGCGATCCGAGCGGTGGTCGGCCTTGGCGGCGATGACGACGCCGAGCAGCAGGGCGAAGATGAGCACGGCGGCAACGCCAGCGACAATCAACCAGCCCTTCCGCATGGTGCGTATCCTATTGAGCATTGATGCCTCCCTTATGGGCCGCCCGGCACGGCTGATGGCGTCCGGCGGCGTTGATGGGAAGGAGGATAGGCGAGGAAGGTTAAGAAATTATCAATGTTCGCAGGTCGGGGGCTAACTGGCCGAGGGATGACGAGCCGGGAGATCGAACCCGAACCGGCTTCCGGACCCGACTTCGCTTTCGGCCCAGACGGCACCGCCGTGGGCTTCGACCAGCTGGCGGGTGATCGTCAGGCCGAGGCCGGAACCGCCGGTGGAGCGGTCGCGGGACGGATCTACGCGGTAGAGGCGGTCGAAGACGTGGGGCAAGTCTTCAGGGGAGATGCCTGGTCCGGTGTCAGCGACTTCGATGCGGACGCCGGCGTCGTGGCGTTGAGCGGACACGGTGACATTGCCGCCGGACGGGGTATGGCGGATGGCGTTGTCCAAGAGATTGCCCAGGGCTTGCCGGATGCGATAGCGGTCGACCTCGACGACGGGCAGGGTGTCGTCGATAACGGTGGTGAGTTGTACGGACGCGGCGTCGGCACGGGGGCGGAAGGACGCCACGGCATCGCTGACGACATCCTCGATTGAGGTCGGTTCCATCTCGAGGGACAGTTCGCTGGCCTCGGTTTCGGCGAGGAGGCGCAAGTCGGAGACGAGGTGGTTCAAATGGAGGGTCTGCTGATGGACCGCGCTGAGGTTGTCGGCGTTGGGTTGCATCAGGCCGTCCTGCATGGCCTCGACGTGGCCCTGGATGTTGGCGAGGGGAGTGCGGAGTTCGTGGGCGACGTCGGCGACCATGGTGCGGCGCTGGCGTTCGGAGTTTTCCAAGGCGTCGGCCATATTGTTGAAGGCATGACCGAGTTCGGCCACCTCGTCGTTGCCGCGAACCGTCGCGCGGCTGGAGAGGTCGCCGCCGCCGAGGCGACGGGCGGCTGAGGTGAGGTTGCCGATGGAGCCCAACATGCGGCGGGAGAACAGCAACACCAGCAGGATACCCACCACGCCGGCGACCAGTCCCGCGAGGATCAACGTTTTGGTGACGCGCTCCGTGAATTGGGTCAGCGGTGGTTCGAGGTCATGAGGTTCGTCCGGGTGGGAGTCGGGGAATATGTACTCCGGGTGGCCACGACGGCCGGCGGCGATAGCGACGCTACCAACCTGCTGATCGCCGGAACTGATGGGGACGAAATACTCCGACGGCGGCAAGGGGCCCCTGGGGATGCCTGGGTTGAACAGGGCACGGTGTCCGCGGTCGTCGTGCCGGCGACGGATGGGTCGATTGTCGGCGACGACGTTGCCGTCAGCGTCCAAGACCACGATTTCGCGTTCGGACTGGAAGCCGGTGCGATTTACGAAATCCTGGGCGCCGTGCCATCCTCCGTTGTTGTCGTAGTAGTCGGCGAGGGCGGCGTGGATGCGGCCGGCGCGGACGCGGTCCTGTTCGACCTGGATGCGCGAAACCTCGCTGTGGGCGGCGAAACCGGTGCAGACGGCGGCGGCAGCCATGGACAGTGCGAGCACCGCGGCGAAGCCCAGGATCAGGCGAATCTGGAGGCCGAAACGAAGCCTAGGCATCACCGAAACGGTAGCCGACCCCGTGGACGGTCTGGATGTAGCGGGGCTTCCTGCCGTTGGGTTCCACCTTGCGCCGGAGGTTGGCGACGTGGACGTCGACGGTGCGGTCGAAGCCATCGAAATCGTAGCCGAATACGCCGTCGATGATCTGGTCGCGGGTGAACGGGCGACCGGGGGAGGCGGCCAGCAACGCCAACAGGCGGAACTCGGTGGGAGTCAACGCCAGCTTGTGGTCGTCCACGGCAACCGTCCGCCTGGTGAAGTCGATGGACATGCCGTGGTATTCGGTGGTGGGCGGTTGCTGAGCATCTGTTTGCCGAGCGGTGCGGCGAAGGACGGCGCGAACGCGGGCGGCCAACTCGCGGGGGCTGAAGGGTTTGGGGATGTAATCATCGGCGCCGAGATCGAAGCCGGCAAGGCGGTCACCCTCGGATTCGCGGGCGGTGACCATGATGATGGGGACGTCAGAGATGGGGACGTCGGAGTCCTTGCGGAGGGCGCGGCAGATTTCCATGCCATCGAGACTGGGGAGCATCAAATCGAGGACGATGAGGTCGGGGCTGGAATTGCGGGCCATCTCCAGGCCGGACAACCCATCGGATGCGGTGAGCACCTGGTGCCCGTCCTGCTCAAGGTACAGGCGGACAACGCGGGTGATTCCCGGATCGTCTTCAATGACAAGCACGTTGTGGGACATTGAGATTACCTGAGTTTGGGAGCGGGCGCGGGCGCGAGATGAGCGTAGCATACGACGACACGTGGAACCAACGCGCCACCGTTGAGGATGGGCAGCGGAGAACAGGTTCGTTGTGGGAAGGGAGTCATTGCTCTCGATGCAAGGACTGAGCGAGCCAGAAAGACGGCGAACGCAAGCATGGTTAGGATTTCCTGGATTCCTGCTCAAGGCGGGAATGACGGTACGGGGATCAGATGTTAGCGGGAGAATGACGGCACGGTGATCGAATGAAAGTGGGGGGATAACGGGATAATGATCGGATGGCAGCGCCTGGTCTTGAGGGTCGCGGGACCGACGGAGGTTTGACGCTCCGGGATGTGGCTGCCTATAATTCCAGCAAAACATTAAGAAATTATGAGGTTTCGCGAGCGATGAATCTGAAAACCGGACAGCGTTATGTCGGCCCAGGCGGGGCGGAAATGATTGTGAGCAAAGCCAGCGGGGACGGAGAGTTGACCGACGGCGACATACAGTTGCAGGTCAAAGGGGCGGACGTTGATTTCGGGGGAGCGACGCCGGCGGATGACGCGCCCGAGGTCACGATGGGCAAGCGGTTGACGTCGGCAGACGGGAGCGTGTCGGTACTGATCACCAAGGCGGGGAAGTGCGACCTGCGGCTGAACGGGGAACCGATGGAGTTGCAGGAGGCGAAGCAACTGCCGTCGTCGGACTGAAGGCGCGCGACGTTCGGTGAGAAAAGCGAGGGGCGGGTCTCAGACCCGCCCCATCTTGTTGAGCTTGGGGATATTAGTCCCCCTTATTTTCCCGAATCCGTTTCGGTAACTGAAGTCCCGTTGTGATCCTGGAGGAACTGCACTATAGCGTCCGCAGCCCTTTCGTTGCGTTCTCGGGCGCGGTTCAATTCTTCCAGCAGTTGGTCGGCGCGGTCCTGCTCTTGTTGGGCTCGTTCCTTCGCGTTTACGGCTTCGGTCTCGGCGACCTGGGCCTTTATCCGGGCCTCGTGGATCTTGGCTTCCGCAGCGTCGGCGCGTTTTCGTTCCCGCTCGGCACGTTGGCGTTCTTCTTCAAGTCTGCTGTCTTTGAGAAATCCGATCACCATGATGATTGTCCCCAAGGTTACGCCGGAGAGGTTGGTTGCCAGTGTACTCGCAGGGTGTCCGATTGGGGAAAGCGGTTCCCATGAGTTGCAGCGCTGTCGAGACCGATGTGGTGATGATTTTGATGGCCAACGCCAGCACGTAGGATTTGATATTTTGCCACATCCGGGTTTGGGTTGGATTGATATCTGCGCCCCGCCCTCGTTACGATTGCGACGGCGGGGCGATGCGTTGGCCTAGAGGAAGTGGGGTATGACGTACTTCCCAAAGAGGCGGATGCTGTTCATGATCTTGCTGTGGGGGAGGTTGCCCATCTGCATGAAGCAGAGGATCTGGTCGACGCCGGCTTCCTGGTATTTTTCCAGGGTCTTGATGACCGTTTCGGGGGTGCCCATGGCGAAGGCGCCGGACTCGATATGGTCAGCGGCGGTCTTGTCGACGCGCTCTTCCTGGACGGCGTTGACGGCGAACTGGTAACTCTGGGGGACGTTGCGGCCGGCCCAGGGGGCATAGAGTTCCTCCGCCATGCCGACGAACCACTCGCCCTCATGGGCGGCGGACTCGAAGGCTTCCTCGTCGGTTTCGGCGACGTGAACCATGCAGAGGGCGGCGATGTTGTCGTTGACCATGCTGCCAATCGGCTGGGCGTTGGCGACGGCCTCGCGGTAGATCTGGACGCGCTCGACGAGTTGCTCGTGTCCGCCGAGGTTGAAGCAGAGGACGCCGACGCCCAGTTCGCCGGCCTCTCCGAAGGACGCAGGCTGGCTGCACGCCATCCACATGGGCGGGTGCGGGTCCTGGACGGGCTTGGGGATCACGGAACGCGGAGGGATGTTGTAGAACTCGCCCGAATGGAAGAATGGGTCCTCGGTCCACATGCGCGGGATCATGCCGATGGCCTCGCGCCACTGGGCCTTGGTGGTCTCGGGGTCGACCTCGAAGCCGTCCATTTCGATGAGGGTGGTGGACCGGCCGGTTCCCAGGTCCATGCGGCCGTCGCTTACGATATCGAGGACCGCGGCACGCTCGGCAACGCGGACGGGGTGGTTGTACGCGCCGGGCAGGAGGGCGACGGCATGGCCGATGCGGATGCGCTTGGTGCGCTGGGAGAGCGCTCCGTACAGCACCTCGGGGGCCGAACAGTGGGAGAACTCGCGCAGGAAGTGGTGCTCAACAGTCCAGAAGTAGTCGAATCCGACGTCGTCTGCGAGTTCGACCTGGGCCATGACCTGCTTGTAACGCTCGGCCTCGATGCCGGGATAGTGGGGCTCGGGAACCTGGATTTCGTACATCAAACCGAATTTCATAGCATGTTCTCCTTCGGGAAGTGTCGGTGATCACGGGGTTAACGGTAAGCTCGCAGATTCGCCGGTGGCTTTGTCGCCGCCGGCCCAATCCGGGATGTCGTCGGGTGAAACGCGTGGCGTGATTTGGGCGGCGACTGCAGAGCGATGTTGCAGCTCGGCGATTTTCAGGTCGTAAGCGTTTTGCAAATCCATCCAGAACCGAGGGGTCGTGCCGAAGTAGCGCCCCAAGCGCAGGGCAAGCTCTGCGTTTACGCCGCCAAGCTGATCCAATAGCGCAGCGGTTGCACCAGAAGGCAGGGCAAGCGCAGCGTCAAAATCCTCGCGCGTAACACCCAGTTCCTCGAGCTCTTTACACAGGATTTCGCCAGGATGCGGAGGACGGCTAACGCTTTGGGAGGTCATAGCACTTACCTAGTGGTAGTCGACGATTTCGACATCGTGGGGGCCGTCATCTTGCCAGCGAAAGCAGATGCGCCATTGGCGGTTGATTCGTACACTGTGTTGGCCACTACGATCCCCCGCCAATGCTTCGAGTCGGTTTCCGCGGAGAGTGTACAGTTCTTGCAAAGACGTGGCTTCGTTGAGATACCTCAATCGCCTGATTGCCTGATTTCGGAAACTCTGGAACGCCGACACCGGGTCACCGTCGAACAACCGTTGGGTATCCCGGTCTCGGAAACTCCGAATCACCGGCCATAGCCTCCGTCATCACCATCGACGAACTCCCGATATGGATGTTTGCTGGCGCCTGGCAGAGGGGTGACCTGGGCAACGATGATAGAGCCGTGTTTGAACTCGGCGATTTTCAGGTCGTAGGAGGCCTGCAAATTCAACCAGAGTTCCGCGGAAGTGCACATGTAATGAGACAACCGCAGGGCCAATTCAGGGGTTATGATCGCCTGCCCCGCCACCAGCGACGCCGTGGTGCCGGCCGACACTGCCAAGGCAGTGTCAAGCTCGGCGGCAGACATTCCCCATTCCTCCAAGTCCTCGGCAATGAACTCACCGGGGTGGACAGGGGGCATACCATCTTTGAAAGGTGGGTTTTCTTCGACGATCAAAACCTGTACCGCCTTCCCGATCACACCCCATTATAGCCGCTTGCTGTAGGCAATATGCCGCATCATAACGACTAGGGGACGAGCATGGCGCGGGTGATTTCGGTTTGGCGCTGGCTCCACTCGGCGGCGGTGAACGCTTCGTTGACGTCGGCGAGGGGGAACGTGTGGGAGACGAGCCGGTCGAAGGGGAGGCGATCCTGGTTGCGGACGAGGAAATCCAGGAGTTCGGGGAGCAGGGACGGCCGGTACATGAGGCTGCCGACGATGTTCTTGCCCTGGAGCAGCTTGGACGGGTCGATGGAGACCTCCTGGCCGCGAACGATGTCGCCGATTTCGACGAATGTGCCGCCGTTGGAGAGCATGTCGATGCCTTCCCTGAGGAGGTCGGCGCGGCCGACGAGTTCCATGACGACATCTGCGCCACGGCCGCGGGTGAGTTCGCGGACACGGCGGACGCGGGTTTCGGGGGTGTTGAACTCCTCGATGTTGATGGTGTGATCGGCGCCGAACTCTTCGGCGAGGGCGAGGCGGTTTTCGAGGCGGTCCAGGACGATGACGCGGTCCGCGCCGCGCTCCTTGGCCATGGCGGTGGCGTGGATACCGAGTCCGCCGGCGCCCATGATGACCACTGACTGGCCGTGGTTCATGCCGGCGCGCTCGAGGCCGGTGGTCACGGTGCCCATGGCGCAGTTGACGGGGCCCAGGATGCTGTCGGGCAGTTCATCGGGCACGCGGAAGAAGGGATGGCGCGGAGGCAGGTAGAGGAAGTCGCCGTAGGTGCCGGTGAAGTAGGGCCAGATACCGGCGGCGGGATACTGGCGGTTGACGCACCAGTTGGTGTTGCCGCGCAGGCACATGTGGCAGTGGTAGCAGGGGAAGACGGCGGCGTAGATGACGCGGTCGCCCTCCTTGACCTCGAGGCCGTAGTAGTCGGAAGTTACGCCGTCGCCCAGGTGCTCGATGACGCCGGTACCCTCGTGGCCCATGACGCGTCCGGTCTCGGGCAGGGGCAGGTGTTCCTGGCTCTGGTCGCCGCGCCAGGTGTGGAGGTCGGAGCCGCAGATGCCGGCCTGGGTCATGCGGAGGAGGACGGCGCCCGGCTGGGGTTCGGGCACGTCGTACTCCTCGATTTCAAAGGGTTTGCCGTATTCCTTAACGACGACGATGCGTCCTTTCATGGTGGTCCCTCCGGTCAGTGCAGGTGTGCGAGTTGGCGGGGTCTTTCGATCGTCACAAGAGCGACGATATGTGCAGGCAGCACGTTTCTCAGAACGCCGTCCGCTCGTGTTTCGATTGGTTCACCATGAGCGGACCAGGTCGGCGCGTGCGATCAATAAGACTCCGGCGGGTTGCCGGTATCCTAGCATAAGGTTTGACGTTTTGTGCTATCCTGACGAAATGCAGACGGGGTCATGCGATGCTCCGAAACCGGAGGGTTTCCTCCATTGCAGGCAGGCAGGTTTCAACACCATCGCGATTGCTGAAATTCCCTGGATTCCCGCTTTCGCGGGAATGACGAATCAACGGGAACGGCGAGCCTAACAGATCCCATTGCATGGGCCGGACGCACAGTAATTTTCGGGAGCGCGGGACAATGAAAATAGGAATCGGATCGGACCACGCGGGGTTTGAATACAAGGGAAAGTTGCTGTCGCTGCTGGCGTACCTGGGCCACGAGGCGGTTGACTACGGGACTTACTCCGAGGAGTCGACCGATTATCCCGAATGGATCCGGCCGGTGGCGGAGGCGGTGGCGCGCGGAGAGATTGACCGCGGCATAGTGCTGGGAGGATCGGGCAACGGCGAGGCGATCGTGGCGAACCGGGTCGCGGGAGTGCGGTGCACGCTGTGCTGGAACGCGGAGTCGGCGCGGTACGGTCGCGAGCACAACGACTCGAACGTGCTGTCGATGGGGCAGAGGCTGGTGTCGTGGGAGACGGCGCGGGAGATCGTGGACGTCTGGTTGACGACGGAGTTTGAGGGCGGGCGGCACCTGCGGCGGATCGAGCAGATTGACGAGGAGCCGCAGCGGTTGACGGGGTAGGGAGTTGCGCGTCCGTGAGGATTCACCGCAAGGCTCACTGAAATTTCCCCGTGCACCCGATCCTCTCCCTTCCTGGGAAGGTGTTTTGGTGCGTGGCGCCGTCGCCAAAATCTTGACCCTCGCCCTGACTCGATTGCGTCGGGGGCGGGTATGTCAACTCCGATTGGATCAGGGAATCCGAGCTGGGAGGAATTTCTGGGGCGGTCCGCGAAGCGCGCGGTTCTGATGCCGGCGGCCTGGAAGCAGCCGTGGCACGATATCCTGCCCCCGCAGGATGGGCCTACCGAACCACTGAGCCGAGGGCCGCTACGTACACGGGAAAACCGCGCGGCGGGGCACAGGGAGGCGCGTGGTGGTGGATTCATGTGCTGGGGTCAGCAGAGGCAATTCTGAACATGGCGAGCGCGGAAATACGCGCCGATGACAGGAACCGATCAGCGGGATGTCAGCCAAGTTTTGACTTCGTTGATGGATATAGCGAAGTGGATACCTTCTATGGGCGTGCCTCGGGGTCCTTCGTCGATGCTAGCGAATATGACGCCCACGACCCCTCCGGTGGCCAAATCGACCAATGGACCGCCACTATTGCCGGGGTTGACGGCGGCGGAGGTCTGGAGTTCCTGTAGTCCGTGGCGGACCCTTTTGGCGGACAAGATACCCTCGGTCACAGTCATTTCGGGGCCGATGGAATCAGCCAACGGGTAACCAAAGGCGACGACGTGTGCGCCCACCGGCACCCGGTGCACATCTGCCAGGGGAACGTCTTCAAGATGGGGCGCGGTGATCCTCACAATAGCGAGGTCTGCGACCGGGTGGATCCTCGAAACCCGGCCACTGACCCTCCGACCGTCATCCAAGCGCACCATCACACTCGTGTGATGACCCACCACATGGCGATTGGTCACGATAGTTCCGTGCGCGTTGATGATGAAACCGGACCCGCTGCCGGAGGCGGTGTGTATCCGAACGACGGCAGGCCTCACCGCCTGGACCAAGTCCGCCAAGGAAAACAGTGGGTTGGCGAATCTCCGGTCTGATTCATCGGACGCAGCAGAAGGCGGCGGTTCATCGACAAGCACGTCAGCAACAGGGGTCGTTGGGTCCTCGTTGAGAACCATGTTTGGACAGCTTTCATCGGACGGGGAGTCGACAGTGTCGTCGAGGACGGGCAGTTGCCGTCTGGCAGGGGATGACGGACTTGATAACCACGCCAGTAGGGTGCAGATACTCAATACGGCCAGTATTCCGCCGGCTGCGAAGTGCCAGCCAGTTCTTTCGAATGGGAATGTGTACCGCATGAACAAGATCACTACCCAGTATCCAGCGGTACCCGCACCCACGACCGTAAACATGAACTCCAATATGCGTTCGCTGTCCATGGCAAACTGTTGACCGATCGGGAGAGGGGCGCGTGCGGATGCAGGATACCTTCAGTAGAGATTTTTCCAATCCTGCAATCCTGGCATACAACGCCCAAGAGGACGTTTGAGGGGTTACCGGTTCAATTCACCCAGAGGCCCGAGGAGTGCAGGTGAACTCGGCGTTGCGTGCGCATGTACGTGGACATGTCAGGATCCGGCGTGAAGGGTTCCGTGGGATGGATGCCGCTCTGCCAGCACCGTCGCACACTGGGATAGTATTGCACAAAGTGTGCAATTAATGTGATAGTTTCGAGGTTGTGCTGAGCGGCGATCCTTTGGGCGTAATTTTTCGATTCCTGCCGCAGCCTTTTTTGTTTGGGATCCTTACCGGGATCGGCCTGGCGTATTTCGCAGGCATTACGGCACCGCAACTGCAATGGATCGACGCGGTGGAGCACGGCCCGCGATGGGCGGCTTTCGCCAAATACTCAAGGGCTGGCATCGTATTGATGCCAGCCCCAGCCGGATTCCTTGTTTTTTGCGGTTTACTTTGTTTTCAGGGTTGTCGCCGCATTTCGCGCACAACGACAGTTACCAAACTGCGCAGCATCCATAGGGCCACGATACCAAGGCCGGCCCAGAGGGCGAACGAGAGCATAAACCAGGACAATCCGGTCCACACGAGGATCTTGGAGCTTTGGGCGATACCCCAAGCGAGGAATGCAGAGCCGAGGCCAAGGCAGAGGAATGCGGCGAGAATGGCGCAGTGGACCACTAAGTTCGGGCTGTGCTTGAAGTCGGTGATCGCCTGGCGAAGTTCGGCTAACATCGATGGTGCAGCGCCGTGGGCGATGCGATCCATGTCAATATTTGACTTAGCCATGATGGTGTTGCTCCCTTGCAATCGTGTTCGAACTACAGCATAAAGAGTTGGGCATGGAGTAGTTGCAAGAGTGCAATCGTGTTGCATTGATTGCATATTAATGTCATCCACGGCGCCCATGCTAGGGCGCGCCGGTGCGTGCCTTCAAGCCGGTGGCAAGTCCTTGATTTGATAGCGAAAGGAATCGTCGCAGTGGCGAGGTGATTCCATCGGGCGACGGCGCCGCTGTGCTATACTGCGGCCAACCTGAACGGTGATTAACCGCGAGGCCGTGAGGTGTCGATCATGCAGTGGGCTTCCGCCATTTCCCAACAGAATACCCTGCGCGCCGCGCTGTCGGAATGCGCGTCGTCGGTGCGCAGTTCGCTTGGCGACACGGCCGCCGACCTAGCGGTGGTTTTCACGTCTTCCGAATACGCAGACGACTATGCCATGCTGCCAGAGCTAATCGGCGAGATGCTGGGGCAGCAAGTCACGGTCCTTGGCTGCTCGGGCGGCGGGATCATCGGCGGCGGGTCTGAGGTTGAGCAGGAGCCGGCGGTTTCGCTGACCGCGGCGAGCCTGCCGGGGGTGAACATTCACCCGATGCGCCTGGATGGCGACGCGTTGCCCAGTCTCGATGCGGGGCCGGACGAGTGGCACGAGGCGCTGGGGGTCGATCCGGCGGAAGAGCCGCAGTTCGTGCTGCTGGCTGATCCGATGTCGTTCCCAGCGCAGAACCTGCTGCTGGGGATGGACTACGCATATCCGGCGGCCGCGAAGATTGGCGGGCTGGCCAGCGCGGCCCAGGGGGCACGGCAGAACGGCCTGTTCCTGGGGAAGGACTATCACGATTCCGGCGCGGTCGGCGTGGCGCTTTCCGGCAACATACTGGTGGAGACGGTGGTGGCGCAAGGGTGCCGGCCGATCGGGGCGCCGATGCGCATCACCAAGAGCGACCGCAACTTCCTGGTGGAACTGGACGGTGAGCAGCCGATCAACGTGCTGCGAGGGCTGTTCCAGCAGTCCGAGCAGCGAGACCGGGACCTGATGCAGCACTCGCTGTTCCTGGGCGTGGTGATGGACGCGCTGATCGACCAGCCGCAGCAGGGGGACTTCCTGATCCGCAACGTGATGGGCATGGACCAGCGCAGCGGAGTGCTGGCGATCGGGGAGATGCTGAAGGAAGGGCAACTGGTGCAGTTCCACCTGCGGGACGCCGACACGTCGGCGGAGGACCTGTCAGCCGTGCTGGAGCGGTATGCGATCGACAACCGGGAGAATCCAGCGCACGGCGCGCTGCTGTTCTCATGCTTGGGCCGCGGGAAATACCTGTACGGGCGTCCGAACCACGACACCGAGGTGTTCCACGCCAAGGTGGGGGCAGCCGTCCCGTTGGGAGGGTTCTTCTGCAACGGAGAGATCGGCCCGGTGAGCGGTACGACGTTCCTGCACGGTTACACGAGCAGCTTCGCCATCTTTCGGCCCCGCAACTAACCTGACCGACACCGTTTCCCGCTTCGGGAGTACCGCGAGGCGTTTTCGTTATGACAACATCAACGGAGATTAAAGCCGGCATATCGGCATCACTGACCGGTCAATTCGCGACGCAGGGCCGGCAGGCCCTGGCAGGCCTCACGATGTGGTCCGAGGTCGTCAACGCGCAGGGCGGCCTGGCGGTGGACGGGCAATCCCACCGGATCAACATCGTACATTATGATGACGCCAGCCTGGCGGAGGGCGCGCAACGCAACACCGAACGGTTGATTACACAGGACAGCGTTGACCTGTTGTTTGGGCCCTATTCGGCCGGCCTGACGAGCGCAGCGACCGAGATTTCCGAGGGGCACGGGAAGCTCCTGTGGAACCACGGGGGAGCGGGCGACGCCATTTACGCACGGGATCATCGCATGGTGGTGGGGATCCTGACGCCGGCGGACGAGTACCTGGTTGGCGCACCCGAGTTGGCGCGGCAGGTTAATCCCGAGGCCAGCAAGTTGGCGGTCGTACGCGTCGACACGGGGGCCTTCCCCCGGATTGTGGTGCGGGGCGCGGAAACGGTTGCTCACCAGATGGGATTCACGACCGATTTTGAACTGCGCTATCGATCAAGCCAAACTCAGTTTAGGGAGATCGCGAGGCATTTGGCCGAGTTGAAACCCGACCTGGTGATAGGCGTGGGTCGCATCCGACACGACGTGATCAAGGCGCACGCGCTGGCCAGCCTGGCCAACCGGAGCAACATCGGGTTGGCGGTGGTGGTGGCGTCTCCCATCGCGGTGTTCGGCGATCAACTGGGACCGCTGGCCGACGGGTTCATCGGACCCAGCCAATGGGAACCGTCGCTGGTAGTGTCCGACCCCGACGTGGGACCGAGTTCCGCGGTGGCGTCGCGGATTCTCGGCGCCGCGGCCGAGGCAAGCAACCTGGCGGTGGATTACCCGATGGCGCAGGCCTTCGCCGCCGGTTTCATCGCCCAACGATGCGTCACCGATACCGGGTCCCTGGACGACGCCGAGTTGCGGGCGGCCGCGGGGGCGCTGGATGTGACCACTTTCTACGGGCGCTTTCGCATCGACGAGACGGGTCGGCAAGTGGGGCGCCAAGTTTCGCTGGTGCAGCGGCAGGACGGGGAGAAGGTGGTGGTGTGGCCGCCCGAGCAGGCGCAGGCAGAGGTGCGGTATCCGTTTTAGATTTGACGCCTGTTATGATGTGCGTAGCTCTAACAGTTGAGGCATCGCCATGACGACGCCATCTGCCGCTCACCAAGACGTTCCCACTACTTCCACAGAGGAGTTTGAGGTGCTGCTCGTATCCGACGAGCGGGAACCCGGATACGCGGTTTTCTGTCCTGCGTTGCCGGGCTGCAACTCCCAAGGCGAGAATCGCGAACACGCACTCGCGATGATCGCGGAAGCGATAGAAGGTTTTCTAACGCACGCTCCGAGGCAGGATGCGGTCGACGGCAGAAAAGAGCGGTTGATAGCCGACTACACTGCTGACGGTTGTGCAGTTGAAGTCGCGGCGGTGCAGGTCATGTTGTAATGCCGCCACGCATTCCGGGCGTGAGCTTTGCGGATGCGTTTGGGCTGTTTCGCAGATTCGGTTGGGAGTTCAGCCATCAGAACGGGAGTCACGTTCACATGGTGAACTCTGATGGTAGCTACATCACTATTCCCAGGCACGACCAAAGAGACATCAACGCCAACTTGCTCGGTCAAATAGTGGAGGACGCTGGGATCGACCACGACCATTTTTTGTGGGGCCTTGGGCGTGCCGACAGGAACGGGCGTCGCGCGCCACGGGGTTGGCGGCCGGGCGCGTAATTGGACAACGAAAAAGGGGCGGGTCTCAAACCCGCCCCTACAGTCAGGCTCCGCAAGAGAGGGGAACTACGATTCGAGCTTGACGGGGTTGCTGAGGATGCCGATGCCGCTGATGTCGATCTCGCAGATGGCGCCGTCGCCCATGTCCTGAGTGGTGCCCGGGGTTCCGGTGAAAATGCAGTCGCCCGGTTCGAGGGTCACGTAGCGCGTGATGAACTCGATCATGGTGGGGACGTCAAAGAGCAGGTGGTCGGTGGTCTCGTTTTGCTCCTCGGCGCCGTTGACGCGGGTGCGGAGGTGTTGGCCGTGGGGGTCAGCGTCGGTCTCGATCCACGGGCCCATGGGTGAGAAGGTGTCGGCGGACTTGGCGCGCCACCAGTCGGAGTTGTTCTCGTTGCGGTCGCGGCGCTGCCAGTCGCGGGCGCTGACGTCGTTGCCGCAGGTGTAGCCGAGTATGTGGTTGAGGGCGTCTTCCTTGGAAACGTTGCGGCACTTGTCCTTGATGACGATGACCATTTCGCCCTCGGCGTCGAAGCGCTGGACTTCCTTGGGCCGGATGATGGAATCGCCGGGGCCGATGACGCTGGTGGGCGTCTTGTGGAAAATCATGGGGTACTCGGGGGCCGGACGATCGCCGACGTGGCTGGTGTAGTTCAGGCCCATGGCGAGGATTTTGCCGGGTACCACCGGGGCGAGCAGCTTGACGTCGGACAGGGCATGAACGTGGTCGGTCAGCTTGATCGGATCGTCAAAAATGGTGCCGTCGATGGCGGTCACATTGTCGCCGTCAACGACGCCGTGGTGCTCGGAGCCGTGGGCGATGTAGCGAGCGATTCTCATAGCGGAACTGCCTCCGTGGATGTAGGTAAGTTTGACCGTGTTGGCGCGGGTTATTGTATCACCTGCGGTTGATTGTTCAGTGTTCGATGACGAGCTTGCCGTAGAAATCGCGGTCGTGCATGACCTGATGGGCTTCAGCGACGCCTTCAAGGGGGAAGGTGCGGCCGACGACGCCGCGCAGGGCGCCCTGGTTCACCATCTTCATGGCGTCGGCCATGGTGCGCCGACTGCGGCCGCCGCTGCCCATGAGGTGGAGGGGGCGGCCGTGCAGCACCGACAGGTCCATGGGTATCTGGCTGCCCGAGGTCACGCCGGTGATCACGAGGCGTCCTTCGTGCTTGAGGGAGAGCATGTTCTCGTGCCAAACATCCGCGCCGACACAGTCGAACACGACATCGACACCCTGGCCGTCGGTCAACTCGCGCACGCGGGCGCTGAGGCTGTCGACCTCGCGGTAGTTGATTACCTCATCGGCGCCCCACTTTTTTGCCTCCTCCAGCTTCCAGTCGCTGCCGGCGGTGGTGATGACGCGGCAGCCCATCATCTTGGCGATCTGGATGCCCATGCTGCCGACGCCGGAGCCGGCGGCCTGGACGAGGACGTCGTCCCACGGCTGCAGCTTGGCCTGGGTGATTAGGCAGTGCCACGAGGTGTGGAGCGCGATAGGCAGGGCCGCTGCCTCCGCGAACGACATCTCGTCGGGGATGGTGTAGGAGTTGATGGCGGGGGCGACGACGTACTCGGCGTGGCCGCCGTCGAGGTCAACGCCGATGCGCTGCTGACGGGTACACCACTGGTCATGGCCGGCGGCGCAGTGCTCGCACAGGTTGATGCCGCCGCACTTGACGCGGTTATCGACCAGTACGCGGTCGCCGATTTTCAGGTCGGTGCCGGCGTCGGGGCTGATCTGCACGACCTCACCGGCCAGGTCGCAACCGAGGATGTGGGGGAAACGGCTGCAGTTGCCGGCGCGCAGGTTGAGGTCGAGGTGGTTCAGGGCGCTCCCGCCGACGCGGATGAGGACCTCGCCGGGGGCGATCTCGGGATCGGGGCGGTCGCCGTGGGTGAGGACATCGGTGCCTCCCGTTTCGTTTATGTATATTGCTTTCATCAGGGTTCCCTCCAAATGGCAATTGGTAGTGCGGGCAGTTTATAGGGGCGGCGGCGGGTGGGCAAATCGATTGGGGGCGTCTTGGGACGGTACCAGTGCGTCGACATGTCCATGCGTACCGTTGGCATATGGGGAATGGCGCGGATCGGGTTGCTACAATCCTCCGTCCATTGAGCGTGGGCCGCTAAAGATTGAAGCGGTGGACCCGCGAGCAGGGCACAAATCTACGAAGCAGAGGCGGGTATGGAATTTTCGGCGAACCCCACGGATGAGCAGGCGGCGGAGATTGGTCGCCGGCTGGACGGGCACAACGCCGAGGTTGGCGTTGTTCGGACTGTGATTCCAGTCAGGGGTGTTTACTTGGAATCGGGCCGCGTGGTCGGTGGGATTGAGGCCGCTGCCTACTGGGGCAAGCTGCATATCAGGACGCTTTGGGTGCACGAGGATTACCGGTCCATGGGTTTGGGCAGCCGTCTGCTGGACTGGGCGGAGGAGCGCGGCAGGGAACTGGAGTGTGTTTCGGCGGTGGTCAATACCATGTCATTTCAGGCGCCGGAGTTCTACGTCAGGGCGGGGTACAGCAGGTTCGGCGTGTCGGAAGGGTACGAAGGCGGGGCGAGCCGGCATTACTTCGAGAAAGCGCTGTGACGGATAGGTAACGATGTGCCGGGCAGCGCCGCTCGGTCGAGCATGCGGAGGGCGCGAATTGAGCGCATACGGATCACCGCATCGATTCACAATTACCTGCTACAATCTCCGGCATTAACGCCAGCGATCTGCTCGAAACACGGAGGCCCGCAATGCCAGTCTTCACGCCCGAATATTTGCACAAGGCAGCGTCCGCAATTTATCAAGCCAAAGGCACGCCTGCAGAAGAGGCCGAGATCGTCGCCGCGCACCAGGTGAAAGCCAACCTGGTGGGGCACGATTCGCACGGCTGCATTCACATTCCCGAGTACTGCGAGCGGATTGACCGCGGGCACATCGTTCCCGGGGCTCCGTTCGAGGTGCTGAGCGAAACTCCCACGACCGCCGTGGTGGACGGGCACTGGGGGTTCGGTTTCGTGGTAACGGAGAAGGCGACACGGATGGCCATCGACAAGGCCAAGCAGAGCGGCGTCGCCGCGTTCACCGTCCGACGGCAGAGCCACATCGGTCGGCTGGGCGACTACCCGACGATCTGCGCCCAAGAGGGGATGATCGCGCTGTTGACGGCCGACTCCGGCGCGGGCCCCAAGGCGGTGGCGCCGTTCGGTGGCCGGGCGCGGCGGCTGGGGACGAACCCGATCTGCATCGGGGTGCCGAGCAACCTGCAGGGACCGGTGTTGCTGGATATGGCGACTTCCGCCGTGGCGGCCGGCAAGATCAGCCTGGCTCGTAATCGAGGGGAACAGGTGCCGACGGGCTGGATTGTGGACAAGGACGGCAATCCGACGAACGACCCCAACGACTACTCGGCCGGAGGCGCGATTCTGCCGGTGGGCGCGGACCAGGGCCACAAGGGGTTCGGCCTGTCGTTCATGGTCGAGATGTTCTCCGGACTGCTGACCGGCCTGGGCTTCGGGATTGACCCGCAGGCACGGCACAACGACGGCTGCTTCCTGGCGGTGTTCGATGTGTCCAAGTTCCGGCCGCTGGAGGACTTCAAGCAGGAAATGACGGAGTTCGCCGAGTTCGTGAAGACGTCGCCGCCGGCCCCCGGATTCAGCGAGGTCTACTATCCGGGAGAGATCGAGTACCGGACCGAGTTGCAGCGTCGGGAGAACGGCATATTCATTGAGGACGAAACCTGGCGGCAGATCACCGAGTTGATGGAAGAGGTTGGGGTCGCCGAGGCGGTGGGCCAGCCCTGACGGACACACGGTCCGGCACAGGTCCGGGCGAGGTAGGGAAGCGGAACAATGCTTCTCTCCGATCTCGGAATACCTTCCGACCTTGCGGTCTGGTTGGCGGGGCTGCTGCTGGCGCTGTCGCTCCTCGTCGGCCTGCTGGGCGGGTTGATCGGCCTGTCGCTGGGCACCATGCGCCTGCCGGCGATGCTGATGCTGGGGGTACCGCTCCCGATCGCAGCCAGCGCGAACATATTCGTCAGCAGCGTGGTGGGAATTACGGGCAGCTACCGGCATTTCCGGGACGGTCGGGTCAAATTGCGCCTGGTCGCCATCATCGGCGTGCCTGCGTTTGTCGCCGGGTTTTTGGGCGGCTATTACAGCAATCAGGCTCCGGTCAATATTCTGATTGCGCTGGCCGGGGGGCTGATCCTGTGGCAAGGCATTGAACTGGTCCTGCTGGCATACCGGAGGCGGCGCGATTCCGGCTCGGAGCAGGCGCACGAGGATCAGTTGGAAGGATCAGTCGGCCAATTCACAGTGGCCCGAACCATCGGTGGAGCGGGCGCGAGCTTCGTGGTCGGATTGTTGGCGGGCGCGATCGGGCTGGTGCTGGGCTCGGTCAGGCTCCCGCTGATTATCAGGGTGATGCGGGTCGACCCGCGCATCGCTGCGGGCAGCAATCTGTTCATAGGAATGACGATGGGCGCATTGGGGTGGTTGGGACATGTGCTGCACACGCGCCCCGATCTGGCGCTCTTAGTGATATTGTTGGGGCCGGCCATTGTGGGCAGCTACTATGGCGCCAAATTCACGGGCCGCATCAGCATCAACCTGTTGCTTTTGGTCATGGGAATTTTGCTCACCGGATCCGGATGCATGATGCTGCTGAGAGCTTCGACCGCGTTTTTCTGACAGGCCGACGACGGCAAGAATGTGAGCAATGAACCTGTACCTCGACCACTGAGACTCCGGAAGATGCACGGATGGAAGAGATAGCTGAACACCGTGGTCCCGAGCACATTCCCTCGCTGCCCCGCAGGCTGGCCGAGGTGGCTTGGGCGTTCCTGCCGCTGGGTTGGATAGCTTTTGGGGGACCGCAGGCGCATATCGCCCTGCTGCAGGAGCGTTTTGTCGCCCGGCGCCGCTGGCTGGACGAACAGCGGTTTGTGGAACTGCTGGGCCTGGGTCAGGGACTGCCCGGCCCCACCTCAACTCAAATGGTGGTGGCGGTCGGCACGGCCCGGGCAGGGCCACTGGGCGGCCTGCTGGCGTTTCTGCTCTTTCTGTATCCGGCGGCGACGATAATGGCCCTGGCCGGCCTGGGTGTGGCGACTTTCCTGGACGAGGGAGAGCGCCCGTTGTGGCTGGACGGGGTACAGCCGGCCACGGTGGCATTGGTGGCGGTGGCGGCCTGGAGGCTGGGCGTGGCGGTGGTCAACACACGGCTGACCATGGGCCTGATGCTCGTGGGAGCGGTGGTGACCATACTGGTGCGTCAACCCTGGGCATTTCCGGTGGTGCTGGCCCTGGGAGGGATGGTGACGGCGGTCGCCCTGCGCTCTCAACGACACGACGCGGTCGACCGATCAGGCAGCATTCCCTTGGACAACCTGGGAATCTCGCGGGTGGCCGGCGGCCTGCTGCTGGTGGTGTTTATCGGACTGCTGGGGGCGCTGATCCTGGCTCGGCTGGCGCTGGACTGGCCATGGCTGCAAGTCCTGGAATCTTTCTATCGCACCGGGTCGCTGATTTTTGGCGGCGGGCAGGTGGTATTGCCCATGCTCAGCGCCGAGGTGGTGGAACCCGGCTGGGTAACGCAGCAGCAGTTCCTGGACGGGTTGGCCCTGATGCTGGCCCTGCCCGGCCCGCTGTTCAGCTTCAGCGCTTACCTGGGGGCAGTGGCCGGGGGCGTGCCCGGGCTTTTGCTGGCCTTTGTGGGTCTATTCCTGCCGGGGGTGCTGATCATCTTCGGGGTGCTGCCCTTCTGGGAGACGGTGCGGCGGTATCCGTGGGTGAGGATAGCCCTGACGGGAGTCAATGCGACCGCAATAGGCCTGGTGGTGGGCGTGGTGTTCCTGCTGTGGGAGCGGGCCGATCCCAGCGCCGGCGGAGCGGTGATCACCCTGGCGGCCTTCGGGTCGGTGATGTTTTTCCGAGCCCCAGCGCCACTGGTTATCATCGGCGCGGGCGTGCTGGGCTGGATTTTCGGTTGGGCGGGGCTGTTGTAAAACCCACGTACCGCTCCGTTGAATCTGGTGCGGATGGCGTCATGGGTTTTGCCCCGCTTGTGCAGAGCAAACGGCTCGGCCGGCCCTTACCAACAGAAACGGGTCCGGCCCGGGTGAGCCGAACCCGCTGTTGGTTTTCGCGCGTGTTTTCGCGCTGCGCCCATTTATCCGCGGTTGTGGGTCTTGGTTTCCGCCCAGGCGACGATGTGGGGGATGGCCGCGTCAACGTCGCGCTGATCGACGGCGCGAGCGGTTGATTCGGCTTCGCAGCCCAGCAGCATGATGGGCAGGCGGTTCTGGATCTTGTCGAGGGTCCAGGCCAGAGGATCGCCCTCGGCGGTGAAGTCGAGCTCCAGGCGGACGTTCTTGTCGATGGTCTTGTTGCGGTAGTGGTAGTGGGGGCCGATGCGGAAGCAGTCGAACCGCAGGAGTTCCTTATCGTCGCCTTCGACATCGTTGCCGTACACGTGTATGCAGATGCCCTCGTCGCTCATTGCGCCCACGTCGGTTCGGTACACCAGGCCAAAGGTCACTGCGCCGGCCGGGATCAGTTCCTCGTCCCCGCCAGTGGAGCCTCCCATTCGCGCATGCATAGCTTGTTGAGTCATGATTCCTCCTTCCTGTTTTGCGGGTGATTCGACGTCAACCGGGGTCCGAACGTCGATTATGTCCAGATTATACACACACGCCGAAACGAATCGACCCCACCATTGAAAGTGGGGCCGATATCGGTCATGGGAAGCGTGGGTTACGGGTCATGCGTTTTCAGACCGCAACTTGGCCAACAACGGTATCGAACGGATCTTGCGCTCGTCGAGGTCTTCCCAGTAGATGCCGCTGGGCCGGGGGATATCGCCGCCGCTGCGGTCGCACCGGATCACCTCGTCCGCAGTTACGACAATGTCGAGGGGCACGTCGTGCTGGGTCCAGGGGAGGTCTTCGGCCAGGACCTGCATGGGATGCACGGTACTGATCACGGGGGTTGAAGGCGCCAGGATGCCGGCAGCAGCGGCCAGACCGTACTCGAGGTCAGCGAACCCGCCGCCCTTGCCGATGCGCACGCCCTGCCGGTTGACCGCAACCGAGCCCGATATCACGAGATCAACGGGCTGCATCTCGGCGACGTAGACGGGCCGTCCGACCTTGAACGCGCCGGAGATGGTGGCGGCTTTTTTGGGTTCTACCTCGGGACGCGTGGGGTCGAGTTCGATGAATACGCGCTCATCTTTGAGGCGGGGAACGGCCATGTAGAGGAGCTTGCCCTGTTCCAGAGCCAGTTGGCGCAGTGGGCGCTGGGCCTGGTCGGGGTTGCTCTTGACGGCACGTGCGGCCTGCCATTCGGGCAGTTCAGTCACCTGCAGAGCGGCATCGTCACTCCCATAAAAGTTTGGGATCTTGTCGTGAACGGACCTGCCGCGGACGACGCGGGCGGTTTCCAGCGCCGTCCAGACCTCGTCGCGTATTGCCCACTTATCGCGCATGTTGGATCAGATGACGGACATCAGGTTCCGGATCGCGCTTTCGACCGGCGGCGCTTCCGGTCCGCCGAGAATCGCCAATTGAATCGCCCATATGATCACCCACGGGATGAAGCCGATCACTGCGGACAGCAACACCACGCCAATCGCTCGTCCGGTGGATTCAAAATCCATCGCCTGACGGACCGCCACGGTCACGGCGGCCAAGGTCCAGCAAAAGCCGATGACAGGGAACAGGCCGCCAATGCCAGGTATGAACGACAACACGGACAAGACGCCCGGCGTATAGGCGAAGCCCATCACACGACCCAATTCGCCCCAACTGGTCTGCGTGTCGCCGGTCCTGAGCATCTTGCCGCCAACCAAGTACATGACCGAGACCCACAGGGCCCAGCGGATGATGCCGAACACCAAGCCGCCGATTATTCCGAACAGGATGCCGAGCACAGCGGAACCCTGCATCAGTCCGCCGATCACGCCTCCGACGACTCCGCACAGCGTAACCAGCAGGACAACGCCGATCGCCTGGCCCAAGGCTCCCTGGTCTTGTTCGATCTCCTCGTAGGTTTGGCGGTTGAAAAACGCCGCACCGATCATTCTCTGGATCATATTCTCACCTCAGTGGCCGTATAGGTGTAGATGATGGATTCGCCACACCAAGTGGTGGGTCATTATAGTCAAGTGAGGAATGTGACCACTATCAAAAATATGACATGATTTAGCGAGTTTCCTTTACATTCCCAAAGCGCCCGCTTACGATAAATATTCGTTGAATCCGAATTGCCATTCATCCCGACACGCCCCGCAACTTGTGCGAAATCGCCGTGCCTGAAGCAAACGTACCGACCGATTCACAGAATACCGACTCCGGGAACACTGATTCCGGCGACACGGAAAACCTGGGGAGCCTGGAGGCCAACCTGGAGAGCCGCAGGCTGAAGCTGCACCGCATCCGGCAGCGCGGGGTTGATCCGTATCCGCCGCGTTTTGAACGCAGTTGCACGGCGACCGAGGCCATCGAGCAATTCGAGGCGGCGGAATCGGCGGACGCGCCGGAGGCGGTTGAAAACCTGAGCTTGGCCGGACGCATCGTTTCCATGCGCGTGATGGGACGTGCGGCCTTCCTCGACCTGCGGGACGCATCAGGCGTGGTGCAGGCCATGTTGCGACAGAACGTGCTGGGGGACGAATACGAGACGTTGCAAGATCTTGACCTGGGGGATTTCCTGGGTGTGACCGGCAACATGATACGGACGCGGACGGGCCAGCCCACCATCGAGGCGCGCTCGCTGACCCTGCTGGCCAAGGGGATGCGGCCGCTTCCGGAGAAATGGCACGGGTTGCGGGACGTGGAGACTCGCTACCGGCAGCGATACCTGGACCTGATCGCCAACCCGGAGGTGTCCGAGACGTTCGTGCAGCGGAGCCGCATAATCAGCGGGATCCGGCGGTTCCTGGACAGGCGGGGGTTCGTGGAGGTGGACACGCCGATACTGGTGCCGATTCCGGCGGGGGCGCACGCGCGTCCGTTTATCACGCATCACAACGCGCTGGACGAACAGCTTTACCTGCGCATCGCGACGGAGTTGTACCTCAAGCGGTTGATAGTGGGCGGGCTGGACAAGGTGTACGAGATTGGGCGCGTGTTTCGAAATGAGGGCATAGACCAGGACCACAACCCCGAGTTCACGCTGCTGGAATCGTACGAAGCGTACGCTGACTACAACGTTGTGATGGAGATGGTGGAATCGCTGGTGTCGTCGTTGGCGCAGGATATCCACGGATCCATGTCGGTAGCGATGGGCGACGAGATGATCGATTTCACGCCGCCGTGGCCGCGCCTGTCGCTGCGGGAGGAATTGCAGAAACGTAGCGGCATCGACATTGAGGACTTCCCTGATTCCGAATCGCTGACGCGGGTGTGCCTGGACCTGGGGTTGCAGCCGGGTCCTCGGGAGGCGCGCGGCAGGCTGATCGACAAGATGTTGTCGGTGTACGTGGAGCCGCACCTGGTGCAACCGTCGTTCCTGATGGATTATCCGGAGGATATGTCTCCGTTGGCGAAGGGACACCCCGACAGGCCGGGATATGTGGAGCGTTTCGAGGCTTTCGCCGCGGGGATGGAGATCGCCAACTCGTACACGGAGTTGAATGACCCTGAAGTACAACGGGCGCGGTTCGCCGACCAGGAGCACCAACGGGATGCGTACGGCGACGAGGAGGCGGACCGCACGGACATGGATTTCCTGACCGCGCTGGAGTACGGGATGCCGCCGACGGGGGGGCTCGGGATTGGAATTGACAGGTTGGTGATGCTGCTGACGGGGCAGGCGACGATCCGCGATGTGCTACTATTTCCGCAGATGCGGACATTGACCATCACGGCGGACGTGAGTTTGTCTGCGCCGGAGTTGGCGGCGGAAGGGCCGCGCAACCTCCAGGACGATCCATCAAGTTGACAACGATGACGACGATTTCAACAACGTCGAAGCCCGATGCCACCGGGATAACGAAGGCAGCCTCCGTCATCGATGAAACGGAGAGGCTATTCCCGGTCGCGCTCCGGCTGCCCGATTCGGCAATCGCGGAAGGCGTCGCCGCCTGCGAAGACTGGTTCTGGGAGGTATGCACGGCCAACCAGGATCGGCCGTGGTCTATTGAGTTGAACGGATCCGGGGAGCTGGAATTAATGCCGACCTATGCGTACGGGGAGAGGCGGGAATTCCGCCTGGTGTATGCAGTTGAAACCTGGAACATAGCGAATGATAATCCCGGCATGACCACAGGGCCCTCCGCCGCGTATTTCATGAGTAATGGCGCCATACGCGGCCCGGATGCGGCATGGACCCCAAATGAAAATATCGTGCCACCGCGCAGCGAACCTCCCAGAACCTGGCCGTTCTGTCCTGATTTCATAGCAGAAGCGCGGTCCGACGCCCCGTCTTCGATCGACCATCTATTGGAGAAGATGCGGGAGTACATGGAGAATGGGGCACGGCTGGGTTGGCTGATCGATCCCATGGAGCGGACGGTGCGTGTTTATCGCGCCGGTGTTGATGAGCCGGAACTGCTCACCGAACCGGAAACCCTGGACGGCGAAGAGGTGCTCCCAGGTTTCACGTTCGCGGTGCGCGAGCTAATTTTTGATTTGAACTGAGTGTTTCACCACATGCTTTCCATCGAACAGATCCGCACTGAGACCGAAGCCGTCCGCGCTGCCCTGATTCGGCGCGCCGAGGACGATGATTGCCTCGACGAAATCCTCGCCATGGACGCGCGCCGACGTGTCGCCATCACCGAGGGAGACGAACTGCGCTCCCGTCGCAACCAGGTGTCCCGGGAGATCGGGCAGGCACGCTCGCAAGGCGGCGCGCCGTCCGACGACATCATCGCCCAGATGCGCAAGGTCGGTGGGCAGATCGGCGCGCTTGAGGACGAAGTGCGGGACCTGGATGCCCGCATGAACGACGCGATGCTGGCGCTGCCGAACCTGCCCGATATCAGCACGCCGGACGGGTTGGACGAGACGTGCAACCAGGTGCTGCGCCACTGGGGAGAGCCCGCTGCCCTGGACTTCGAGGCCCTGCCGCACTGGGATATCGCTGAGCAGTTGGGGATCATTGATTTCCAGCGGGGGGTCAAGCTGTCGGGGAGTCGGTTCTACACGCTGAACGGGTATGGGGCGCGGCTGGAGCGGGCGATCATCTCGTGGATGCTGGACCTGCACGGCGGGGAGCACGGGTACACCGAGGTGGCCCTCCCAATCCTGGTGCGCCGCGAGATCATGGAAGGATCGGGCAACCTGCCGCTGTTCGCGGAAAACCTGTACCACGACGAGGAGGATGACCTCTGGCTGATCCCCACGGCAGAGGTGCCGGTGACGAACCTACACCGGGATGAGATCCTGTCGGCAGACGAGTTGCCGCTGTATTACGTGGCGCATACGCCGTGCTTCCGGCGTGAGAAGGCCGCGGCAGGACGGGACACGCGGGGGATCAAGCGGGTGCACCAGTTCAACAAGGTTGAGATGTACAAGTTTGTTGAACCGGACACGTCGTTTGATGAACTCGAAAAGCTGCTGGGCAACGCAGAAACGGTTTGCCAGCGTCTTGGGCTGCCGTACCGGATTCTGCAACTTTGCGCGGGGGACATATCGTTTCCGTCCGCCAAGTCGTACGACATAGAGGTTTGGGCCGCCGGGTCGCAGGAGTGGTTGGAGGTATCGTCCTGTTCCAACTGCACAGACTTCCAGGCGCGCAGATCCAACATCCGTTACCGTCCTGGAGTAGGTGAGCGACCGCGCTTCGTGCACACGCTGAACGGCTCAGGGCTGGCGCTGCCGCGAGTTATCATCGCCATATTGGAGAATTACCAGCAGCCGGACGGATCGGTGGTGATTCCAGAGGCACTGCGTCCTTACACGGGTTTTGACCGGATTCCATCCTCGTAACCCGCGTCCAGCCGCATCCCGAGAGGAGAAATATGGCCGGCATCTGGCCAAACGACATTCGATGCGTCGCGCTGATCACGTTTGATGTGGACGGGGTTTCGTCGTGGCTGCGGCGGAACGCTGATTTCATCAACTACCCGAGCCTGCTGTCGATGGCGGAGTACGGGCCGAGCGTCGCGACGCCGCGCATCCTCGACATGCTGGACGCGCAGGGGATCAAAGCGAGCTTCTATATTCCCGGACAGGTGGCGGAAACTCACACGGACCTGGTGCGGGAGATTGACGGGCGGGGCCACGAAATTGCGCACCACGGCTATTTGCACGAGCCTCCCGCGACCATGACGCACGAGGAGGAGGAAGAGGTCCTGATCAAAGGGATTGGGATCCTGGGAGACCTGACGGGGCGGGCGCCGGTTGGGTACCGGTCGCCGAGTTGGGAATTGAGCGCGGTGTCCCTGGACCTGCTGGCGAAGCACAACTTCCGGTACGACAGCAGCCTGATGGGGGATGACGCGCCTTACTTCGTGGAAGGTGGAGACCCGCCGCGCCAGATGGTTGAGTTGCCGATACACTGGCTGCTGGACGACGCTCCGCACTTTGCGTACGCGCCGTCGGCGAACCGGCTGGGGCCGATGCGGAATCCCGATGAGGTGTTCGATAGCTGGGCGGCGGAATTTCGGGGAATCTACCGGTACGGGCGGTGCTTCAACCTGACGATGCATCCGCAGTATATAGGCAGGCCCGGGCGGCTGCTGATGCTGGAGCGGTTGATCGAATACATCAAGACGTTCCCAGGCGTGGAGTTCATGCGCGCTGTGGATGTGGCCGACATGTGGGACAAGGGAGCTTAATATATGCCGGGAGTACATGACCGCGGCGGGTGGCCCGACGACACCCCGATTGACCTCACCGAGCACGAATACAGCGACTGGGAGCGGCGTGTCGATGCCGTGCACCAAGTGTTGGGAGCGCAGGGGATACGCACCACGGACGAGATGCGGCGGGCGATCGAGAGTCTGCCGCCGGATCAGTACGAGTCCCTGTCGTACTACGAAAAGTGGACCGCGGCTTTGGAGATCCTGCTGATCGAGAAGGGAGTTCTCACGGCTCAGGAGATTGACGCCAAAGCGGCGCAACTGCGGGAGCAGGGCTTGTGACGATCGCTGCCGCTGAACCAGTGCGATTTGAAGACGGGAGCGCCGTGCGGGTGCGGGTCGAATCGCCGGCGCATCACTTCCGGACGCCCGCCTACATACAGGGGCACGTGGGTGTGGTGGACGCGCTGTGCGGGGTTTATCCCAACCCCGAATCGCTGGCGCACGGGGGCGACGGGCTGCCGCGTCAGCCGCTATACCGGGTGCGGCTGCGGCAGACGGACCTGTGGCCGGAATACGCGGGGAATCCCGCCGATACGCTGTTGGTGGACGTGTACCAGCACTGGCTCGAAGCCGCCTGACCGGCGCAAAAACTGAGAGGTACGTGAGGAATGGAGCGACCGATAATTCAGCCTGTTGGCACCCCCGCCGAGGAATTGGATACGCCGGCCCTGGTGGTTGACCTGGGGGTGATGGAGCAGAACATCGCGGTCCTGCACAACGCTTTTGGCGGACCTGGCGGGGGATCGTCGGCCGGTGGGGTCAAGGTTCGGCCTCATGTTTCCTGTCATGGCTGCCCTGACATCGCCCTGTTGCAGTTGGCTGCTGCAAACAGCGCGGGCGGCGTGGCGGTCAGTTCCCTTGGGGAAGCCGAGGCATTTGCCGGCGGCGGAGATATTGCCGGCGTGGACGGGTCCGCGTCGATTTCCCCTGCGATTGATGACATTCTGATAGCTGGTCGGGTGATTACCGCCGGCAAGATTCGCCGGCTGGTGGACTTGGCCGGCCGAATCACGCTGAGCGTGGCCGTGGACAACGTACGCAACGTCGAGGATCTGGCGGAGGCCGCACAGACCGCCGGCGTTACCGTTGGGGTATTGGTGGACATTGACGCCGGTTACGGGTTTGGCGGTGTAGAACCAGGGAACGACGCGGTCGACCTGGCGCGGAAGGTCAGGGACGCCGCCGGTTTGTCGTTCAAAGGGATAATGACCTATGAGGGGCCGTTAGCCATGACCGACCGCGACGAGTTGTCGGCAGAGACCGGCCGTCGGTTGCAACCCGTACTGGACACGCGAAGCGCCCTGGAACAGGCCGGTATCGAGGTTGCGACGGTTAGCGCGGGCAGCACCTACAGCTATGACGTGGTCGCGCAGATGTCGGGCATAACCGAGGTTCAGGCCGGGGTGTATCCCCTGATGGACGTGGAGACCCTGCGAATTCGCCAGGAATTTCAGCCTGCGGCCAAGATCCTGGCCACGGTTATCAGCCATCCGGTAGAGGGCAGGGCAGTGGTGGACGCCGGTCACAAGACCACCGGGCCTGATTTCGGGGTGCCGGTCCTGGAGGCATTCCCGAGCGCCGTCGCGTCCAGGTTCAGCGCTGAGCACGGAATCCTGGATCTGGAGGGGCCGGCCACCGAGCAGTTGATGCCCAACGACAAAGTCCGCCTCGTTCCGTACAACCTGGCCCTGTGCGTCAACCAGTATGACTACATTCGCGCGGTAAGGGATGGCAAGCTGGTCGGGTATTGGCGGGTTGCAGGCCGGGGACAACTGGTGTAGGGCTACCTGTCGGCGATTTTATGGTCAGAATTCACGGCAAGATTCTATTAGATGTGCGAGAAGCTCGGAGGTACGTCCATGCAGCAAGCATATGAACCCCAACCCGGCACCCCGATGCAGGAACTGGATACTCCATGCCTGATCCTGGACATGGACGCGCTGGATCACAACATGGATGTGATCGCCGATTTCTACAGCGACCGGCACAGCAAGCTGCGTGGTCACAGCAAGAACCACAAGAGTCCCGCCATCGCGCTGCGGCAGATCGAGCGCGGAGGGACGGTCGGCGGGGTGTGCGCCGCCAAGGTTGCCGAGGCTGAGGTGATGGTGCAGGGCGGAGTGCCCAGCGTTTTCGTCACCAGCGAGGTGGTTGCGCCAGCGAAGATTGCGCGGCTCTGCGCGCTGGCGGACCAGGCCGAGATCCTGGTGGCATGCGAAAACGAGGCCAATGCCCGTGTGCTTTCCGAAGCTGCCACCGCCCGAGGCGTTGACCTGGGCGTGGTCATCGAGCAGGAGACCGGGTTGCTGCGGTGCGGGGTGCAGGAAGTGGAGCCCGGCATTGCGCTGGCCAGGGCGATCGACTCGCTACCGGGGCTCTCCCTGAAAGGCGTGATGAGCCACCAGATGATGTCCGAAGTTTCGTCAGACCGCGAGGACCGGGCCACCGAGGCGCACCGCCTGATACAGCCGGTTCTCGACCTTCGTGAGGCCATGATTGCCGACGGGCTGCCGGTGGAAATCGTATCCACGGGCGAAACCTGGAGCTACGATATCGCCGGGGATATGCCGGAGGTTACCGAAATCCAGGGTGGTTCGTACCTGGTGATGGAAACCTCTTACGACTACATGCAGGACTTTGAGTTTGCTGGCAAGGTGTTAAGTACCATCATCAGCGTCCCACGCCCGGGCACGGCGATTGGCGACGCGGGAGCGCGGGCGGTATGCGGGATCAAGGGGCTGCCACGGGTGGAAGGCAGACCGGGGGTCGAAGCCGTTGACATGGACACCGACCGCACCGTGTTTCAAGTGGCGGATGGCGTTGAACTGGCGGTTGGGGACCAGGTAATTCTGCTTCCCGGCCAGCAGGATGCCATGGTCAGCCGCTGGGATCGCTTCATCGGGATACGCGACGGGATGGTGGAGGCGGTTTGGGAGATAGAGGCGCGGGGATGCCACAACTAGGGGTTTTGTTTCCGATGGTGATCGTTCGCCGGCACAATCGGTTCAGACCCACAGCCGCTCCGTTTGGAACTTTGGGGAGAGACTTATGACGACTACCCACGTTGAAGACCACGTACACGACCAGCCGATGAGCGAGGTCGCCCTGCGCTCTGTTGCCATCGAAGCGCTCCTGGCAGAAAAAGGACTTCTGACTGCGGATGAGGTGCAAAGGCAGGTTGACCTGATGGACCGGAGGACTCCGGCGGACGGGGCGAAGGTTGTGGCCCGGGCGTGGGTCGATCCCGATTTCAAGGCTCGTTTGCTCTCCGACACGCGTTCCGCGCTTGGCGAGATGGGGATTCGGATCTCGGAGGATACGCCGCATCTGACGGTGGTGGAGAACACTGAGGAGGTGCATCACCTGGTGGTATGCACGCTGTGTTCCTGCTACCCGCGGATGCTGTTGGGTCGCCCGCCGGACTGGTACAAGAGCCTGGCCTACCGGTCGCGGGCGGTGAGCGACCCGCGGGGTGTGATGGCTGAATTCGGGACAGCGGTGGCGTCCGATATGCAAGTGGACGTGCTGGACAGCACCGCTGACATGCGTTACCTGGTGTTGCCGCGCCGGCCGGAGGGAACGGAAGGGATGAGCGAGGAGGAGTTGGCACGGCTGGTGACCCGCGACAGCATGGTCGGAGTGTCGGAGGCGTTGGCGCCGTAGTCGATTCTTCTGGATTCCGCGTATTACAGAAAGGCCACGACGCAGAAAACATAGCCAATTTGACATTCACTGTCCGCGTTTCCAACCCATGCCGAGGGTGGAGCGAAAACCGTGAGTGGAGGAAGCACGACGAAGCTGTTGGCCCCGAGCGTGTGAACAGGGCAAACCCGGATGCAACGGAACCCGAGAGACTCTGCCGGAAAGCCAGCATGTTCGGGGCAAGGCTGTCCTGGATACCGGCTTCCGCCGGTATGACGGTTGCGGCAGATAACGGCGCCCTCAAGCTTCCCCGTCTACGATTGACGGGTGGCGGTTGACGGCTCGTACTTGGGTGGGTATATCCTTGTTCGGCTTTCGACTGGGTCGAACGCTGCAAACTTAGCGATCGCAACAAGGCAGGTGTCCCCATGGCCGAATTGAGTCCGGCGACGGTGCTGGAGCAGCTGAAGAAAAACGGCGCGACCCACGTGGTGTGGCTGCCGGACAGCGAGACGAATTTTCTGTACGTGCTGATGAGCGAGGACGATAGCCTTGACCTGGTGCCGGTGAGCCGCGAGGGGCATGCATTCTCGACGGCGGCTGGGCTTGCGGCAGGCGGCAAGAAGCCGGTGATCCTCATCCAGAACACGGGCATGATGGAGTCAGGGGACTCGCTGCGCGGCTGGGCGCTCGGGATGAATGTGCCGGTGGTGATGATGGTGGGGTATCGCGGATGGACGCGGCACGGCGTGATCACCGACACCGCGGCGTTTTACACGGAGCGGTTCCTGCACGCCTTCAACATCAACTATTACCTGGTCGAATCAGACGAGGACGCGGACCGGATTTCCATTGCGTTTGAAGAAGCGCAACGGAACAAGAAGCCGGTGGCCGTGCTGGTGGGCGACGAGTACCACGGGTTCAACGTCAGCCGCTAACGGCTCAGCACATCGACACACAGGATGAACGGGATTCCGAGACGATAGAACCGAGTTCTTTCCGCGAGGGATCCCCCTCACCTTCTCCCCTGGCGGGAGAGGGGATGTTACTCAGGAAGTGATTGACATGATGAAGACGGCGGAAATGCTGGAGATCTTCAAGCAGCATCGCGGGGACGCGGTGGTGATACCGGGGCGCGGCGGCAGGTTCTGGGTGGAATTGAGCGACCAACCGGACCGGGACCTCCCGTTGGGCGACCCGGCGATGGGCGGCCACGCGTCGTTCGCGTTGGGGTTGGCTCTGTCCATGCCGGAGCAGCGAGTGGTGCTGTTTGACTCGGAAGGGGACGTGCTGATGGGGATGGGGGCGCTGCCCACGATCGCGGAGAAAGCGCCGTCGAATCTGTACCATTTCATGCTGGACAACGGCGTGTACGCGACGACCGGTGGCCAGCCGGTGCCGAACGCAGAGCAGATGGAATACGAGGTCGTTGCGAAGGGTTGCGGGTATCCGGCGACGTATGCGATTGACAACCTGGAAGATTTCGCGAGCCAGATCGAGGAGATCCGGGGACAGCCGGGGCCGTTGTTCGTGGCGTTGAAGATTGCCCCGGAGATCACCAACGAGCCGATCAACGCGCGGCCGCAGTGGCAGCGCAAGACGCGCAACCAGGCAGTGGCAGACATGCAGGCCGAACTTGGCATCCAGCCGACGGCCTGAAAACTTGCCATCAAATCGCAGAAATCGCACGTCCATGCCACGGCGGGCGGTGCGGCGTATGTGCTACGGTGGGCGTGAGTAAAACCGTCTCGCGGCTATCGACGGCACTTACGTACAGCCGCACGCCTGCGGCAGGGATGCTCGTATGACGACTACCAAGAACAGCAACACCACCAAGTCCAATAACCACAGCCTGGTTGGGAATGCCCTTCAACTGCTGGGGGTCGGCCTTGGCCCATACGTGACCCGCATGCTGCGGGAAGCGGCGGGCAGGGGGCAGTACGTGCCCGACGACGCGGACATCTACGGCGACGTCGAGGGTGACGTGGCGATGATGTTGAAAGTGATGGTCAGCGGCTGGAACGACGTGTTTCGCGACCACCTTGGATCATACGAACGGAGCTTGGTATCCGAGCTTCGGGAAACGCGCAACCGATGGGCTCACATGGATACTTTCAATGAGGATGACCTCGACCGGGCGCTGGATTCCATCGAGCGGCTGTTGATAGGGGTCGGAGCCAGGAATGAGGGAGACCGGGTGAGCCGGGCCAAAGACCGGTTGCGCCGCACACGGTACGGATCGGCGGAGTCCACGGCGACGCGAACGACCGGGGAACGCGAACCGGCAGCACAGGCACCGACATCGCGTCCTGTGTCACCGGAGCCACAATACGCAGCACCCGAACCAACGCCGACCGCATCGCAGTACGCAGAGCGGGAACCGGCGCCGGCGGCTCCACAGTACGCGGACCGGGAACCAACGCAGGCGGCCGCTCGATACACGGCATCCGAGCCAGCGGCGACGCCTGCACCACCGGCGTATGGTATCGATGGCGGCGATCAGATGGACGCCCTGATTCAGCGGGGCGTGTCATCCCGACAGCAGGGTGATTTCCAGACGGCAATCACCAGTTTCGGGAAAGCGATCAGCCTCAACCGTGAGCATGTTGAGGCGTGGTATCACCGCGCGCTGACGTGGGGCCACATGGGCGAGTTCGAGCGGGCGATCAACGACTTCAACCGCGCGATTTCGCTGGACCGGGAGTTCGCAGACGCCTACAACGGCCGCGGGTACGCCTTTTTCTGCCTCGGAGACGATCCGAAGGCGATTGCTGATTTCGAGCAGGCGATGCTGATTGATCCGCACGACGATCTCACGCGGATCAACCTGGAGAAGGCGCAAAAACGCTGGGCCGAGCGCAACTCCGGCTGGTAGGCACGGAGATGACGCAGCCGGCCTGACCGGTTACGCCGTTTCGCCGAGGAACTCGCGCATCCGGTCAACGCACCACTCGGGGTAGATGACGTTGACGCCGTGGCCGAGACCGGGCCACGTGACGAGCCGGCTGTTGGGGATTTCGGCGGCCATGAACTCCTGCTGTTCCATGCTGGTGGTGAGGGATTCGTCGCCGGTCAGCAACAGGGTTGGGACCGAGATGTCCTTGAGGTGGGGGCCGAAGTCGAGACTGTCCAGGTAGCTGTGCAGGGCCTGCCCGATTTCACCGGGTGTTTTGTCCATCTCGGCGATATACCAGTCCTTCAGACCTTCGGCGGCGTGGCGCATGTCGAGACGGAAGTTGATGGTGGCGGCGGACCAGGCGCCGATGCCTCCCTGTTCCATGGTGGCGAGCCAGCTTCCGCCGGGGGTGGAGTTTTCGCGGCGGGTGAGGCGGCAGGGAGAATTGCACAACACGAGGGCGCGGCACCGGTCGGGGTGATCGTGGGCGAATTGCATGCCCATGATGCCGCCGAACGACTCGCCTACGTACACGACGCGCTCTGCGCCAGCGTCGTCGAGGATGGCGAGCAGGTCGCCCATGAGGGTGTCGAGGGTGGGTTCGTAGCGGTCTGGGTCGATTGTCGACAGGCCCATGCCGCGCATATCGGGCCGTATGACGCGGTACTCGCGGCTGAGCAGGGGCGGCCAGTTGTACCAGAAGTTGCCGTTTCGGGAGAAACCGTGCTGGAGCACGATGGCGTCGCGGGACGTACGCCACGGATCGGTGAAGTCGTCGAGGTAGTAGTGGAGTTGGGCATCGCCGCGTTGGATGGTGGGCATGAGTGACCTCCGCTGATTGCGGTTTGTGCCGGTATAGCATACCCTTGCGACGGCGGCAATCCGCATGCGTTTTCGACGACCGATGACGTCTGAGGAAACGAAGACATGACCGAGGATACGAAGACATGACCGAAACGCTGGGCACCTCTGCTCTCGAGCAATCAGCAATACAGGAACGACTGGACGAACTGCTGAATGAACTTGAAGAGGCTGGTCAATGGCAGGTCGGCTACCCGACGAATCAGAATTTTGATTTCTCCGCCGTGCTGCCGTTCCTGAACTATTCGGTCAACAATGTGGGCGACCCGTTTCACCACAGCAACTACCGAAGCAACTCCCATGCATTTGAACGAGAGGTGGTCAACCGGTTCGCAGAGTTGCTGAGGATCTCTCCGGACGAAGCGTGGGGTTACGTGACCTCGGGTGGCACAGAGGGGAACATGTATGGGCTGTACCTGGCCCGGGAGATGTACCCGAACGCGATATTCTACTTCTCCGAAGAAACCCACTACAGCGTGCTGAAGAATGTTCGCCTGTTGAATGCCCGGTACATCATGATCAAGAGGCAGGAGAACGGCGAGATCGACTACGACGACCTTCAGGATATGGTAAGGGTGCACCGGGACGTGCCGGCGGTGATCATGGCGACCATCGGGACGACGATGCGCGGTGCGGTGGACGACATAGTGCGCATACGCGCCATCCTGGAAGAATTGGCCGTAACCAACTATTACATACACGCGGACGCGGCGCTGAGCGGGATGATCCTGCCGTTCGTGGACGATCCGCAGCCGTTCGGGTTTGACGTTGGCGTGGACAGCGTGTCGGTGAGCGGGCACAAGTTGATCGGGGCGCCGTTGCCGTGCGGAGTAGTCGTAACCAAGAAAACGCACGTGGAGCGGGTTGGCAGGGCGATCGAACTGGTGGGGGTGCAGGACACGACGCTTTCGGGTTCGCGGAGCGCGATCGGTCCGCTGATGATGTGGTATGCCCTGGCGAACTACGGTGACGAGGGGTTCCGCAAGTTGGTCGCCGGGATGTTGGACACGGCCGAATACGCGGTTGGTCAATTCAACGAGCGCGGGATTCCGGCCTGGCGGCACAAGAATTCAGTTACCGTGGTGTTCGAGCGGCCTGGGCCGGAGGTGTTTCGCAAGTGGCAAATCGCGCCGGAAGGGGATATCGCTCACATCATCACGATGCCGCACGTGACGCGGGAGATGATCGATGAACTGGTAACGGATTGCGCCAGGTAAGGAGAGCCGAGCGATGAACCAACCGGACCTGGCAAACCGCATCGTCATAATGGCGGACAACGAAGTCGGGGTGATTGCCGGCATCACCGGAGCGCTGGCCGGCGAGGGGATCAACATCGAGAGCCTGAACACCGAATCGGCCGGCAGTCGCGGCGCGATCATCCTCACGGTGGACCGGTACGACCATGCGCTCTACGTGCTGAACCAGGCGGGTTTCAAAGCGGTGGGCGACGACGCGCTGGTGATACGGCTGCCCGATCAACCGGGGGAATTGGCCTCGGTGGCGGACCGTCTCAAACAGGCCGGCGTGAACATCCAGAGCATGCACATTCTGGGCCGGCAAGATGGATACGCGATGATCGGCCTGACCACCGACGACACCGCAGAGGCGCGGCGGTCGATCGGGGACGAGTTCGTCGTCTGAATCCGGTATCAATAATCCGGCGAAATCCGCCAGAGGAGGAACCACGATGCCAGCACGAACCGGAGCACAGTACATCGCCGGCATTCGGGACCGGGCGGCGGAGGTGTACATCGGCGGGGAACGGGTCAAGGACGTGACCACGCATCCGGCGTTTGCCGGAGGTCTGCGGACGGTTGCGGGTCTGCTGGACATGCAGCACGCGCCGGCGTTGCACGACGAGATGACGTATACGTCACCGAGCACGGGCGATCCGGTGGGTCTTTCGTTCATCATGCCGCGCAACGCGGAGGATCTGGCGCGGCGGCGGAACATGATGCGCAACTGGGCCAAGCTTTCGTGCGGGATGATGGGTCGGACGCCGGATTTTCTGAACGTGGCGGTGACGTCGATGGCAGCGGCATCGGACTATTCGGGGTTGAACCGGCCGGAGTTCAAGCAGAACATCCTGGACTATTACGAATACATCCGGGAAAACGACATTGTGATGACCCATACGCTGGTGAACCTGCAGCGCAGCAGGGCGGTGGGCGCAACGCCGTTTGATGACCGGACCGAGGTGGCGCTATCGGTGGCGAAAGAGACGGACGCAGGCCTGGTGGTGCGCGGAGCACGCGTGCTGGCAACCCTGGGGCCGTTGTCGGACGAGATTGCGGTGTATCCGGCGCGGACACGCAGGGTACCGGCGGGCGACGAAGGGCGGTACGCCTTCGGGTTCGCGATACCGTGCAACACCGAAGGGCTCAAGTTCCAGTGCAGGGACTCAGTTGACCTGGGCCGGTCACATTTCGACCATCCGGCGGGCAGCCGCTTCGAGGAGATGGACGCCATCGTGTTTTTTGACGATGTGCTGGTTCCCTGGGAGCGGGTGTTCCTGTACAACGACGTTGCGTTGTGCAACCAATGGGGAGAACGAACCAACCGCAACGCGCACACGGCCCACCAGGTGGTGACCAAGAACGTGGTGAAGTGCGAGTTCATGCTGGGGCTGGCGACGCTGATGGTGGACACGCTGGGGTCGGGCGACCTGCCGGCCACCCAGCATCTGATCGCCGAGATCATCGAGAACCTGGAGATCACCAAGGCGCTGCTGGCGGCATCGGAGGCGCAGGCATCTGTGGACGAGTGGGGGATATTCTGCCCCGACTACCGGCCGCTGCTGGTAGCGCGGAAGAAGATGATCGACATGTATCCGCGAATGACGGAGATCCTGCATCTGCTGGGATCGAGCAGCCTGATGGCGCTGCCCGCGGAGGCGGACCTGAACGGGCCGCTGGCGGAGGATATCCGGGAGTACATGGACACAGACACCGCGACGGCGGAGGAACGCATCCGATTGTTCCGGCTGGCGTGGGACGTGTCTTGCAGCGCGTTCGGGAGCAGGCAGACGCTTTACGAGCGATATTTCGGCGGCGACGGAGCGCGCAACGCGGCGTTGCTGTACCAGATATACGACCGCGGAGCGCAGCGGGACATGGTGGAAGAATTCCTGTCTCTGGAGTAAGCAACCCGTCGCTGGAGTGACCGATATGATCACAGTCGCCGAAATCAACATTGCGCCGGTGAAGTCGATGGCGCTGGTACCGCTGGAATCAGTCAACCTGGAGTTGGGCGGGATCACCGACGACAGGCGGTTTTACCTGGTGAACAGCTCGGGGCGTCTGCTGTCCCGGCGGAATGTGGGCAAGTTGGCGCAGTTGGTGACGTCCTGGGATCCGGAGTCGGAACAACTGCGCATTGAGTTCCCGGACGGGCGGGTACTGGAGGGACAGCCGGAGTTGGACCGGCCGGTCTGGACGATAATCTGGGGCCGCCGGGTGCGCGGCCGCGCGCTGCAGGGCGATTGGATGCAAGCGATCAGCGACTTCTGCGATCAGCCGGCGGTGCTGATGATGTCGGTCCTGCCCTGCCAGGTGTTCGACGAGTTTCCGGTATCAGTGCTATCGCGAGCATCAGTGGAGCGCCTGTCGGCCGAAATGGGAATGTCGGAGGATGAGTGCTTGGCCACTGACCGGTTCCGGCCCACGTTGCTGCTGGACGGCTGCGAGCCGCACGAAGAGGACGGATGGATCAACCACACCCTCACCGTGGGCGACGCGGTGGTACGGGTGCTTGCGCCGGACCCTCGCTGCGCCATCGTGGACCAGCACCCGGTCACCGGAGAAACGGACGCAGAAGTGGTGCGGTCGATTCTGGGTTACCGGCCCAACGCGTTGGCGGGATATTTCGGGATGTACGGAATCGTGGAGAAGCCAGGCGCGGTGCGGGTAGGAGACGCGGTCGGCGTGCAAGCTGACACGATACCAGAGCGGTTTATTGGTTTGCCGGTATGACCTTTAACCCATAGAATGTGAACTGCTTCGGGGACGCCACTGGGCGCTATGTTGACCCGGAGGGATGGCGGAAACATGCGAATGCCCGGACAGCGCCGGAGCCAGGAACCTGACGAAGTGGGGCAACGGGCCGGCCTGTTCGCCGAGTCCATAAGGGACGGGGACATGGACCTGGCGTGGTCGATGCTCTCCAAGGAAACTCGGGGCATGCGGCTGGGGGTGTGGGCGACACGCCTGAGCATCGACATGCAGGTGGCATACCGGGCCGCCTACGACTCCGGCCATCCTATGCGGGGGTCGCTGCTGGACGACTTTCGCACCACGGTATTGAGGCTCTGGCCGCTGGAGGACCTGTCGGAACTGGCGGCGGCGCCGACGCGTTACGTGGATGACGCGCACGCGTTCGTCTTCCTGCCGTTTGGAGTGAAAGACGAAACGGTGGTCCAGCACAGCCAACTGATGTCCGGGTTGATGATACCGATGTTGTACGAGGACGCCCAGTGGCAGGTGGACCTGCCAGGTTGGCGATTCCTGGACACGTCCGGCACGCGCAGGGATGGCTAGAAAACGGGGCCGCACTCGGTCTCGCGGGGCGAAGGACGGATCCATGACAGCCCCAACGATCAGCCCGGATCAAGGAGCGATCAACCCGGATCAGGGAGCGAACCGCGTCGAAGCCCGGCGCCGCGTTCTCGGCGATGAAGTCCACTGCGCTTTATGTGAACGGGAAGTCGACCGGTTCACGGTGCACCACCTGGTTCCCCGGGCGCGAGGCGGGAACCACGGGCCCACGGCGCGGCTCTGCCCAACCTGCCACCGGCAAGTCCACGCGATGTTCTCCGAGACCACGCTGGCCGATGAGCTTTACAGCGTGGAACTGCTGCGGGCCAATCCGCGGGTGGCATCGTTTTTGCGTTGGATGCGCAAGCAACGAGGGGCAGCGTTCAGGGTCCGGCGGGAAAAGGACCGGGCATAGGTAGATCCGCGGCCATGCTATGATTGTGACAAATAGCATGTGGAGCCGATATGGTCCATCGAATGGAATTTCCGTCGGAACAGGTGTCGGAAGCTATTCGCACTGGGTTGCCCAACCGCCCGGAGATCGCGTTGACCGATTCCGAGGCTGACGAGTTGAAGACAACGTACCGCGACAGTCTCGAGCACTACCGCGAGCATGTTGAAAAAAGCCGGGCGGACGGCGATCTCCGGCAAGTTGCAGAGAAGTCGTGGGGCGCTTATACACAAACCATCAAGGCGATCGCGGCCGACCACCGTTTACGCGTGCGCAGCCATTCGAATGTTCTCCGTGTAGCCGAGCGGCTCACATCTCTGGTGTTGAGTTCAAACTCTGAAATCGGCGCCATTTTGGATGTTGGGGCTAACTCCGCCCACAGCTTGCACATACATTTTTACGAAAACGACCTGCCCGACGAAACCGTCCTGAGGCGAGCCGGCAGCACAGCAGAAGCGATTGACCTGCTGCAGGAAATATTTGGAACTGGGCACGAGTCAAGATGACTGCCACGACGGATACTGCCGATGTGGTGATCATCGGCGGCGGGGTGATGGGATGCAGCATCGCTTGCAACCTGGCGCTGACCGCGCACAGACACGGATTGCGACGCATCGTGCTGCTCGAGCGCGACACGCTGGGCAGCGGATCGACGGGCCGGAGCAGCGGGGCCATCCGCATGCACTATTCAACGGCGGTGAACGCGGAGTTGGCGTGGAGGAGCCTGAACATCTTCCGCAACTTCGGCGAAATCATCGGCGGTGATTGCGGTTACACGGAAACGGGGTACCTGGTATTCGCGGGCGCGGACGATCTGGAGACGTTTCGCGGCAACATAGCGACGCAGCAGTCGGTTGGCGTCATCACTGACATCATCGGCGCGGGGGATGCCGCGGCCTTGGCGCCAGGTTTTGTGGTGGAGGACGCGGCGGCCATCGCGTACGAGCCTTACTCGGGGCACGCCGACGCATCGGGGACGGCGTACGCATACGCGACCCGCGCCCGCGCCGAGGGGGTGAACATCAGGCTGCAGACGCCGGCGACCGGGATTGAGACCAGCGAGGACGGTAGTCGTGTAACGGCGGTGGTGGCAGCGGACGGCACACGCGTCGAGACGGGCATCGCGGTGGCGGCGACCGGGCCGTGGTCGGCAAGGTTTTTGACGTCGCACGGCATCGACGCGCCGCTGGTCGCCACGCGCCACGAGGTGCTGCACTTCCGGCGCCCGCTGGACCTGGTGCCGCACCATCCGGGCGGAGCGGACATCGGCAACCGGATTTACTTCCGGCCCGAGGGGCAGGAGTTGACGCTGGTGGGGAACGGCAACCACTCTGACGTGGTGGATGATCCGGAGGTATTCGCGCAGCGAGCGAGTCCGGCGTTCATACAGGACATATGGCAGCGGCTGGCACAGAGGATTCCGCCGATTGCAGATGCGGAGCTTGCGGCGGGGTACGCGGGACTGTACACGAACACGCCGGACTCGCACCCGATCATGGACCGAATCGAGGGAATCGACGGCCTGTACGTGTGCACCGGGTTCAGCGGGCACGGGTTCAAGCTCTCGCCAATGGTGGGGGTGCTGATGGCCGAGTTGATAGGCGACGGACAGGCTTCCACGATGGACATATCGCCGCTGCGGTTCTCCCGGTTCGCGGAGGGCGCGCTGAACACCTCAGGCTACGGGTTCGACGTGCTGGCATGATGACGATTTCCTCTGACACCATGAATGTGCCGGCCGTGGAAGTGGTTGGCATCACCAAGCACTTTCGGCGAGTGCGCGCCGTTGACGGCGTCAGCCTGACGATTCCGTCGGGAGGGGCGTACGGGCTGCTGGGACCGAACGGATCGGGTAAGACGACGCTGCTGTCCATGCTGGCCGGTTTCCTCAGCCCGACGGCTGGCGACATCGTGCTGCTGGGCGAAACGGGTGATACCGGGCTCGAACAGGCGCGCGGTCGCGTGGGCGCGATGATCGAGCGGCCGATTTTCTGGCCGTACCTGTCGTGCCGGGACAACCTGAGATGCCTGCAGGGGATCTACGGATCGAGCGGCGGAGACGACGAAATCGAACGGCTGCTGGGGTTGGTGAACCTGGACCGGGATGCAGCGGGTCGGAAATTCCGCGCGTGCTCCACCGGGATGAAACAACGGCTGGGCATCGCGGCGACGCTGCTGGGCGACCCGGATTTGCTGATCCTGGACGAACCGACCAACGGACTGGACCCGGCCGGGATCATCGAAGTGCGGGAATTGATTCGTGGCCTGGCCACAGGCGATGGCAAATCGGGCGGGAAGGCAAGAACGGTGATATTGGCCAGCCACCTGCTCAACGAGGTGGAGCAGGTTTGCGACCACGTCGGCGTGATGGCGCGCGGGAAACTGCTCTACTCAGGCCCTGTGTCGGGGATCTCGGGTCAGTCGCGGGTGAGGCTGCGGACGACCGACGACGTCAAGGCGCGATCACTGCTGCAGGATGCCGGCTGGGCCATCGGAGGGGGGGCCGACGACGGGTTGAAAGTATCGGCGGCGCCGGGGAGCGAATGGAAAATCAGCAGGGAGCTGGCGGAGGCGCGGATCTACGTTTCGGAGATGACACAATCGGGCGCGTCGCTGGAGGAAGGTTTCCTGGAAGTGACGGGCAACGCGCTAAGGGATGACTGATGACCGCGACGGCGACATATCTCAGCCTACTGCAGTGGGAATGGTTCAGGCTGCGGCAACGTGTCGGGTTCTGGGTGGTGGTCGGCATAGCCGGCCTGTTCGTGGTCGGGATTCTGGCTGTCACAACGCTGGCTACCAGCCAGTCGGCGGTGCCGCTGGGTATTCCGCCGCAGGGATATCCCGCCGCGGTTTTCCAAGGGCTGTCCAGGTTGGGGCCGTTCTTCGGGATCGTGCTGGCATCGTTCCTGCTGGGCAGCGAGTTTGCCTGGGGGACCTGGCGAACCCTGATCGCGCGAGGGGAGCGTCGGCACTGGACCATACATCCCAAATTGCTGCTGGGCAGCGGGATCCTGCTGGCGGTGTGGGTCGTGGCGTGGTGCGTGGGCGCCGGGGTGGGATTGATTGCCGGTGACGAAAGCTCGAGCGCGATCGGGGATTTCCTGTTTGATGTGCCGGACGGTTGGGGTGAAGCCGCTGCGACGTGCTTCGCGAGCCTGCCGGTTGCCATGACATACATGGCGTTGGGCGCGTTGCTCTGCGTGGCGTCACGCTCGTCCGCTTTCGGCGTAGGAGTGGGGCTTGCTGTAGTGGTGGCAGAATCAGTGGCTTATCCGCTGGCCAACGTCATCGTGAACGGCGTGTACGGTTTCGAGTTGCACGAATACACGCGGTGGACCCTGTGGGGCGTGTCCAACGGGATCGTGGGGCGCGACGAGATGAACGCGGCGTGGTTCCTGCCGGCGGTGCTGGCGTACCTGATCGCGTTCTACGGGCTATCGATCCTGATATTCGGGAAACGCGACGTCGACAGCGGGAGCGGCTGACGTCGGGTGTTGCCGCGCCGGGCGCATGCCGGCGTCCTGGCATCGGCTATAATGCGGACGCGACATCGACCGCGTTCCAGGGCACATCGGTTACCGCACCAGCGGGTTACAGGCGGGACGGGCCGCCGTCGCCATCTGACGCCCCGGCCGGCGACGCCTCGATCACCACGCAGCACTGAGGAACAACCAGCATGACCACATCGCAGACACCGGCAGACTCGGTGACCATCAACGCCGCGCGCCTCAACGACACCCTGACGGCTCTGGGCCAGATTGGCAACACCGACGAGGGGATGCAGCGGGTGGCGTTTTCCCCGCTGGACGTGGCGGGCCGCGACTACGTGATGGAACTGATGCGCCGAGCGGGCATGGCGGTGCGCATTGACGCGGCCGGAAACATCATCGGGCGGGTTGAGGGCAGTGGAGGGTCGCTGCCGGCCATCGCGCTGGGTTCGCATACCGACACGGTGCCGGCGGGCGGCCAGTATGACGGCGCGTTGGGGGTGATCGCTGCGATCGAGGTGGTGCAGGCGCTGAAGGACGCGGGGCACACGACGCGGCACCCGCTGGAAGTGATGGTGTTCACCAACGAGGAGGGCACGAGCTTTCACCGGTGGCTGCTGGGCAGCAGGGCCGTGGCCGGACTCTGGGAGGCCGAGGACTTTGCGGCGGTGGCCGACGACGGAGCCACGCTGGCGTCGCGCCTGCCGGATATCGGCGGCAACATCTCGCACATCGAGGAGGCGCGGCGGCGTCCCGACGAACTGGCCTGCTACCTGGAACTGCATATCGAGCAGGGGCCAACGATGCACCGGGGCGGCTATCCGATAGGCATCGTCACGGGCATCACCGGGAGGTCGGTATATCACGTGGACATAGTGGGCGAGGCGAACCACGCGGGCACGACGCCGATGGGGATGCGAAAGGACGCGATGTCGGCGGCGGCGCAGATCGCGCTGAAGGTGCGGAGCATCGCCGGGGAGATGGAGATCTGCAGGGTTGGCACGGTCGGCAGCATGGAGGTGCATCCGAACGCGGGCAACGTGATTCCGGGGCGCGTGCAGATGGGGATAGAGTTTAGGGATGAACGGATGGAATCCCTCGCGGCTGCAGAGGTGGAGTTGCGGCGGACCGCCGAGGAGGTGGGGCACGCGGAGCAGGTCGGCATTGCGGTGACGGCGCAGCGCAACACGCCGGCGGTGCCGATATCGGGGAACATGCGGCAGTTGGTTACGGACGCGGCGGAGGTCGCCGGGCTGGCGCACATCAACCTGCCGAGCGGAGCGGGGCACGACGCCCAGGCTATCGCGTCGATCACGCCGTCGGCGATGATATTCGTGCCGAGCGTGAACGGGATCAGCCACGCGCCGGCAGAGTTCAGCGCGCCGGAGGACTGCGCCAACGGGACGCAGGTATTGATGAACGCGCTGCTGATGGCGGACGCGCGGTAGTCAACTGCTATAATCGCGGCATCATGGAACTTTCCGGCGATTACACCTTCCCCAAGCCCCCGCAAGCGGTTTGGGACGCGCTGATGAATCCCGACGTGCTGGCGGGCTGCATCCCGGGGTGTCGCGGCATCGAATCGGATGGTCCCGATCGCTACCGAGCGGTGGCGACAGTGCGGGTGGGGCCGGTGAGCGGAACCTACACGGCCACGGTGGCGCTGTCCGATCTGGATCCGCCCAATTCGTACACCATGACCGTCGAGGGTTCGGGCAACCTTGGCTTCGCGAATGGGACGTCGACGGTGACGCTGACCCCGTCGGGGGACGGCGGAACCATCGTGCACGTCGACTCAGACACGCAGGTCGGCGGGGCCGTGGCACGGGTCGGACAGCGGATGATGGGATCGGTGGCGAAGGGGATGCTGGACCGATTCTTCGGGTGCCTGGCCGAATCGGTGTAAATCCGGTGGCTCCAGGCACGGTCAGAGCGACAGCAGCGCCGGGCTTGATTGAGAGATTTCCACCCTCTCCGTAACACTCTCCTATTTGGGGGAGGAACCGTTACGGATGTTATCCACACCCCCGAGGTCCCCGATGAGGGAGAGGGGGTGATTTAGCGGAGGACACAGATGGCTTTCACAGACGATTTGAGGGCGAAGTATCACGACCAATGGGAGACAATGGTCACTCATCCGTTCGTGATGGAGATGGGCGACGGGAGTCTGGACATCGCCAAGTTCCGCAACTATTTTCGCCAGGATTACGTGTTCTGCTCGGACCTGGTGAAGCTAACCTCGATCGCGATTGCGAAGGCGGCGCCCGACTATGAGGCGGGCAAAGTGCTCAACGGTTTTTTGTCCAACTTCCTTTCTGCCGAAAATGACCTGTTCCTGAACGGGTTTCACGACCTGGGCGTAACTGCGGAGGAATATCACACGACCGTGGCCAACCCGGTAACGCAGGGTTTTGGCGATTTCATGGTCCGCACCGCATTGGAAGGCGACATCGACGACCTGGTGGCGCTGTTCTACGTTACGGAGGGAACGTATCTCGATTGGGCGACGAGGTTGATAGAGTCCGGCGCGGAGCCGAACAACGCGGTGTACCAGGGTTGGATCGACATTCACAGTCCGGCGGTGCTATCCGACGTGGTGGCATGGTTCACTGAGAGGCTGAACGACGCAGGAGCCCGATCGAACGCCGCCAAGGCCGCGAATCTTGAGCGCATCTTCCGGACGACACTGCGGTACGAGTATCTCTTCTGGGAGGCGAACTACCACGGCTGGCGTTGGCACGACGAAGGCTAGAGGGGCGTCTGAGAGCAGCGTGGTATGATTCGAGTAGGATGTCGAATGAGCACCGTAGGAATCCGGCCCACTTCGTAGGCGGAGTCATGGTTATGAAATATCAGCCAGCGCCCTCCGTGGCCCACGTAGTGCTGAAAACTGAAATGGAAGCATATGAAAGTATGCGACCCAAGTTGGAATCCATGTACGCCAACGAATGGGCTGTGGTACGAGGTTCCGAGTTAATAGGGGTGTATCCGGAATTTAGCGATGCCGCTCGCGAGGCGAGAAAGCGCTTCGGCAGGGGTCCGTATTTGATCCGGCAGGTAGCTCCGACTAATTGGCAGGACCACATCAAGCGCCATTGGCAATCGCATGCCGACAGTTGACTGTGGATTCCCCGATGTACCCGGTCCAGAACGACGCCCACTCCTAGTTGACGTTGGACCTACCGTACCAGTCCAGATCGGTTTTGACCCGGGGTTTGACGAGTTCGTTGGGTTCGGGCCTGACCTGTCGCCGGACTTGTTCCCGGCGTTAGTGGATACCGGAGCTAGCGCTAACTGCATCGATGCCGATTTGGCGGTCGGACTCCGCTTACCCGTCATCGATAACGATTCGGAAATCGTAGGCTCTGCGGGTCCACATTTCGTTGACATTTATCTGGCCCAAATCCACATTCCCGGATTGGAACGAACTATAAACGGCCGGTTCACCGGTGTTAGATTAGCAGCGGGTGGACAGCTTCACCGCGCTATCCTGGGACGTGAATTCCTCAGGGATTTGGTTCTCCACTATGACGGGCTTTCCGGAGAGGTCACAATCAGCAGTGATTGACAGCGCGCGTTAGGGTTGGATACTTGCCATTACGGGAGTCGCGTGGCAATCTTGCGGCGAGCGCTACCTGCGCTGGAGGGACGCATATGACCACGCGACAAGAGCCCAGCAGGGAAGAAGTCCTTGGCTACCTGAGAGATGACGTCAACTGGGGCCGCTGGGGTCCTGATGACCAGAAGGGCGCGGTCAACATGGTTGACGACGCCAAGCGGTTGCGCGCGGCCGGGTTGGTCAAGAGCGGACAGGCCATTTCGTTAAGCCGTGAGTTTCCGGTTACGCCGGCTCCGAACAACCCAACGCCGGCAATCCACTACATGCGCAAGGGTCCGCGAGAGCCGGGCGGCGGGATGTCCACTGACTACTACGGCATCTCGTATCACGGCACGGCCACGACTCACCTGGACGCGCTGTGCCACGTTTGGGACCACAACGGGATGTGGAACGGCAAGGACCCCAACGAGATGATCCAGTTTGACGGCGCCAAGTACGGGGCAGTCGACCAGTGGAAGGAAGGCATCATCACGCGGGGCGTGCTGCTGGATGTGCCGCGGTATCGCGGCACCGACTACGTCACGCAGGAAACGCCGATCCATGGGTGGGAGTTGCAGGAAGTCTGCGACGCGCAGGGCATACAGATGGAGCCGGGGGACGCGCTGGTGGTGTATGGCGGGCGCGAGAAGTGGAACGCCGACGGCAACCCGCTATGGGGCAGCGACGCGACGCTGCGACCGGGCCTGCACGCATCCACGCTGAAGTTCATCCGGCAGAGCGACTGCTGCGTGCTGGTGTGGGACATGATGGACCACACGCCGAACGGGTACGACCTGCCGTGGTCGGTGCACGGTAGCATTTTCGCCTACGGGATTGGCCTGCTGGACAACGCGCTGCTGCAGCCGCTGGCCGAGGCTTGCGCCGAAGCCGGGCGTTGGGAGTTCATGCTGACGATCAACCCGCTGCGCGTGGTGGGCGGCACCGGGTCGCCCGTGAATCCGGTGGCGATTTTGTAGGGGTATCGGTGTGGGCGGCGGCTCTGATGAGTCGCCGCTCGACACAATACGGGGACGAGATTGTGGCTATCTACAAAATTGAAGACAATAACAAAAAGCTGGTCAAGATTGATACGACGTCGTTAGGCGAAGAAGTGGTTTGGGAAAGCGCGTTACGGCGTATGCTGCGCGACCGGCCAGAAGTGCTGGAGGATGGGTTACTAATAATCGCTGAGGAATTCGGCAACTGGCAGGATGTCAAACGTCGAATCGACCTGCTGGGCCTGGACGACGCAGGCCGCTTGGTCGTGATTGAGCTAAAACGAGGCTACACTGGCGAGCAAATGGACTTGCAGGCGATTCGCTACGCTGCAATGGTCGCCAACATGAGCTTGGATGATGTGGCGGAGGCCCATCAGAAATACCTCAAAGATCGGGCGACCAAGGAACCAGACCGCGGCCCCGTTGAAGAAAACGATGCCCGAAACACCCTTCGAGAGCAATATGGAGGTACAGACGGAAACGACCCTGTGATCCATACCGAAATTCCCCGCATCATCCTGGTTTCAGAGGACTTTGGCAAGGAATTGACCACGTGCGTTCTGTGGCTGAACGATTCCTGGCTTAGAGAGGGGGGCCAAGAAATCAAATGCGTTCGGCTGCAACCGCACCGCAACTATAAGGAGATATTAATTGAAGCAAACGTGGTAATCCCGTTGCCTGAAGCCTCAGAGTATCAAATGCAGCGCAAAAGATTGGAGCAAGGAATCCGGTCAGCAGGTTCAACGGAGACACTAACCCGCCAAGGAGCTGACGCATTCCAAGAAAGCATTGAGTCCGTGTCAGAGACGTTCCGGCCGGGGTTGGCGTTGCTCTATCAAGCCGCGAAGGCTATGGAGACAAATAAGACCGCTGAATTGTCAACTACTGTCAAGGGAAAAAATTTCACTATCAATCTAATGGTGCCGGGCCGTGACAACGCGCTGGTAACCTTCACCAACATCCTGGAGTACAAAGGCAAAGAGTACGGGGGAGAGATAGCTTTTCTGCCCGAACTGGCCAATGCAGCACCTAAGTCACGGCCCCATATTGAGCAATTGATTGGTGCCGATGTGCTGAAAAATCGCTACCGGAGATTGACCGTTAAGAAACACGATTGGGATGCAATCTTGGCCGCTATTGGTGAAGCCTACAGGGAGGCCACTGGAATCCTGCCCACGTAGAAACGAGGATCAGGACAAATTCACCCCCGTTTGTCGGAGACGATGCGGCCGTTTTTGATTACGAGTTGGAGCTGGCGCAGGTTGTTGATGTCATCCAGCGGGTTTTCGGCGACGACGATCAGGTCGGCTAGTTTGCCGGCTTCGACGGTGCCGAGCTGATCGCCCACACCGCATAGCTCGGCGGCGTTGCGGGTTGCGGCTTGAATGGTCTGCCAGGTGGTGGCGCCGTCGCGTACCCACAGGCCCATTTCCAGGAGGGCGGCGTCCTTGAGCGGTCGAATGTCTGAGCCCAAGGCCATCTTTGCGCCGGAGTCGAGGGCGCGCTTGAACCAGTGGGCATGCTCGTCAGCGGCGGCATCGGCGCGGCACTGCAAATCGGCGGCGATGTTGCGCTGGGCGAGCCAATCCCGCTCGTAGTCGTTCTGGGCCTGCCCTTCGGTGAGGTGGGATATCGCAAGAGTGGGCACATACCAGGTCGGTGATTCGGACAGGGTGCCGATGCACTCCTCGTCCATGATGTAGCCGTGCTCGACGGTGTGGGCGCCGAGGCGCAGCGCGGATTTCACGGCGTCCGGATTGGCGGCGTGCGCCATCACGGGGAATTCGCGCTGGCGACAGATGGCGAAGGCGGCGGCCAACTCGTCCTCGAGCAGGAAAGAATGCCAATGGCGATCCCAGTCGGGGCCCATGATGCCGCCGGTGAGGTTGAGCTTGATGTGGTCGACGCCGTTCTTGATCTGCTCGCGGATGGCCTGGACGAATCCGTACGGGCCGTCGCACTCGCGGGCCTGGCCGGAGGTGAGGAAGTGGCCGCCGGTGGTGGTCAGGAAATGGCCGCAGGCGAACACGCGAGGTCCGGGAACATCGCCGGCGTCGAAGACGCGCTTCCATGCCACGTCCATGAAGTGGGCCGCGCCGCCGCAACGCACGCCGGTCACGCCGGCCTCGGTCAACGCCAGGGATAGCGCGCGACCGAAGTTGGCGGTTTCCTGGGCAGTGGTGGTGCCGGGCGGTACAGGGTACTCGGGGTGAATGTGCACGTCCCATAGACCCGGCAGAAGGAATGCGCCGCGGAGGTCGATAACCTGAGCGGTGGATAAACGGTCCGCGGATGCGCGGCTGGCGATTTCCGCGATGCGGTCGTCCTCGATGGTGACCGTGGCGTCGGCGGTGACGCCCTGGGTGACAGCGTCGATCAGATTGGCGTTGGTGAGCACCAAGGACATTTGCCGGAACCTCCCAGTGGAAACGAACAATTTGCAGAATAGAGCGACCACGGCGTTATACGCGTTGCGCACAGGAGCACGAGGGCCGTCGCGATGGACGACGCGATCCCCGAATCCGGACACAGGATGGCGGTTCGCGTCGGTTTGCCCGTGTTTGGGGCCTATGCTATACTTGGCGACGCTGAATCGACTACGAATAGGAAAGGCAGGACAGCTTATGGTACAAGCCCCGGAGCGCCCGGCAACCACCGAGCCGGGTTCGGCGACCGCTATGGAACCGATCACGATGAAATCGCTGCTGGAAGCGGGTGTTCACTTCGGACACCAGACCAGGCGATGGAATCCCAGGATGCGCCGCTACATATTTACGCAGCGGAATGGCATCCACATCATCGACCTCCAGCAGACCATGGGGCTGATCAACGACGCGTACCGGGCGATGGTGGATGTTGCCGCCAACGGCGGGAAAGTGCTGTTCGTGGGCACCAAGAAGCAGGCGCAGGACGTCATCGCGTCCGAGGCCGAGCGGACCGAGCAGTGGTATGTGAACCAACGATGGCTGGGCGGCACGCTGACCAACTTCCAGACCATCAAGGCGCGCATAGACCACATGAAGCGGTTGCAGGAACAGCGCGACACGGGGTACCTGGCCCGTCTTCCCAAGAAGGAAACGGTGCGGCTGACCCACACGCTGGACAAGCTGGAGAAGTACTTCACCGGGCTGCGGAACATGGACCGCCTTCCTACGGCGCTGTTCGTCATTGACATCGGCAAAGAGGACCTCTGCATTGCAGAGGCGCGGCGGTTGAACATACCGATCTTCGCGATCGTGGACACTGATTGCGACCCTGGCCTGGTATCCCACGCGGTGCCCGGCAACGACGACGCAGTCCGTTCCATCCGTCTGATCACCGGCCGAATGGCGGCGGCGATTGAAGAAGGACAGGCGCAGCGCGAGGCGTTGATGCACGCTGATGCGGAACCGACCACCGAGGAAGAGCAGTCGGTGGAGGACGCCGCCCGGTTTGCGCAGACCGTGACGCTGGAAGAACTGGGCCAGATGATGTCGGCCCGCCCATTGGAATAACAACGAGGCACCGCCGGCTCCCGCCCGATCACGGATGCGCCGGCAGCGCTGACTGAACCCGAAACACCGAGCAGCCAGGAGGCCTTGATCTTGCCTGCGGTTACCGTTGAACTTATCAAATCACTTCGCGATCAGACCGGAGCCGGCGTCAGCGATTGCAAGAAGGCGCTTGAGGATACCGAAGGCGACCTGACACGCGCCGCTGAGGCCCTGCGACAGAAGGGTTTCGAGCAGGCAGCCAAGCGCGCGGACCGTGAAACCTCGCAGGGGTTGATCGAATCTTACATCCACACCGGGGGCCGGGTGGGCGCGATGGTGCAACTGGGTTGCGAGACCGACTTCGTGGCGCGCACCGAAGAATTTCGCGCGCTGGCTCATGACATTGCGATGCAAGTCGCGGCCATGTCGCCGTTGTACCTGAGCGAAGATGACCTCCCTGAGGACGATGAGCGACCGGCGGCGCAGGTGTGCCTTTTGCAGCAACCTTTCATCAAGGATGGCTCGAAGACGCTGGCTGACCTGGTGCGCGAAACCGCCGCGCAGACCGGCGAAAACGTGCGCATCGTCCAGTTCACAAGGCTCGCGCTGGGCGAATAATTCACTGGGAGCAGCCAAGCGACTTTCCCAGGGAATGCCACGACGCCAGGACTCCCATCCGTAGCCGATGACAGATATGGCTGCCGGAAGTCAGAATGGCGATTCGATCTACGGTCGAGTCCTCCTCAAGATCAGCGGAGAATCGCTGCAGGGAGTGGGGCCCACGACCATCGACCCCGAGTGTGTCGCGTACATCGCCGACCAGATAATAGACGCCCAGGCACGTGGGGTTGAAGTCGCGGTGGTGGTGGGCGGCGGGAATATCTGGCGGGGCTCCACAGCCGAGCGCGAGGGGATGGACCGTTCGGCCGCGGATTACGCCGGGATGGTGGCGACCATCATCAACGGGCTGGCCCTGCAGGACGCTCTGGAGCGGCGCGGCGTTACGACACGGACCCAATCCGCGTTGCCGATTCAGGCGGTCGCCGAGCCGTACATCCGGCGGAGGGCGATGCGGCACCTGGAAAAAGGACGAGTGGTCCTTTTCTGCGCCGGCGCTGGCAACCCATACATGTCCACCGACACGGCGTCCGCCCTGCGCGCGCTGGAAATCGGGGCCGATGTACTGCTGATGGCGAAGAACGGGGTTGACGGGGTGTATGATTCGGACCCGCGCACCAATCCGGAGGCGGTGAGGTTTGGCAACCTGGAGTATCTTGATGCAGTGAACCGGCGGCTGGAGGTGATGGATTCCACCGCCATGACGCTGTGCATGGATAATCAGATGCCCATCATCGTTTTTGATATATTTGACAAAGGCGCAATAAGCCGCATCCTGAGAGGCGACGCCGTAGGCACCACGATCGACGACGGCCATCAAAATGGACCAGGAGGGGAGCGAAATGCCTGACCGCAGAGGTAGAGACGACCGGGACAGCCAGACGGAACGCACGATGGAAGACGTTCTGACCGAAGTTGAACGAAAGATGGGCCAGTCCATCGAGGCCATGCGCAGGGACATCAGCACGCTTCGCACCGGACGGGCGACCCCGGCCCTGATCGAGGACATGTCCGTGGACTACTACGGCACTCCCACCCCGCTCAAACAGATCGCGTCCATATCGGCGCCGGACGCGAGGGCGATCATGGTGCAGCCCTGGGACCGGCAAGCCCTGCGGGACATTGAACGGAGTCTCACCCAATCTGAGATGGGGTTCAACCCGTCAAATGATGGCAACGTGATCACCGTGCCAATCCCGCCGCTGACGCAGGAACGGCGCCGGGAGATGGTGAGGCTGCTGAAGCGCAAGGCGGAGGACAGCAAGGTTGCGGTGCGGAACGTGCGTCGGGACGGGGTTGACTCCCTGCGCAAGATGGAGCGGGACAAGGACATATCGCAGGACGAGAGCCGGCGGAGTCAGGACACGCTGCAGAAAACGACCGATGCGCACATCAAGTCGATCGACGAAGTAGCGGCAGGCAAAGAAGCGGAAATAATGGAGGTGTGATCCGGCCGCTCACGCATCATCCGCGCTCCTTCCTCCTTGTCGACGCCAAACCGCAAGCCACACCAGTCCGGCACAACCGGACGGAATGAATCGATACCGCAGCATATTGCCATCATCATGGATGGCAACGGGCGATGGGCTGCGGGCAGAAAGCTACCGCGAGAGGCGGGCCACCGCCGCGGGGTCGCCAAAATCCAACAAGTAGTGAGGGCGCTGGGAGCGCGCGGTGTTTCCGTGGTCACGCTGTACGCCTTTTCAACGGAGAACTGGCGACGGCCGAGCGCCGAAGTGGACGCGCTGATGTCGATCCTGGCGGAGGAAATCGGGCCTCAAACCAGGGAATTGCACGAGGCGGGCGTGCGCCTGGTCCACCTGGGTGATCCGAAACCCCTGGATGCGGCGTTGCAGGACGCGATTGCGACCGCAGAGCAGGTTACCAAAGACAACAACCGCCTCACGCTCAACGTGGCGTTCAACTACGGCGGTCGGGACGAGATTTTGCACGCCGTGCGGGGCATCATTGCGGACGGCGTTTCGCCGGGTGATATTGACGAAGGACTGTTCAGCCGTTACCTGTACACCAAGGAGTGTCCCGACCCGGATCTGATCATCCGCACCGGGGGAGAGCAGCGCCTCAGCAACTTCCTGCTGTGGCAGGCCGCCTACAGCGAGTATTACCATACGCCGGTGCTGTGGCCTGACCTGGGCGAACAGGAACTGGACCAAGCCCTGGATGCTTACCGCCAACGCCAACGGAGATTCGGCGCCCTGGATGGGCATTCCGGTCACGGAGAGGCCTGAGCCTTTGTTGCTTCACAGGGTTTTGACCGCCCTGGTCGCAGTCCCCATCATCCTGGCGGCGATCTGGTCGGGTCCTCCTTGGCTCACCGCCCTGGCCGTGGCGGCAGCGGTGGTTGGGGTATGGGAGGCGTACCGACTGCATCCTGCCGCAGTGGCCAAGGGCGACACGTCCGACGACAAGGCTCCGCCCGCGCTTTTGGGCTGCGTGTGGTCGGCGGCGATGGTGCTGGCGGGTGAACTGGCGGCGACTCCGCTGGATTTCGCCAAGACGCTGGTGGGCATCTGCATCGCGGGGAGCATCATTGGGGGCCTGTGGATGATCGCAGCGTGGCGCGGGCAAAGACCGGTGGCGACGGCGGCGTGGTTGTGGGTAACGCCGGTGTACGTCGGGGGCGCGATGGCGGCCGCGGTGGCATTGAGAGGGCTGGAACAGGAGATGCCTGGATCCGCCGCGATTCCGATACTAGCGAACACGAACCTCGGACTGTGGTGGCTGCTGCTGGCGATCCTGGGGGTGTACGCGGCGGATACCGGAGCATATGGCGTTGGAAGGTTGATGGGCAGGCACCGGATGGCGCCGTCCATCAGTCCCGGAAAGACCTGGGAGGGGACCATTGGCGGCCTGTTGGCGGCGACGGTGGCCGTAACCGCGTTGGGGCTGATCACGCCTTTGAATCTGGCAGTTTGGCAAGCCGTGGCAACTGGTGTTATTTTAGGTGTCGTGGCCCCTGCGGGCGATCTTCTGGAATCGAAAGTAAAGCGGTGGGCCGGTGTCAAAGACTCAGGAGCAATATTCCCGGGGCACGGGGGCATGCTGGACCGCCTGGACAGCCTGCTCCCATCGTTCATCGTCGTGTATATCGTGGCGATCGTTTTGACCACCCTCAATTGATGGGGATGCTATTTTCATGCGACGAATCGTAGTGCTGGGGTCCACGGGATCAATTGGTCGGCAAACGCTGGACATAGTCAGAGCGTTCCCAGACGAGTTTGACGTGGTGGCGTTGGCCGCCGGGAACAACGTTGAGCTTCTGCTGGAGCAGGTCGCGGAGTTCCAACCGAGATACATCTGGTGCAACAGTCCCCCCGTACCATTACCCAAAGGCACAGCCATGATGAGCATGGAGGAAATGGCGGTCCTGCCGGGAGTGGACCAGGTGATGGTGGCGCTGATGGGAGCGGTGGGATTGTCGCCGACGCTTGAGGCATTGAAATCGGGCAAGCAGGTGGCCCTCTCCAACAAAGAGCCGATCGTCATGGCGGGCGCAGCGCTGAAAGCGGCCGAGGCGGAACACGGCGGCGTGATCCTGCCGGTGGACAGCGAACCCAGCGCCATCTGGCAGTGCCTGCAAGGGGAGGACAATCACATCCGGCGGCTGATGATCACGGCCAGCGGCGGCCCGTTCCGACGCACGCCGTTGGAGGACCTGGAGTCGGTTACCCCGGAGCAGGCGCTACAGCATCCGACGTGGCGCATGGGCGACAAGATCACCATCGACTCCGCTACGTTGATGAACAAGGCGTTTGAGGTTATTGAATCGCATTGGCTGTTCTCCGTGCCCTGGGAGGATATCGCGGTGGTCGTGCATCCGCAGAGCACCATCCACTCGATGGTGGAGTTTGATGACGGATCGGTGAAAGCACAGATGGGCCCTCCGAGCATGAGACTGCCGATTCAATACGCGCTGTTTTATCCGCAGCGTTTCGCCAACGCGGAGATACCGCGATTGGACATTGGGGTGCCGTGGTCCCTGGATTTTGAGCCGCTGGAACCCGAGCGATTCCCGTGCTTTGACCTGGCGGTGTCAGCCGGCCAGATGGGGGGAACCGCGCCGACAGTCCTGAGCGCGGCCGACGAGGTGGCGGTGGCGGCGTTTCTGCAGGGCAAGATCGGGTTCACCGGGATCTACCGGGTGGTGGAACAAGTCCTGACCGAGCACGATGTTCAGTCCCACCCGGACCTTGACGCTATCACCGCAGCCGACCAGTGGGCAAGCGCCCGGGCTTCGGAGATTGCCGGGTTGCCGGCCAACTGACTGGATTTCATAGATGGATACCGTCCTGATTGCGCTGGCATCGTTCATTCCGATGCTGCTGTTGCTGGTGGTGGTGCACGAGTTGGGCCATTTCTGGTCGGCGAAGGCGTTTGGAATCAAGGTGCTGGAGTTCGGCGTGGGATATCCCCCCAGGGCTTTCGGGATATTCACGGGGCGGACCGAAACGCTGGTGGCAGATACCACGGTCTGCCTGAACGGCTCGCTGCAAGCGTTGAAACCGGGAGACGTCGTACGGATCCTTTCCGGCGAGACCGAGGACGGCCGCCTGATTGCGCGTTACATCGAGGTTCGCGATGCGGCCGGCAACGAAGGCATGATCGGTTCCATGGGGCGTTTCGTGGGTTTCGGCGGAAGGCGAACGGAGGAGGCGGAGCAAGAGCATCCGCAGCGTCGCCGTCTGGAGGATGTCGAGAGCGACGAATTCCTCCGGCACGAGGGGAAGGTCCGAGAGGCGCACCCCGACCGGATCGTGCTGGCAGACATGCTGTACTCCGTGAATTGGCTACCGCTGGGTGGGTTCGTGCGCCTGTCCGGTGAGAACAATCCGGCGGCGCCGCAGAGCCTGGCGCGGCGAGGAGTCGGCCAACGAGCGATCGTGCTGGCGGCGGGATCGGCGATGAATGCGCTGTTCCCCATTGTGGCGTTCGCCATCATGGCAATGGTGCCGCACACCGTGCTGATGGGCGGGACGGCGCAGATAACCGCGGTTGCTCCGGGATCGCCGGCGGCCGAGGCGGGACTGATGCCGGGAGACCGGGTGCTGTCGGTGGGCGAACAAGCCCTGGTCCAACCGGAGCGCCTACCCCAAGAGGTCAGGCTGGGGGCCGGTTCGGAAATGTCCTGGCTGGTCGAACGGGGCGGCCAAACCCACGTGGTGCAGATCACTCCCCGGGTGGACCCGCCACCGGGACAGGGCGCTGTGGGCATCGGGTACGAGATTGTAGGCCAACAGGCCGAGCGCCGGGCTGAACCCCCGTGGGTCGCGCTGCGACTGGGTGTGACCGACACATGGGACATGCTGACCCTGATTGGCCGCGAAGTGCGCGGTTGGTTCGGCGGAGGACGCGGGCCTGAATTCAGCGGGCCCATCGGCATCGCACAGATCACGGGGCAGGTGACCCAGAGCGGAGGGTTCCAGGGCTGGATGGTGGTGGCGATTCTGTTGAGCATCAACCTGGCCGTGCTGAACATACTGCCGATACCGATGCTGGACGGCGGACGGCTGCTGTTCGTTGCCATCGAGTGGGTGCGCGGCGGGAAGCGCGTGCCTTCCGAAAAAGAAGGCCTGGTCCACCTGATCGGATTCGTAGCGATGATCGCGCTGGTGATAGCGATATCGGCGAACGACATTGTCCGCCTGGTGCAAGGGATCAGCCCGTTGGGATGACATCCGGCAGCGTGGAGCGCACTGCTCTGACCCGACCTACCTAGCCGTTGTCAATGCAGTTATAATTGCAACGCGAGAACTCCACGACACCAACATTTACGGAAACGCAAGGATTTAATCATGGTCGCAACTACCTACTCCTGCATCGAAGTCGAAACGGTCGCACGCAAGACGGTGATGGGCCGGAACGAAGTTGAAACACATATCGGCGTGATCACCCTCAACCGTCCGGAGGTCTTGAATGCCCTGAACCTGCAACTGGTGCGCGAGCTGGACCAAGCGATCACGGATTACGAGGCTGACGACAGCGTTGGGGCCGTGATCATCACCGGCGCCGGCGAGCGGGCATTCTCGGCGGGAGCGGACATTCACGAGAACCGCGAATTTTCGCCGGAGCAGCGCGAGGCGGGGCAGGCTGAGCGAACCGAATATACCTGGCACCTGCATGCCAGCAGCAAGCCGGTAATCGGAGCGGTCAACGGGCTCTGCTATGGCGGCGGGACGGTGCTGGCGACCAGCCTGGATTTCCTGGTGGGTTGCGAAAAAACCAGCTTCAGGTTCCTGGCGGTGAACTACGGGCAGATGAACGCGACGTGGAGTCTGCCGCAGTTGGTGGGCATCAACCGCGCCAAGGAACTGCTATTGAGCGGGCGTGAGGTGTTCGCGGACGAGGCCTACCATATTGGCCTGATCAATCACCTGGTGCCGTCCGAGGAACTGATGGAGCGCACCCTGGATATAGCAGCCGGCATTGCGCGCAACCGGGTCCAGGGATTGGCCAACATCAAGCAACTGCTCCTGGAGCACTCCGGGTTGCCGGTTGAAGAGCAGTTCCGCAACGAGGTTGAAGGACGCACCGACCGGTTCAAGGGCCTCTCAGTGGAAGAGGGGTTCTCCGACTTCCTGGCAAGGAAAGGGCGCAAACCTCAAGATTAGTGATGCCGGACGCTGAAAGTTCGCCGCGCTTACCGCCGTTGGGACGCCGTTCCGACGGCGTTATCATGGCGCCTGATGGATCCGAGGTGAGGCTGCTGCTGACCGATGACCACGGAGCCAACCGTTGCAGCGTGGTGGAGGTGACCATTGGCGCCGGGTCGGTGAGTCGGGCGGTGCGACACCAGACAGTTGAAGAGGCGTGGTACGTGATAGAGGGTGAAGGGGAAGTCTGGCGATGCCCGCCGGGAGATGCGATCGATCAGGCGCCTGCGATGACCGTCTGCGCCGGGGACGCTCTGATAATTCCGACGGGATGGGCGTTTCAGTTTCGCGCCAAGGAGGACGCTGCGTTGCGGTTCATCTGCGTGACGATGCCGCCGTGGCCCGGCATGGATGAAGCGGTTGAGATGGAAAAAGGCGGCCGGTGGCCGCCTACGCTGTAACTGCCATTGATGGTGCGGTCCGGGAGTTATCCGGGACGTCGAACTTCAATGGTCTCACCATCGGCGAGGGCGACGCGGCGATACTGGATGCCCATTTTCAGCATCCAATAACCCAGGGTTGCTGGGCTCACCCCGAGTTGAGAGGCCGCCCGGCTCATTCCAACATCATTTACCAAATGGGGCACTAAGGTTTCCAGAGGTTGCCCATGCTTTTCTTCCACACTACGCATTAACTTGGTCTTTCTAATTCGTTGCGTCGCCATATTCCCTCTGCTTTTCGTATTTTACCGGGTGGAGGCCGCACACTTTCGGGTCTCTACCAATACTCTGCTGACTGCCGACATATTACATTAACCAGAACCTTGGGCATATGTAATCGGCGCGCAACCTAAGGCAATTTTTAGAAAATTCCTTAAGGATGTTACGAAAATCGGCTCAGCGCACCCGTAAGCGATATGTTGGACCGCATCAGGATGCCGTTGCCCCGGTCAGGTCTGCCACCTGCGGCATCACCTTTTCGGCGAGCAGATGGGTGGAATGATCCCACGCGGCGTTGTTTTCCGACTGGTCGTACACCAGCATCAACAGACCGCCGAATCCGCCCACGTCGCCATACAGGTTCCTGATTTTCCCGGCCACCGTGTCCGGGGACCCGATGAGCCAGAGATGATCGGCCATGTACTCGATGTTCACCGCGTCGTCAGGAACTTCGTCGTCGTGCTTGAACACCTTCATGAGGTCGAACTCGCGGAACAGGGGCAGCAGGTAGTCGTGCCAAACGCGACCCAACATGCCGTTGAGCGCAAGGTCCCGGGCCTCCTCGTCGGTATCCGCCACGTAGACGTCGCGGACGAGGCGCCAGTCGGCGCGTGATGGCGTGCGGCCGGTGCGCTGGGCGCCTTCTTCGATGGCTTCCCAGTGGCTGCGGCAATAGTCGGAGTTCAACGCGAGGCTCATGGGGATGAACCCGCGCTCGCCGGCGATCATCAGCGTGGGAGACTTGTAACTGACGGATGCCACGCCGATGGGAGGGTGGGGTTGCTGATAGGGGCGCAGGAAGAATTCGAGAGTGCCGTACATGGGCTCAGGGATGCTCACGTTCCAGTACTTGCCCTTGTACTCGAAGGGGCCGTCGTTCGCCCAGATCTTGAGGATTATGTCCAGCGATTCGCGGGTCATGTCGCGGTGCTCGCCGTTGTTGCCATCGACGTCGAAGAGCGCCCAGTCGCTGGGCAATCCGCTGGCGCCGACGCCGAATAGGAACCGACCCTGGGAGATGTGGTCGAGGTACGCAACCCGATGGGCCAATTCGGCGGGGTGATGGAATGGCAGGAGGTGAGCGCCGGAACCAAGTTTGATCCGCTTGGTCTGCATCAACGCCTGGGCGATCAGCAGGTCGGGGGCGGGTATGGGTTCCCAGGGTGAGGTGAAATGCTCGCCGATCCACGCCTCGTCGAAGCCGAGTTCGTCGCACAACTTGAGGTATCGCAGATCCCACTGATGGGCATCGTAGATATTCCGTTCCGGCGGATGGGACGGCATCATAAACAGTCCGTACTTCATGGCTCCTCCCGCGAACCTCGAGTCATGGCGCATGCGACCACAAGGGGATCAGGCCCGTACCTTACCATAAATCCGGGCGGGTTTGCGGGCCGTGTTATAGTGGCATATCCACTCAGGCAAAGGACTAGTTTTGACTACAGCGCAGATTGGGAGCCGGGTTCGGGTCCACTACACCGGTCGACTGGACGACGGAGAGGTGTTTGATTCATCCGAAGGCGGCACACCGCTATCTTTCACGGTCGGCGGTGGCCAAGTGATACCCGGTTTTGAAAACGGCGTGGTCGGGATGGCGGAAGGGGACACCAAGACCGTCAACATACCGTGCGCGGACGCCTACGGAGAACGCCGAAACGATGGCGTTCTGGAGGTGCCGCGGGGCGAATTTCCGCCCGAAATGCCGCTGGAAGTCGGCTCGTCAGTACAAGGGCAACAGAGCGGTGGGCAGACGGTGACGTTTGCGATAATGGCGGTCACCGACGAGACGGTGACGCTGGACGCCAATCACCCATTGGCAGGGAAAGACCTGACTTTCGACCTGACGCTGGTTTCCATAGAAGGCTAGGCGATTCCAAGGGGCGGCCGCCAGCGGAGCCCCATTTTTCCCTTACAAGAGGCCTTACAGGCGCACCTGTTGGGCCAAAGTCTGGTAGGTGACCGGCGAGGTCGCCACCAAGCCGGCGTCCACGGGCAATATCACCCCATTGATCCAGCGGGCCTCGTCGCTGGCGAGGAAAAGCGCGGCGTGGCCAATGTCCCAGGCGGTGCCTTCGGTGCGCAGGGGCGCGGCATTGTTGCGGACCTGCCGCAGGTCGTCGTCCATGCGGGGGGCAACCATCGGGGTGTACACCAGGCCCGGCGCGATGCAGTTGGTGCGGATGCCTTCGGGACCGTGGTCGGCGGCCATGGAGATGGTCAGGCCGATTACCGCCGCCTTTGAGGCGGTGTATGGCGTGCTGCTGTGGGCGCGCAGACCGGCAATGGACGAGATGTTGATGATGGATCCGCCGCCGGTTTCGACCATCCTGGGAATGGCAAATTTGCTGGACAACACGATGCTCTTGACGTTGATGGCCATGACCCGATCCCACGCATCCTCGTCGATTTCAACCACGGTGCCTCGGTGGGAAATGCCGACGTTGTTGTCCAGGATATCGAGCCGGCCGTAGCGTTCGATGCAGGCGGCAACCATGCGCTCGCAGTCGCCGGCGTTGGTGACGTCGGCCTGGATGGTGGACGCGACACCGCCTTCGGATTCGATGAGTTCCTGCGACTCTTTGGCACGATCCTCGTTGAGATCGACGAGCAGGACTTTCGCGCCTTCCCTGGCGAACAACGTCGCAGCAGCCCGCCCGTTGCCCACACCGGGGCCGCTGGTGCCGGCGCCGGTTACGATGGCTACTTTTCCGTCGAGTCTGGGGCTGCGTTCGGGCACGGTTTTGTCCTCCGTTATCGAGTATTTGGGGCTATTCAGCGATGGGTCTTGAGATGATCCACAGGCTCGCGCAAGTGTAGCACACCATCAGAACGAGCATGGGCACCTGACTCATGAGGGCGGCGCGGCGGTCGGGGTACAAACGCACGGCCTGGACGTGGGCGAGGTATACGCCGGCCATATGGCCGACGACGATTGCCCCAATTGAGAAGTACCAGATGAACACCGGGGACAGGATTCCGATGTTGATGATGGCGTCCGCGGTGCCGAACAAGTCCCATCCCCAACCGAATGGGTCTGACGCCAGCACGATGAACCGCTGACCGTTGATCAACAGGAAACCCAAGAAATGGGCGTAGTGATAGGCCAGCGCGATGGGCAACAGCGAAAACACGAACGCCCTGGTCAGACTGCCGGTGTCAGGCGATTGGGAGGCAGATGAGCTGGACAGGGCGATCATGGCGCGGCAGGTGGCGGCGTACAAGATGCCGAACACGATGGGGAGCCCCACCACGCCGACCAGATTGGCGATGTAGCCGCCGTACTTGGGGAACTGCAACAGGAACTGGGTGCTGAACACCACCCATTCGGGCGTCGCGGACAGGCCGTCGAAAGACACGGTGGAGAGCAGCAGGATCACAAAGCACAAGGCTGGGGCGGTGACATCACCCAACCGGTTCAAGCCGACGCAGAACGGCCGTATGTTGAATTCTCGGTCCGACGGGCGGGCGAGGTTGTAGCATTCGTAGCAGTCCACGCAGTCCCGGCCATCGTCGGAGCATCGACCATCGCTGGTACAGTCAGCACAACAGGACGTGGGGCTTCTCACCTCGGTGATTGAGAACCGAGCCATGAACCCATAGACGACGGTGAATCCCTCAGCGTTTCTCAACCACAGGTCGCGGCCGAACAGGTACATGCCGGCGAAGTTGTAGAGGGTGTAACCGATGATTATCCAACCGAGGGCGCGGGGGCCGGCGGCTCCGGCGATTACCGTTTCCAGGATCGCAAAGCCACCGAAGACCAACACTGCGGGCCACTGGCCCCAACTTTGGGGGTAAGGAAGGTGGAGGCTCAGGGTCCGGCCGGGAGCGAATGTCGCGACGACCGTTTCGGCGAACCCCCAAACGATCTTCCACGGGTTGACCAATGCCCACAGGTTACCGAACAGGGCGGTGAAAAAGCTCAGGCCAACCCAGAAGCCGACGTAGAGCGCCGCAGGGGCCGGATTCAAGGCGGCGCGTTCGGTACCGATCAACCCGCCGATGATGACGTATGCCGTCAACAGCACGGCCAGGAATTGCAGCGGCGCCGTGACCGCCGGTTTAGAGAGTATTGCTCCCAGCACGGGAATCCGGAGCAGGTTGTAACGGGGGTAGTTCCGGTGGAGGGCATCGCCGCGGAGGAAGACGGCGACGACTAGAAAGGACAGGGCAACCGCCGCCGCGCCCGCGACTACGAACAATGACAGCGGCAAGGGAAGGTCGTAACGTTCGCCGAATCCGTGGGCGTGGGCCGGCCCAAGCGGCAGGGCCGCGCCGGCAAACACAAACAGGGCCAGGATGACGCCTGTGATGGCGAATCGCCGCACGCTCATCGCACACCACGTCGGCGTTGCAAGGTCAACCAAGTCCAGATTCCCACGGCGAATATCAAGACCAGGACGGCGGTGATCCAGATCCACTGGATTTGAGGACGAGGCTCTTCCACCTCCAAGTTGAGCGCGAATACCTCGTCGCCGAGATCTGAAGAAACCGCCAAGGACACGTCCCATGATCCTATGACGTCGAACGGCACGTCGATTTCGAAGTAACGCAGCGACTGTTCATTGAGCACGATTTGGGGACCGAATGCGGATGATCCGCCTGGCCCGCTGGCTGCGACGTGCAGATCGACATCGGTGTCCCTGAGCAAGCGCTCGTCGTCGGCTTCGAAAACCTGGATCGCGAGATGCGTCTGAGGGATCACCGGGCGCGCCGGTATGATTCCCACGACCACGCGATACGGGCCCTGGATGCGGTCCAGGATAGTAGTGGACGCGCCGTTGGCCTGGGCGGAATCCGGCGGCAGCGACAGGAAGAGGACCAATGAAACGAGCGCAACGGCGGCAGCGGAGAACGTGACCGTCAGAAGCGTGGTGATCGGAAACCGACCGCTCAACCAAGTCAAAATGGATTTCACTTACGACTCACCAGATTGGACCGGCGGCACGATACCACAAGGCATTTTTGCCATCAATGATGGAATCCTTTCGACATATTTCGACAGGCGTGGATATTCAACACTAACTCTGCCAGTATCAGCGTCAACTTGACGCTATTGGTGCGCCAGAATACACTTTAAGGCACAAACGCTCCAACGAGGAACGAGGAGCGAGCAGAGGTTCAATCATCGCTATTCAACAGGTCAATGGCAACCCGGCATTCAGTGAAGACGTAGCATTATTCATAGATTGGGAGAACTTCAAGATCAGCCTGGCGGTGCGGGGCAGAACCCCGAACGTTTCGGCCCTTAAAGAAGAGGTCGCCAATCACGGCAGGGTGGTAGTAGGCAAGGCTTACGCAGACTGGGTAACCCGCGCGCCCGAGCTCAAAGGGGCGAGCCAGTTTATCCAGGATCCCCCCTCTCTCTACGCGGCAGGCATCGAACCGGTTTACGTGCCAACCCGGTTGCCGCCCGGCGGTACGTACGGTTCCGGCCGAACGATCGCCGTCAAGAACAGCGTAGACGTAAAGATGACGGCGGACTGCATAGACACCGCCCATAATTTCCCGAATATAACCACATTCGTACTGGTTTCGGGAGATTCGGATTTCATTCATGTAATCAACTCGCTGAGGGCCGTGGGCAAACGCGTGCTGGTGGTTGGGGTGTCGTGGGCTACGTCCCGCCGCATGGCAGACCACGTGGACGGCCTGATCTTCTACGACGCCGACGTGGACCCGATTGACGTGGAACCGGTCTCGCACCGCGGGCCGTACCAACGGAACCGCCAACCCGCGCCGGCGCAACTGAGCAACCCTGGACGCCACCAGCTTCCAGAGGTGATCAGGGCCATCGAGGATGTAATCCGCACCGAGCGGGCGGCCGGACACACGCTGCTGCTGACATCCCTGAAACAGCGCCTGGTGCGCCGCATTGCCGGTTTCGACGAGCGGAAGCTGGGTTTCTCGGGCTTCAAAAAGCTCATGCTGCGGGTTGCCGAGGAAGGCAACATCAAGATCCGCAGCGTTGACCTGGTGGACTGGATCCTGATGGCAGATGAGCCGGATCCGGAGCCGCAGAACCAGGTTGAGGACGACCAACCTGAGGAATTCGAGGAAGACGCCGGCACGGACCGAGACGCTACCGAACCGCGAGAGGAACCTCGCTCTGAATCTGAGGACCGGCCGATTGCTGAGTACGAGGATGATGACTCGTATGCCGAGGATTACGAAGAGGACGAGCCGGCGGCAACCGACGAGGCGTACCGGGAACCGGCACGACGCGAGGCGCCGGCACCCGCTCCCTCTGCATCGATCGATTACAGCGAGGCGCTGGCAGCCGCGGTCGGCGAGTTAGACCTTCCTGAATCTGATGACGACGCTGGAGACACGGAACGGATCGCGGACCTGGTCGCCATGGGCCATACGCTGGAAGAGCGCGACGGCGCCGACCACGTTATGTTTAACGCGTTGTGCGGCGAGATTGGCGAAGCGCTGGCCGCCGGCATCGAAGCCGGTGACGGGTACATCGTTTCGAACTGGGGAGAGAACAGTTCCCGGTCTTACGTGATACGGCTGATTCGGAGCCTGGCATCCAACGAGGTGTTCCAGTACAGGAACGTCAGCGTGCGGGACCCCGAAACCAACCGGATGAGGCGGCGACGGGTGTTTGGGTTGAACCGGGAGCATCCGCTGGTTGGGGTGGCCCTGGCAGCGCGCCTGGGCTTGCCGCCCGAGCCCGATACTCCGGTGGACGTGGCAATCAACGACGCGCTCGCCACGCCGGCCCTGGATGAGCACGGCTCAGCGGAGGCTGCCCACGCGCAATCGGCCGAGGACGCGGAGGCTGCAGTCCTCTTTTCCTAGCCAGTGGGCGGCCAAGCAAAGGCGAGGGTTTAGCTCGAAGCCTGGTTGAGGCCTCCGTACCAGGCATCGGCGCTTTCGTCGATGCCTACGTCCACCAGTGATCCGATATGGAGACGAGCGCCTCCCGTCTCGCCCACTTGGCAGGCTGGGACGTTGAGGCTTTGGGCGGCATCGAGCACGGTCGGCACATTTTCGGGTTCCACCGCCACCAGTATGCGGGATGATGCTTCGCCGAAGAGGGCGGCATCCCAGCGGGCGGGTATGTTGGCGGCGAACTCTGCGGATGCGGTAAAGCCCACCGAGCCACTGCCCCCGACGCTGGTATCTCCCAAGATGCAGGATTCGGCGAGCGCGACGGCGAATCCGCCGTCAGAACAATCGTGAGCCGATAGCGCGACACCGTCGGCGATCAGGCGGCGGCACAGACCCTGAACTCGCTGCTCCAAGGCCAGATCGATTTCGGGGCGGCCTTGGATCATCCCGTGGATGGCGTGGAGATACTCACTGCCGGCCAGGTCGGCTGCGTTCGCTGACAATCCGGCAGCACCGAGCAAAATGACTTCCAACCCAGACCGTGGGAATCCGGCCCCACAATGGCGCTGGACATCATCCAACAGGCCCAGACCGCCGACGATAGGCGTCGGGAAGATGGCCGTGCCCTGGCTTTCGTTGTACAGGCTGACGTTCCCGCTGACCACGGGGACGCCCAACTGGCGGCAAGCGTCGGCCATGCCGGCGATGCACTGCTCAAGCTGGTAATAGATTTCGGGCCGCTCTGGGTTCCCGAAGTTCAGGCAGTCGGTCAACGCGAGGGGTTGAGCGCCCACGCAAGTCAGATTGCGCGCTACCTCCGCGACGACACGCTGTCCCCCACGGTATGGATCGAGGAAGCATTGTCGACCGTTGCCGTCGATGGCGACGGCGATGGCCTTGCCGGTTCCCTTGACGCGCAGGACGGCTGCGTCGCCGTTGCCCGGGGCGACGACGGTGTTGGTCTGCACCTGATGGTCGTATTGCCGGTAGACCTGCCGCCGGCTCGCGATGTTCGGCGACGCCATGAGCTTGAGCAGGATGGTTCCGGCATTGCCCAACCTGGGGTCGGACGGCAGCGGCACGTCGGACAACTGCAAATGCTGGCGCGCCTCATCATCTGCGGCTTGCACGCCGTTGAGGCGGTACCTGGGGGCGTCGGACAGGTGTGGGATCGGCGCTGCGGCGATGGTTACCGTGTCCTCGGTCACGCGGGCAGCCTGTTCCTCGGTGACGACGCCAACGGGACGGCACGGGACGTCCCACTTCTCGAATACCTGGCTAACCGCTGGAACGTTTTCCGGAGCGGCGACCAACAACATGCGCTCCTGAGATTCGGACAGCATCACCTCGTAGCCGGTCATGCCAGCCTCACGGCGGTGGACCTGGTTTATGTCAAGCGAAAACCCGCGTCCTCCCCGGGCTACCGACTCCACGGCGGCGCTGGTGAGACCGGCGGCGCCGAGGTCCTGAGACGCGCGCACTTTGCCGGTACCCAATGCTTCGAGGCAGGCTTCGATCAGGACCTTTTCCAGGAAGGGGTTGCCGACCTGGACGGTGGGCCGCAATTCCTGCTCCTCCTCGAAGGTGCGGGAGGCCAGGCCGGAGGCTCCGTGAATACCATCGCGACCGGTGCCGGCGCCGACCAGGAGCAACACATCGCCGGGCGTTTCCGCCGCGGCGCTGGCTAGATCTTCGATACGCGCGATGCCGACGCACATGGCGTTGACCAGTGGGTTCTGGGAGTACGACTCATCGAAATAGATCTCGCCGGCCACGTCCGGCACGCCGATGCAGTTGCCATACCAGCCGATGCCGTCGACCACGCCGCAGAGGAGGCGGCGGTTGGTTGCATCATCGGGCGGGCCGAACCGCAGGGAGTTCAGGAGGGCGATGGGTCGAGCGCCCATGGCCAGGATGTCGCGGACGATGCCCCCGACGCCGGTGGCCGCGCCCTGCAAAGGCTCCACGGCGGACGGATGGTTGTGGGACTCCACTTTGAACACGACCGCCAATCCGTCGCCGATGTCGATGGCGCCGGCGTTTTCGGCGCCGGCCTGGGAAAGCGTACGATCCGACGCAGACGGCAGCATGCCCAACAAGGGGCGCGAGTGTTTGTATCCGCAGTGCTCGCTCCACAACGCGCCGAACATGCCGAGTTCGACCGGGTTCGGCTCGCGGTCCAGACGGTCGACGATCATCTGGTACTCGGCGGGAGACAGCGCTATTTCGTCGAGGATTTCCTTGCTAACCGGCATGTCGTTGCACTCTGTCCTATCTCGAATAGTTTGCCTAAAGGATACCGCCAATCACGACCAGCGAGACGCCGCCCACGGCCATGAGCGTGCCGATCACCAGCTCGGTGGTAACGGATTCGGTGCGGCGGAGGAATATCCGCGCCAGGAACAGCGTAACCAACGGATTGCACGAAACGATGGGGCTGATCACCAATATGCTGGAGCCCTCCCGGGTTACGGCGAAGTAGAGGGACATCACGGCGCATGCGGCGACGAATCCGGCCAGGAAGACGTAGACGGCGGCGCGGCCGGTGTTCTTGACGCCGTCGGCGGCTTCCCGCCCGAACAGCGGGAAAAGAACCAGGGTTGCGAAAAACATGCTGCCGGCGGCCATGATCAGGGGCGACCCGTAGAGCGTACTGAGAACTTTGCCGCTGAGGGTCGACGCGCCGTAACATGCAGCGGCGGCCAGGGCCAAGCCGTAGCCGAGGACCGAATGCCAGTCCCGACCCCAACTCTGGCGGAGGAAATTGCCGCCGGTGAGGGCCAATCCCGAGACCACCACGAGGGTCCCTATCGCGATGGGCACGTTGAGGTGTTCGTCGAATCCGGGCACGCCGATGCGGGTGAACGTTATGGCGTAGAGCGCGGAAAACAACGCCGCCCCGCCGACTATGGGCGTGACACGGGAGGCTCCGACGAGGCTGATGGCGATGTATTGCTGGGACCGCCCGCCCATGTAGGTGAGGATGCCGTTGCCGAACAACCAGACCATGGCTATCGCGGGCAGGGTGATGACAGCATCGAAATCGAAAACAAGGGCCAGGGTCCCGGCGAGGAGGGTGGAGGCCACCAGTGAGACCAACGCGCTCGGCATGGGGCGCATGCCACCCTGGGCGGTCATGCCCATCCGCGCCAGCACCGCAGAACTGCCGAATCCCAACACAGCGATGCACGCCAACCCGAGCGAAAGCAGCATCGTTACCGGGCGCGACTCATCGGTCGGCTTCCGGATTGTCCTCCAGTTACAGCGTCCACCATCGAGCCGAAAATCAGGTTGCCGTCCTCAGATCCCAACAGCATCTCGCAACTGCGCTCGGGGTGGGGCATCATGCCCAAAACATTGCCCGACTCGTTGATGATGCCTGCGATGTTGGCCACCGAGCCGTTGGGGTTGGCGGCGTCGGTGACAGCGCCATCGGATTCGCAGTAGCGGAACAACACCCGGCCGGTCTCCTCGAGTTGGGCCACAACAGCGGGGTCCGCGTAGTAACTGCCCTCGCCATGGGAGACGGGCACAGCCAGGGGGCGGTCGGCCTGACATCGACCGGTGAACAGAGTGTCGTCGCGCTCGGGGCGAAGGTAGGTCCACTGGCAACGGTATTCCAAGTGCCCGTTGCGTCGCAGCGCGCCCGGGAGCAGTCCGGCTTCGCAAAGAATCTGGAAACCGTTGCAGATACCGATCACGGGGCCGCCGGCGAGGGCGAAGTCGCGGACGGCGTCCATTACCGGAGAGAACCTGGCGATGGCGCCAGCCCTGAGGTAGTCGCCGTAAGAGAACCCGCCCGGGACGATTATTGCGTCGCAGCCGGCGAGATTGGAGTCCTTATGCCAGACGTAGTCAGCGTCCTGGCCGAGCACGCCGTTCACGGCGTGATGGCAATCGGTATCGCTCCAAGTCCCAGGGAAAACCAGGATGCCGAAGCGCATGGAACCCGTTATCCCAGGGATTCGAGCAAGCGGGAAACCGCGGCGTTGACCTCGCTGCCGTCGGCCTTGCCGCGCACCTGGGGCATGATGCGCCCCATGACCTTCCCGCGATCGCCCGGCCCGGTCGCTCCGACCTCGGTGATGACCTGTCGGGCGAGGGCTTCGATGGCGTCGTTGTCCATCTGCTCGGGCATATATTCCTGCAGGATGGCGAGGGCGGCCCGCTCCTTGGCGACCAGATCGTCCCTGCCGCCCTGGCCGAACATCTCTATGCTCTCGCGCCGGTCCTTGGCCTGCTTGGTGATGACCTCCGTGACGCCGGAGTCATCGAGGTCCTGGAGAGCGTTTTTTTCGGTCAACTGGATCTGGCTCTTCAAGAACCTGAGGGTCTCCAGGCGCTCCCGGTCGCGGGCGCGCATGGTGTCCTTGATGTCCTCTTCCAGACGTTCTTTGATGCTGGTCATGTTGCGCTGCTTTGCTCCAGCCGGGATCTGTTTTCGGAAGGCGGGATGCTGGTGCCTGGGGAGCTTAATGCTACAACGGGGCGAGGCGCGCGCGCAAGCGTGCTATACTCTTCGAGAGGGCCGAAGTGGCGGAATGGTAGACGCGCCGGTCTCAAAAACCGGTGGGATAATATCCCGTGTCAGTTCGAGTCTGACCTTCGGCACCAGTTTCTCAACAAAGGACGGTTGCAAACACAAAGGCGGTATCAATAAGAGGTGTATCAGCAGGATTGGGCCCATTTTGCTGGACAAATGCTGGACAAATTCCCAGCGGTCTACAGCACCGGGCTACAACCCACAGTACGCTGCCCATTCATCGCGCCCGTGAAATACCGGGCGCGATCTGATTTTATCGACGGTCCTCAATCGGCGATGGGAATCCCGGCCCGACAATCGGTCAGCACTCAACACCCCACAAGGCTAACGCTAGCGAGTACCCTCAAGCCCGTGCGTCCGTGTTCTTCCTTGGGAGTCTCGATCGGGTATGGCAAGCCCAAGAGGACAGCATCGTCACAAACGAACGGCCCATAATCATGCTCGCGGTGCCGGGCATCGTGATGGTTGGCACCCTATCAGGCGGGTCGACGGCGCAAGGAAACTTCAGCAGGAATTCAGCCGAACTTGGGCACTCCTGCACCGACGTGAGAATAGATGCCAATCAAAACCAGAAGGCAACGGTTCCCCCGGCAAACTGCCTCTCTTGCCCTACGGGCAGCCAACGGATGGTTGACCCCGGCGTTTGGCGACTCATCAAGTATGACGCGCCGGTCCGCTTCCTTTCTGGTGAACGTTTCGACTCGATATCCCTGAAGGCGGCGCTCATGAAGTCCGTAGGACCGGCCAGCACGCCGGCCAATTGGCGCTCGTGAGGAATAAACGAACCCGCCGGCATCTTCGCAAGGGACACCGGCGCTATCATCAGGAGGATAGTCAGCCAGACCACCAGCCGAGTCGAGCTGCGGTAAGGACGAATCGCTGACCTGGAGCACCACCGTTGGCTGCCGCCGGGTTTACTTGTTTCGCCGATGGCCCCTGTGCGGCACCGTCTGAACATTCGCATCGTCCCCAATCCCACTAACCGAACCATCTGGGCCACGAGCAGCAGTCCAGGTTAGACTTTATCCACGCCGTACCGGTGGGCGGAGATGGATTACAGCGCTATCTCAATCAGCGACTTGGACCGCGAAGAGCGGCGGTTTGTTGTAGGGGCTTTGGCGCGGGGCGTCGGTGCCCATGGAGAACTCACCAGGCTAGGCGCGGCCAACGGCCCTGTAACTTACGAGGACGTGCTAAGGGCCCTGAACCTGTCGACTTGGCCCAAGTCGGAGGCCACTGAGGTGGAGTTGGCTTGGAGCTCCGAGTCGTTGTGCCACACTCGCTTTCCAAGGTTGCGGACGTGCTCCGTATTCTAGTGCTTGACCACCGCTTACAGCTGTGGATTGGAAGGACACTTCGGAAACCGAGCGAGGGCTCGGCTTTCATGGATGGGCGAACTTTGGTCGGCCTGATGATCCGGTTGTATCGGATTCAGTTGTCCTCGCAAGAGCGGACGAACAGCGCAATTGGGTTCGTGAAGCGAAATTGGATGCGGTCTCCGCCATATATCTTCATAGCGGCGGTTATGATCGCCGCGTTTACTTACTCATACTCCCACAGGGGCCCAGTTCCTTGGACTTTCATCCTGCCTTGGATCGCATCGGCTTCCTTTGTTTGTTACCGCTATGGTCCAAGACTGGTAGGATTATCGGCCTTCGGCTTGGGGATGGGCTTCTTAGCTTCCTTCGGTTTACCGTATCTCCTCTGGGATCCATCAGAGCATTTACCATACGGCACAGACGCAGGATACCCGTTCGGGGCTGCCCTGGCTGCGGCACTGGGGTTGGGATTCACCGTGATCCTGACGCAATTCCTACTCTATGGTGAAGACGAGACCATTCGCGAAGCGTTTCGGACCCGGTGCAGGTCACTGCGACGTGTTTTAGCTTCGATGTCCATAGTCACAGTCACCGCATGTGGCGCATTCTTGGTTCACTCTTATGCGATCCATCGGGTATTGATTGAGGGCAACCGCATCTTTGTGCTGCTGATAATTTTCGGTATCGTTGCGCTTTATGTCATCGTGCACCAATTGATGCACCGGTAACTCCACTGATCCACAAAAAGTCCACGTAAACGTGTCAATTACTTCATCGCTAAGCGAGGGTTTACGCAAATTTTAGAAAAAGTATAAAGACAGGGTAAGCTGGCCTGACCCAAATCTGACTAAAGGTCCAGCCATGCTCACCCTAGGGAAGCCATTGTATCGATACTCGCCCCCTTCGCAACGCTGTTCACCAACCCGACCTGGCAGAAGGCCCTGCCGGCGCGGTCCTGGCCACGGGTCAGCGCACTGTGGCCGCAGCCTTGCGCGTCATGGGCCGCAGCGACCAGCGCGACTACCCTCGCTACCACGACGTGCTCAATCGGGCGGTGTGTTCGCCCCGTGCGGCGGCACGCATCCTGCTCTTGCTGCTGATCTACTACTTGGATCGCGGCGATGGTCCTTTGATCTGCGGCGTGCGATCATTGACCAATCGGGAAACTCTGGAACGGCGTCGTGGCGCCAAGATCAGGGCCCGAGGCATCTACCGGGACGCGGTGCGGTCCAGTCGCCACCAGTTGGTCAAGGCCAATGGATTGCGCTGGATTTCTCTGATGTGGCTCAGCCACATCCCGTGGGCCGGTCGACATTGGGCGCTGCCGGTGCCCACAGTGTTGGCGCCCTCCTCCCGCTACCACCAGCAGCAGGGATGCCGGCACAAGAAGATCACCGACTGGGCTCGGCAGTTGGTCATGCTCCTGCGTCGCTGGCTGCCCCATCGCCCCCTGGTGCTGGTGGGGGACAACGGCTACGCCGTGCTCCACTGCTGCCAGTCTCTGCGCGAGCCGGTTACCCTCATCGCCAGACTGCGCCTGGACGCCGCACTCTACGCGCCAGCACCACCGCGGCCGCCGGGCCAAACTGGTCGGCCGGCCCTGAAAGGCCCGCGACGACCATCGCTGAAAACCTTCCTAGACCATGCCGACGTGCCGTGGACCGTCGCCGCGGTGTCTTGGTACGACGGCACCACCCGTACCGTGGAACTCACCTCCCAGACCGTCGTCTGGTACCGCTCGAGCAAACCGGCGGTGACCATCCGCTGGGTATTGGTGCGGGACCCCGAAGGTGCCTTCGATCCTCAGACCCTGCTCTGCACCGATCCGTCGGCGGACCCAACCCAGATCCTGGAGTGGTTTGTGCTGCGCTGGCAATTGGAGGTTACCTTTCTGAGGTGGGCACTCACCTGGGCGTGGAGACTCAACGCCAGTGGTCCGACCTGGCCATCGCCCGCACCACGCCCATCCTGCTGGGTCTTTTCTCCTGGACCGTTCTGGCCGCTCACGCCTTGAAAAAACAACATCCCATCACCCAGCGTACCGCCGCCTGGTACGACAAACCGTCGCCGAACTTCGTGGGCACCATCGCCCTGGTGCGTCGCCACCTCTGGTTGGCGTCAGAGGGTTTTTCACTGTCCGCAGTCAGCACCGACATTCAGGAACTCCCCGCCAACTTGTACCACCGAATGGTGGATTTCCTAGCTTACGCCGCTTGAATTGCGTAAAGCCCAGCTTAGCCTCCAACTGCTTCAGGCGCCTGGCCTGGTCCGTTCTGAGGCCGCCATAGTCGGCTTGCCAGCGGTAGACGGATTCCCCGAAGCCTGATGCGACAGCCTGCCTTGGCAATATTGATACCCGCGATGATGATCACCTACACAATCGTAATCAAGGACGGGTCGACGATGTATTCGTTTGTCACAGCCAGCCTGAAAATCGCCAGAATAGCGGTTGGCGGCACGATCGCACTGAACAACGTGATGGATACATCATCCATGTCTTCGGGCAAATGAGCCTTTGCTTCTTCCGGTGAGGGGTACCAGGATATGGTGCTGGGCCAGCCCGCAGAAAAAACGGTGATTCGTTCCCCCGGTACTTCAATGTCGCCATCATTCGTTACGATGGCGTTGTCCTTGAACAGCTCCATCAGGGCTTCCACATTAAAGACTCCCTCGTCGCCTCCCGTCCAAGGTAGGATCGCTGGCATGTTTAAATGTCGACTAGACAACCATGCCGAAGCCAAGACTTCGTTGAACCCTTGCCCTGCGGAATTCCGTTGGTTTAGCCAGAACTCCATCACCGATTGCAGTCTGAACGGCTCGGAGTACAAGCCGATGGCTTCCGCCAGTGGCAAGTTCGCGACTTTCCTGAGAGACGTCAGATGCGGGATGTTCATTTCGTCCACCAGACCTGGCAGATCCGAATCCTTTCGGAGGCGAACTTCCCCGAATGGGTGGATGATAACGAATTCGTCCCCTTCTTTGCGGTACAACAACCTGTAGGTCAGATCGGGATGAAGACCCGCCTTCTCGAGTTCTTCCAAGGGTTCCAACGTGCCTTCGAGCGCTAGTTTGTTCATACTGTACATGTATGCTGTCCTCCAATTTTGGTTTTGGATGCAGGGCGCAATTGCCGTAAACTCTTTTTTACGAACATTCCTACTCAGGATTCGCCTATTTGGATCCTCCGCTCGTCATTTTTGCCCACTCCGCAAAGGTCATAACCTCGACGTCATCGTCGCTCTCTTTCAACCAGCATCCGGGCGACACAGCGGCCGTGCCATCGATCCGTGCGACCCCATCCGGCGCCTGAGACACCAGGAGTTCTCGAAGCTCCCTGCCTGTGCCGCGATCCAAGTTCGAGGCAACACACCTCACCACGTAGGACATCTGCCGGCAGTGTTCGACCACGAAAGAACTTGATCGAGCATCACGCAGTCCGTTCAACAGCTCCCCCAAACGCTCATACACGCCTGTTCCCGTGAAGCCGAAATATCGACATCCGTCCTGGTGCAGGACCTCGAAAACCGTCACCTCGTCAGCCTCTCCAGGCAACAGCCGGCACCCGTCTGATTCCCACCAGTCCCGAGCGACCAGATGCGTATCGACAGATTCGTCCAGCAAGTCACATTGCTCTGGCGTTCCCATTTGAAATCAGTCTACTCACGGCAGATCACCGCCGTTTTGCAAAAACAATTCCATGTTCAAATCCCAAAAATGGAGGCCCTGCGCGGTAGCGCAGGGCCTCCATAATCTCCCTCTCTTCAATCTAGGGGATCTCGTCCATCCCGTAATCACTGCCCACTATCGGCAGGCAAATTCGCAGGGTGACCGACACGTTCGCGTGGCCAAGCCACTGACTCACCACGTTGAGGGGCACCTTCCCAACCATCAGCCAATGCCGGGCCGCACTATGCCTCAGGGAATGCGCCCCCGGGAGCCGTTTCCCGGTCCCGGGCGACTCTTGGTCCAAGTCGGACGACACCACGGCGTCAGCAATGTGACGCGGCACGGTTCGCATTGACAGCGCCACCATCTTGTCCCGAGGCGTCCGGTTCGCCGGCCAGTTCGTGAAGAGCTGCACCAACTCCGGATGCAGCCGCACGGTACGCGCCCTGCGAGTCTTCGACCGCCGGACGAGCAACGTCGCAGGATCTCCAGAGTAGTCGAGATCCCGCCACTCGAGCCCGAGGACCTCCGAAATCCGCAGGCCGGTGCGCCACATGATGAGCGCCGCGGTGCGTGCCTGATGACGGTTGTTGGTGGCCAACGCATCCAGCAGGCGCTGGACCTGGTCGGCGCTCCAGTAGTGGGGAACATCCATGGCGGCAGAATACACCTAGACAAACTCTGCCAAAAGGCCGCCATGTCCGGAGATTCGCCCCGAACGGCAGAAGCGGCTGGAAGGGCAAAAGTGGCACAGTTGGGCGCAAACTCTGCCACGGTTATTTCGACAACCTGCAACTACTTGGCAGCGACAGCGCTCCCCGCGTGCACGTGCAATATCCGGTACTTTCACGTGCGCCTCCTCCCTCCCCAAGCCGGCTAGCGCCGGCAACACACGCCCCCACAAGACGATGAATGGCTCAATCTGCTCGCCCGGCCCGCCGCGCACCGAGATTATACCGGCCATCCCTGACGACGGAGCGGTCGGTTGCGCGATTTTCTGGACACTACTCCCTGTCCAGGAGCCCATTGCGAACCGCCCAGACCACCAGGCCCTGCCTGGAGCCGACGCCCAGCTTGTCCTGGATGCGGTAGACGGTGTTCCGTACCGTTGACGGACTGTTGCCCTGCGCCTCCGCAATGTCCGCATAGGAACTGCCGCTGGCGAACATCGTCAGCACCTCCCGCTCCCGCTCGGTGAGCAATTGCTGGTTCCCTTTGAGGACAGGCTTCGACTGCCCGTCCGCCACGGCAGCGGCCCGCCTGAGAACAGGGAGCGGTATCCGGACACGGCCCATCGCAACGTCCCGTACCGCTTTCAGCAGATCCTCCAGACCGGCGTCCTTGACCACGTAACCCGTCGCACCGGCCGCCACCGCCGCGATGACCGAGTCGTCTTCCGTCGAGGACGTCAGCATCAGCACGCGGGCATCGGGCAACAGCCTCGTGATCTCCCGACAGGCCGTCACACCATCCATGCCGGGCATGATCACATCCATCACCACGGCGTCGGGGCGCAGATCACCCGCCATCTGGATCGCTGCATTACCGTCGGCGGCCTGCCCAACCACCTCGAACTCTCCCGAGTTCTCCAGCACGCGCTGCAGACTGTCTCTCACCAGGGGATGGTCGTCCACCAGCAGCTCCCGGGTCCGCGGGTCTTCAGACATGTCGCACTCCTCATTCAGTTCCGGGCGGCACGGTCATCCGGTCGTTTCAATAGGGATCACACAGGTCACCGAGGTTCCGCTGCCGGGCCCGCCCGAGGTCACCAACAACCGGCCGCCAATGCGCTCCGCATCAGCCCTCATGCCGGCAACCCCCCGGCCGCGTTGCGCGTAGTCGTCGGGAAGCCCGACCCCGTCGTCCTCCACCGTCAGGCGGATGCCGTCCACCTTGAAATCCAGCACGACGTCCACACGCCCCGCGCCGGCATGGCGGAACGCGTTGGTGAGCGCGTTGTGGGCAATTGAAAAGAGCCGAGAACGGGTGTCCACGCTCAGCTCGGGCTCGACCCCTGATTGCGTCATCCTGGTGGGCACCGACGTGATCCTCTGGAACGTCTCCGTGTGTTCACGCAACACGGACCCCAGATCCCGGCCCTCGAAGAGCTGTCCCGCGTCAATGGAACGTCTAAGTTCCCACATCACGGAACGAGACAACTGGGAAGTCGCCTCCAGCGTCTCGGAAAGCTCCGCGTTCGAATCTCCCGCCAGCGACCGGGCGCTGTCGACGCCCAAGCCGATCATGTAGACGGACTGCGCCGCCGTGTCGTGGATCGACTGGGAGAGGTCGATCCGCTCCTGCTGCAGGGCTCCCTCCCGCGCCGTCGCCTTCAAGCGACCGGCCCGCTCAAATCTGGCCACCAAGTTGACGGCCAGTACCACGGTGTACATCACCGCCACCCGCACCACCAGTGTCACGTCCTCTCGGGCATCCCAATCGAGTCCTCCACCCACCGTCAGGCACACCAGAGCGTACGTCAGGGCAACCAGGGTGACCCACACGAGGTTGAGTTTCAGCGACGTGAACAGCACGGCAAAGGCTGCCAGCGCCGGGTAGTACAACAGGTGAGTGAACAGGGTCGAGAACCCGCCTGAGATCCACACCAGAGCCGTGACCAGCGCCACGTCCGTTGCGCTCAGCGCCATCATCCAGCGCCCGGCCAACGTCCGGCCCGACCACAGCCGGTGGTGGATGAACCCGTTGAACGCGATCAGCAAGCCAACAAACACCCAGTAGGAGGTGTACTGGGACGCCGGGTAGTCAAAGGGACGCTGCGCAATCAGCGCCACGCAGAGCGCGGCCACGCACCAGCGGACCCAGACCGAGACCACGGCGGCAAAGCGCACCTCATAGGGCCCGGCCCAGTCGCCGCGCCAGAACCGATCCCGCAGCAACGTGAACGGCCGGATCAGCAAGGCAGGCGCCTCGGCCCTATTGGATAGCCACTGTGCATGATTGCACCTCATGCGTTACCAACATCGTCATTCCGTCAATGTAGCGTCTCAAGGCGTGTGGGCAAAAGGCCAAAACCGGGGACTTATCTGAACATCATACCTGCGATTGCGAACGTTCCTATAGACAGTGAAAACGGCCTTACTCCGATGCCGAGCGCGGTGCTATCAATTTCGCTGACATTATCAGCATGTTGGGTGGATCACGCCGAGACTTGCTTACATCGACTGAACTGGGCGCGAGACACTGCGCCAGATCGCGTAACTGAACCGGCGGAAGTTAGCCTCGGATTACATACGAGAAAAGCGCACCAGCGACCACGCTTTGCTTCTTGAGATTCCCCCAACTTGAAGGCAGTCCCTGTTGGTCTGAATCGTATCCCGACGTCGCATACCGGTTGGGCAGAACTTACCCGTGCCACCAGACGATGATCCTCCACTTGTGCGACTGGTCAGGCCACAACGCAGTCGTTTGAGGTGACCTATGTCCAGCGAAACCACCCGTCAAGCGGCCATCATTGTCGCTGTGCTGTCGGTATGCGCCGCGGTTCTGTTCATGCTCTGGCAGGCCG
>JAPOQH010000046.1 GCA_026710825.1 Chloroflexota bacterium | reverse complement strand
GCTCCGGCGGAGAGTCTGCCTCAGCCCCTCGTCCAAGTCGTTCAGCTCCTGTTCCAACCAGGCGATGTGGGCCTCGATGCGGGGGTGAACGGCGCTGATAGCGGTCCCCAGCCGGTTCTTCTCCGAGACCAGCATGGTCAACACCTGATGCCTGCGTGCCGCCAGCGAGTTGAGTACCTGCGTCTCGGTGTCTCTGAGAGGGTGTGTGACAATGGGCTAAATGTGCACGGGCGGTTCTTGGGGTGAGAATGGTAGTGTGGTTAGGCTGGGGGCATGAGTAGAAAACCTTATCCCAGCGATCTGACCGATGCCCAGTGGGAAGAATTGGCGCCCCTGCTGCCACCCGACACCCAAAAGGGCCATCCAAGGACCACGGACCTGCGGGAGGTGGTCAATGGCATCCTGTACGTGTTGCGCGGCGGCATTCCATGGCGGCTGATGCCCCATGACCTGCCACCCTGGGGCACGGTGTGGTGGTACTTTCGCAATTGGCGTGATGATGGCACTTGGGAGCGTGTTGAGGAAGCCCTGCGGGCGCGGGTTCGGGAGTCTGCGGGTCGAGCGGCTACCCCCAGTGGGGCCATCATCGACAGCCAGTCGGTGAAGACCACGGAAAAAGGGGGCCCAGAGGTTACGACGCTGGCAAAAGGGTAACCGGACGCAAGCGGCACATCGTGGTGGACACCATGGGGTTGCTGCTGGCGGTGGTGGTTCACGCCGCCAACATTCAGGACCGGGACGGCGCCAAGTTAGTGTTGGCCAAACTGTTGGGCCGATTTCCCCGGCTGCGGGTGATCTGGGCGGATGCCGGTTACGCGGGCCGTTTGGTAGCGTGGGCTTGGGCCACCGGCGGTTGGCTGCTGACCATAGTCAGGCGCAAGCCGGACACCCACCACTTCGAGGTCCTGCCCAGACGGTGGGTAGTGGAACGCACCCTGGCTTGGCTGAGCAGATGCCGACGGTTGAGCAAGGACTATGAGGAACGCACCGAGAGCAGCGAGGCATGGGCGCACATCGCCATGGTCAACCTGATGCTCAAACGCCTCCATCCCATCTGATCCTATTTGTCACACACCCTCTAAGTGAGGTCACGGCAGGGTGATTGCGGCAGTGCCTGCACCTGGGGCTTATGGGCGACAGGCTGCAGAGTACGGCATTCTGGTCTCGTGATCATATTTTGGTACATCGAGAACCCGCGTACCACGTAACGAATTGCCCCAATCTTGAACTGCGATTCGAACACTGTCCTGGAGTGGTAGCCTTAGCAAACAAAACTGGACGATACGGCCGCTCTTTAGTCGGCTCGCCTTGGATTCCGCCCATTCTGGTGGCGACGGAATTACCGCTCTTCGCCTGGAGCAGCATCGTTGCCGGAGCCGAGGCGGTACCAGCCAGTGCATACCAGCGGATACGACAGCAGGAGCCAAGTATGACCCAAGTTCAATTCGGCGGCGACAAAAAGACCGGCAAATGGGCGTTTGCCAATCTGGAACGGCGCATGGTCACCTGGCTGGTGCCCAAGGTGCCGTCCTGGCTCGAAACCCATCATCTGACGATGCTGACGCTGGTGTGGAGCATCGGCATAGTTGTCGCCAGCCTGCTGGCCCGCCAGAGTCTCCACTGGTTGTGGCTGGTTTCGGGCTTCATCGCCCTGCAGTATCTGAGCGACGTGCTGGACGGCGCGGTTGGCCGCCATCGCGGCACCGGTCTGATCAAGTGGGGCTTTTACATGGACCATTTCCTGGATTTCCTGTTTCTCGCGTCGGTAATCGTAGGGTATTCTCTCGCCCTGCCCCACATCGCCGCCCACTGGTTCTTCGCGCTGCTGGCGGTGGGCGGAGCGTTGATGGTCAACTCGTTCCTGTCTTTCGCCGCCACCAACGAGTTTCAGATATCCACGCTGGGCATCGGCCCCACGGAGATGCGGCTGTTCTTCATTCTGGCCAATGCCGCGATGGTGTTCTTCGGCACGGCCTGGCTGCCCATTGCGCTGCCCATGATCCTGGGAATTCTCACCGTGACCCTGGCGTGGTCGGTTTGGCAATCCCACCGCCGCATCTGGGCGATCGACATGGAGAACAAGCGCAGTCGGTCCGACGGCTAACTTCGGTTCTACTCCGTTCCTCACGGGATCGTAGAGTAGCAAAAGTCGTTTGCAGAAGACTTCGACGCGCTAACCGCGGAGGTTTCCCAGGGTCTTTGACCCGGGATTTACCGAGTGATGGAACGGGGTTTTCCAGGGCGAACCCAGTCAGGGTGTGCCGCGTCGTTCCAGCATTGGCTCGTTCCCATAGCTCCTGCCGTAGGTTGACCCCGTATCGGCATCAAACGCTACCAGACCCACCGACAGGTCCTCCCGGGCCTCTTCCGGTGTGATGCCTCCGGTCCGCCACGAACCCTGCGCTTCAACCACCCAGACCAATGGGTCCGGGATCATCGTCCCCGCCGACGCTCCCCGCAAAGCCTCGAACTCGCTCGTGCGCATCAAGCGGACCGTTGGAGAATGGGGTTTGCCGGTTACATTCAATTCGGGGACATTGAAGCTCAGGTACGCCAGGCCTAGCCGGGCGGCCAGTCGCTGGGAGATTCGGGGCTCTCCGTTCGCCGCTGGCAGGCGATCCTTCGGTATTGCTCCGAAAACGGACAGCGTTAACCTGGGGTCGGGCATGATGCCCCGGGAGAGTTCGCCGGACTCCAGCCAGAACGTCCTCACCACCGAAGTTCCGTCGGCGAGCCGGAAACCGAGGAAATAGCGCGGACCGTCGTGGTCGCGGTTCCGTTGGTTGACCGGCGCCTCCAGCGCCGCGTCAACCAACCGCCGGATGGTTGGTTCTTCATCGAGGGTGGCAAGTACCGTCATCTGGCCGTCATCATTCAGTATGTCGATGGCCGTGACCTTGCCCCGTATGTCCAGCAGGTCCTCGCCGACCCTGGCGGATGGATTGGTGTCCGCTTCATAGAGAGTCGGTTTGCCCCCTTCGATCGTCGCCAGCCGGAACTCCGGTGCGTACCCCTTGACCGCGTAGACCTGTGTTCCCGGGTTCAAGTAGGCGGCGTCGCCGTCCTGGGAATGGTAGAAGGGGCCCGCATAGCCGTCCAGCCGGAAGGCAATTCGGTAGAGCTCTGGCCCCAGATGATTCTCCACGAGGTCAGCGTGATCCGGGCGAGTTATTCTCCCAACTAGGTCCCACCGTCTCATGTATTGGATGCCACTGAACTTCACCACGGGAACCCAGCCGATGGTGTGTGGTTTGGGACTGGCGTCCTCGCCGTTCGTGAGGACCGCCGTGATGCGGGCCATCTGGCCCTCGTCGCCAAGGACCGCGTCCAGGCGGCTTGAACCGTCCCCACGCCCATCGTGTCGTTCCAAGACCATACCGTTGCGGTTCAGGATGGCCTGAGAACCGGAAGACACATGGGTCACGTAGGCGACTTTCTCCGACATCTCGGGCGTCAACCCTTCCACGAAAGCGACCACGACGTCGGATCCCAGGTCCAGCCTGTAGTTTTCCGAGACGGCTTCTGATGCGCCCGGCGCAGTTGGCTGTGGAGGCGAAGTCATCTTAGGAGCGTCCCGTGGTGGCATAGCACCACAGGCTGCCAGCAGGAAAGTCGACACCCCCAGCACCGCAAGTGTCAGGAACAACTTCGTCATTTGAGCACCTTCAGTTAGTGGGATGGCGTCACCAGTTTCTCCGGGTGCTCCATTTCCAGTATGCCTCTGATCAGGTAGGTTCCGGCAGGCACGGGTTCGCCCCGGTGGTCCACCTGCTCCCACTGGCCGCTCAGTTCCAGCTCCTCACCAGGTTCCAGGGTCTCGCCGCCCATAAGACCCAGGATGATTTGCCTACACTGCCAACGCCAGATGTTCTCGCCATCGGCGGTCGCGACTGCGAAGTCGTGGGCAGGTATGCCTCCCATGTAGAACTGGGAGGGTTCGTCGCTGATGTTGCGCAGCGTCAGGTTCATGTGCACCGTTTCCCCGTAGGCCACTTGGGATGGGGCCTCAAGCGAGTAACTGATGGCGGCAAGAAAGGCCTGGTTCGGGGATTCGCCCTTGTCGAAGCGGCTCAGCCCGTCGGCGTCGCATCCCATTTCGATCACGACAGCTTCCCGTGGGACGCCGACAGTTGCCATTGCGGCTTCCATCCGTTCGAGGGCTCCACGCAACGGGCGCATGCGGATTTGTATGCGTTTGTTCCTCTCATCAATGCTGGTCATGAAGATGCCGGAATCTCGCCCTGCCGCTTCCTCCACGGCCGTGAGCCATGCCTCCAGGTCTTTGATGCTGTAATCGGCTCCCGCAGGTGCCGGCCGTGTTGGAGGCGGACTGTCCTCCGCCCGAAACATGAGCGCGTCGCCCGTGTTGGTTCGGATCACCAACCGGTCCTCGAAGACGTGGTAGCGCTCTGCGGCCGCCAGGAGGTCGAGGTAATGGCGCTGGTGAGGAGAGAAGTCGGCCTGACTGTCGCAGGTGTTGTTGGTGCTCAGGGTTGCCTCGGACAGGGACATTGATCCGTTCGGTCCGACCAAGACGGCCCCTTCGCCGCCGGTTGCGTGGTAGGCGTACCGGTTGCATCCGAGCTCGCCCGCGACGGTACTCTCGTCGAACGCGGCGGTGATGTCTGAGCCGGTCGCCGCGTGGGTGGGCTCAACCCACCTCATGCCGGACCGGCCCGAACGGGGCTCCAGGGACCGGATGAAGGTCCATTGCCCATCGGATATGGCGTCTGGCGGTATCTGGGGTAACGGTTGGAAGGTGAGCGTCTTGCTCCTGCTGGTACGGACCACCATACGCAATGACCGGAGGACCCCTTGGACGAAGTGCGTTGAGTATTCGTTGGCCCATACGAAGTCATCGATGAAGAGGAGTTCTCGGTCAAAGGGGTCCCTTGAGCACGCTTCAGCGGAGCCGGCCGTGCGCGTGTAGAGGATCCTCATGCGACCCGCGTTCGCCGTGTAGCCCAGGGCATAGTCGCGACAGGAGGTGGCGACGGCGGCCCGGTCATCAAGGAACACCAGGATCGTGGGTCGTTCACCGTAGATCCCGTCGCGGTCCACGAGCCGCCAGCCGGTGCCGGCCAGCTCGATGCGTCGTACGATTACTGGGTTATCATCCTTGGCAAACGCCAGCGCGACTTCTCCCGTATCGTTGACGATGTGCAGGTGATCGTCGACGACGCGGGCCCTGGCCTCCTGGGTCATGGCTTCGAGGTACCGGTTCGCCTGGTCGAGCACGACGTCCGTTGGGCAGCCTGCCGCGGTGATGGCAAATGGCGGCGCCGAGATGGACCCGTCCGGTTCGACTACCGGGGTTCCCGACTGGTGTTGGCCGCCGAAGGAATTGCAGCCGTCGAACCCACCGAACCGCGGGCCGTGGATCGTCAGCGTCAGGCGTGTTCCGGCAACGGGCGGCTGCCCGTCGATGGTTTCCAGGAT
>JAPOQH010000099.1 GCA_026710825.1 Chloroflexota bacterium | reverse complement strand
TGCCGACCGTCATCGCCAACGCGACCGTGGTGGCCGGCGACGCAGGCCGCACCGTTCTGCACGATGCCGCCATCGCCATCTCGGACGACCGGATCGCGTCCGTGGGGCCAACGGCGGAAGTGCGGCAGGCGTACCCCGACGCCGAGGTGGTGGACGGCCGTCGCAAGGCGGTCTTTCCCGGCCTGGTCAACTGTCATACCCACCTGCTCGCCACAGGAGACCGGGGAATACTGGAGGACTTCGGGTTCCCGACGCGGCTGACCTTTCCCGTCTCGGCCCGTTCACTGCTGAGCGCGGAGGAGCGGCAGACGCTGGCCGTGCTCGGCGCGTTGGAATCCATGCGCAGCGGCGCGACCTCCCTGCTGGAGATATCGTCCAACGTGGAGGGCTACGCCGCGGATCTTGCGGCGACGGGACTGCGGGTGGTACTCGCCGAAACCGTGAACGACGTTGATGAATCCCGGCTGCCGCAGGGAGAATTCGATTTCGACGCAGCGCGGGCCGACGCCGGCCTGCAGCGCAGCGCCGACTTGGTCGAGTCGTGGCACGGGAAGCGCAACGGGCGCGTCAGTTGTTTCATGTCGCCACACGCGCCCGAAACCTGCTCCCCCGATTTGTTACGGCGCAGCAGGGAAATGGCGGAGCGCTACGGCATCGGCTATACCATCCATTTGTCGCAGAGCCGGCAGGAGATCGAAGCGGTCAAGCGAGTCCGCGGAGTGTCTCCCACTCATTACCTGTTCGCCAACGACTTCCTGGGGCCGGACCTGCTCGCCGCCCACTGCCGTTACGTGGACTCCTCGGAAATCGCGCTGCTGGGCCAGTGCGGGGTCAAGGTCGCCAATAACGCGGCCATTGCCGCCCGCCGGGGCGCGGCCGCGCCGGTGCGGGAGTTGCTGGCGGCCGGATGCGGCATCGGCATGGGGTCGGATAACATGGCCGAGGACATGGTGGAGGTCATGCGGGCAGGCTTGTTCCTGGAGCGGGTGCGCCGCAACGACGAGGTCTATCCGCAGCCCGAGGATGTGCTGGAATGGGCCACGTCAGGGGGAGCCAGGGCGCTGGGAATGGAGGACGATATCGGCAGCCTGGAGGCGGGCAAGAAGGCCGACCTGTTCGTGGTGGACCTGATGCGGCCGCACCTGGTGCCCAGCCTGCGCGTGGTATCGGCTTTCGTGCACAACGGGCAGCCGGCCGATATAACGTCGGTGATGGTGGACGGCCAATGGGTCATGCGCGACGGCAAGGCGCTGACCATCGACGAAGAGGACGTGGTGCGCCGGGCGGAAGCGGTCGGCCACGCGGTCTGGCGCCGGTTGCTGGAACGCTACCCCAACGTGCCTTTTCCCATTAATATTCCGCCCAGCATCGCGTAAGCCCGGCCGGGAGGATGATGCGCGCCGCTAATTGGGCGGGGCATCGGCGAGGCGACGCTGGGCTTCCTCGAGCGCTCCGGCCGGCAATGGCCCTTTGATCGCTGCCGCGACGTTTTCGTGCAGGTGCGCTGGATTCAGGGTGCCCACGATGGTGGTGTGGGCGTGCGGGTTGGAGATGGTGGCGCGGAGCAGGAACTCGGTGGGGGTCATTCCGTCGAGCAGGTCGTCGAGGTGCGCCCTCTGCCACCGATCCCACACGTCGGGACTGCCGCTGCCTGCGCCCGGTTCGCCTCGGGCGACACCGCCGCGGATGACAATGCCGATGCCCGCCGCGGACGCTGCGGTGATTGCCTCCAAATGTTCCGGCTGGAGGATGGAGTAGGGCACCTGCAACACGTCGAACACACCCATGGCGATGTGGTCATGGACGTTGGGCAGGATTGAGGAACAGCCGATGTGGCGAATCTTTCCTTGGCGTTGCAACTCCTGCAGGGTTTCGACGGCGTCTTCCTGTTCCAGCACTTGCCGGTCGGGGCTGAAATGGAACTGGACGATGTCCAGGTAGTCGGTCTTCATGCGCCGGAGACTCTGGTGGCAGGCGTTGATGATGCTGTCGTGACTGTAGTCGTGGAAGCGGGGCATGGGGACGCCGAACCTGGTGCGCTCGTCGGGTTGGAACCCCGAGTTGTCCAGCGGGCATCCGCACTTGGTGGCCAGGTAGAACTCGGACCGGCGGTGGGATATGTGCCGGCCGATGTGTTCCTCGGCGTCCCCGTAGTCCACGGCGACGTCGATGTAGTTGATGCCGGCATCGAGGACGGCGTTCAGGATTTGCGGGGGTTGGTCGGGCGAGAGCGGCCGGCCCACGCCGGCGACCATGCCGCGCAGTTCCAGAGCGCCGAAACCAAGGGTGGTTACGTTGAGGCCCGTGCGGCCGAGGGTGCGTGTGGGGAGGCTTGCCATTGTGTCGGGCGAAGGTGACGTCATCGGTTGAGTTTGCACAACGGCGGGTCACTCGTCAATCCAGTTGGCGGACGCGACCCAGGAATACGCAGCATACCAGCGCCATGGCAAGCCCAATCGCCCCGATGATTGCCATCGCCATTGAGGGGTTCGTGAGATCGGAAAGCAGGCCGACGGCTATGCTGGCGACGACCAGGAAGCCGCGGTCGACGCTCTGCAGACTGGTGAGGCGGCCCCGCAGGTTGTCGGGAGCCAGGGTCTGGATCAGGGTGCCGCGGGTGGTGCGGAACAGCGACTGACTGCCGGCCATGGCTGCGATTACCACAAATGCCAGCACCATCCACTTGGAGAAGGCGAAGAAGATCAGCAGCACGGCACTGCCGATGGCCGCGCCCAGGACCACCCTGCCCTTGGGGAATACGAAACCGAAGGACGCCACGAACAGCGCCGCCATCAGGCCGCCCACGCCTGTGATTGACAGGAGGTAGCCGCCGACGTCGGCGTCGCGCTGGAGCACCTCCGTAGTGAACACCGGGAAAAGGAACCAGGCCGGATGGAGGATGATGTTGGGGATGATGGAGAGGACCATCAGCTGGAAAAAGGCGCGCTCGCCGGTCCAGACGTAGCGCAGGCCTTCCAGCATGTTGGCGAACGCGGAGCCGCGCTGGCGGGCGTCGCCGGGGCGATGGAACGGCGTGCGCAGCGGAAAGATCATGGCGACGTTGGCGAGATACAGGACGGACTCGATGACGAAGTTCCAGAAGTAGCCCAGTGTGAAAATGAGGAGGCCGCCGACAAACGGGCCGACGATGCGGGTGCTGGTGATGGTCAGCACGTTGGTCGCCATGGCGTTGCCCAGCATGTTGCGGGGCACGGTGCCGGCGATGAGGGACTGGCGCATGGGCTGGGTCATGGAACGGCAGCCGCCGGCCAGGATTACGTACAGGTAGGCGTGCCAGACCTCCACGCGCCCGGAGAACACCAGCAGGGCGAAACACAGGGCGAGGGCGGCCATGATCAGCTGCAGGATGATGACCAGTTTGCGTCGGTCGAAGCGGTCGCTGAGTACGCCGCCCCAGGGTCCGACGACCAGGCCGGGCAGGGTGTTGATGCCGCCGACGGTGACCACCAGGAGGCCGGCGACGGTGGAACCCTCCGAGAGGTCGCGGACGAGCCAGCCGATGCTCAGCAGTTGTATCCACTGGGCGTTGTTGGCGAAGAAGTTGCCGCACCACAGCAGACGATAGTTGCGGTAGGCGAGCCACGCGTCCAGCGTGTGCAGTCTGGGGAGCGCTGATATCCGGAAAATCGTTCCTCCGCGAATATCTGATCAGTCGGCGGATTTCGTAGTTGGGGAGCGGTTAGCCGGGCATTATGGAAACTGCGATTATGCCTGTCAATGTTGAATCCACGACACTATCAGATGAACGTGGGTATCGTGGGGACAACGCGGGCCGGCCGTGGACCCGCATATCCGCGATGACGGCGGGGAAACGCGCGGCCGAGCATGCGGGTCGCATCGGTCGGCGGTAAAGTCTTTTCGGACCCGAGGCAACAGGGCCTCTGATTGTCTGGCTTGACGCGACGAAATCCGAGATTCTGGTTACGCGGTGTGACGATTGCGGAGCCGTGGCGTCCGGCCAACGCCTGTATAATCGGGACAGAGTCGCCCCCACCGTCAAGACCGCACGCAGCAATGGGAGGTGGAGCATGGCAACGATCAGCTCCGCATTGGGGCCAATGGACACGGCGGACCTGGGGTTCACGCTGCCCCTGATGACTCGACAGGCTCACCATGAGCGGACGTTCCGCACCGTAGGCGCAAATGACGGGATTTTTCCATACGCGGTGAAGGGAGTTGAAATATGACGACAGGACGGTTCCATCTCGTGGCTCAGGTGGGGCGGGTGCCCTCGATGGCGGTGCCACTGGACGCGCAGCAGGAGGCCAGGTTTCAAAGGCTAATGGATGAGTCGGTCATGATCGACCTGCACCAGCATCCGATGGTGATTCCCGAGGACTTCAGCCAGTACTGGGATTACCTGCGCAGCGACCGGTATGTCTGGGGGTACGACGCGGTGCGTGAGGGCGGGTTCACCGCCGTGGGGACGGCCAACGTGTTTCGCGGGATGGTGCATACCAACGAGATGTCGTTCATCAGGTTCTCCGACCTGCTGGAAGAGGTCAGCATGATGATTTCCGATATTTCACGGAATGACAACGTGCTGCAGGTCAGCACTGCGGACGAGATAGAGTCGGCCAAGTCGCAGGGCAAGGTGGGGTTCTTTCCGACGGTGGAGCACCTGGCCATCGGCAACGAGTTGAACCGGGTGGACGTGCTGTACAACGCGGGGATACGGCTGGCCGGCCTCACCTACAGTCGCAAGGCTTACATCGGGGACGGCATCTTCGAGCGCAACGACGGCGGCCTCAGCGACTTCGGCTTGGAGGTCGTCCAGCGAATGAACGAACTGGGCATGGTGGTGGACGTGTCCCACGCATCGTCCCGCACCGCGATGGATGCCATCGAGGCGTCTGAGGCTCCGGTGACGTTCAGCCACGACGGTTCGTTCACGCTGGCCAGCCACAGTTTCCAGGCGCGGCGGCTGCGCAAAGACGAGGAACTGCTGGCGTGCGCGCGCAAGGGCGGCGTGATCGGGATCACCGCCGTGCCCAACCGGCTCAGCAACGATCCGGAGCAGAGCATCGAGTGCGTGCTGGACCACTACGACTACATGGTCAACCTGGTGGGCGTGGACCACGTGGGAATCGGCACGGACACCAGCATCGGCGACTCGGTGGGCGTGGGCGAGGCGGTGATGGGCCGGCCCGGGCCGACGCCGGCCCGCTACATGAACGGGCTGGAATCACCGGCCGACGGCAAGAACATCGTCCGCGGCCTGATAGCGCGTGGCTACTCCGACGAGGACGTGCGCAAGATCGCAGGCGGGAACGCGCTGGCGTTCTTCAGGCGGGTAATGGGGTGAGGGGGGAGAGCTGCTCATGGTTAATACCCTTAAATTGGGAACGCAGTCACACAGGTTCTTGGCAGATCCCTCTCAAGTTTGCGCAGATAACACGCCACCGCCTTATCACCGTAAAGGCGCGCCGCATGCTTCACCATAACGTCTGATAAGATTGGAAAATGATCCAGATGCCGTGTATTTCGGCGATAAGTGTGTGGTAGTTTTCGCATGATCCAAATAGGAACTCCATAAATTGACGGGTACGCAGCTTCATCTTTTTGACTGGACCACACCCGTTACAGAGGACTTGCAGGTTGGGTTTGATGCGTCCGATGCCTCAAACCTGCGCAGCTCCTTGATTCCCCCAACTGCCCCGTGGGGTGCATTGGAAGTCGATACGCCGGCTACCGGATACCTATCAGTCTATCTTTCCGAGGATCTAAGCAAATTGCCAATAAGGGCCATCACCAAGCCCAACGATAACAAAAGCGACCCCAATATCGAGACTAGGACCTATGGGTTGTTCTCCACATGTGAGAGGGGAATGCGGGCCGGCATAGTCAATAACAGGGCACAGTTCATAATATTCCTCTGCAAGAAAGGTAAGGAACGCGTCGTTTCAGGGTTCTACCACCTAGCTTGGAAAACCGAAGGCATTTGGCATGCGGCGAAGCGTGACTACGCCCTCGCAGCCGACTATGTCCATTTTGTCGCCGAACCCATTCGGGTCTCGGATCTACCAGAACCAGGAAAGTCCGCAGCTGAGAGGAAGTTCAGATTATCAAAACGAGTCGATGCCGTTGAAACCCAGGCGATTGTCACAGCCTTGCAGTCGCAGCCAAACGCTCTTGAAGATTATCTCAGTGAGATCGACCGTGTGGAACGGTTTCAAGCATTCCACTCTGGCTACAGGTATGTGTCTTGGAAACAAGAAAGGCCTTTCAGTTGGGAGATGGCTCGTCAATACCTCGCAGCATCAAACACCCAAGGAGAGGTTCCCAACCAATCTCCTTCAGGTTTTTGGCAATGCGCCGACCCGGACTGTGGACAATTCGTCAACAACAAGTCTCTGCTCAGGAGCTGTCCTTTCTGTAACGGTATGGGAACGTTGCGGGTTGTGGCCAATCCTGACGGAGCCGGCCTATCAGGAGAGATAAATGGCACGCAGAATATTCATTAGCTGTCAGTACGAAGATCAAATGAAGGCGAAAGGATTTAACCTATTACGTTGGAACAAGAACGTCCCTGTTGAGTTTGTCGGTCGGCACATCCTCGATCCTGTAAATAGCACCAACAAGGACTATATTTCAAGGAAAATACGGGAACAGTTGACGGGGACCTCGGTTACGATCGTGCTTATCGGCGACAAGACTTGGGGTAGTGGATGGGTCGCCTACGAGGTAGAACAAAGTCTCAAGAAGGGCAGTCCTAACGGGATCCTAGGCATTCGTCTACATGACGGGGTAACAGTGCCCGATTCACTGCGAGAGTGCGGGGCGGAGATCATCGACTGGAAGCCGGATGAGTTCGAAGCTGCCATGAACCGGGCCGCCCTGGCCGCAGGCAGAGCGAAGGTTGCTGTGGCTGGACCAGGGGGTGGTTCTCGGTGCATACGATGAATACCGATGGTAACTCGGTCCAGCCAAGTGCCTATCCCGGAATTTTCAATTCAGCCGATGCCGGATCAGTCGCAGCACAGAAGTGGTACCTCCTGCTGTGCGCCTTGAGGCTGATATCCTTGGTTTCGGTAGCCGCGGTCGCTGCGTTTGCCATACTCCTTGATGGCTGGGCTCCCACAATCGTGATAGTGCCGATTTCCGTCGCCGTGACGAGCGAAATCATTCTCCTGACCCTGCGGCCCGACTGCCGTTGGCATCAGTGTAGGACTGTAGCGGAGACGGCTAAGACCCTCGCGTGGCGTTACCAGGTCGGTGGAAGACCATTTCCCCGAACAGAGCATCATTCGCAGGATATAGATTCCGCATTCGTCTCCCAAATACAAGATTTGGTTAGAAGATTCAGTGACGCCGGCCTCCCCCCTGCCAGGAATGATCAAGTTACGTCGGCTATGCGTGATCTTCGTTCCTTGTCGCTAGAAGATAGAAAGTCAGCATATTTATCGGGGAGGCTCCAGGTTCAGATGAACTGGTATGCCAACAAAGCCGATTGGAACAGACGAAGAGGGTATGTACTTCAAATCGGGTTAGTTGTAGTCGAGCTCGGAGCTCTCGGCACGGCAGTTTGGGGTATGGCCAGTGGAAACAACCTAGCAATCTACTCCCTGTTGGCAGGTATTGCGATGGCCGCCATAGGTTGGATTCAGATTAGGCAGCATGGTTCACTTGCCAACGCTTACTCCATTGCGAGCCACGACCTAGCATCCATCTGCGCGACGATTGATTCGGTAAGCGACGACGCTAACTGGGCAGATTACGTAGGGGATTCGGAGGACATTATTTCCCGCGAGCATACCGTATGGGTTTCCTCCAGGTTCGAGCGGTTCTCTTTAGGATGAAGTTCCGTTCCAGTTTAGGTGGATTGGTTCGAACGCGGGAGCATTTGACCTCCGATGTTCGTCCAGACACGAAAACGAATTCTTGTGGCGCATCGTCCCTGGTCAGACACAACGCGGATACCGTTGCGCCGGTTCCGAATTGACCAAGCTTCGATTTAGCAATCCAACGGGAGAGGAGAAATGCCCATCCAACCTAAGAATGCCCGCCGCGGCAAGAAAAATAGTCGATCAGTTTTCTTGTCCTTCGAATTTGAGAGGGACGCTGGACGGCGTGGGACTTTCATCGGCCAAGCAAAGAACCTTTGCGAGTTTGCCATTATTGACAAATCATTGCCGAGAGCCCAGCACGACACGAGGTGGAGACGGGAGGCCAGAGAAAGGATAGGAGCATCCCATGTTGTTATGGTTCTGCTCGGGCCGGACACCCATACCGCCCCCGGCGTTAAAGATGAACTGAGTTTGGCGGGCGAAGTTCGTTGCCCAGTCGTCCAGTTGATGCCGCGGGGTAAGAATTACGGTCTCGTTACCAAAAGCGGAGCAGTCTGTCAGTACAAATGGAGCACCATCAATCAGATGCTACAAGACCCAAAGGCATTTGCCGCGTCTGCGATGAACCGAAATAAGTGAGTTCTACAGGTTGATACAGGAGCAATCGCTGATTCTCCTCTAATCGATCAAACGGACGACTGAATTACCGCGACGCCTGATGTGTTCCAACATTGTCACCACCAAGCAGACCGTCCCTAACATCTGTACAATCCGTCCCATCGCAAGGTTGAAGGAGGCGCACATCCATCATGAAGTTTGCTTTGTTTTTGCTGGGGTCTTGGACCGAACCGGGGGCCGATGCCCAGAGCCGCATCTTTGACGAGATGGTGGAGCAGGCCGAGTATGCCGAGGAGTTGGGGTTCGATTCGATCTGGATCGCGGAGCACCACTCCAGCCGGTACGGGATCTGCCCCTCCTTGATGCCGCTGCTGACCCACATCGCTGCGCGGACCAAGAAGATCCGGATCGGTGCCGGCGTTAGCGTGTTGCCGTTCCATAACCCCATTTTCCTGGCGGAGGAAAGCGCGATGCTGGACGTGCTGAGCCACGGCCGGCTGGACTTCGGGGTCGGGCGCGGCTCGGCGGATTACGAGTACGGCAACTTCAACGTGGACTTTGACACCCGGGACGGGCGAACGCAGGAGGCGCTGGACATCATCCTGGGGCTTTGGACTGAGGACGATTTCACGTTCCAGGGCGAGTTTTACGAGGTGAAAGACCTGACGATTGCTCCCCGGCCCGTGCAGCAGCCCCATCCGCCGGTGTACCTGGCGGTGTCGCGCACGCCCGCCAGCGTGGACGTCGCCGTGTCGCGCGACCTGCCCATCCTGACCAGCTTTTCAACTCCGGAGGCCGATAACTTGGGGCTGTTTTCGCTGTACGCCGAACGCTGCGCCGCCGCCGGCAAGGACCTGACCGTGGTCGAGATGCCCTACTTCCGATACGTGCATCTGGACGAGGACGAGCACACGGCTCAGGAATACCCCCGCGAGTCCATCAGGTGGGTGCGCGACCTGGCCACCTACCGGCGCACGCTGACCCGCGGCGACGAGATCAACGTGGACCTGGACCACTGGCGGACGATCCGCACCACCGAGCCGCCCAGCTACGAGTCGGAACTCGAGGGCACCGTGTACTTCGGCACACCGGGCCAGTGCGTCCAGCGCATCACCACGCTGCGGGACGACCACGGCATAGAGTACTTCGGCGCCTGCATGTCCTTCGGCCACATGGAACACTCCCGTGTGATGCGCTCCATGGAGCTTTTCGCGAAGGAAGTGATGCCCAAGTTTCGAGAGTAGAAATCGGTCGCTTACTCTTGGGGCCACGACCTGGGTTGGGATCGACGTGAGTCGCAGCCCTGGATAATTCGCTCTTCAGGCCGGGACGCCGGGTTGGGTACTCCGTTTGCGTCCAGTATGCGGAGATACCTGGGCATCCAGGCTGCGCCACCCTGCGAATGAGCGCCAGACGCGCCGTTTGCCGGCCGTCGCTCGTCGTTGAATGGAAGGAGCCGACCAGCAGTCGCATGAATACGCACCGTCGGTTCCCCGAGGGAAACCGGTGGGGACGAGCAGTCGTATATTTAAACATACCGATACAAAGTGACGATCTCAACAATTTAAAAAGTTCAAGAACCACCAGGCTACCATAGTTAAGGAGGTTCCCAATGAGGAACATGACGGCGTTTTGGAAAACGTACGTCCCCAATTTTGTAGCTTGGGCGGGCGTCGCGGCCGGGGTTGTCGCCATCGTGATTGGCATGGGGGGCAGTCCGCAAGCCGCTGTGGCGCAAGAAGTTGTCCGACCTGAAGCGCCAAGCGCATTCTGCCTGTCAGACTCGATGTTAGTGATCTGGAGCGCCGCCGAAAACGGTCAAGCCGAAGCGCCGGTAGGGTGGAAGCTTGAGCAAAGGCGCTGGGAATCAGGAAGGTGGGTTGTGCAGACCTTCACGTTTATAGGCGCCCAGGCCGATGGCCTCCTGAGCGAACAGGGGGATAGTTGGCTTTGGGACGACGAGAACGTGGATCGGAACTCGCCGTACACCTACCGCGTCAGGGCCATCGACGCCGACGGGTCTGACACGGCCGACAGAACCTGGTCGCCGCGCACATCGATTGACTGCCTGTCGGACACGCTCAACCAACCTGGCCTGTCATTGCCGCGACACCACGTCGACGGATTGTCCATGTTGTGGCGCACGCCGAACAACGGGCTGAACTTGGTGCCGGACGGGTGGAAGGTCGAGCGCAGGCACCTGGATTCACAGGGGAGGGACGGGGCCGTCCAGAGGTTCACCTTCATCGGGCTCGAAGCCGATGCTCTTCTGACGGTCGATGGCCGATACTGGGGATGGGTTGACACCACCCCCGAACGCGAGGTGGAGTACACCTACCGCGTCAGAGCCATCAACGCCGACGGGTCGGACCTGGACGGCACAGGTTGGTCACGGGATGCCTCGGGAATGCGCCTGGGGGAGTTCCTGGATCAACCAGGCATATCGGTGCCGCGGTTGACGGAAAAGGGCGTTTCAATGTTCTGGCATACCCAAAACCACGGCGAGGCCAAAGCGCCCGACGGATGGAAGGTGGAACGAAGGCATTGGGCTTCAGACGGCTGGGTCGTGCAGACCTTCACGTTCATCGGTTCCGATGCCGACGCTCTCCAAACCCACAGCGAACGGTACTGGGACTGGGTGGACGAGGAGGCCGGTTTCGATGAGGACTACACGTACCGCGTGAGGGCAATCAACGCCGACGGGTCCGATACGGAAGGGCGGCTATGGTCGCGGCGGGCTCCCGTGGAGGGTTGCCCCTGTGACGATCAACGATAGGGCGTAGGGAGATCGCCGCCACCCGGAGGACGCGTCCAACCCGGTGGCCATTTCCGGTACGGCTCCTGGCCAGTTGGCGTGATATAGTCAGCGGCAGATGGGCGCCGGCACACGGGAGGGGTTGCAGTCGAGCAATGGGTGGCGCAAGTTCACGCAGTAGCCGCCGACTGCCCGCCATAAACGGAGAATGTCCCGTCGGTCGAGCGCTTCCATTCCGACATGGCGTCATCAGGAGGGGATTATGCCAAATGGTTTGGATCAGATTGTGGAATCTTACGAAGCGGAACGGCTGGCCACCGGTTTCGAATTTACCGAAGGGCCGCTGTGGCATCCGGATGGTTACCTGCTGTTCGTGAACAACCGGATCAACGTGATCTATCGCCTGGTGCCGGGCGGCGAACCGGAGGTGATCCGGGACAACAGCGGCGGAGCAAACGGCCTCACCTTTGACCTGGAAAACCGGATCATCATGTGCGACGGGGACGACCGGCAGATCACTCGCTGGGAGCATGATGGTTCGATCACCGTGATCGCCGACCGCTGGGAGGGCAAGCGACTGCACCGGCCCAACGATGTGGTGATGCGCTCCGACGGGAGCATCTACTTCACGAATCCCGGCCTGCGCCTGCCGCCGGAGGAGCGGGAGATCGACTTCCACGGCATCCACCGCATCGCGCCCGATGGCACGGTATCCGCCGTGATCACCGACCTGGAGTCGCCCAACGGCCTGGCGTTCTCTCCTGACGAGAGCATCCTGTACGCGGACAACACTCGGCGGGGCGATGAGTGCGCGGAGGAGAAAGCGCGGGGCGAGGTATGCACCCACCAGTACATACGGGCGTACGATGTTGCGGCCGACGGGTCGCTGAGCAACAGCCGGATGTTTGCCGAAATGCACTCGGCGGAGGACGGCGTGCCCGACGGCATGAAGGTGGACACCGACGGGCGGATCTACTGCACCGGCGCGGAAGGGGTCTGGGTCTTTGAGCCGGACGGGACGTTGCTGGGGATAATTCGGCTCCCCGAGATTCCAGCCAACTGCGCGTGGGGCGACGACGACTACCGCACCATGTATTTCACCGCCCGCAGTTCGGTGTACCGGATGCGGATGAAGACCACCGGCATCAACCCCTGGCGCGGCGGCTGACCGGCCGTTTAGGCTGGAAGCCACCGGCGGAACGAAGGAAGGAGCAATTCAATGGCCACACGCGACCTGATCGGTTACGGGCCGAATCCGCCGGCTGTGGAATGGCCCAACGGCGCCCGTATCGCCGTTTCGTTTGTCCTGAACTACGAGGAGGGGTCTGAGAATTCGATTCTCGACGGAGACCCTCACGGCGAGACGGTTGGAGAATCGCCGTCGCCGGTGGCACTGGGCGAGCGCGACCTGGCCAACGAGTCGTTCTTCGAGTACGGCAGTCGGGTCGGCGTGTGGCGCATCCTGGACCTGCTGGACGAGTTCAACGTCAAGGGGACCATTTTCGCGTGCGCGCTGGCCCTGGAGCGCAACCCTGAGGTGGGGCCGGAATTGATCCGCCGGGGGCACGAGGTGATGGGCCACGGCAACCGGTGGGAAGAGTACTACAAGATGGACCGGGACGCCGAGCGGGAAGCCATCAGGCAGGCGGTGGAAACCATCACCCGCACCTGCGGCGAGCGGCCGTTGGGTTGGTACACGCGCTACGGGCCCAGCGTGAACACGCGTGATCTGGTGGTAGAGGAGGGCGGCTTCGTCTACGACTGCAACTCCTACAACGACGACCTGCCCTACTACACTCAGGTGCAAGATAAGCCGTGGCTGGTGGTGCCGTACTCGCTGGAAGTCAACGACTACGGATTCTGGCGCGGCCAGCTATCGACGCCGATGGACTTCTTCGAGTCGGCGCGCAACTGCTTCGACACGCTGTACCGCGAGGGAGCGACTCACCCGAAGATGATGTCGGTGGGGCTCCACTGCCGGATCATTGGCAAGCCGGCCCGGGCGGCGGCGCTGCGCCGGTTCCTGGAATATGTGAAGGGTACGCCGGGCGTCTGGCTGCCGCGGCGCATCGACATCGCCCGGTGGTGGCTGGAGAATTATCCGGCGCAGTAGGGGCTATTCATCCACGGAGCGGGCCGCGGTCAGGTAGTCGGCGTCGGCGAAGTCCGCGAAACGGTCGGGCAGGAACTCGCTCATGTCGGCGACGGCCTGGGTTGAGCCGCGCCCGATGTAATCGGCGATGATCCGGCCGGTGATCGGCCCCAGGTGGATGCCCTTGGTGGTGTGGCCCGTCGCCAGCAGGACGCCATCCCACCCGGGAACCGGACCGATGATGGGCTTGCTGTCGGGACTCAGGGGACGCGAACCGGCCAGTTGCTGCACCAACTCGGCGCGCTCCAGGTCGGGAAACACGTCGATGGCGCGCTGGAGCAGTTCCAGCCGGGCGGATTCCGTGGGCTGGCGGTCGAACTCCTCGCCCGCAAAAAGATCTCTCTGGTCGTAATCGCGTCCGCCGGTGCTGCCGACACTGGTGAGGCCATCCAGACGGCTGATCATGTGGCCGCGCTTGGGCGAACTGATCAGCACGGGCAGGGGTTCACCGGGATAGTTGAGCAGCAGACGCTCGCCCTTCATCGGGCGGACGGGCACGGGGAAGCCCAGCCACGGGGTGAACGCGCGGCTCCAGGTGCCCGCGGCAATGACGACGGCCCCGCAGGAGATGTCACCGGAGGTGGTTTGAACTCCGGACACGGTGGACCCATCGGTAACCAGGCCAGTCACCTCCCGGTACAGGATTTGCGCGCCCTTGCGTTCCGCGCCACCGGCCAACCCCAGGTTGAAGCGATAGCTGTCCAACTGGGCGGACTCTTCCTCGTACATCGCGCCGATGATTGACGGGGACAAGCGGGGTTCGATGGATCGGACTTCCTGGGCGTCGATCCAGCGCATCTTGACGTGGGGCTGCTGCCATTCCATCAGGCTTTTGATGAGATCGACTTCCTCGTCGTCCAGGGCCAGCCGCAGGGAGGGACGGCGCTGGTAGAGCAGGTCCATGCCCGTCGCCGCTTCCAGTTCCGGCACAAGCTCGGGAAACTCGGCGTACGAGACCCGCGCCATTTCGAACGACGCGCCGGGGGAGAACTCCGCGCCCAGCAGGCTGAGGGATCCGGTGGCGTGCGCGGATGCGCCGCTGCCGATGGATTCCCGCTCCAGGAGCGTGACGCTGACGCCCTCACGGGCGAGGTAGTAGGCGACTGAACAGCCCACCACGCCCGCGCCGATCACAACTACGTCTGCGGTGTCAGGCAAGGTACTGTCCTCCCATGGCAGTTTCCCAGGTTATCGGCAAAAGCCTCACCTGACCGGCTGCTCCTGTCCGGTATCCGACGCCTGTTTGAGAGTGTCGATGAAGTGATGCAGGCCCACCGCGGTCTCAAATGTAGGCTGGCGGCTTTCGCCGGTGCGGATGGATTCGGCGAACAGGGTGTACAACTGGCCGATGTTGAATGGGTCGCCGCGCGGAAAGTCGTCAGGGACGAAATTGAACCGCTGCGGCAGGACTAGGTCGGCCAACTCCTGGCTGCGCTGGGCTCCCTGGACCCTCAGCATCTCGCCGCGTTGGGACGAGACGCTGCCGGTGACCACCAAAGTACCCTCCCGACCGTAGATCTCCATGCGATAACCGCTGCCGGCCCAAGGGACTGCGCCGACGTGGACGGCGGCCGCCGCTCCGCTCCGGAGTTGGCCGGACACGCGCACGTTGTCGGGGGAGGGGGTGTCCACGAATTCCTGGGTGTCGGGCTGGTACCACTGGGGCACCTGCGTGGAGACCATGCACGACGCGCGCGCGAAGTCTCCCGCCACGAAGCGCAGGGCGTCGATAACATGGCCGGTGGCGATGGTCAGCGTGTGCGCGCCGAGGTCGGCATCACGCTGCCAGGTGCGGTCGGATGCGCGTTCCAACGGGCCATCGCGGAAGGTGTTGACGGTGCAGGTGAGCACCTCGCCGACGTAGCCCTCCTCGAGCAGTTCCTTGACGTACATCAGCGCGGGGCTGACGCGGGATTGCAGGCCGACCGCCGTGCGCACTCTCCTGGCATTGGCGAGGGCGGTCAGTTCCACGGCTTCGGCGGTGGTGCGGCCCAGGGGCCACTCGGTGAGGACGTGCTTGCCGGCCTCGATGGCGGCTTTCGTTGGCTCATAGTGGGACGGCACGCGAACCACCACGGCGACGGCGTCGATCTCGTCGGACTGCACCATGGTGTGGAAATCGTGGAAGGCGAGCTTCGCGCCAAACCGCTGGCGGGCTTCCTCCGCGCTTTCGGGCCTGGTGGTGCATACGGCGGTCATCTCGACGTCCGGGCTGGACATCACGGCCGGGAAGTGCGACTGGTTGGCCCACGTCGAGTTGACGTTGGCGCCGACGAATCCCAAGCGAATCTTGTCTGGCATGGTAACGGCTCCTGCGTTGATGATGGGTTGCGGGCGGGTGGATATCTGCGTTCGACGGGGATTGTCTTCCATTCAGGATCTATTGCTATCCGCCTTTCGTTCGCGGTTCGACAGGCTCACCACGAGCGGCCTGCTTGATTGCCGGAAGTCATCAAACGGTATGGCTACTCGAGTGAGGCGGGGTTGATGGGGGTGGGCATTTCCTGCACGGCGGGTAGGACTTTTTCGGCGAAGAGGCGGAGGCTCTTTTCGGCCTTGTCGCGGGGCATGCCGCCGTAGAACATGTGGATGACGACCTTTTCGAGGCTGATGGTCCACTGCAGGGTGCGGATCTTTTCGATAATCTGGTCGGGCGTGCCGATGGGCTGGGTTGCGCGGCGGGCGGCGAAGCCGGCGTCGGCGGTGCCCACGTCGGCCTGCTGGCGGATGAGATATTCCTCGTAGCCGCTGATGCCCTCGTAGCCGGGGTTGTTCCACTCGAAGTAGTGATGCTGGGCAGCCGTGAGCTGGTTGTGGAAGTAGGTCCAGCCTTCCTCGGCTTCCTCCTCGGTCTCGGCGCAGTACATCCACAGGAGCGTGGTGGGCTGGTCGGGCTGGAGGCCGAGTTCGTTGCGGATGCGGTTGAAACGGCGGACCTTGTCGACCATCTCGTCCACGTCGTCGCCGGCGACAAACATCTGGCCGAGGCCGTTTTCGGCGGCCATTCTCGCGGACGCCTCGGTGGTGAACGCGACCTTGATGTCGCCGGTCAGTTCGCCCTTGTGGCGGGCCTGGGGCCGGATGGTGGTCGGCGGGATGTCGTAGACATTGCCCTTGAACTCGAAGCGTTCCGCGCCGTCGGCGGCCTTGATGGCGTTGATCACGTCGTAGAAATACTTGTGGGACTCGCCGATGGGATAGCCGAGGGAGGCGTACTCGTGGGGCGCGATACCGCGGCCGATGCCCAGATGGAGGCGACGGCCCCGCAGCAGGATGTCGAGCATGGAAATCTCGGAGGCGAGGCGGACCGGGTTCCACCACGGCGCGACGATGACGGCGGTACCCACGTCGACGCGCTGGGTGCGGCCGGCCCAGTAGGCCAGGTATTGCAGCGGGTTGGGCTGCATCGAGTAGGCGGAACCGTAGTGCTCGGTGGCCCAGATTGAATCGAACCCCAGAGGCTCGACCAGTTCCCCCATGTAGAGCGTGTCATCCATGTTCTGGGCGTCGGGGATCGCCGGTGGACGGCCGTAGTCCTCTTTCAGCAGACGCTCCCAGTCGCCCTGGTTGTAACCGGTGACCATCACTCCACAGTGCATTGGTGTGTTCCTCCCTGGGGTACGCGCGCCTGTTCCCGGCGCGCGCAGTTTTCAGCATGACAATTTGCCGTGTAAGTATAACGGTTCCGTGGAACTGCCATAGGGGCCTGCCCCCGGTGGGTAGCGTGGCAATTTAGGTGGTTTAATTCCCCGACACTCCGGCCCAAACATCCGTCATTCCGCCAAAAGAACAACCTGCCCCGTGCTCGACGCCGGGTCACCCCGCTGGTGCGTACCCAGTTGGTCATTGCCAGGAGCGAAGTGCGCCCCTGGCGGATGGCGATCTCGTTGACGGAGAGACGTTCCTTCCAGCGACGACATTGCCGCGCTTGGCTCGCAATGACACTTCCCCCTTGCTACTACCCGCCGCCTGTCCATAACATTTAACCAATTATCCAGCGCCCAACGCCCGCTCATGGTGAGCCTGTCGAACCACTAGCCCGTCCAATGCCCAACTCCAAACGCCGTTCCCTCAGATCCTCTCACCACCCCGCCAATACCATCAATATCGCCCCCAAAACCGCCCGATCCGCCCTCGTTTATCCTCACGTCCCACCTCCTGGCCCTACTCAAATGAGCG
>JAPOQH010000113.1 GCA_026710825.1 Chloroflexota bacterium | reverse complement strand
AGGAACAAAAGGAAGCCACCGAAAGGGTGGAAACCGCGCTGGTCCAGCATCGGAACGTGGTGGACTGGCAGACCAACCATGATGTCCAGCGGCTCATGCGCCGCGACATCAAGCGCGTGCTCAGGGACGGCGAGAAGTACACCGAAGCCGAACTCGATGATCTGGCCAATCGCATCGTTGATGCGTTCCGAAGCCGGAGCGTCCGATGATTGAGCGCGACAGCATACGTTTCGGTGACACCACCATCGAGTACCAGGTCCGTCGCAGCGAACGGCGCAAGAAGACCATCCAGGTCACCATTGACGGCGGCGGTGTCCAAGTTGCTGCGCCGATGGACACGCCGGCCGATGCCCTGCAAACCCTGGTGCGTCGGCGCGCCCCGTGGATCCTCAACCACGCGTCCGACGAACTGCTGGCCGTTGCGCGCAAGCGGTTCGTCAACGGGGAGACGTTGCCATACCTGGGGCGCAACGTGCGCATGGTGTTCGAGACCGCCGATGTGCGCACGCCGGAAGTTCGATTCGACCACTGGCGGTTCAGCATCAAGGTGCCGCGGGAACTCCCTGAAGAGCAGCGTTACGAACGCATCCGCAACAGGATCGTCGCATGGTATCGAGGTAGGGCAACGATACCACTGCAGGCCGGCGTGAAGCAGTGGCTGCCACGTTTCGGAGGTGGCCCTGTCCCTGATGTCCTCATTCGGGACCAACGTCAACGCTGGGGAAGTTGTGCCCAGGACGGCACGCTGCGTTTCAATTGGCGCGTCGTGATGCTGGAGCCGGCTCTAGTGGACTACGTTATCGTCCACGAGTTGGCGCAGCTCACGGTCCGCAACCACTCGGACGACTACTGGAAATTGGTCGTGCGGATCGTTCCGGATGCACAGGAACGGCGGCGGAAGCTGAGGAATGTTGGCCGCGCGCTGCCCCTGTGAGAAAGGCTCCGACGTTCGCTAGCGAAAAAATCAGACTACGCTGGGCAGCCGAGCAGCCATCTCAACCCGCTGGAGTGAGCCGCCACAGTTCCGGCAGGGATCCGGCTGGTCGCGGACACGCCGGCGCATCGACTCTCAGTTGGAAGTCCGCAGTTCCGCAACCATGCGGAGTTAACACTATCCGTGCCCGTGGCTCCAAGAGCACGTAAATCCACAGATCTGCAACTCTACAACCACAGGGCACCGCAAATCCCCAACTACGCAACTACACCACTCCGCTGCCCCATCCTGCCGCCCAGCAAGCCGGGGTGAAACCGTAAACGTAAACCCCTCTCTTGAGCATGGAGCGGTTAGGACGGCCAGGGGGTGCGAGTTTGCAGAAATGGCGAAACCGAAGCTCACGCATGAGCCAAACACAAAAACGGGGTCGAGAATTGCGGACTTCTGGCCGGTCTCGCTGGCGTTCCCTGCTTGGCGGGCTTTTCACAGGAAATCGCAACGGGGTACGCGTTTGCGACTGGCACGGATCGGTTTCTGACGGATGGGTTGAGCATCAAATCAGGGGTACAGGATTGTATAACGCCCTTGGGAATCGGCCTGCCATCGCCAGTTTCCCCCCTGATTGTGTGGCGACAGCAGGTTTGGAAAACCGATCAGGGGTATACGTTTACGATTTTCATAGCGTCTATTCACGAAGGCGCGGAGCGCGGAAAGAGGGGTATCCGTTCGCGGTTTTGGGGCTCAGACCGGCGGCCCATCACAGTCAGGGGGTTACAAGCAAAACGGTTAAAGTGGGTCAAAACCGGTTATCGAGACCAGATGGGTCGGACGGATCAGGTGACGTTGAGATGGGCGGGGAAGGCATCACGTGCTGTGAGGTGCCCCGCATCTGCCCACGTCGGCGCCGGTGATGGTGGAAAGCAGCGCGACTGACCCGGTGTACAGTTCGGCATCCCGCCTCAAGAAAGGGCGTGAGCGTCGGCGTGCGATGTCCGCGCGCAAGGGAAGCGGCGGGCCGGGCTCCGCAGGGTCGTTAGCGCCTCAGGGCGAGCGCCAGATGTTGTCGTCCGAGCTGCGGAGCCGGTCGAGGGTGGTCGTGCGCATGTTCAGGCCTCTGCCTTCTTGGAGGAAGACTCTCTCCGCTGCCTCGGTGCCCAGGACCATCCGGAGCGGGATGTTCCTGCTCGTGTGCTGAAGGATCCGGCGATAGGGTCCGAGCTTGCGTCTCGCGGTGGACGGGTGTCGGGCCGAGAGCTCGACCTCAACCCGCCAATGGTGCGTTAGGCCGTCTGATCCAGGCAACTCGACCCAGGCGTCCGGCGCGACCTGAGTGCGATCGGCCAGGTTCAGCACAGCGCGGCGGCCGTGACAAGCCTCGTCGACGCCCAGCGAGTGGGCCAGGATGAACTCCAGGACGGCCCGGTCGTGTTTTTGCTGTCTCCGTCGATGCGCGCCGTCTGTCTTGAGGTAGATGTCGAAGCTGGAGTAGATGCTCTGGTGTGAGATCCGATCCATGCGGGCGGCGGCCAGCATTCCCGGCCGTCCGAGGTACCAGCTTCCGTCCAATTGGGTCAGGAGACCGGGTTCGGCCAGCTTTTGGAGCCGCTCGCTGGTGTGTCTGTGCGAGTCGCCGAACCGCTCCTGCAGTTGCCCGATGGAACTGCCGGGCCACTGGGCGACGAACTGGAACAAACCGAATGTGGACTTGCCGTTCAGTGCCGACACGATGGGGTCATCCTTTACCCAATCGGGGATGTCCTCGGGAGCGCCCAGGTCGTCGGTCGTGGCGTCCTCGCCGTACGCCCGGGTGAACTCCCGGGGCTGCATGGGTCTCAACAAATGCCCCTTGGACGTAAGGGCCATCACATGGTCGCCCTTCCACTGGCTCGAAGCGATGACGCCGGCCAATAAGTCGGTGCCGACCAGCACAACGGCGGCGGGCGACAGGGGATTTCCGGAGTGCGGATCCTTTCCGATCATTGCCTGTCCACGCGCCGATTTATTTCTCAACGCTGTCCCGGTGGTCATTGATCCCACCCAGACCCACGGGGCCCAGGCCCAGTTCTCGTATTCCGTGATCGCGTGGATGTCCGAATTGCGCTGCCACTGGAAGCGGCGCAGCGCCAGGTCGTGCGGGAAGGTCAACGGCTCCTCGTCTGGGTCTGCGGTGCGGTAAATGGGTGCGGTCCTCCGTTTTTCGTCCAGGCCCCAAAAGCCCAGCGCCAGTTGGTAGAACGCTTCCAGCATGGGCAGGCGTTGGACCAGAAACTTCAGACCCCATTCGGACACCTGCCACTCGATAGCGTACCCCTGCGGCGTTACGGCGTCGGTGACGCCGCAGGTGGTCAGGAACCGGCGGTCAACTTGGTCGAGGGTCATTCCCAGGGAGACCTTGGAGACCAGGCCCTGGTCGTACATCCGCAAATGCGGGTTCTGCACCGGTGGTAGGGCAGGCCGGATACGGCCGCCAGTTCCGGCAGGGACAGCAGGGGCATCATCCAGAGCCAGGAGATGATGAGGCGAATGTCCTCCTCCAGTTGTACCTTGCGTGTGAACATGAGACTGATTCCTCCAATTATGTCGGCAGATCTCCCGTACTCCATGTTGAGGAATCCGGAAGGGCCGGCCCCTGCGCGTCAGACCGCCGGTCGCCACGGAACGGGCGCTATGGGCCCAAAACCGCGCCGCAGAGCATCTTTTTTGGGGTGGTATGGGCAATCTCCCAGGGCTTCCGGTCAGAAAAGTGATGCCTGCGGATCTGTGAGCGGTTGGGAAGGTGTTTCCCGGGATATACCGGTCGGCACGTCGTGATCGCGCCCGTCGTACGGATATCCCAGCCGTCGCGTCAGCGCACTGCGCGGGATGCGCAGCGCGCGCTCCCCGACCTTCCCTGATCTCCTTGCGCACCGTATCGGCGCTGATCCGCAGGATTCGGGCCACCTCGGCGACCGTGTAGCACTGGTAGGGATCTACCGGTGCGTCCGGTTGGCCGTATGATGCGGAGCCCGAGAGCTGCTCGGCGGGTATGTCAGTCGCCGCTGCCAATGCGGCAGCCTCGTCAACGGTGGGGTCGTCGCCGGTGATCAGCGTGATCAGCCTTGCGGGATCGATGCCGCTCTGGCGCGCCAGATAGCCGAGCGTGCGCTCCTCCTCGCTCATCCAGCGCAGTATGGTGTCGCCTCGCATTGGGGCGCCTCCCTTTTGTGCGCCCTGGCTGGTCCGCCGTAGGTGAGGATTCGGCGGGCCGATGGTCGCAACCGTCCCAGTGTAGGGAAAAACTGCAAACCGCCTCCTGACCGGTTGTCGGGGACGGCGAATCAGGCGTCGGGATAGGCATCGCCACTGCATCCCCTTGCTCCAAGTTTGTGTATGTACTGGAGCACGACACCGGAGTTAATGGCGACCGCAACCTGCGCGAGTTGGTCGCCGACGCCGCACGAGAGAACCTCCCCGAGGCAACACAAAAACCGGCGAGTGGACCGTGGCTGGAGAGTGATGACACGGTCCCCTTTTGAGGGCCCGGTACACGTCGCTTTCCCGCCGTTTTGAGCACGAATCGAGCGCCAAAATCGGCACGTGCGCGCAATGTTCTACAATAAGAGGCTTTGCCGAGGTCACGTCCCGATGCTGACTCTGGAACCAGCGACGGAGCAAACGCCCCACTAAATTGGTTATATCAGAATTCCCTACCCTGTTGATCAGGTGCACTGGCGCTTTCAAGCGTGAGCGACGCACAATCTGATCACGGAGGTGTGCCCATGACGGGTACGAAACGACAACGCAAACGCGGCGTTTGGGCGATCAGCGTCGAAAGAGGACGCGACGCCAACGGCAAACGCCGCCGCCGCTCCCGCACGGTGCACGGCACCAAGGCGGATGCCGACCGCAAACAACGGCAGATGGTCGAGGAAGCCGAACGTGAGATGCTGTCCGGGAAAAACGCTGCTGAAGCACCCATCCTGGTGCGGGACTGGGTGGAGACATACTTGGAAGACGTGGTGCGACTCTACCCGAGCGTCACCACCTACGAGCGCTACACCAGCGCTGCGAGACTGCACATCGTGCTTACCGTAGGCGACGTCCCGCTGACGGAGCTGGCGGCACGCCACATTCGCGCCATGGACCGGGCCTTGGCCGATGGCGCCACGTCAAAGGACGGTTTGAGTCCCAGGTCGATACAGATCGTCCATACAGTACTGTCCGGGGCTTACTAGTACGCCATCGAGATGGATATGGTGGACTACAACCCGGTGCGCTCCGGCCCACGCCCCAAGGCCGCCCGGAAAAAGATCGTGTCCCCCGAAATGCTGCCCATCGAGCGATAGCTAGCGTTGGTTGGAGTTGATCAGCACTGGTTGCACCCTTTCATCCACGTGCTGAACTGCACCGGGATGCGTCGCGGTGAGGCGATGGCCCTGGACTGGTCCTGCGTCAACTGGGACTAGCGGGTGATAAGCGTCCGAGTCGCGGCCGGTAAAACTCACAAGCACGGAATGCTGGTCAAGTGGCCCAAGTCGCTAAGCGGGATCAGGGCGATCGCGCTCGAAGTCGGAACGATCAAGGTCCTGTGCCGGCATCATGAATCTCAAATCGCCGCCGGAATCAGCGACGGCCGCGTCGGCTTGGTCTTCCCTGCTCCCGACGGCGGACTCATGAAACCCACGACGATGCTTCGCCAATTGAAAGAGTCGGGCGCAAGGGTGGGCCTGCCGAACAACACTTTCCACAGCTTGCGGCACTTCCACATCCTGGAACGGCACAATTCTCAAGGCATCCCACTGAATCGGCCCGGGCCAAATGCCCGGGCCTACTTATTCCTACTCAAACGGTGGGAGGGGCGGAATCCCATCGCCCGCTCCACCGAATGCCTGCGACGGTTTTGGCACGCCTTGTCCTGCTCGGCCTCGGTGCCACCTATCCGGTCTGGGTCAGCCACGTCGCACGGAACACCACAATTCGTTGCGCGCTTTCGCCCATCAATCAGCCCGGTCCGGGCTCGCGTCAGTCGGTCAGGTTCACCACCGTTATCGTGACCTCGAGCTGGCGGGTGTTGCGGTTCTCGTCGGTGGCTTCGACGGTCACCTGGTAGATGTTGTCCCGGTTTGAGTCCGCCGGCCGTTCGTAGTCCGGCGCGTTGAGGAACTCGAGCACGCCGTCCTCGCTGATCTGGAAGTCCGCGCCGTCCTGGCCCGACAGACCCCAGGCGACGTCGCTGCCCTCGGGGTCGGTGGCGCGGTAGGTGTGAAGACTGGTGGTCTGGTTCTCCCGGTAGACGAAGGTGTCCCGGCTGCTGCTGTGGAACTCGGGCGCCTCGTCCACCGCCTCGACGGTTACGATCACGTCGAAGGCGCCGTAGTAGCGGCCATCGGAGGCGCGCACCGTAACCTCGTAGATGCCATCGCGGTCGTAGTCGGCGGGCCGCTCGGAGTCGGGCGGGTGGCGGAAGCTTAGCTCGCCGTCGTCGGTGATGGTGAAATCGCCGCCGTCGCGACCGGATGTGATCCAGCGAGTGATTTCGAGGTCGGGGATTTCGGGGTCCCGGGCGGTGTAGGTGTACAAAGGCGAGTCGTGGTTTTCCGGCACGGTGATTTCGCCGCAGTCTTCAAATTCGACGGCCTGTACCGTGTCAAATTCGGCTTCGGTGCAGCCGGTGATCTCCGGCCCCTCGTTAACGTCGCTGACCGTCACGATCACGGTCAGGCTGGCGGCGTGGCCGGACTGGTCGGTGGCGACGACGGAGACCTCGTACTCGTTGTCGTGGTCGGTTCCGTCAAAGCGGGCCGGATTCTCAAAGTTGGGCGGCGCTATGAAGGTGAGGACGCCGGTGTCGCTGATGGCGAAGTAGCCGGCGTCGGCGCCGCTGACCGACCACGCGACGTCCGCGCCCTCGGGGTCGGTGGCCCGGTAGGTGTAGAGGGTTGAGGTGGCGTTCTCGCGGTAGGTGAAGGCCTCGCGGCTGCCCGAGCGGAATTCAGGGGCCTCGTCCACCGGCTGCACGGTTACGATCACGTCGTAGTAGCCGTAGACGCTGCCGTCGGAGGCGCGGACGGTGAGTTCGTAGACGTTGTCGCGGTTGGAGTCGGCGGGGCGCTCGTGGTTGGGTGGGTAGCGGAAGGACAGATCGCCGTCGGTGGTGATGGTGAAGTCGCCGCCGTCCCGTCCGGAGGTTCCCCAGCGGGTGATGTCGGCGCTGGTGTCCTCGGGGTCGGCGCCGGTGTAGGTTGCGAGGATCGCCGTATGGTTCTCGAAAACGGTGATGGCATCCCGGCCGGAGATTTCCGGCCCCTCGTTGACCGCGGTTACGGTGATGGTCACGGCCAGGACGCCCTCGTTGGAGCCGTCGGAGGCCACGACGGTGATCTCGTACACGTTGTCGGAGTTGGAGTCGGCGGGCCGCTCGTGGTCGGGCGGGTTGCGGAAGGTCAGCTGTCCGTCGGAGTTGATGTCGAAGTCGCCGCCGTCGGTGCCCCGGACCGACCAGGTGATGGTGGCGCCCAGGTCGGCGTCGGAGACGCGGTAGGTGTAGAGGGTGGAGGCGGTGTTCTCGCGGAAACTCAGGGTTTCCCTCCCGGACACCACGGGGGTCGACTCGTTCTGGTCGGTGACGGTTACGGTGACCTCCAACGACCCGTAGTAGCGGCCGTCGGAGACCTGCACCGTCACCAGGTAGATGTTGTCCCGGTTGGAGTCGGCGGGCCGGTCGTAGTCGGGAGTGTTGCGGAAGGAGAGAGTGCCGTCCTGGCTGATGGTGAAATCGCCGCCGTCGGTGCCGGAGGTGCGCCAGTTGGACACGACGATGGTTGGGTCCTCGGGGTCGGTGGCGGTGAACGTGGCCCCGATCAGTTCCTGGCCCTCGAGCACGGTGTAGTTGGTCGTGCCGGAGATCTCCGGCCCTTCGTCCACCGCCGTCACGGTGATGGTTACGTCCAACCGGCCGCTGCGGCCTCCGGTGTCCGTTGCCACCACGGTCAGGTCGTAGACGTTGTCGCGGCCGGAGTCGTTGGGATTCTCGTAGTCGGGTGGTTCCCGGAACACCAGGCCGTTGCGGTCGTTGAATTCGAAAAGATGGCCGTCCGTTCCGGATGTGCTCCAGGTGATCACGTCGTCCTTGTCGCCGTCGGTGGCCCGGTAGGTGTAGAGGACTGACGTGGTTTCCTCCCGGTAGCTGAAGGACGTTCGGCTGCCGCTGCTGATGACCGGGTCGTGCTCGTTGATGTTGCTGACGGTGATGACCACGTCCAGGTTTCCGTACGTGCGCCCATCGTAGGCCCGCACCGTGATGCGGTACTCGTTGTCGCGGTTGGAGTCGGCGGGCCGGTCGTAGTCGGGCGTGTAGCGGAATGTGAGCTCGCCGTCTGCGCTGATGGTGAAATCGCCGCCGTCGCTGCCCGAGAGCGACCAGCGGGTGATGGGCTGTCCCTCGGGGTCGGTGGCGGAGTAGGTGGCCAGGATCGATGCCGGGTCGTGGTTCTCCTGGACGGCGATGGTCTGTTGTCCCGATACAAACGCCCCCTCATTCAGGTCGGTTACGGTTACGGTGACGGGCAGTTCGCCGACGTTGAAATTGGCGTCCCGGGCCTGCACCGTGACCAGGTATTCGTTGCCGTGGGCGCCGGAGCCGGCGGGGACGTCGAAGTTGGGCGGGCTGGCGAAGTTGAGCACGCCCCGGCCGCTGCCGTCGGTGGTGATGGCAAAGTCGCCAGCGTCCGGGCCGCCCAGTTGCCAGGTGAAAGAATCGTCCTCGGGATCGGTGGCGCGGTAGGTGTAGAGGGCTGCGGTGCCGTTCTCCCGGTAGGTGAAGGTATCGCTTCCCGTGATCTCCGGCCCCTCGTTGACCTCCAGCACCGTTACCGTCACGTCGAAGGTTCCGTAGTTGCGGCCGTCGTAGGCGCGGATGATGAGTTCGTAGACGTTGTCGCGGTTGTAGTCGGCCGGCCGCTCGTAGTTGGGCAGGTTACGGAAGGCGAGCGCGCCGGTCTCGCGGTCGATGATGAAGTCGCCGCCGTCCCGGCCGGATGTGCTCCATGTGATGGTGGTGGTCACGCCGCCGATGGCCTCAGGGTCCCGGGCGGTGTACGTGGCGCTGGACCCGGCTTGGTTGTCGCTGAGGTCCCGGTTCTCGTCGACGGTGAACGCCGCGGTTCCGGACACCACCGGCCCCTCGTTGAGCGCGGTGACGGTTATCGTTACCGCGAGGATTCCACGCAAACCCGCTGCGTCGGTGGCGACCACGTCCAGGTTGTAGACGTTGTCCCGGTTCAGGTCGGCCGGGTTCTCGAAGTCGGGCGGGACGGCGAAGGCCAGCAGTCCCTGGCCGCTGCTGTTGCGGGTGATCACAAAGTGTGTACCGTCGTCACCGCCCGTGGACCAGGCGATGGTGTCGCCCAGGTCCGAATCGGTTGCGCGGTAGGTGTAGATGGTGGAGGTGGTGTTTTCCCGGACGGTGCGGGCCGTGCTGCCCGTAACCACCGGCGCGCTCTCGTTGATGTTGGTGACCGTGACGACCACGTTCAGGTACCCGTAGGCGCGGCTGTCGTGGCCGCGGATCGTGACCTCGTAGACGTTGTCGCGGTCGGAGTCGGCGGGCCGGTCGTAGTCCGGCGTGTTGCGGAAGGAGAGCACGCCGCTGTAGCGGTCGATGACAAAGTCGCCGCCGTCCCTGCCGGTGAGCGACCACTGGGGATAGACCCGGCGTCCATCCTTGGCGTCGGTGGCCGTGTAGGTGCCGAGGGCCTGCGTGATGTCGTAGTTCTCAACCACCGTGAAGGATGTGGTGCCCGCGATCAATGGGCCTTCCGACTGGTCGGTGATCGTGATGACGGCATCAACCGTGTCCCTCAGACCACCGTTGTCGGTGGTCACGACGACGGCTTCATACACGTTGTCCCGGTTCGAGTCCGCCGGAACTTCCAGGTCCGGCAGCAGGCGGAAGGTGAGCATTCCGTCGTGGATGGCGAAGTCGTCCCCGTCCGTCCCCTCGACCGACCACCGGATCCGGTCGTCTGCGTCCTGGTCGGTGGCCCGGTAGGTGTAGATGGTGGAGGTGGTGTTCTCCCGCAGCGTGAACTCGGTCCGGCTCCTGGTGGTGATGACGGGCGCTTCGTTCACGTTGGTGACGGTCAACAGCAGCGTTTCCGCCAGCATGCCGTAGGACCTGCCGTCCGACGCTCTGACCGCCACCTCGTACACGTTGTCCCGGTTGGAGTCGGCCGGCCGCTCGTAGTCGGGCGAGGCGCGGAACCGCAGTTCGCCCAGCGCGCTGATCACGAAGTCGCCAGCGTCCCGCCCGGTCGTGCTCCACCGATGGATCCCGAGCCCGGGGTTTTCGGGATCGCTCGCCTTGTACCGCGCCAGGACGCGGGTGTCGGCGTAGTTTTCGGGCACGGTGGTCGTGGCCGTTCCCACCAGCGATATGCTCGGCGCCTCGTTCACGTCGGTTATGGTGATGGTGAAGTCCAGCCGGTCGCGGTTGCCGTCGGTGTCAGTGGCGATCACCGCCAGTTCGTAGGCGTTGTCCCGGTCGGAGTCTGCGGGACTCTCAAAGTCCGGCGGCGTGGCAAATGCGAGCACTCCCCGGCCGCTGGTGTCCGCGGTGATGGCGAACGCGCTCCGGTCCGCGCCGTCCAGGGACCAGGTGATGGTCTGCCGCTGGGGGTCGGATGCGCTGAAGGTGTAGACCGTGGTGGTGCGGTTCTCCTGGTAGGTTGTGGGCGGCCGCCGGGTGCTGATGGTGGGCTCCACGCCCTCGTTGTGGTTGGTTACCGTGATGGCAAATGACACCCGGTCCGTGTAGCCCTCCGCATCGGTGGCCACGACCGTGAGTTCGTAGGTGTTGTCCCGGTTGGCGTCGGCGGGATTCTCGAAGTCGGGCGGGTTGTTGAAGGTGAGCGCGCCGCTTTCGGTGATGCTGAAATCGCCGGCGTCCGGCCCGGTCAGCGACCATGCGATCACGCCCCGCTGGGGGTCGCTGGCCCTGAATGTGTAGACCGTCGTCGTGCGGTTCTCCTGGTAGGTGGTGGGCGGACGCCGGGTGCTGATGGTAGGTTGGACGCCCTCGTTGTGGTTGGTGACGGTTACCATAACCTCCAGGCTGGCGGCGTTGGACTCGGGGTCCCGGGCCTCGATGGTTACGTCGTAGACGTTGTCCCGGCCTGCGTCGCCGGGGCTTTCGAAGTCCGGTGGGTCGGTGAAGAAAAAGCCGCCCTGCTCGTCGATGGTGAAAAGGCGCCCGTCGGTTCCCGCCGGCGTCCAGCTGATCGTGCCGCCCTCCGGGTCGGTGGCGCGGAAGGTGTACAGGACGGTGTTCCGGTTCTCCGGCTGGGTGAACGCCGTCCGGCTGGTGGTGGTGATGGTGGGCGGCTCGTTCACGTCGGTGACCGTAACCACCTGCGCCTCCTCCATTGTGCCCGTGTTCCGCCCGTCCGACGCCCGGATGGTGACCTCGTAGACGTTGTCCCGATTGGCGTCGGCGGGCCGCTCGTAGTCGGGCGAAAGCCTGAATCGCAATTCGCCCAGGGCGTTCATCACGAAATCGCCGCCGTCGGGGCCGGACGTGCTCCACTGGGTGATGCTCACCGTCGGCCGTTCCGGGTCGGACGCCGTGTAGCGGGCCAGCGCCTGCGTCACCGGATGATTCTCCCGCACGCTGCCGGGTGCGGCCCCCTGGAGGGTGATCACCGGACCCTCGTTCACCTCGGTAACGATGACCGTAACCGGTAGGCGGCCGGTGTTGGACTCGGGGTCGGTGGCCTCGATGCTGACGTTGTAGGTGTTGTTCCCGCCCAGGTCCCCGGGCGCGTCGAAGTCCGGCGGGTTGTTGGGGTCGAAGGAGAACTGGCCCCGCTCGTCGATGGCGAAGTGGCCCCCGTCCGCGCCGCCCACCGACCACGTCACCGTTCCGCCCTCCGGATCGGCAGCGTAGTAGGTGTACAGGCGGGTGGCGCGGTTTTCCGGCTGGGTGAATGAGGCGCTGCTGCCCGACCTGAACTCCGGCGGTTCGTTCACGTTGGTGACGGTGATCGTTACGGCAAACGAGCCCGTGTTCCGGCCGTCGTAGGGCTGGATCGTCACCTCGTAGACGTTGTCCCGGTTGGAGTCGGCGGGACGCTCGTAGTCCGGCGGCGAGCGGAAGTACAGGGTGCCGCCCTGGGTGATGAAGAAGTCGCCGCCGTCCCGACCGCCCACGCTCCAGCGGGTCACGTACTCCCCCTCCGGGTCGCGCGCGCTGTAGGCCGCGCCGGACAGGCTGCCGTTTTCGGGGATGGTGAAGCTGGCCGTGCCCGAAACCACCGGCCCCTCGTTCACGTCGGTCACGGTAACGGCGACGGGCAGCGAGGCGGTGTGGGTCCCGTCGCCGGCCTGCACGGTCACGTGGTAGACATGCTCCTGTGCCAGGGCGGCCCGCGCCTCAAAGTCCGGCGGGTCGCTCTCGCTGAACGACAACTCCCCGCGGTCGTTGATGGCAAAGAAGCGCGCGTCCACGCCGGCCACCGACCACACGATGGTTGCGCCCTCCGGGTCGGTGGCGCGGTAGGCGTACAGGCGGGTCGTCCGGTTCTCGGGATGCGTCATGGTCGTGGCCGAACTGCTGGTGGTGGTGATGGTGGGCGGTTCGTTCACGTCGTCGACGGTGACGGTAACGTCGAACGCGCCGTAATACCGCCCGTCGTAGGGCCGCACCTGCAGTTGGTAGACGTTGTCGCGGTTGGAGTCGGCGGGCCGCTCGTAGTCGGGCAGCGTGCGGAATGTGAGGACGCCGGACTCGTCGATCTGGAAATCGCCGCCGTCCGTGCCGCCGACGGCCCAGCGGGTGACGGCGCCGCCCTCGGGGTCGAAGGCCGTGTAGGACGCGCTGGTCAGGTTCTGGTTTTCGGCTACGGTGTAGGACGACCGGCCGCTGGTAACCTCCGGCCCCTCGTTCACTGCGGTGACGGTTATGGTGACGGGAAGGGAGGCCTGGTTGCCGCCGTCGTCGGTGGCCTCGATGGTCACGTCGTAGACGTTGTCCTGGCCCGAGTCGCCGGGAATCTCGTAGTCGGGTGGGCTGCTATCGTCAAATGAAAACTCCCCGCGTTCGTTGATGGCGAAGACACGTTCATCCACGCCGCCCACGGACCACGTGATGGTCGACCCACCCTCAGGGTCGGTGGCGCGGTAGGTGTACAGGCGAGTGGTGCGGTTTTCCGGCTGGCGCAGCGCGGTGGCCGACGTGCTGGTGGTGGTGATGGTCGGTGGCTCGTTGACCGGCGTCACCGTCACCGTGACGTCATACGAATCGTAGTACCTGCCGTCCGTGGCCTGCACCGCAAAGTTGTAGACGTTGTCGCGGTTGGAGTCGGCGGGCCGCTCGTGGTCGGGCGTGGAGCGGGACGTCAACTCGCCCTGCTCACTGATGGTGAAATCCCCGCCGTCCGTGCCGGTGAGTCGCCACGCGGGGTCCACGGTCAGGTCGCCGACACCCGTAGCCGCATACGTCGCCAGGGCGCCGGTAAAGTTCTCCGCCCGGCCGAGGGTGGACGGGCCCGTGATCTCGGTAACGTCCTGGACGGTTATGGTGATGTGGTGGGAGCCGTAGTACCGACCGTCGTAGGGCCGGATCTCCACCTCGTAGGTGTTGTCCCGGTCGGAGTCGTCCGGACGCTCGTGGTCGGGGGTGTTGCGGAAGGTGATTAGGCCCTGATTGGTGACGGAGTCATGGGTGATGGTGAAATCGCCGCTGTCCCGGCCGCCCAGGCTCCAGCGGGTGACGCTGCCGCCCTCCGGGTCGGAGGCGGTGAAGGTTGCTCCCGACCAGGTCCGGTTCTCCTGGGCCGTGAAGGCGCTGCCGCCGCCGGTCACCTCGGGCCCCTCGTTCACGTCGGTTACGGTGATGGTGAACGACAGCCGGTCGGCGTGGCCGTCCGGGTCGGTGACGATCACCGTCAGTTGGTAGTCGTTCTGCCGGTCCGAGTCCACCGGAGCCTCAAAGTCAGGCCGATTGATGAATACCAACGCGCCCGCGCTGCTGATGTTGAAAACGCCCGAATCGTCGCCCTCGAGGGTCCAGGTGATGTCCTGCCGCTGCGGGTCGGAGGCGCGGAAGGTGTAGACCGTCGAGGTGCCGTTCTCGCGGTAGGTGGACGGCGGGCTGCGAGTGCTGATGGTGGGTTCCACGCCCTCGTTGTGGTTGGTGACGGTGATGGTGACGTCCACGCTGTCGGTGAGGCCCTGGTCGTCCGTTACCACCACCGTGATCTCGTAGATGTTGTCCCGGTTGGAGTCGGCGGGATTCTCAAAGTCCGGCGGGTTGGCGAAGGTCAGCGCGCCGCCGGAACTGATCCGGAAGTCATCGCCGTCCGTGCCGGTGACGGACCAGGTCACGGCGCGGCCCTGGGGGTCCCGGGCGCGGAAGGTGTACACCGCGCCGGCGCCGTTCTCCCGGTAAGGGGACGGGTTGCTGGTCGTGGTGATGGTGGGCTCCTCCGCCCCCGTGGAGTTGGTGACGGTGATGGTCACATCCAGCCTGGCGTAGTTGAATGCGTCATCCCGTGCCTCCACCGTCACTAGGTACTCGTTGTCCTGGTTGGCGTCGTCGGGCGCCTCGAAGTCGGGGATTTCGGTGAAGGTCAGCGGTCCCGTCTCACTGATGTCGAAGTCGTCGTCATCGGTCCCGGAGAGTGACCAAATGATCGTTGCGCCCTCCGGGTCGGTGGCCCGGTAGGTGGCCACCGTGCGGACGTTGTTCTCGGCGTAGGACAGGGTCTCGGTGCCAGTGATGGTGGGTGGTTCGTTCACCGGCGTCACGGTAACCGTCACGTCCAGCGCGCCGGTCAGGCTGCCGTCAGACGCACGCACCTGCACCAGGTACTCGTTGTCGCGGTTGGAGTCGGCGGGCCGCTCGTAGTCCGGCGTGTTGCGGAAGGTCAGGACGCCGGTGTCCCGGTTGATGGTGAAGTCTCCCCCATCCGTGCCGGACACGCTCCAGGTGAACGTGGTGGCGCTGCCCTCGGGATCGGTGGCGGAATAGGTCTCGTCGAACGCCTCGTCGTTCTCGCTGAGGGCGAGCGACGTGCGCCCTTCCACCGTGGGCGGCTCGTTGACGTTGGTGACGGTGACCGTGACATCCAACTCGCCGGAATTGCTGTCGGTGTCCGTGCCGACCACCGTAATTTCATAGGTGTTGCCCCGGCTGGCCTCGAAATCCGGTGGGTCATTGAATGTCAGGTAGCCATTGCTGTCGATGGAGAAGAAGCCGGCCTCCGTGCCGCTCACCGTCCATTCGACGGAGTCTCGTTCCGGGTCGGCGGCGGTATAGCGGGTGACGTTTCCGGTGCGGTTCTCCCGCCATTCCACGGCCGTGTTGCCGCTGATCACGGGCGGCTCGTTCACGTTGGCAACCTCGATCTGCACCTGGATGGTGTCGGAGAGCCCATCGGGGTCTTCGACCTTGAGGTTCACCCGCTGCGTGGTTCTGCGCTCGTGGTCGAGGGTGGCGACGTCGCCCACGCGGATCTGACCCGTCGCGGTGTCAACGATGTACGGGCCGCCCTGCTGCGAGCTGATCTCGTAGGTCAGCGAGGCATTGTTCAGGTCGGTGGCCTCCACCGGTTCGCCCACCGCCGTTCCCGCCGGCGAGTTTTCGGCTACCGACCGCGTCGTGCTCGTACCGTCGTCAAATTCGGGGGCCACGTTGTCGTCGATCACGGTGATGGTGACGGTCACGGTGGCGCTGCCGCCCTGCAGGTGCGCCGGCAACGGATCGGACCCCACGTAGGCCAGCGTCGCCGTGAATGTCTCGTCATCCTCGCTGCCGTCGCCGCCGGCGATGTTCACCGTGAATTCTTTGGTCGCCTCGTATCTTTGCCCGCTGTCGGTGAAATCGGACTGGCTGAAAGTCTGGCGTTGGGTCCGGCCGGTGTAGTCGCCGGAACCCGCGGTGCCGTCGGCAAAGGTAACTTCGGCAACGAAGGAGAACCCGCTCTCCGGCTGCTTGTCCTTCGTGGTGGTGGCAACACCCTTCAATACAACCTGGCCCGCGCCTTCGGCCACGGTGACCGGATCAACGGCCCAGCCCAGGGTAACCGGCACGTGATCGTTGTCCAACGCGGTGGCCGTGTCGGAGGTATCCGTTCCCAGCACGTAGCCCGAACCGGACCGCAACGCAACCGTGACCGTGCTGTTGTCCTCGTCCTCGGTGTCGTCGTTCAGGGCGATGTCCAACGTGGCCGTGCTTGAACCGGCGCTGAATGTCGCCGTGGTCGGTTGCCCGGACGCCAGCATCCGCCTGGTTTCGGACACGCGCACGTTGACCGTCAGGGCATCGTCCGGGACCCCAACCCGCGTGAGCCGGAACTCCAGGGTGTCATCCTCAGCAGCGCTGGTGTCGACCGCCGCGATGGATACCGTCGGCCGGTCGTTGTCCTGGATGGTCACGGTGGCTGCTGCGGACCCGCCCTGCAGGTGCGACGGGTTGGGGTCGACATAGTCGACCGTAACGGTGAAAGTCTCATCCCGCTCGTCGTCCGTGTCGTTCACGATGGGCACCGTAACGGACTTGCTGGCGCGGTAACGCCGGTTGCCGTCAACGGTCACTGACCCGAAATCCGCTTGATTGAACGTGACCGTCGTGGACACGTGGGTGTAGTCGTCCGTGGCGGCGGCGGTGCCGGGAGACGAGACAATCGTCGCGTCGAATGTGAAGCCGGTCTCGGGGCGCTTGTCGCTCGCGGTGGTGGCCGTGGCAGTCAGCCTCACGGTGCTCGAACTCTCGTTCACGGACACTGTTGCGGGATTCCAGCCGAGCGTCACCCCCACCTGCTCGTCGTCGCCGATGGTCACCGTTGCAACCGCGTTGCGCGTCTCGAAGTTGGGATTGGAGGAGTCCACGAACGCCAGCGTTGCGGTGAACGTCTCGTCGTCTTCGTCCACCGCGTCATCGCTGATGGTGAAGGTGTAATCCCGGGTGGCCTGGTAGCGGTCGCCACTGCTGGTCATCACCCGTTCGAAGTCGCTTTGATCGAACGTCAACGTGGAGCCGGACAGCGGCGCGTAGTCGTCGGGGTCCGTGGCCGTATCGTCGTCGGTGGTCACGGTCGCGTCGAATGAGAAATCGGACGGCAGCGTTTCGTCGCTGTCCGTGGTCGCGATGGCCTTCAGGGTGACTGATCCGCCGTCTTCGTTCACGGAAACCGAGGTATCTTCCCACTCCAGCGTCAGGCCGACGTCGGTGTTGGATGGGGTTCCCGTTGCGGTTTCGGACCACGAGCCTGGGCCGCCGGCGTTCCGGGCTCGCACCTGCACATCGTACGACACCCAGTTGGTCAGGCCCCCGAGGGTATATCCTTCCCGGCTGGACGGCACGTTGGTTTTAAGCGTCCAGTTTGCGTCAACGGTCTCGTCTTCGCCGGTTTCAATGTAACGCAGATCGTACGACGTGACCGGATAGGGGGGAACGCTCACTGCGGAGGCCCACTGCACGGTAATCTTGTTGCCGTCGGGGTCGGCGGTGATGCTGCTGATGAAAGGCGGACCCGGCACGCCAACCACTGTGCGAGAGGCGGACCAGGGGTGCTCGGTGGTTCCAACCACCGCTCGCACCTGGACATAGTGCGACCGTCCGCGCCCCAGTAGTACGGTCGGCACGAGGGTGTGTTCCAGCGGGCCGCCGGCCGTGGACGTCCAGATGGAATCGTACTCGTACCAGCCGTCGAAGTTGGTGTATTTGTGCCGGAGATCGTAGGAGGTGATGGTCCCCAGGCTGGAGTCGGCTGGCGGCGTCCATTTCACGACGAACGTTTCATCGACACCAAAAAAGGACGTGATCGCCGGCGCGTCCAGGGCGCCCGTGGTCACCGTTTCCGTCTCCGACCACTCGCCGTTGCCCAAAGCGCTCACCGCCCGCACCCGCACGTCGTACTCAGCCTCGCCGTCCAGACCGCTGGCTGTGTGCTGGCGGACGCTTGCCCCGGTGGTGGCGGAGGTCCACTCGCCGTCGGACTTGTCGGTGGCGTCGCTGCGTATGTAGTGAACCTGGTATCCGGTTATGGCCGATCTGCCGGGATCGGCTGGCGCTTCCCAGGTCACCGTGAAAGCGCCCGAAGACGGTTGCACTTCGTCGATGGGCGGCGGCGCCGGCTTCGTGCCGTGGCCGTAGGCCGTGATGCTCCAGTAATCGATGGTTCCCTGTTTGCCCGATATGTAGTCGGTGACGCGCAGCGTCCACTCGCCGGCGGAGCTTTCGCCCAGGTGTCTGGCCGAACCGAGCCGCACCGGGCCGAACCACCAGGAGGACGGGGGCTCCCCGCTGTATTTCGATCGATCGAAGTACGGGGATAGTCTGGATATCGTGCCCGACGGGGATTCCACTTCCACATCCAGGTCCCCGACCGAATCGTGAGTAATATCCAGGACCACTTGGATGTACTCGATGAAATCGACGTGGTCGTCCAGGGTCAGCTTCTGGGTGGCCGTCGTGCCGGGGACGACGCCATCCGCATCTGGGATGGAAATGTTGATTTCGCCGGATTGGGCGGTGGATTTTCGCAGGCCCGGGAGGTTGGTCCAGCCGTCGGCCAGGGTCACCGCGGCCTGGGCATCCACCACGCCGAAACCGTATTCGTGGTTGAAGTTGTACTTCCCGGTGTCCCCGTATTTGTCGGCTCCCTCCTCCCAGCCGTCGTTGTCCGCGTCGTTCTTGCGGGCCGAGGCGGCCAGGATCAGCTTGACATCCCGCCAGGTGAGGGCGTCGTTGGCCTTGCGGACCAGCGCGGCCACTCCGGACACGATGGGCGCCGACGCGCTGGTGCCGCTGAAACTGGAGGAGTACCGGTTGTGGTTGATGGTGGTCGCGATGTTCCTGCCACCCCCGCCGGAAGGAGCGCACACCCACAGGTTTGAGCCCGGCTCTGAGAAAGACGATCGCACACCGTCCGCGCCCACCGCGCAGGCCGCAGTAACGGCGTAAAAGTTGGTGCGTTCGTTTCTGGACGAATGTCCTCCGATCCGGCCGTCGTTGCCGGCCCCCCACACAAAGAAAACGCCCTTCCCGCCGTAGCCCGTAGTAACGGCGGTTTCGATGGCCTCCTCCCACAGGCTGGTCACAACCGCCAGACCTGCTCGGCCGATCGAGCTTGACCAGCTGTTGTTGGATATCGCCGTGGTATCCGCATTCAGAGATGCGGCCTTAACCTGGTCGCCGAATGTGCTTGACTGCAGGTAGTTGTAGCCGTAGATAGTTGCCCGCGGAGCGACGCCCCGCATGCCTATGGCGTTGTCCCGGGCGGCTATGAGGCCGGCAACCGATGTGCCGTGGGTTTCAAACGGATGGTATATGCCGTCCTGGTTGGCAAAGTCGTGATTCTTTGCCGTATCGACGTTGTCCGTCAGATCCTCGTGCTGGTGGTGTATCCCGTCGTCCACGACGGCTACGGTGATTCCTTCGCCCAGGTTGCCGCCGCTCCAGACCCCCTCGACGTTGATGTCCTCCGTCGAACCCGAGCCATACAATGCGTCATCCTGCAGGTGCCACTGGCAGCCGTACCAGGGGTCGGATATCCCGCCCCCCGGCGCAACCTTGCAAAGTTGGTCCAGAGACGACATTGCCAAGTCTTCGACAGCCAGGATGGTGTACTTTCCGGTGCTTCCCCCGGCGCCGGTCACCTTCACGTAGTGTGTGCCGGCATCGAGTCGGTGTGCGATGGCGAAGCTGAATTTATTTTTGTACTGGCCGGCAAAATCGCTGTTGAAGTTGGCGTCAATCGTGGTTCCACCGGCGTCCACAAGCTCAGCGTTAACATCGGTGCCCGAAGTGTTGGCCGCGGCCCAGATCAGCACGTAGGTCGGATCCTCCACGGTGATGCTGAAATAGTCGACGTCGGCGCTGGAGGTGATGTTGCCGCCGGACGCATCCTCGAAGTCCAGGTTCAAGGCTTGTGCGTCCGCTATGGTGCTGCCCGGGTTTCCGGCATCGGATACGAATATTTCGTATATTCCGGAGGTCAGTCCCAGATGGCTGCTCACCTGGAGTTCGTAGGTGCCCGCGTCGAGCAACCGCCGGATTACGAAGTCTTCGGCATCGGGAAAGAGGTTGCCATCGTTGTTCTGGGCAAGAACGGACCCGTGTTCGTTCAATAGCTGGCCGGTGATTTTCAGGTTCCCGCCCCTCAAACCCCGTATGATCACGTCCGTCTGTTCCGTCAACTCCAGGTCCCAGGAGTCGGTCTCGTCGGGCGGATCTATCTGGCCGACGACGGTGCTGCCCAAGGTCAGCGTTTCGGGATCAACGGGATCAACAACGGGGTCGGTGGGTTCGGGCATGGTCTGGATGCGAAGAACGTAATCTCCAATTGCCGAGGCTTGCCCGATAACCCTTATGAAATAGGTTCCCGCTTCCAGAGTGCTCTCAATCAGGAAGGCGTCCGGGTTGGGCAACTCACTGTTGTTGCCGCTCGTGCGGGAGAAATAGTTGTTGAACAGCCTGCCCGTAGTATCCAGGCTGCCCTCAGTGAAGATCCGGAAATTCATGGGGTCCGGGGCCTGCTCGTCAGTGATGACTATCTTAAAGACGTCCCAGTCCGCAGAGTGGATGTAACCTTCGGATACGGCGCCGTCGGTTATCTTGCCCCAGAAATAGTTGTCGCCCATGGGATCGAGTTCACCGGAAGAGGTGGTGGCCAGGGTAATTTCCCGGGCGTCGGTCACGTTCTGGCCCGAATCCGACGGCGTTCCGGTGTCGGTGTCCGACCACGGCCCGGCGACGGCAAATTCCACCGCTCGCACCTGCACGTCGTATTCCGTATCGAGCGTCAAACCGGTGATGCCGTCCAGCAACCGGTCATCGACGCCGGTGTCAATCACCTCCGTCCACTGGTCATCCGTCTTGTCGGTGGCGTCGGTCTCGATGTACCGCAGGTCGTAGGTGGCGTCGGCATCCACCAGCGTTGTGGGAGCATTCCAGGTCACCGCCACCGCGCCGTCGTCGCCGCGCACCGCAGCCAGGGTGGCCCTGGTTGCATCCGATAGCTCCGGCGTGCCGGTGACCGCTGCCGACCACGCGCCGTCGCCTTCAGCGTTGACGGCCCGCACCTGGACGTCGTACTCGGTGTCGTTGGTGAGGCCGTCCAGCGTGTACCGCAGTTCGCCGCCGCCGGTGGCCCAGGCGTCATCCACCTCAGTCCACTGGCTGTCGGCCTTGTCGGTGGCGTCGGTCTCGATGTACCGCGCGTCGTAGGCGGTGATGGTCGAGCCGCCGTTGCTGGAGGGGGCCGACCATTCCACCAGCAGCCAGCCGGCCCGGGCCGTTACCGTATCGATGGTCGGCGCGCCGGGTACGGTCGCCTGCGCGCCGGCATTCAACGGGATCAGCAGTCCCAGCAGGGCCAGCAGGACGAGCACGGCTGCCAGCAACCGCGCATCAGGCAATACGACCCTGGTCATACCGGACGTTCACGCCTGCGACGCGCAGCCGGCAAAAAGAATCGGTCGCCCTGGAACCCGCGTGGCACTACTGAGCAGCCAGGTCCTGCCGCCAGTTGGGCATGGAAGTTCGCACTCCATCCTGCGCGGCAAGCGAATTTGCCAGGTCGAGCGACGGGAAGCCCGGGCTGGTCTCGACAAAAAAGCCGTTGACGATGTTCCCCAGTCCGGAAACGCGGTCCGCCCCAATCCCGTTCCGCTCAAAGAACGCGTCTATCTCGTCCGTGTCCCAGGATTTGTCCAGCGCAAGCAGCACGCCGCCCGGCAGCGTCATCAGCGTCCCCCATTGCGACATGAACACCGGCATGCTGGCGGAGTCCTCTTCGCCGCCGCCGTCGCTGCGTGCCGTGTTGGCGACCTTGTCGGCCTGATCGGCTTTGTTGCCCCGTAGCGCGATTTCGCCTTCGCGGGACACTTCCATATCCGATTGCAGCAGCACGGTCATCGTGCGGTCGCCATCGCTCCAGGTGTAGGGCCGCCCTTGCGCGGGTTGGCGCGGCGGCGAGCCTCCGGCCGTGTCCGATGTGGCTGCCAGGCCGGCCAGATATGTCCCCGCGTGCTGTCGAGGCGACTCCGTGGTGACCTGGGGGACCGGTTTGACGGTCGCGTCGCTTTCCAACCCGGGCGAGCCCCGTCCGGCAACCGGGACCGGCGAATCGTCAGATTGCTCGTCCGGCGTCGACGGTGGCACGGAGGGCGTGGCAGACGGTTCCACACCCCGGTACGGGATGACCGTTGCCGGCACAGCATGAGTCGGCGCGGGTTCGCCCAAGTCTGGAGACGCCGGGCCGCACCCCCACAGCGCGATCGCCAAAATCGCAGCCAGCGCCACCGCCACTCCCGGTCGGAATGCCTGGATCATCGCGATTTCGCTGTCCTGAAATTATGTATTTGCTGGACCACATATCCAATGATTTATTAGAATTGCCGTTTTATCAAGTCGAATGACTGTCCATTCTAGTGTGTATGACCCATCAGCAATGCGAACACCATCTATGGTCAATGTGAATCATGCACATTAAATGGCATCATATGTGCAAAAACGCCCTGCACATCCAATCCCGCTGCCCAAACAAACCCGGAGCCGCAACTGCACCGTCGCAACCGCGCCCGTGCCAATGGACTCGAAAAGAAACCCGCCGCCCATCCGCCCGTTACCAACCCGACCCAATCAGCCCTCTACCGACCCCATCCCAGGCAATCGCCCAGGCCGCCCCGCCCTGACCCAATCAATCGCGCGCAAAATACGTGCGCAACCGGACCCCATTACCCGCAACGCACGCAACCCAGTTTAGGGGCTTTCGATCATTTTCATGGATCAACGTAGTCCGCTCAAGGTGAGCCTGTCGAACCACGAGCGGACGGTGTGTTCAAAAACGTGCAGCGCAGCACATTCTCTCGGTTTGTCGACCACGGAAAGACCTTGCGCTCCGTTGACGCCCCCGCACCCTTGCCGACAGAATCAGCCTATGATTTTGGGTCGGCAGGACGGTCGGCGCGACGACAGCCACAGCCCGTTCCCCTTCCGCGCCTTGTGGGCGGACCACGTCATCCCGCACGGTCGCGGCCGGGACAACGTCGAAAACTTGCAACTGATATACGTCCATAGCAACCGCGGGAATGGCCATCGTCCGCAGGAGTGCCTGATTGCAAGGCTGAGGAAGTTAAGTTTCGCGGAGAAAACGGATATTTCGGCAGACCCTTGGGTTAAAATTGAAAACCGCCTACAAACCCTTTTGGGCCGGCTATCCGGCGTGTAGCTTCCGCTCTAAGGATGACAATGACAACTAATTTCAGTGTTGCCGAGTACGTGAAAGTCCTTGGAGACGAATTGGTCGCTGCTTTCGAGCAAGGGAGCCTCGCTCCTACGCCCGGGACGGTTGGGGAAAGTCGGGAGAGGGCGGCAAGAAGGAAGCTCAGACAACTTCTCGCTAACGGAATTGGAGTAGGTTCTGGGTTTGTGATCGACGCCGACGGGCATGTCTCCCGTCAGCAGGACATCATTCTATTCGAAGAAGATATTTGCCCTGTATTCCGTTTGAACGATAGCGAGGAAGCCGCCTTCTATCCTTGCGAGGGTGTCGTGGCCGTAGGAGAGGTGAAGAGCACAATCGGAAGCGCGGAAGCGGCGGATATTTTAGGGAAAATCGCCAGCGTTAGACGCTTGAATAGGGTTGCCGTGGCGGAAGAGAGTGTTTTGTTTCCCCGCCAAAAATTTACAGCTTATCGCCATTACGGGTCACGAATGGCGATGGAACCCGGGCCTGGCGAAACCTACGACCAGAACTCCCAGGGCAATCATCAAATTTGGGGGTTTGCAATTGCAAGGACCGCATCTCTTTCGGCTCGTTCTCTGATCTTGAGGATCACTCAATTCTGCGAAAATGAAGGACGTGCCTTAGCGCCTAACCTGATTACCACAACCGACGGTCTGGTCATTAAACCCGCTTGGGTTGACGAGCAATCGAACAAGATCGTTGGATCTGCAATTGAGGCAACTGGCTATCAGAGGCTTTACGTTGACAACCCCCTAGCTCATTTGCTGGGGGACTTGGACCGAGTTATCAGAAACGGAGTTACTGTACCCATTAGTGCATTTGCAGAGTACATCCAGCAACCAAGTACTATGCAAGCTTCGGACTACCAACCTATTCCGAACGGTTAGTGGTTAATGGTTCGATGACCATATCACTCCTACCAAATGGCAAAGAGCGGACCGGAATGACCGATGCTCGGATCTCTAGGACTCTGGCCGCTGTCAAGCAACGGCCATCCGGGGGCAGACTTCACTAACCGCCCGGCTTATCCAACTTGACGCCAACCCCGCCCCATCACCCGCCCCCGACCTCCATCGACTCCGCCACCTTGCCGCGTAGTTCCGTGAAATCCACCGGCTTCGCCACAAACCCCCAGGCCCCGCTTTCCTTGGCGCGCTTTTTGTTCTCGTCGTCCCCGTAGGCCGACACCACCATCGACGGCACATCGGGCCACAGCTCCCCCAGCGCGTCCAGCAGTTGCCAGCCGTTCATCTCCGGCATGTTCAGGTCGGTGATCACCAGCCTGACGTCCGGATTCTCGTCCAGCACCTCCAGCGCGTGCCGCCCCGACCGCGCGAACAGGAACTCGTACAATCCGGCTCTCACCTCGCGGCGCATCCGCTGCCGGAACATCGGCTCGACCTCGGGCTCGTCATCCACCACCAGCACTTTCCGCGCTGCCGAACTCTCGCTCATGTCGCAAAACCTCCCTACGGACCGGCCCTTGCGTCGCGCCGCCGGCCCGATGCGTATGCCGCATCACAAAAATCAATCAGTGAAAATATATTACCATCCGTTGCTACCGACACAGATACGTCAGCGTCACGGCCCATAGGCTCCGTCGGGTTCGCATGCGGTTGCTCTACTGTCAGCCCGCCAGCGGAGCACGTCTCACCGCAAACTCCGGCAGCAAATTGGGAGCGCTGGCCGTGCCGTGCGCTCCCAATGGTCCATCGCGTAACGTCCAACAACCGACAATCAGCAGTCGGGCAGACCCAGGTCAGCTACGTCGTTTTCTGCCACATTGCTCAACCCAGCCGGAATGCAGCCTGTGAACTGATTGCCGGCTAGTCGCAAGTCAGTGAGTTTGGTGAGATTGCTCAGCGATGTGGGTATCTGGCCCGTCAACAGGTTGTTTTTGATGTCTAGCTTGGTCAGGTTGACCAAATTGCCCAGTGAGCCAGGTATCTGCCCGGTCAACTGATTGTCGTCCAGATCAAGCTCTGTAAGATTGACCAGATTCCCCAGTTGGGACGGTATCGGACCCGTTAACTGGGTGGAGTCCAAGTTGAGCCGCGTCAGATTAGTCAGGTTGCCAAGCTGAGACGGGATGGTCCCGCCCAGCGGGTTGCTCTGGAGGTGCAAATTCTCCAAGTTGGACAGGTTCCCCAGCGTAGAGGGTATCTGCCCCGTCAACTCGTTCTCTCCGAGGTTCAAGTATTCCAAGTTGGATAGGTTGCCGATCCACGATGGGGCTGGTCCGGTCAACTCGTTACCCCCCAGGCTCAGGTGCGTCAGGTTGGTAAGTTTGCCCAGCTGGGACGGTATGGTCCCAGTCAACTGGTTACCGCCCAGGTAAAACTCGGTGAGGTTGGAGAGGCTGCCCAATTGTGTGGGTATCGTCCCCGTCAACTCATTGCGGTTGAGAACCAGGATCTCCAAGTTGGACAGGCTGCCCAACGACGACGGGATTCCACCGCTCAATTGGTTGTCCCTCAAGAACAATCGCTTCAGTTCCGTCAGGTTCCCCAGCGTCGAGGGTATCGCACCGGTCAACTCGTTTTCGTACAAGTAAAGCTCGATCAGGTTGGTAAGGTTGCCCAGTTGTGTGGGTATCGATCCGGTCAATTGGTTCTCGTTGAGATACAAACGTGTCAGATTGGAAAGGTTCCCCAAAGTCGGGGGTATCTGCCCCGTCAACTCGTTCTGTTGGAGGTTCAAGAATTCCAAATCGGATAGGTTGCCGATCCACGATGGGGCTGGTCCGGTCAACTCGTTACCCCACAGGCTCAGGTGCGCCAGGTTGGTAAGGTTGCCCAGCTGGGACGGTATCGTCCCAGTCAACTGGTTACCGCCCAGGTAAAGCTCGGTGAGGTTGGAGAGGCTGCCCAGTTGTGTGGGTATCGTCCCCGTCAACTCATTGCTATGGAGAACCAGGAACTCCAAATTGGATAGGTTACCCAACGACGACGGGATTCCACCGCTCAATTGGTTGTCCCTCAAGAACAATCGCTTCAGTTCCGTCAGGTTCCCCAGCGTCGAGGGTATCTCACCCGTCAACTCGTTGCCGTGCAAGTTAAGCTCGGTCAGGTTGGTCAGGTTGCCAAGTTGTCTGGGTATCGCACCGGTCAACTCGTTGTCGTGGAGATACAGCCTGGTCAACCCGGTGAGATTTCCCAGTTGCGACGGTATTGATCCAGTTAGCTGGTTGCTGCCGACGGATAGACCCGTCAGATTGGTGAGGCTGCCCAGCCAGGTGGGAATGGTCCCGGTCAGTTCGTTCCCCCACAGGTATAACCCCTCGATATTGTTGAGGTTCTGCAGTTGCGACGGAATGGTCCCGGTCAGGTCATTCCCGCCGAGGTTGATTGTCTTCACGTTGGTCAAGTTCCCCAGCGAGGTCGGTATCGACCCACTCAGCTCGTTACTCCATAGGCTCAGGTACGTCAGGCTGGTAGGGTTCCCCAGCGTCGAGGGTATCTCACCCGTCAACTCATTCTCGTGCATATCCAACCATTCTAGATTGGCCAAATTACCAAGTGAGGACGGGATGGTTCCTGTCAATTGGTTGTCGGATAACCTCAGCCTTTCCAGGTTCGTCATGTTCCCCAACGAGCTGGGAATCGATCCGGACAGTTCATTCTCATGAAGGCCCAGCGAGGTTAGATTTGAAAGATTGCCCAGCTGTGTTGGTATGCTGCCGGTTAACTGGTTGCCGCCGAGATTTAAACCTTCCAAACCCGTCATGTTTCCCAACCAGGAAGGCACGGACCCCGTTAACTGATTCTCCCATAGGTAGAGCCCGGTCAGACTTGACATGTTCTCCAACTCAGCGGGTATTGACCCGCTGAACGCGTTGCCGCCCAGGCTCAGCGTCTCCAGACCTGACATACTTCCCAGCCAGGTCGGTATGGAGCCCGTAAGTTGATTCCTGTGTACGGTTAGCCAGGTCAGATTTGACAGGCTGCCCAAATCGGATGGCAGAGATCCGGATAACTGGTTGGAGCCTAGACTAAGCATCTTCAGGTTGGACATATCGCCGAGTCCCGTGGGAATCTGGCCCGATAACTGATTGTCGCCGAGATCGAGCTCAGTAACCCGACCGCTGTCGTCGACCGTCACCCCGTGCCACTCACCGATTGGCCCAGTGCTGAGCCAGTTCGTATTGTCGGTCCAGTTGGCGCCGCCCGTCGCGTTATACAACGCCACCAGCGCCGCCCGGTCCGTCGCAGGTGAGGTGATTTCGGGCGCCTCCGAGCAGTCTGGCATGGGGATGGTTACACCTGGCGGCAGGGTATTCCGGCCCTGTAGAAACGTCCAGCGAGAGCCGATGGGCGGCCAGAAAAATTCGCTGCTCACACTTCCGCCGCCGCCGGAATCGACGAAGTCGT
>JAPOQH010000073.1 GCA_026710825.1 Chloroflexota bacterium | reverse complement strand
CGGTAATCCGGTTGTATTCGTCTGGGTTCAGCAGGTCGAACCGGGGCAGCGGAGACTCGACCAGATCGAATTCCCGCCCGTCGGCACGGTAGATGCCGCCCAGGCAGCCGTTCTGAAAGTCCTCCAGCACCCGGGGCCAGGTCAGTTCGGCCTCGCCAACCACCACCGCGTCGCAGTGGCGAATCGCTTCATGCGGCATCGCGGTGGCGTGGTGGCCGCCGATGACCGTCTTGACGCCTGCCTCGCGGTATCTGCCGGCAAGGGCGTAAGCGTCCTTGACCTGGGCGGTGAACGTCGAAATGGCGGCCAGATCGCAGTCCGGCAGGCGGTCCAGCTTGCTGATGTCAGGCACCTGGTGGTATTCGACCTCAAAGCATTCCGGCGTCATCCCTGCGAGGGTGAGCAGGGACAGGCTGGGCAGCGAAGCGATCACATGCCCACGCTCCATGAAACCCGGCATGGTCATGCCCAACGCCGTCAGTTCCTGGTTATAGGCGCGTACGCCGCTCATGGCTATCAGTGCAATCTTCATCTTGCTTTCTCCTCCGGCTCAACCTCGGCGCTACGACCCTGCGTTGGAATATCTCTGCACAATCGGGCGGTCGTTATGGTTGAGCAATTCCTTTCACTAAATGTTACGGGCATAGACCTGACGCTTCCATAACGGTTCGGGTTATAGTTATGACACTTACATGACAGTTTGCGCATAATGGTGCATTGCGCCCCAATTAGGTCGGGAATGTCGACTCGATCGGGTGAGCCAAGCGGCGATGGGAGGTCAACGTGGCCACAAACTATGAGGAGACGACACTTGGGATGCGGGCATTGCAGGAACGCCTGACCAGGTTGAGTGAAGCAAGCCTGCGCATCAACGGGGACCTGGACTATCACAGCGTGCTCCAGGAGGTCACCAACAGCGCCCGCGTCCTGACGGACGCCAAGTACGCCGCAACAACGGTTCTCGACCAGGACAACCGGCTGGAGGAGTTCGTCTCCTCCGGCCTGACACCGGAAGAACATCGTCATATGGAAGGTCTGCCCGGAAGCGCCGAATTCTTCCGCTACCTGAACCACGTGCCGGACCCGCTGCGGATCAACGACCTGACCTCTTACGTGAGGTCCCTGGATCTGGCGGAGTGGCAGCCACCCGTAGCCGTCGCTTCCCTGCTGGTTGCTCCCATCCGAAACAAGGGCGTGCGGTTGGGTTCCATATACGTGGCGAAAGGCGAGGCGGGCAGCGCATTCACCCGCGAGGACGAGGACACCCTGGTGATGTTCGCGTCCCAGGCGGCGCTGGTCATCGCCAACGCCAGGAGGTACCGGGACGAGCAGCGGACGAGGTCCGACCTGGAGGCGCTGATCGCCACGTGCCCGGTTGGGGTTGTGGTCTTCGACGCGAAATCGGGAGCGCCGGTGTCGTACAACCGCGAGACGCTGAGGATCGTCGAGAGCATCCGTCCGCCGGACCAACCGGTCGAGCAGATGATGGACATTCTGAGCATCCGGCGAATTGACGGGCGGGAGGTCTCACTGGAGGAGTTCCCACTGGCTCACCGGCTCAGTACCTACACCGCGCTTCGCGCCGAGGAAGTCGTGCTCAGGGCGCCCGACGGCAGGTCGGTTACGGTGCTGGTGAACGCCACCTCCATCTACTCGGAAGAATCCGGTGAGATGGAGTCAGTGGTCGTGACGCTCCAGGACATGAGGCCCCTGGAGGACCTGGAAAGGCTCCGGTCGGAATTCCTGGGGTTGGTCAGCTACGAACTGCGGACCCCGCTGGCCTCCATCAAGGGTTCTGCGGCGACCCTGCTGGACGAGTCGGCAGACCTGAACCCCTCAGAGACCCGCCAGTTCCATACCATCATCAATGACCAGGCCGATCGAATGCGGCGGATGATCAGCGACCTGCTGGACACAGCCAATATAGAGTCGGGCACCCTGTCCGTGAGCCCCGAGCCTTCGGATGTTGCGGCCCTGGTGGATCAGGCCGGATCATCGTTCATCAGGGGCGGGGGACGGAACGACCTGCGGGTGGATGTGCCGGCCGACCTCCCCACCGTGATGGCGGACCGGGCGCGCATTGTCCAGGTGATCAGCAACCTGTTGTCCAACGCGTCCGGATCCTCGCCGGGGTCATCCCCCATCGGGGTGAGCGCCGAGGCCGATGGTTTGTACGTTGCGTTTTCGGTGGTGGCCCAGGGATTGAGGCTGCCGCCGGAGCAACTGCCCAATCTGTTCCGGAAATACTCGCGTATCGATGGCGACATGGTCGCAAGGGACATCGCCGGGTACGGCCTGGGGCTGTCCATCTGCAAGGGGATCGTCGATGCCCACGGCGGCCGGATCTGGGCGGAGAGTGACGGAACGGACCGGGGCGTCCGGTTCATCTTCACAATACCGGTCGCCGACCAGGTCATTCCAGAGGACACCGCCAATACCGGCCGGCGGGCCGGCGGTTCGCGCGCCGGCGAAAACGATCCGGCACGCATCCTGGTGATGGACGACGATCCCCAGACGCTGCGACACGTGCGCGATATCCTGGCCCGGAGCGGTTATACCACGATATTTGCCACCGGCCCCGACGATGTGCTGAACCAGGTCGAGTCGGAAAAACCCGAACTCGTCCTTTTGGATCTGGCGCTGCCTGGCGTCGACGGTTTCCAGTTGATGCAGGACATCATCGAAATCGCCGACGTTCCGGTGATCTGCCTTGCCGCCCACGAGAGAGACCAGGACATCGAGCGGGCCCTTGACCTGGGCGCGGCAGACTACATGGTCAAGCCTTTCTCGCCCACGGAACTGACGGCGCGGATCAGGGCCGCGCTTCGCAAGGCGACTGCGGCTGACCTCAGTGATGAGGCGTTGCCGTTTATGCTGGGCGACATGACCATCGACTATGCCCAGCGCAGGGTGGAAGTTGCGCGTCAGCCCATTCACCTGACACCCATCGAGTACGAGATGCTGCGCGTCCTGTCGCTCAATGGCGGGCGGGGGTTGACCCACGAGCAACTGTTGCGACGCGTTTGGCGAGTGACTAGTTCCGGCGATCCCCAGGTAGTTCGCACCCATATGCGGAGGCTCAGGCGCAAGTTGGGCGACGAAGCTGACAATCCGAGGTTCATCTTCACCGAACCCAGGGTGGGATACCGGATGCCTGCGCCGGAAATCGCGGACTGAGTGCGGCGCCATAGCAACGATTTAGGGCATTACCAGGTGTTCCTGTAGCGTCGGTTGATTCTGTCAGCTGAGTCGCGCGCATCCGGTATTTCTGGTTGCGGATCTCCTCACTGGATTGATGGAAACGGCAGTCCCGGAAACGTAGAGCGTACTTCGCCGCCGACATTGGATCGCCCAAACGATGTATGCGGAAGATCCGGCACCGCGTGGAGAGGGCGCTGACGGAGAGACCATCAAGGGTTTGGCGTAGCCTCGCTGGTGGCGTGACGATCATGGCTTCGTGCCGTGCTCCTATCAGGCCACCGCTCATAGAGGCTGTCGGCCCAGACAGCTTCGCAGTCTTTAATGTCAATAGGAATGAGCGACTTCTGGCTGTGTCATATCGAACCACGGGGAGCCGTGTTTGAGCATGGAGTTGAGTATGACCAGCAGTTTGCGCATGCACGCGACGAGCGCCACCTTCTTCGGCTTACCGGCTGCCAGTAGCTTCTGGTAGAAGTCGCGGATGACCGGGTTG
>JAPOQH010000121.1 GCA_026710825.1 Chloroflexota bacterium | reverse complement strand
GAGCGACCGGTCGCTGGTCCTGGCGGAGACGGGTATGCGATTTGGAGTCTGACGGGGTTGGCCGTGTACGACCGGTATCACCTCTGACGGGACGGTGCTGGATGTTATGTTCTAACTCGAGTGAGACCATTATGGGCTCATACGTTCGCTTTGTCAAGGGCGTGCGTCTAAGAGGAACTTGCGAAACTACCGACTAGCGGACCGTCGGGACGAATTTGGGTCATCCAATTTACGAAATACGTATCGGAGAAAACGGCGGTTTTGGACCGCTTCAAGACGACAGACGAGACGAAGGAGGTCGATCCAAAACGCAGAGTTTGGCGACCCGCGAAAACTAAGGGGGTGCATCGTACCAATGACCGGGGCTTGTTGTTAAATTCATTTACTGCCGTCGCATCAAATAATCGACCGGACAAATCGGGCAAAGGGTTGTGAGATTAGATTGCTCCAAATCAAACCAACGCCTATGCTGGTAACCGACGCCACCAGTTCGTCATTTTCCCCTAGCAGGGCTGGCAACGCTATTGTTGCCATCAACCAAGGCAACAGCAACCAAATCATGGCAATGGTCTCCGTTAGCCCGCCCAAAGTCAATCTCATCCGGCACCGTCGCTTCAAGTGGAACAACACCCAACCCAAAGGTGTCCAAATCAAGAGAAATGCAGCCACCAACGGCAACGGCAAAAGAATGACAAACTCTGGCTGTCCGGCTTCCCGAAACGCAACTGGCATCCAGATGGCGAACACCGCGACCATGGCCGGCAATACTCCCACCAACAAGCCCCGTTCCATAATTACCAAGGGAATGGCGAGTGCGACCCATATCACCGACACCAGAATCAGCACCCCGTTAGCGGACGCGGCCGGATATCCGCACATTTCGCCGATTGTGAACAGGATTGCTCCCACCGCTCCGATGCCCAAGACTATCCAAGCGGTAAGATTGTTGTTGAATCGATTCATACTCCAAATCCTGGTGCGTTCTTTTCCCGACGTTATGACGCTTATGGAGCGGCGGATCGACGATCTGGGTCAAGCATCCCATCCCAGCAGGTGGTCCGTCCAATCGGTAATCGCGCCGTTCCCTCGCCACGCTTGGCACAGTTCCTCCACGGTCAACAGCCTCACTTCCATACGGTCGGCAAGCCTGGCAACTGACGCGTCGTACTTGGTGCCGATCACCACGGGTAACACGTAACGCCCCCATTCCCGCGTTCGCCGCAACACCCCGGAGAGTGCGTTCGCGTCCATGATGCGGCTCAGACCGTCGTCCTTCCCGCTGTGCCGCACGATGTGGAATGCCAGGTCATCGTCTGCGGTTTCGTTGCACCAAAGCGAGTAGTCCAGCACCTGGGCGATATCCCTCCGTTGAATCCGGCGCGCCTTTAGTTCAAAGATAGTCAACGTTGCATGGCCGGCATGGAACAGCTCGCTGACGGCGATCAGGTCAAGCACACCGGAATCCGTCGGCATCTGGCGTCCCAGAAAGACGGTTGGGACACCGACCAACTCCGGCATCAGGATCAGGACCGTTTCAAGGAATTCCTCATCGAACCAACCGCCTTCCAATATCTCGATAAGTTCCGTGTAATCGTCGAGCGGTGAGTCTGGCTCGTCAACGGAAGTGCGGGCTGGCGTCGGGTCAGGATCAGCGTGCGGCGCGGTCCGTAATCCCAGAATCCGTTGATCCAGCCGCGCAATGGTTCGATGAAAGTCGGCCCGTTTCTGCTTTGCGCGTGCGGTGTGCCCCTTGACACGCCGGAGGGCCGAGATCACAGCCCTCCGGCGCGCAAAGAGTTGCTCAACTGCGGTGTTGAGAGTCGACACGGAATCGGCGTTCCTCTTGGGATTCAGCGGTTGACCTACGTCACGCGGTCAACTTCCGGGCCGTACCCAGTGTCATGGCAAGCATGGCAATAATGCCCAGAAAGACGACCCGCCCCAGCCACGGTCGCTTGATGCGGTAAAGAGCTGCGATCGCCAATGCCACCGCGAGTGGCGCGACGCCGACGGCAGGGTCGGCTAGTTTGAGATCGGCGACTATCAGCATCCGGAGTTATGAGAGTGCGATATGACGAACTTACCAAATTACGATATTTCGTAATTTGGTAAGTAGCATTTTCGGCCGACCTATGTTAGCCTGAATCCGAGGCGATATGGAAATCTCTTTCTCTAACAACAACATGCAGCACCTCAACCACGACCCGTTTTGCCAAACTGACCTGCCGCAATCTGTAGTCAAGATGTTCCGTAGACGGGTGGCACAGATCGGCGCGGCGCTAGACGAAGCTGACATGGCAGCGTTGACGGGATTGGATTTCAAAACGGAAGGCACAGAACCCGGATGTTACTCCATGTGCCTCTCAGGTCGGTATCGTCTCCATTTCCAGATCGATACGAGAGGATGCGAGAAGTTTGCCGTCATTTATTCCGTAACGGCGCTCTAATCCTGCGTGCGGAGGTCGTCATGAAGCAGAGTTACCCTGCAGAGGTATTCCCCCCGGGGGATACGATACTTGAACAATTGCAAGCCAGAGATTGGACCCAGAGTGATCTGGCAGTAATCATAGGGAGGTCTGACAAGGTAGTCAACGACCTCATCAAAGGTCGCAAGTCGATAGACCCGAAGATAGCAATGGCTCTTGCCGCTGCGTTTGGGACCAGCCCCGACTTGTGGCTGAATCTCGAATCAACCTATCGACTGGGGCAAACCCAACTCAAGGTCGACGATATTGCTCACCGAGCCCAGATTTACTCCAAGGCGCCAGTCAAAGAAATGATCCGACGCCACTGGATAGAGGATTCCAGGAACCCTGAGGTCCTGGAAAACAACGTCCGCAGCTACTTGGGAATCGAATCGTTGAAGGACGACCCTATGATCCTACCCCACGCAGCCCGCAAATCCTCGCCATATGACGAGGTCTCACCGGCTCAGACTGTGTGGCTGATCCGCGCCCGACAGTTGGCGGAACGTCTGGTTGCCAAGCCCTTCGCCTCCGGACGATTCCGTAAGAGTCTTGACAACCTACGGCCGTTGCTTCGCCATCCCGAAGAAATAAGAATGGTGCCCAACGTACTCGCTGAGGGAGGGGTACGCCTAGTGGTAGTGGAATCTCTGAAGGGAGCGAAGTTAGATGGGGCATGTTTTTGGATCGACCCGAAATCCCCAGTAGTAGCGCTTTCAATGCGCTACGACAGGATCGACTATTTTTGGCATACGTTGATGCACGAATTAGGCCACATCCACCACGGGGACGGGTTCTCCGTGGACAAGGATGTAATGCCTAGGGAAGAACATAGCGACCGACCGGAGAACGAAAGGCAAGCCGATGCTTTCGCAGTATCCAAACTAGTCTCTCAGGAGAACTTGGATGATTTCATATTGAGGGTAGGTCCGCTCTACTCAAAGCAACGACTTTTGGGATTCGCTAACGTGGAACAAGTGCATCCCGGGATCGTCTTGGGTCAGTTGCATTACCGAGGCGAAATTGCCTATTCACAAAACCGCCCGCTGTTGGCCAAGGTACGCAGCATCATTACGACATCGGCTCTCACTGACGGATTTGGAACGATGCTGCCGGCTTTCGTATAAAGAGGAATTCCAATGGCGTACACCTACAGCGAACAACTTCGACGTCACATCGGTCGTTATCGAGAGGAAGGCAACAGTTGGCCTGCAACCACCCGCGATATGGCGGTCTGGCTCATTGGTAACAACCTGTGGGAGGAGTCCTCAGAAAGCGTCATAAGGAGATGCGCCGCTGACTTGGCCACTGCTATGCGTGAAGAGTACACGACGGACCCACAAGGGCGGTCTGTACGTACCAAGCACGCAGCACGACTGGAAGGTGAACAGGCGCCGCTTTGGGCCGATATCCACGATGCGTCGCCAGACCATATGCGCGTCGCTCTCCAGCAACGTAGACAACAGATCGTTGGCGATTGCAAACAACTGAAAACTGACATGGACTCCTACAACGACAATTACAACACCGATCGGCACATCCAATTGTCGTTCGACTTCACTCGCGACTTGGAGGAACTAGAGGCGATGGAAGGCGACTAAAACTAACGCCCCCGCCGTGGTCACATTCACGGCGGGGGCGTTAGTGTCATCTGGCAGTTTATTCCGCGCCCGGTAAATTTGTGAATGGGCCCTAGCGCGCAACAGCCCTACATCGCTCGAACGAAAGGTCATGGGGCATCCACCACAAAGCATCTATGCTGCGACGAAAACGGCTCGCCAGCACCATGCTGGCAACTCACACCGCCAGCCCGAGGATGCCGGCAATGATGCAGACCAGGGCGGCGTCTGATCCGTGGGCGTTCCACCATAGGAAGGCCGTAAACCATACTGCGCACTCGATGTCCCATGTGGGGCAATGCAGACGGTGTATTTGATGGGCGTTGATTGGGACATGGGACCTCCTTTGCAGTCAGTAGGTCTCCTCGGCTGTGGCGCGATGTCTTTTAAACCATAAACCCGCCGGAGAAGGCGGGATGCGTTGAGTTTGGGCTATGAGATCGCGGGTGCATCGTAACTCACTACCTCGCGATTGAGGATATTCCCGGATCACGGCCTGTCTGCTAAAATATGTTCTGATTTTGTGTTTTCTAAAAACTCGCCGAATTGGAGGTGCACCTGGATGACCTAACCACCTAATAACGTCGAAACCCCGCTGACGCAACAGCGGGGCGACGGCCAAGTTACATACCCCACCCGAGAGGGTGTTCCAAGCGGGCGTCCGTTATTCTATCAACTGACATACGACGTTTGCAACCCTCTTGGTGGGCTCACTATGACCCTACAGGAGGGATTTTTATGTCCCAAACGAATGATGGGAAGAAGAAGGTTTACCTACACGGACACCATCGGAAAGATGGTACTTGGGTGCCGCCGCATTATCGGAGCACTCCTGACCCACAACGCCGCCGGCCAGGACGCGGGCCTCGGCGTTAGTTGCCAAGCACGAACCCCCGTCAAAATCTGGCGGGGGTAGGGGAGACCATCTTATGGAACGCACAGTAAAGATCGGTGATGTGGAGTTCACTGTCCGTAAAGGGCAGGGCGCATGTGATCTGGAAGTCGTTGAAGGCGATGATGTTGGGCAGGTGACCTGGCACCCTGCCACGCAACGATTTCGTGGGTTGTTTAAAGGCTGGGGATCGGACGCGGGTACTGTTGAAGGTGCCGTACAAATAGCCGCGCGGAGGATTATTGAAACGCGGCAAGGGATTGCAGAAGACGATGCTTGCAAGGCTATGCAGGCATACCTTGATGAAGATAAGCCGGTTATAGGAAAAACCAGCGAATAGAAAAGGAGGCCAGTTGTGGCTCGATATATAATCACGTACGACCTGAGGAAGCCCGGCCGCAATTACGATGAGCTGTACAAACGCATCAAGTCATACAGGTCGTGGGCTCATATTACTGAGTCGTCATGGGCTGTGGCGACGACGCAGACTTCCGGGCAGGTAAGGGATCACCTTAAGGGGGCGATGGACAGAAACGACAAGCTCCTTGTAGGCATCCTGGGTACCTCCGCGTGGTTCGGGCTCCCTGAAAAAATCGGGCAATGGTTAAAGGACAACGCTTGACTTCCCTGCAACCGGGACACCACAAAAGGGCCACGCCGATTATCGGCGTGGCCCTTTTGTGCGCTACAATCACCCTAAATCTGAATGTCAACACGCCCTAACCGTGTTTTAGGTGCGTTTAGACCACGCGAATGGCGCAAGCCATCAGGAGGCCAGATGTACTTCTTCGGTGAACCGGCCGATTTGTCGATTCAACTCGATTACGTGGGCAAGCGCGTGCCGAACAGGTTCAGGGTTCGGTTTTCTGCAGTACGTTGGAACCTTGGCGATTAAGTCGGGCGGTGCCGGAAAAAGACAGACACTATCAAAGGAGCGAATATCGCGATGACCACACCACCAGATGACCTGTCCGAAAAAGAGCGCGAAGTTCTTATCGCGGCTTGGTCCGGCAAGGGCCAGTCTCAAGGGTTGATAATACTGACGACCACAATCGGCGCCTCGTATCTCATCGCAGGGCATCAACAGTTCAACTTCCACGACAACAACCGCTTGTCGGCGGAATACGAAGAATCGGTTCAAAACTTGGTCTCGAAAGGTTTGGTCAAATACTCTCAGGGAGCAGGGTATGCGTTGACCGCCGCTGGTTACAGGCTTGGCGATCACTATGCCGTGGGGTCAGAGTAGCAGACAGCGTTCTGTGGACAGTCATAGTCGGAATGACGATGCATATCGGGAATCGGGACAATCTGTTGAGGCGTACGTGGCGGACTTTTCTTATGTGTGGGGGCGCGTCTTGCGTTAGGATAGGTGCTTGCCTATACTGAAACGCCAAAAAGGTACGTTTTGATGGGCGTGCTTGGATCAAGAGAGGGAAGTATGCCAACCGGACCGCGAGGAGAGAAAAGGCCGGCCGACGTGATCGGTTGCGCCGTGATGGTTGCCAAGATAGCGACCGACGAGGTCGAGGAGGAATTGCAGCCTGAACCGGCACACAGAGAGGCCAAGAGTCGGGCTGGCAACAAGGGCGGCAAGGCCAGGTCCGAGGCTCTTACGCCGGAAAGACGGGCGGAGATTGCAGCCCAAAGTGCGGCTGCGCGGCGGGGAGATGACGACGAAGACACGGTAGCGGCGTAACGCCCAGAGGATGCCATGCCGCCGCGAACACGAGCCAAGACTGACACTGCCAAACGGACGCCAACGAAACGGACAGGTCGTCGAGCCAAACCTGCTCCGACACATCCGTACCTCGGCGGTAACGCGTTGGTGTGCGGGGACAACTTGGACATTCTGCGGGAGTTGCCGGACGAGTGCGTCGACCCGATCTACCTGGATCCGCCGTTCAATAGCAACAGCAACTACGTAGCCGCGTTTGGGGACAAGGGCAGTGTGGCCGCCCAACTGCGGGACATCTGGCGGTGGACGGTCGAGAGCGAGAATTCGCATCAGCGATTGCGGGAAGGCAAGTTGCTCAATGCCATCAACGCCGTACGGCTGGTGAGCGGGGAGACTTCCCCGATGGCGTCTTACGCGCTGTTTATGGGGCAGCGGTTGGCAGAAATGCACCGAGTGCTGAAGCCGACCGGCAGCCTGTATCTCCACTGTGACCCTAACGCCAACTGGTTACTCAGAGTGTTGCTGGACACGATATTTGGCGCCAATAATTTTCAAAACGAAATCTCGTGGTTGCGCAGCCAAACCAGGTCTTCCATAAGTCGTAGATTCAGGAGAGCCCACGATACCATCCTGTTTTACAGCAAGACCGCAAAGTACCAATTCGACGGTGCTTACAAAAGCCTATCGGAGACATCGTTAAAGCTGTACAACAGGGAAGATAACCGTGGGCACTATCAGTTGGTTCCATTACTGGTAAGCGGCAAGAGGAACGGGGAAACGGGATTGCCTTGGCGAAGGATCGACCCCAATGAACGCGGTAAGAGCGGTATGCACTGGGTAACGACCCCCGACAAACTGGAGCAGTACGAAAAAGAAGGCCGAATAGCGTGGCCGCAGAAGAATGGTGGCGCACCGAGGTTGAAATTCTATTTGGAAGAAAACCCTGGTGTGCCAGTCAACGACTTTTGGGATGATGTTGCGTTCATGTCTTCCCAAAGCGACGAAAACCTCGGCTATCCGACACAAAAGCCACTTGCTCTCTTGGAGCGCATCATCACCGCATCATCAGACGAAAGCGGGTTGGTGCTTGATCCGTTCTGTGGTTGTGGAACGGCGGCAGACGCGGCAGCGAAATTGGGGCGGGGTTATCTGGGCATAGACGTGAGCGCCATAGCCGTCCGCGTTATGGAGCAACGTTTAGCGTCAAGGGGCGGCAAGGCCACGCCGGTTGTCTATAAGATGGGCTGGGAGGATTATGAGTGGGAAGTCTTTGAGTATCGAGCATTGATGAGCCGGGCCGACGCCGAGGATGGGACGCCAGGCCACGCTTGGGCGGAGGATAAGGTGGCGGGGTTGCTGAATGCCGTGCCTAATGACCAGAAGACGGGCGACGGGGGCATTGACGCCCGGTACTTCACCGAGGCCGGTGAGATTGTCCCCATTCAGGTGAAGATGCACAAGGGGCAGATAAGCAGGCCCGATATGGATCGATTGTTGGGCGTTCAGACATCGTTGCGGAACCAACGTAAGAAGGCCCCCATGTCCCTGATGGTGACGCTGTATCCACCCAGGGAACAGTTGCGGGTGTTCGCGGCCCAACAGGGGCACGTAACGTTGCGCGGGGAGCGGTATCCCAAGATGCAAATATTGAGCGTTCAGGAGATGTTGACGGCTGGTGAGCGTCCGAAGTTGCCACCGGTGGACCCTCGGTATTTTGTGGGCGACACGCAGACGCGGTTGTCGGCACTGTGACCGCAAACTGAATAGGGGCACTTATGAACCCCACCCAAGACCGGCATCGAGTAGAATTTTCAGGGGGATCAGACGCAACTGGGAAGGGTGCCCTATATCCACATGTGGTTTGCGGGTCTGGGGCAGACGTCTTTGTTTCTGCCATTACTGGAGGTCTGATTTGGGGGGATGCGGGAGAGACTACGAAACCAAATCTCATGGCAGGACCAGTGCTTGTGGACTGTAGTAGGCACGGCCAATTTCAGGCTTTTGTCCAAGTCTTGCCGAGAGGTTCAGACACGGGGGTCGACGGGAACCTGGTGTCAATGCCCTTGATGTTGGTCCCCCTCAAAGACATCGAGTACGTGCTGCCAGAGAGCATGAGGTAAGCATAGGCACAACACCACCGGGTGTGTTATCGAGCGATTGACCATCGATGTTTTGTAGTCGATTCGCAGACCCGGTTGGGGATCGATTGTTACCAAATGTTGGTCGGTTAGATTACGGAAACTAGTGCGTTGTGCGAAAATAATAGAACTAACCCGTCGTTATAGCGCAATGGCGGGCCTTTAGGAGGCGCACCACGGGCGTACAAAGGGGGAGGTATGGTACACGACCCGAAAACTGCCGCTAACGAGTTGATACAACGCGGCATCGGTGAAGGCCAACCACTCACCCATATTGAGGTACAGAAACTCCTGTATTTCTGGCACGGGTGGATGCTGGGTATTCACGATCAGCCATTGCACACTGGATTTTGGGAGGCTTGGCGGTACGGACCTGTCCTGCCGGAAGTCTATTTCAGTCTGAACCACCACAGGGGGAGGCCGATCACCGGCCCCATTCCGGCGCGCGACGAGATGTTCACGGAAGACGAGAAGTCCATCATGGATGTTGTTTACGACTATCGTCTGCTTGGGACGTTTACCCTAGTCGGGATAACGCACACGCGGGGGGGCCCTTGGGACCAGGTATGGCACGGTAGAAAAAATTCCAGCGTAATCGGCGACGAGTTGATCCGATCCTACTTCGCCGGTTTGCTCAGCGGGAACAGTACCTCGGATGGCTGACCAACATGACATGAGGCATCCAATTAAGGTCGAAAAACTGCCCAGTTCGATGCCTCCCAGTTTCGATGAACGCCACCTGCCTTCGAGCAAGGAGGCAGATTACGACGATGCCCGTAATGCGCGCTCTCACTGGAGCCGAGCTGGTCTCTCCCTGGTCAGTCGTGTCGGTTACTTTGTCGTGGGGGTATCTATCGGCGTCTACCTGGCGTTAGGTTTCTGGTGGGCCACCCGTGCCTGGGTTATCTTGGTAGGTGGTCTCGTCATAGCGGTGTTCGTGCCCTCCGTCGTGGTGTTCGCCATGAGTGGCCGGCCTCGTCCCAAATGGTGGACCGTGCTGAAGGCGAATGGAAGACGACGCCCATAGCCGACACCATGACGCGATATGCGTGTCCATCATGACATTGGCGACCGCCATCATGGCCGGATTGTTCGTTTTCCTGCGCTTCCCCGTCTTGGAGGTGGGCAGCGAGGGAGCCTACAGCATTCCTGCCGCAGTAGTCATCCTCGGCGTCCTCTTCGCCGGGGGTCTTTACGTGGGCTGCATCTGGTCGGGGATGGCTGTTCTTGCCGATAACAGCGTGGTCGGGAAATCGATCATGTCCGGGTTACTGCGAGGATTGACAATAGCGCTGGTGGTATTGGTCTTCTTGGTTGTCACGGCCGGTATATTCACTCACATTGAGGAAACACCAACCGAGGACAAGTTGCAAGGCGGCGGCGGTGTTTACCCAATAACCAAAGGGTTGTAACTAAGTCCGCTAGATATATGACTCATCCATTCGCAACGCCATTTTCATACTGCGCAACCACCTTTGCTCCTGACATCAACTCTCCGACTCTTGAAGTATTCCGCATGTTGAAACGTAAATGGCAAACGTCTATCAAGATGATGATCCATCGCGCCCAAGACTTGAGCATCGTTGACCGCGAGGAGGCCCGGCGTCTCTATGTCTTGTATGGCAGACGCGGCTGGAACTCAGCAGAACCCTATGATGATGACCCAGTTGAGGAACCAAGGTTACTGCGGCGAATGTTCGAAATGATCATAGAGAACTCCATCATCGACCGGCAACAAATTGCCGCCGCCCTCCCGTTCAAGACGGATGAGATCGAACAACTCACCAACCTGCCGCACGGGTTTTTGGAAGATGATTCCGCCTACAATTGGGCCATCAACCAATTGAATTCAGGATTTGCTTCCTCTGGTTGACGCGTTAGTCGTACCACAAACTTGGGAGCGGTACGATCTTCCGTTCAGTTCTCGTATAGCATGACTACCAACCCTGGGGTTGGATTCAAGAGGATGACCTGATGTTACGAGTGAAGATTTATCAGCAGACCGGTTTGGAGCAGAATCGTCCGGCACCTCAATATCTCGAATTAGATGAGGAACAATACGCGGATCAACTATTCTTACTTCCCGTTGCCGCGGCTGCAAAAGGGGTGCAGTTGCTTTTGGCGACTGATGGACCAAATGCACCGCTGCCTCTTGATGCTGATACCCAGAACATACGGATTCGGCGGATCGTGTGCACCCACCCTGATCTCGCGGGCGAGGTAGTCATAGAATTTCCCAGCCCTACAAATCATCCGAATTGATACGACAAAGGGCGTATGCCCAACGGAGAGCTTAATGGCAACTTGGAGAGGGAAATCCGGGCAAACCTACGAATACACAGTACAGAGCGCAACGGAAAATATCCCGCAGGGTGGCGGAAATTACATTTTTATCCGACTCGAAGGCAACACGTGGTATCCCCTGTACATAGGGGAAACCCAAAACTTCGTTGCGCGGCTTTCTGCCCACGATAAGATACCGTGCGCTCGGCAAAATGGCTTGAATGAAATCCATTACCATACCCACAACGGGAACGAGCAGGCGCGCCGGGCGGAGGAGCAAGACCTGCTCCAAAACTACCGCACCGTGTGCAACGGCTGACCCGGGGGCAGTCGATAACGCGTAAAGGGATGAAGTTCGGTCGCAGAGGAGGGCGCTTACCGCTGTTGCGCCCGGCCAAAGGGCGCAAGTCCATCATGCTGGGTGGTGCTCGACCGGGTCTGCCGTCCAACCCGGGGCGCTCACTCATAGAGATGCTCAAACGGTTGGCGAATGGGTAGGCCGGAAGACACCCCCTGCCGCATAAAACAAGGCGCCGGCTGAGGGTACGGAACGGCAAGGGGTCCAGCTATGACCAGGTGTATCATCACCTACGATCTGAAGGCACCCGGCCGCAACTATGATGAGCTGAACAAGCGCATCAAGTCATATGGATCGTGGGCACAAATCACGGAGTCTTCATGGAGTGTGATGACGACGCAGTCCGCCGTGCAGATACGGGATCACCTGATGGCAGCGATAGACAGAAACGACAAGATTCTTGTAGGCATCTTGGGCACAGCAGCCTGGTATGGGCTGCCCAACGAGGCCTCTGATCGCCTCCTCGCCAACACTTGACTACCCCTGCACAGGGCGAGTATTGAATGTTAACAGGCCCTAGCGGAACGTACTCTGGCGCAGATCGTCAGGCGGCGCGCATCGTCGGCATCTGTGCGACCGTAGACATGGTCAGTCGCATCCATCTCATCCGTGCATAATCCCCGGTGGTCAAACGCCCCAACATGGTCATCAGGCTAGTTAGCACCGAGAGCGACGCGTGCAGTCGAACTTTCCGGCGGCGGAGATACCGGTGAGTTGTTAGCAGACGGGAGTGCTTCAGGCTGTTGAACAATCGCTCGATGGACTGGCGTCGCCGGTAAATCCACCCCCAGAACTCGCTGGCGCGAGGTAGTCGCCCCACTTTGCGCAGCAGTTCGGGATCGCCGGCCGGAACCTCATGGTGTTCGGACACGCATGACGGGCCGAGCCAGGGCGATTTGCCCTTTAGTTCACAGCCGTCGGGGTTGCATCGGAAAAGGTGCCCGTGATGAGGATCAGTATGGACGAACTGCATCGGTTCGCCACCCACGCACCTCGGTCGCCCGTCGAGTGTATAGATGTCGCCGTCGCGATCCGTGTTGCGGCGCAGGATTACGCTGAACAGTTTCTGGTTCTCCAGGAAGACATAGTTGGACGTGGCGTCGTATCCACGGTCGGCCACCACGCATCGCGGTTCCATCCATGGATAGGTGTCCTTCAGAAGTTCAACCAGTTTCGGCAGTTGTGGGGAATCGCTCTCATTGGCGGGTAGCATGAAGTCCACCAGCGGCACTCCGTAGTTGACATCGACCACGGAATGCAGTTTGTAGCCGAGGAACAACTCGTTGGCGCTGAGACTGAACTTGGGGGTGCGATGCCCCCATCTGGCTGACGGGTCGGTGTGGGGTTTCCGACGGATACTCGCGTGGGATGGAAGGTCAGTGCTGTCAATTGCGGTGACTTCGCCCAGAGGCGGCGAGTCGTCGCGGATGGTTCCCGCCTTTTTCTGACGTTCGATTTCGTCGGCAATCCACTCCACCAGACGGGTTTGGATGGATTCGATCTCCTGCTGATGATTCGCCAGCCGCGCAAAGAACCGCGAGAAAGCACTCTCATGGGGGATGACATCTCCGAACCCGCACACGGACCGCAACGCGGGGGAAGTCTGGAGTTGGGCTATCAGGTCGCGGTTGAAGCGAATGCCCAGCAGGTATTTGATCTGGAAAGCCCGCCACATGGTGCTTACGGGGTATCCGGGCCTGCCGGTATGACGATACGCTTGCAACCGCTCTAACAGGGCGTCGTCGTCCCCGAATGCCAATACGTGACCCAAGAGGCCGACATTTTCAGCGTCAAGGTATTGCCCGCGTCCGGGGCGGTATGTAAACTCGCCCAAAGCCATCAGGAACGTCCTTTCCTGTTGGTTTCAGTCGTCGCTCAAGGTGCAAACTTGGGCGGCGATGATTTTTCTCGTCTTCTGGCGGAATTATATCGGAATTCCGTTCCTGCCGGCAACCACGGCGCGGCAATCCTTCCTGATGCGGGATGTGATCCCCAGGCGTTCGTTCAAGCGAATGGGCTGTGTGGTATATTTGGCACGGCACAGACGCGGGCAAACAGCCCGGTCAAAAACAGGAGTCCTCAACGTGATGGGACCTCATGGTCCCTCTTGCGAGGGCTTCTGCCATCGGGATGCCAGCGTCTGTGCCAAAGCGCCCATCCAAAACGCAAGAGGGGCTTCCCGCGTTGACGACGTAGCAGCGCAGCTTGTCGCCCCCCTGCAATAAGCAAAGTCGCCGGGGCACTACCATCTGACCCGGCGACCATACACCCGCGCGGGGGTGCAACGTGTGCATTCTGCCATTGTTGAAGCCGGAACCGCAACCGCCGCCGGCCTTGCGCGTTCCGTCGCAGGCCAGTATCCCGCCGACATCGGTTGCCCAGCGTGCCCCTCCGACATGACGCTCGTCCGTGGACTACTCCCGGGCGGGCGTCAACCTTTATGGGAGGCCGACAATACGCGAGGAAACGACGACATGAACACATTGATGATGGTTCGATACACCGCCTTGGCGGTTGCCATGTGGGGTGCAGGATGCACTGCTGTGCAACAGGCCATTTACAGGGGGATCAACGGCGACCTACCGCTCCCTGCGGCTTTGGCGGTGGGCGTCTTTGGTGTCGGGGTGTTTGCTGGCAGTTGGTGGGTCGCCAGTCGGGTGCACGCATTTGGGTCGGCGGTCGTAACAGGTCAGACCACGGTTCAGGAATGGGATGGGTCGAACCCGCCCAGCCCGTGGTTCGATGTCAAGACATTCTTCATCGTGTGGGGCACAACATTCGCCTTGAACGCGTGTCTGCTGGTTCTGTCCGTTCCATTGCCGCTCATGGTGGCAGGCGGCGCGATATTCTGGTTGTGGGCACTGTGGGGCATTGCCGCCACCATCATTTGCCTGACACGCCGGAGACGATAGGGCGCGGACCGAGGGACGGCGTCATCGGGGGACGAATGGGACTGGCGACGACAGTTGTTTTACATGGTTCTGCTGGCGTTCACCAGCATGGCCGGACTGTTGGCGGTGGCGATTGTGGAGGGAGGCGCCGGCACAAACTTTGATACGGGCATCCTGGCCCTATCGACAACTGCGTTGGTGTTCGTCGATCTTATGTCCCGCTACCCGTCGCCAGGGTTGCATACTTGTGCGACTTGCCGGTCGCCGTTATCTGTTGGGCCGTGTAGGTCGGTCGGCAGAAAAGAATTTGTCAACACGCCCTAGCAATCTGACGACGAGTCTGCTTTGATTATGACAGACCTGAACACCAAGCCGCTTGGCTACACGGAGCCATCACCCATGCTCATCAGCATAGACACGTCCGCCATATTCCTCGCCATTCTGATATTTGTCGGCATCCCGCTCGTCGTCATCATTGGGGCCGCCCTGCTGTGGATATTTTCCAGCGATCGCGTGCGCGTCTTCCGTGTTCTGGGAACGGGTATCGGAATGGCGTTGCTCACCGTAATCTCGCTCGGACTGTATTGGTGGTGCTGGAATGACTGGCTGGTGTACAAGGGGGCGGGTTGGGGCGCGTTGCTCCTGGGCACGGTGGCGATCATCGGACTTGGCATCTGGATCGCCTTGCTCTTAATGGGCTGGGCCGGCAAAAAACGCACCAGTGCAGACGAGCTATAAGGATTCGCGGTTCAGTGTATGTCTTGGCCCCGTAGGTCGTCCCTACGGGGCCAGAGAGCGCAATCCCTCGTTCTACCCGGTACAATCGTGCTCAAACGAATTTGTCAACACGCCCTAGGCGGCAACGGTACTATCGGCATCGTGGTCATCCTCATTGTGCGTTTAAACGGCAAACGAATGATCACAGTATATCCGAGTCGATCTCGGCACTTTGATTGCGCGCTGCTCCTTGCTATGATTTCACTAATCACGGCAAGGAGGTATGGACCATGGAGGCGCTCGACGTGCGCATCAAGATCGCCGATCTGTACGACCGCGGGCTCATGGCCGGCGATTGCACCTCAAGTACCATGCTGTACATCATGATTGATGCCTACCTGGACAAAAAGGATACTGACGACGAGTGGGTTCATATCCGAACGGCCAGCAAGACCTGCTTTGTATCGAAAACTTGCACCGCCGAGAGAACCATCGATAATCCTGCGTATGGTGATTACCAACTGATGTATTGCTTCAACGCGTTTTCCACCGGGTCGCGCTGGGCCTACAGCTGTCTCTACGCTGAGTATGAGATACCGTGAAGCCAGAGCAGCGGGAAGATATGACCTTCGTGCCGGGCATCCGCAGGCGTTTCTTTGGCAGGCGTTTCTTGCCCCGACGACCTTGGTCGCCAAGGGGCGCATTCCCCACGCGTTTTGAGATATTCCTGCACCCGGATGGCCTTTATCATTGGCGGCTGGTGACTGCTCGGGACGAGGTGATTGCCGAATCGTCCCGTGGATATGAGCTGAAGGGCGATTGCCAGGTTGCTATTGGTTTGGTGAAGTTAGCCACCAATGACCCGATCTGGGATGTGGGTAAGTTGGACCCGACGAAAGAGTCGTAGTAGCCCTTGGACGCGGGCGGGGAATACGCACACGGCCGCGACCAGAAAAGACCCCGCAGGATGGGTTCCTGCGGGGTCTTGGTTTGGGTGGTGTCGCATACACCGCATCCACAGGTAGTCTTCTGTGGCCTACATAACGTGGTAGTCCTCAAACCGTTGCCGGCGTGTGTTCAGCGTTTCCCCGTCGTACGCCCACGCCGCCGACGGGTCGTTGTATTGAACACCGTAAGCATCGTTGCAGGCCGCACTCAGCGACTTGACCTCCCCTTTATGGAAGACCAGTCGTGATTCCAATTCCACCACAACGCAGGTTTCCTCCGGCCTGTCGATCAGCGTCAATACATCCCCAAGTCGGATGCCGATAAACGCGAGGTTGATATTCGGACGCCGCCGTCGTTCACTTTCCACCATTTGATTTTCACGACCTCCTGTGTTGCCGAACGCGGGTCAGTCTGCCGTTTGGCAAACGCCGCCAGTGCGCTCTTGCGCGTAACGCGAGGACCGACGACCATCATAGTTCCGCGTCGTCCCGCCCTTCTGTGTTCTCCTGCGCGTCGCGAGGGGTTGCCGGTGATCCCCGCATATCCGTCTGGATAGCGGTAGCGGTATGTGTCGCGCTCAGACATGAAAATACCTCCGACGCGAAACCGTCGTCGGAGGTCTGTTTGCCAATGTCCCGGATGGGCTGGTATGATCTGCCCGTCCGGATATTGGAGCCCGGCCTGTTCAAGACGAGGGTTCCGCGCTTGCCCGCTGTTTGCGCAGCGGGTTTTGCGTATTAAGTTTTCGTGCATTGTAATCAGAATGGCCGCCGCCGACCACTGCTGATGATGGGAATTTGTCAACAGACCCTAGAGTAACGTAGCCGCCAAAAGACGGCCTTGTCGTTGACGCAACAGATTAGCCGCAAGAGTTCCCTGCATCCAACCCGAAGGCAGTGATGAATCCATACTGCGACGCTCGCGACCCAGACGGTCGACAGGTCGTTGACGCCTCATTGATGCCCGCCATCATTAGTACCAACACCAGCATCATAATGATTATGGAGCGCGCCGCCGACTCTGTCTGCAGAGGTCGGCAGTACTTTCGATCTCCGAAGAACAACGCGAGCACGCACTCCGGCGCCGCCCGCCATCAGTCGGGCGAGCCCGCACTCGCATTTTCAATGTCGGCAGTCACCCACGCGGGACCAGAGGAGCAACGGCCATCACTACTGCGCACCCCCCGCGATCCCGCACCACCACCAAGCACTAGCTCATCTCCAACCTTGGCAATGGTGCGCCCACCGCCATTGCGAATTTCAACCTTCCCAAGTTCGACGTGGGGACTGAAGCCAGGCGGCCACACGACGACGCTATATGGAGGCGGCACCGAAACATCTTTCAGGCGCAGGCAATCACCGTCCAAAATCAACCTGCCTTCGGTAATTGCATCGGGATGCGCATTTGGGCCCCGCACAGTCTTCTGCCTTGGGAAGTAGACCGTAGAACCCGGCACCGACAATTCCAGAGGTTCGTCAACGCCCAGGGCGCTGACCTCATCCCCCACTATCCAGTACGGGCCGGGACACTCAACTGGCAGTTCTCGGGCCAAAGTCTCCGTGTCGGGCACCTCATCCCACTTTGTACCAGATCCAACCGACTCGACAGGCCACCAGTCTGGCAGGGGATCTTTGCTCCAAGCTCCGCTGACGCGGACACTGTCCCCAACACGAGCCACGATCAAGCCACTGCCGTTGATAACCTGCACCGGGACAGCATCCCGATTCAGGCGAAAACCGGCCGGCCAGACAATTAAAACTCCCTCCCGTGCGTACTCACTATCAGACGGATCCACGTACGGCAACCGCAGACAACCATCGATCAGCATCAACTCGCCAAAGATGTAATCGGTTCCCCAATTCGTCGGCGGCGGATGCTGGTGCTGAGCGAGATAGATTGGAGATGTCGAGCCACTGCCACAAGCCACCCAGGCCGACATCCCGGCGACCAAGACAGCAAATATCAGGCAATGGCGTGACATACATTCGTCCTCGAGATCCCAGTCGACTAAAGGAGATTACTCCGTCAGCACCGTGATGTCGATGGCATCAACGTAGTTGATAGCCATATAGAACGCGTCATCTCCCAAAGAACGCGAATGAGTACCGTACGCAGTGTACTTCGAGAACCAGGGACCGCCACTGTCGCCACCTTCCGAAAGGTTGACACCATCCTTGTGAACTTTGATCCAAGTAGCTTTCCATTGGCAGTTCCCGGGATCATCGCAATCGCTCCTTTCATCAGTAAATTGGAAATTTTTGTCCACGATGTTGCCGCACGTATAGCCGGTAGTTTTGCCGTATTTGCAAACGTAGTTGCCCACCGATTGACTATTCCGAGACCTAGTCGAGGTAATCGAACGAGTGTTGGTTCCAACCTTGATTTTGTTTTTCACCGTGAAATCCGGCGCCGTATGCCACTGCACATCGTGAGATTTTTGAAAGGTCCCTTCCTGGTGAGGAATCCAGAGCCCATCATAATGGAGCGTATCGTAACAGTGCCCCGCGGTGGTGATTCCCTTGGTCCCAGACGAATCCTTCACTCCGAAGCCACTGGTGCACCTGCTCAGCGCCAAGCCACCGTAGATGTCGACATCAGGCGAGCTAAACTCCGCCACTTCCAGAACCAGAACCGTACCCGGCAATACGATATTCGCTTTCTGCAACGCTTCATCGAAGGTGGCCTTATCCAAGACGTAGAGCTCCACACGATTCTCAAACACGTTGATGCCGGATTCGGCGCCAACACCGAGTCCACTTACGGCGTTCATCGCAATTCCCTGATCGTTCACCAACGTGTTGAGGGCAACAGCTGCCGTCCGCGTCTCTACAATGTCAGCCAACGGTCCGTCTTCAACATGCGGCCGGATCGTCGATTCACCGTCCTCCGTGAATCCGACAACGACACGAAAGTCCGGCTCGTGCCGGACCCAAAGGCCGCCAAAAGTGGCTGCTTCATCAGCGACCAGGGACGCACTCAAATCTCCGGCGTCGTCCTGCAATCCCAGACGACGCTGCGCCTCGGCCACGCTTACGCCGTAATCAGCGGCATACGCCCGGTCATCCTCAGTTACTTCTTCGCCGGGATCAGACCCCGACCCAGAGTCACCCGAAAGCGCCAGCATGCCCACCGCCAATAAAGCCACCGTCAGAAACCCAATCATTGCCATCCAACCCTTTTGAATCATTCCGAAACCTCCATGATGTCGCGTCATTGCTGGCACCCGTAGCCAGCCCTTTCCCGCATACCGTCGCAAACACGCTTTCTGTTGCGCGCCAAGCGAGTCGGTCTGCCAACAGCCAACGAAAAAACCCCGCCGCGAACGACGGGGCTGGACACGCCAGAGGCACAGGACTACCATTGAGTCCGATGGCGGAGCGCATTTCCCCATCGCCGCGGCCTCGGTCTTGCCCACCGGGGCCGTTTTGTCAGCACGGGGAGTCTATGGGCAGAAAACCACCATGTCAAAGAGACCCGTATCGTTGCCGATCAAAGGACAGCGCCACGTCGTGTCCACCATCATTGAACGACGCTACGGTTTCCGTCAGTACGGCAGCAACAATGCGAGACAAACCGTAAAGTCCGCCAAATTATATCGAGAACATATATTTTGGTGTAAGTAATATATGAAATGACGTATGACAGGAGCGTAGGCGCTGATCGTAACAATCTCCTGCGGAACAAGATCATTTCCAAGGTCCAGATGCAGTGTCCTCCGTCGACTGGCAGGAAGAGGTCTTCACAAATTGCCAGCTGTGGGAAACAATTCCGGAATACTCCTTGCACAGTAGACAGGGACCCGATTGCCGGGTATCGTGCTCAACTTGTCAACACGCTGTAACGTGGTTGATAGGCGCTCACATGGTATCGTGGTCGACTTGGGCGGCGGGTTTCCGACCAACCCAACGCACGAATATGACCGAAAGCCAAATGCCCAAGCCGATGATCCCTATGATTCCGATCAACCAAACGACGGGTCCGCCCCCTCGATAAGCGAGATAATCCAAACACAGCCACAACCACAATGCGAGCGAGACCACGGTGAGGATCGCCATGCCCACGCCCACGCCCAGGGCGCGGAGAGCACGCACGTGATCGCTCGAGAATGCCCATAACAGGGTGAAAATGGTGATCCCTACGAATATGATCCCCAGCAACACCATGATGCCGTTGTATAGTCCGCTGAGATCAAGCAACATGAGAATACCTCCTGCTATGCCGGATAGCTAAGGCGTGTTGAAAATTCAGATGAACAACGCATGTCGATGTTTGTCAGGAACACCTTACTGCATCAGCGGCATTTGTCCGTTTGTCTCATGTCTTGTATCAGCGGGCCATTCTGCCGATCGCTCACCTGCATGGAGGTTCATTTCATTCTCCGGCACCAAGAATCCTTTGCGCCGGTTCCAAACCCGCAACGCTGCGAGCGTCATTGAGGAACCTTTTTGCGCATTGCACGGACCGCATAATAACGTTAAGTTTTCGCAGGCGTCGGTGCCACCTCTGGATTTGGGAAACATGTGGTCAACGTTCAGCAGCCGAACGTCATGTCTGAAATCCCCACCGCATCCCTGGCAGAACGCACCGTAAGCATTCAGCAACACAGGGAGCTGTGTTCTGGTCGGTGGATACGTGGGAGGGGAAGGTGCGAGCGTCAATTCGTCTGGGTCGCCGTGGTCATCTCTGTGTCTTGAACAGTGCGCACGCATGTCGAACCTCCTTCTTGTTTTCGCATGTGGACAATCAAATTCTGCCCCGCTCCGACACCATAATACGTAACGGCCTTCACATGAGGGCCGTTACGCAAGGTCCTTATGATGGACCTCAACCGCGATGTTCTCTACAACGTAGCGGCCGAAGTCTAAGTCGTGATGCTGTTTGCATTTCGTGAATTGTGAGATCGCTTTTGTACGGACCGCGTACCCCTGACTTGGGCATGTGCTTCGACGCCATATTCGACGGCGGTTCTATATCGTACGCCCCGTCCGTAATATGCGCCGCCATCGCGGCCGTCGTCCGGTAGCCGTATTTCCGGTATACGCTTTTCGGCGCCAGTTCTACGATTCCCGTCATATTCTCTGGCTCAATCCGAGTTTCGCAAGTTTCTCGTCTAACAACAATTGCGACAGATTGAGCTACTCCATGCCCGTGCCACCCTCCCACCTACCGGCCCGCGACGGGTAAGCAGGATGTTAGGTGGAGTGGGAAACCGGCAATTTCGTTGAGGTCGCTGCGGGTCGGTACGGAGGGTCGGGAACGGTGGCAGAGAGGAGAGACGAGAGACAGAATGGAAATCGAGACTATGCCCGCTTGATCCGGCGAGAGACGCTGATGTGCGTTGCCGGCGGTGGAACCGGGTGCGCCGCTTGAATTGCGGGGCCGGGTCTGGCAAGATAGTCGCATTATGATGATCGGCGCATTTGATATCCAAGAACCATTGCCGGACCTGCGGGAGCCTCACGTTTTTGCCATGATCAGACCATGGGTGGACGTTGGCAGCGTAGGAACGTTGACACTCAACCGGCTGGAGCGGTACCTGGGCTCCAAGGAGCTGGGCCGTCTCAAACGGCCTGGGGAGTTCTTCGATTTCACTCGTTACCGGCCTAGCATGAGGCTGGTTGACAACGAACGGCGCGTCCGGATACCCAACAGCATCATCCGTTACGCCACCACCGAGAACGGCCCGGATTACCTGTTTTTGCATCTGCGAGAGCCGCACGCGAACAGCGAAATGTACACCGATTCGATACTGGAAGTGGTGGAAAAATTCGGGGTGAAGCGGTATTGCCGATTGGGCGCCATGTACGACACCGTGCCGCACACGCGGCCGTTGCTGGTTACCGGGTCGCTGGGTTCAGTGGAGCAGATCCGGTCGGTGCCCAACCTCAAGTTGAGGCGCAGCACCTACCAGGGTCCGACAACGATCATGAACCTGGTATCCGACGGGATCGACAGGTTGGGTGTGGAATCCATCAACTTCATGGTGCACCTACCGCAATACGTTCAATTGGACGAGGACTTCAACGGCACCGCCCGGATGATCGAAGCGCTCTCCTCGGTGTATCCGGAAATACCGGAGGATCTTGCGCCGGTGCGGAGGGGCCAACGACAGTATCGCGAGTTGAACGCGGCGGTGGAAAGGAACTCGGATCTGCAGGGTCTGATCAAGCAGATGGAGGACTACTACGATTCGAACGAGGTAGACGCGAGCGCCGAGAGCGAATCGGAAGAAGAAAACGCCGGTGAGGCGGTGGCCCTGTCTCCGGAGATCGAGCAATTCCTGAGCGAACTGGGCGAGGAATTCGGCGAACGCGAGAATTAGAACCGGGACACGCATAGATAAATTCAGGGGGCAGGCTCAAAACCTGCCCCCAAGTATTTCCAGCGAGGGTTATTCGGGTGCGTTGTAGTGGTGGCGACGGATGGATTCGAACCAACGACCTAGCGCTTATGAAGCGCCCGCTCTGCCTCTGAGCTACGTCGCCAACCTGCACAGCCCCGACCAGTCGTCGTTGTTGCTGAGCGTCCGAATATGGTAAGACTGGCCCAGCGAAATTGTCAATTGCGGATGAGACCAACAAGCGTTAGTTAACCAGGAAAATGGGAACGGATGACATCACTGTTACAACAGCGGGTTTGGGTGATACGCGGCGGCGAATCCGGGATCGGAGAGCATGAGCAGGAATTCCTGAGCGACGGACTGATAACCGTGGGTTTCGGGTGCGACAGGATCGTAACGGACTTCAAAGATACGCGGGAGTTGCGGCGATACCTGGAAGACGAACGCGAGCACGAAGGACCACAAGCGGCGCGACAGTTATGGGATTTCGCGTTCGAATTGCGGGTGGGAGACAACGTGATTCTGCCCAGGACCATCAGAGGGCACGACCGCGAACTACGGATTGGGCGCGTAACAGGCCACTATCAATTCCGGACGGGCCAGCACCACCAACATTGGCGGGCGGTGAGCTGGGATGATCGAGTGGCTACGAGGGCAGGCTTAGACAAAGGGTCGCTGAACGCGGTGAACCAGAGGACCACGCTCAATCTGATCAAGGATGCTGAAATTGCGAAGCGGATTCGATCGCACTGCCTGGCCGTTTGATCCGATGGACGTACTGGCCGTGGACCGCGCAGGTGAGGTCGTTTGGGTTTGAACGAATTGGGCAGATCGGATCTGGAGACCCTGCTGGACGAAACCGCGGCAGCGTTGGAAAGGATGGTGGCTGACCTGTGCGGGCGGCTGGATCCGTTTCCGGCGTTCATGGGGATGACGACGATACAGGCGGTGGAATTGGAGCCGGCGTTGAACCCGAGAGCCGACCGGGGGTGCGTGGTGGTGACGCCGGACGGGATGATCGCCGAGTTGGACGTTACCGCGATTCCAGGCGTGGTTGGCGTGCTGGAGGTGGACCAAGTCGAGGAATTCAAGCCGCTGGAGGATGTTTCAGCGGAGGAATACCTGATGTACCTGGTCTCGGCCGTCCGGTTGCTGTCAGTGGAAGCCGCGCGGCAGAGAGTCTAGGAACCGGTCAGGTCGACGTCGCCGGACTGACCGCCGGTTTTGCGGAGCAGGCGTACCCCGTCGATTTGGACCGCACGGTCGACGGCCTTGCACATATCGTAGATGGTGAGGGCGGCCACGCTGACGGCAGTTAGGGCTTCCATCTCGACGCCGGTCTTGCCGGAGGTGGTGGCCGTGGCGGTGATGTTCACGCTGCTGGCAGGTTCATCCAGGGTGAGTTCGACATCCACCTTGTTGAGAGGCAGCGGATGGCACAGGGGGATCAACTCGGAGGTGCGCTTGGCGCCCATGATTCCAGCCAACTGGGCGATGGTGAGGACGTCGCCTTTTTTCATCAGCCCGTCCCGGATCAGGGCGAGTGTCTCGGGTTGCATCACGACCTGGCCAGTTGCCTGAGCCATGCGATCGGTTACGGGCTTCCAGCCCACATCGACCATGCGGGCACTGCCGTCCTCAGCAAGGTGAGTCAGATGGTCGGAGGGTTTGGCAGTTTGCGGGCTGGTCATGGTTCAGCGTTACCCCCCGATCTGGTACATCTCGACCTTGGGTCGAGCGCCGGCGGATTCGTTGTCAGTGAACTCCGTGCGGATCTCCGAGTAGCGGTCCTGCCGCACTTTCCACACTCCCGAAATAATTTCGACAAGTTCGGAATCGGTGGCGCCGTCGCGCATGGGACCGCGGAGATCGACGCCGTCGGTGGCGAAAAGGCAGGTATAGATACGGCCGTCGGTGGAGAGCCTGGACCTGGTGCAGTCGGCACAGAAGGGTTGGGTAACCGATGCGATGACACCGATCTCACCGTCGCCGTCGCGGTAGCGCCACCGGTTGGCAACCTCTCCCAGATAGTTGGGATCGGCGGGTTCCAGCGGCAGTTCGGCGTCGATCCGAGCGATGATGTCGGCGGCGGGCACGACCTCGTCGAGTTTCCATCCGTTGCGGTTACCGACGTCCATGTACTCGATGAATCGCACGATGTGGCCGGTGCCCTTGAAATGGCGGGCGAGATCGACGATGGTGTGGTCATTGACGCCCTTCTGGACCACGGCGTTTATCTTGACGGGGTTGAGGCCAGCGTCGGCGGCGCGGTTGATGCCATCAAGAACGCGACGGGTGCCGAACCCGCGCCCGTTCATCTGCTTGAACACATCATCATCCAAGGAATCCAGGCTGACGGTGATGCGGTGGAGACCGGCGTCGGCAAGCTGCTGGGCCTGTTGGGCGAGGAGATAGCCGTTGGTGGTGAGCGTGATGTCATCTGCGCCGGGGATGGCGGCGAGTTGCGCGATTAGGCCGGCAAGGTCAACGCGGAGCAGCGGTTCGCCTCCGGTAATGCGCAGTTTGTTCACGCCGAGTTCCACGAACAGGCGGGACAGACGCGAAATCTCTTCGAAGGTGAGGATTTCGTCTTTGGGCAGGAATTTATAAGCATCGCCGAAAATTTCAGCCGGCATACAGTACGGACACCGGAAGTTGCAACGGTCGGTGACCGAAATTCGAAGATCGCGGAGGGGTCGGCCGAAGAGGTCAGTGATCATAAGGCTGCTAGGATGCGGCGAGCTTTACGTGCGGCGTCGGCGCGGTGGCTGACCTGGTTTTTGGCTTCCAGCGGCAGCTGCGCCATGGTTGCGGCGTACGACGGCAGGTAAAAGACCGGATCGTAGCCGAAGCCGTGCTCACCCTCCGGTTGGTATTGTATCACCCCGGCGATGGAGCCGACGACGGTGGACGCGCTGGGTTCGCCACCGGCGTGGGGATCGGCGATGGCCGTGAAACAGCGGAACCGTGCGATGCGACGTTCCCACGGGATGTCCGACAAATTGTGGAGCAGGAGATCGACACGGTCGCCGTCGGTCTCGCACGCGTCGCCGCCGTACCGGGCAGAATAGACGCCGGGTGCGCCGCCGAGGGCATGGACTTCGAGGCCAGAGTCGTCGGAGATGGTGAGACAACCGGACAGCCGGGAGTACGTGGTGGCCTTGAGAATCGCGTTGGCGAGGAAGGTGTCACCAGTTTCCTCCACTTCATCGGGCACTCCGGCGTCGTCGAGGGAGATAAGTTGGCCCGGGTAATCGGCGAGAAGCTGGCGGTATTCGCGCATCTTGCCGGGGTTGCGGGTGGCGACGAGCAGGGTTCGAGCGGACATAACTATATGATACCGTTGTCGGACAGCTTGGTGAGCTGGTCGGGGTACAGGCCGAGCCAATCGCCGTAAACGGTGGCGTTGTGCTCGCCGACGGTGGGACCCATATGGCGCAGAGCGCCCGGGGTTTCACTGAATTTCGGAACGAGTCCGAGCATTCGGGTGTGGCCGATCTCAGGGTCATCGATCTCGACGATGTCATCGCGCTGCTGGTAATGGGGGTCGGCGATGATGTCAGCGCTGCTGTAGACCGGGCCAACAACGCCGCCCGCGGGTATCAGTTCATCCATGATGGCTGAGGTTGGACGGCTACCCAACCATGATTGGAGGATTTCGTTGAGAGCGTCCTTGTTGTCGAGGCGGGCAGCGTTGTTGGCAAACCTGGGGTCATCCAGTAGTTCATCAAATCCCATGGCGCGGGCCAGACCCTCCCAGGTGTTTTGAGAGGTGGCGGACAAGCCCAGCCAGCGATCATCTTCGGTGCGGTATAGGCTGCGAGGCGCGGCGTCCGGAAAGTCGTTCCCGATGCGTTCGCGGATTTCGCCGAGGCGGTCGTAGATAGTGAGATGGGGGATGCAGAGCCGGAACAACGGCTCGAAAAGGCTCAGGTCGACGACCTGACCAGCACCGGGCAAACCGTTACGCCGGTCTGCGTCGCGCCGGTAGATTGCCATCATGCCGGCCATGGCGCCGAAAACGCCGGCGATCTCGTCGGCGAGGGGAACCGGAGGCAGGTTGGGCGGAGTGTCCGGGAATCCGGTCATCCCGATATAGCCGCTCATGCATTCCGCGATGGTGCCAAAACCGGGTCGATCCTTGTACGGGCCGGTCTGCCCGAATCCGGAGAAACGGAGAATGACGAGGCCCGGATTCACGGACGGATCGTGCAGGTCGGATGGTCCCAAACCCCAGCGTTCGAGGGTGCCGGGCCGGAATCCTTCAATCAGAACGTCGGCCTGGGAGGCGAGACGCTTGAGGAGGTCCTGGCCGCTGGAATCCGCCATGTTCAGGGTGATGGACCGCTTGTTGCGGGAATGGACCTTCCACCACAGCGACACACCGTTGTAGAAAGGGCCCCAGTTGCGCAGGGGGTCGCCGGCTCCGGGGCGTTCGACCTTGACGACGTCCGCGCCGAAATCGGCCATGAGGGAGGAGGCAGTCCCGCCGGCGACGATGATAGACAGGTCGAGGACGCGAAGACCCTCCAAAGGGCCGCCGTTCGCCGGTGTGGGATTGTCCGCTGGGCTTTGGGTCATATCCTTTCCTTGCTGCGGCGATACGACGCCGGTGTCATGCGCACGATACGGCATTGTGGACAGCGCCATTTCTTCTGCTTGTGCGGGGTCCGAGGCTGGAGCGCCATTTTGTTCCGACAGCGTGGGCAGTGCATGGGGCGAGTTACCGGGTACCCGAATGGCAGTCAAGCCAGTCGATGATCGTGGCCAACACGTCGTCAGGGTATTCCATGGGTAGGAAATGACTACCCTTGCCCATGGGCACCACCCTGGAACCGGGCACCGAGCGTTGGAAGTCGCGGATTCCCGGGTCGTCAACCCTTTGGCATCCGGGGTAATCGGCGAGGAGCAGGAGCCATTGGCCGGCGAGGTCTTTCAGGTATTCGCCGACCTGGAGATCGTCGCGCATACCGTAGAAGGTCGCCTCGGTTTCGGGGTGGCACTTCAACTCGGCGCGGCCGTCGTCCAGGAGGCGCGTGCCACCCTCGATGAATTGCCGGAAGGGTTCTTCCTGCCAGTCTTTGAATGCGGCACGGGTGCGGTAGGCGTCGAACATGGCCTCCCGAGTTTCCCAGACGGGCCGCTTCATGCGGGTGCGGTCGGCGCGGCGGTTGAGGTCCTGAGAGGGAGCGGTCGGCGCGTCATTGCTGACGCGGGTCTCGACGAGAACGACGGGACCGAACGCGTCCGGCAGGTGATTGGCGGCGAGGATGGTGGCCAGACCACCCGATGAATGGCCGATCACGCTGGGGCGCACCAACTCCATCGCGTGCAATATGGCCGCAAGATCTTCGCCGGCGTACTCGAAGCGGTAACCCTTATCGGAGGGGTCGGTGTCGCCGTGTCCGCGCTGGTCGAACGCCAGGACACGATAGCGCTCCGTGAGGCGGCGAGCGATGGGTTTCCACGGCCAAGCGCATAGGCCGGTGGCATGGAGCATCAACAGCGGTTGAGCGTCGGGATGGCCCCACTCCAAGTAGTGATGGCGGATGCCGTTGGCGCGAACGTAGCCGCTGGTCCAATCGCCAATATTTGCATGCTGGGGCATAGTGAGCCTTGAATGATTCAGGGTTTGCAGAAGCCTCGTTATGGTATAATGCCGCCGCTCATTTAGCCAGACGGTTTGTCGCCGCCCTGCGAATTAACTGGCACGGTTGGCGGCGCTTTGGCGGGAGGGCAAAATACCAGAATGCTAGAAGATTATTTTGGCCAATACGGCCTCATCGCCATCTTCCTGGCTATTTCCATAATCGTCCCTTGCAGCATGCTGGGGGCATCGTATGCCCTATCACGCCTGGGCATCAGGCCGGATCGTCCCGACCCCGTCAAGCACGACACATACGAATGTGGAGTGCAGACGATCGGCGGGACATGGAACCGCTTCCAGTTTCGCTACTACATGTTCGCCATCCTGTTCGTGGTATTCGACGTTGAGGTGGTGTTCCTTTACCCATGGGCGACGAAGTTCCTTACGCTGGAGCTGTTTGCCCTGATCGAAATGGCGGTGTTCGTCGGGATCCTACTACTGGCCTGGGCGTATGCCTGGCGCAAGCGCGATCTGGAATGGCAGGGCTGAACGGGATGCAGGAATCGACACATTTTGAACTGCCGTCGGTGGGTGGCCCACTGCACGCCCGCACGTGGGAGATAGACCGCTCCGAGGGCCAAACGGTCAACGAGTTGATCGCGGCATCGCAATCGCCGATAGAGGTGCCCGCCATCGAGGTCCCTGAGGACCTGAAGAGCAACCTCATGGTCACGTCGGTGGACGCGCTGGTGAACTGGAGTCGGAAGTCAGCATTGTGGCCTGTGTCCTTTGGACTGGCGTGCTGCGCATTTGAAATGATGGCCACGGCGATGGGACGGTTCGACATCTCGCGTTTCGGGATGGAAGTGTTTCGAGCGTCGCCCAGGCAAGCGGACCTGATGATCGTGGCGGGAACCGTGACTTGGAAGATGGCCCCGCCGATCAAGCGGATCTACGAGCAGATGGCCGAGCCGCGCTGGGTGATATCGATGGGCGTGTGCGCGACGAGCGGCGGGCCGTATTTTGGGTCGTACAGCGTGGTGCCCGGAGTTGATCACATCGTGCCCGTTGACGTGTACGTGCCAGGATGCCCGCCGCGGCCAGATGCGCTGCTCTACGGGATCATGGAGCTGCACGAGAAGATCAAGAAATACCGCAACATCGGAGACCGGAGTTTCAAGCCGTGACGCTGACGGCGGTACCCGGTGAAACCCTGGGCCGGCGTCTGCAGGAAGCAGCGCCGGACGCGGTGATTGAATGGGACGAATCCGCCGTGTGGGTGCGACCGGAGTCGATAGGAACCGTGGCCAACTTCCTGCGCAACGACTCGGAAACGGATTTTGTTTTCCTGAATTCGATCAGCGCGATCGACTTCATTGAGTATTTTGAACTGGTGTATCACCTGACGTCCCTGGCGAAACAGCAAACGGGTGTGGTGCGGAGCCGGGTGTACGGTCGGGAGGAGCCCTCCGCTGCATCCGTATTCAACGTGTGGCGAGGCGCAGATTTCCAGGAACGCGAAATTTGGGATCTGATGGGGATCCGGTTCAACGGGCACCCCAACATGAAACGGATCATGCTGTGGGAAGGATTCGACGGCCATCCGCTGCGCAAGGATTTTCTGTAGGGCAGGGCCAGCAGTTCCACGATGACGATTCGCACTGAACCAATGACGGTCAACGTCGGGCCGCAGCATCCGAGCACGCACGGAGTGTTCCGGGTGCGGATAACGTTCGACGGCGAAGACATCGTGGAAGTGGAACCGGTTCTGGGCTACCTGCACCGAGGCTCCGAGAAACTGGCCGAGGAACGCAACTACGTCCAAGTGGTTACGCTGACCGACAGGCTCGACTACACGTCGTCCATGATCAACAACCAGGCTTACTGCCTGGCCGTGGAGCAATTGCTGGGAATCGAACCGCCGCCTCGGGGGAAGTACCTGCGCACCCTGACCGCGGAGCTTCAACGCATCGCGAGCCATTTGATCGCGGTGGGCTTTTTTGTACAAGAACTGGGAGCGTTTGGCACTCCGCTGATGTACACCTTCCGCAGCAGGGAGAGGATCCTGGACCTGTTTGAGATGTTGTGCGGGGCTCGCATCACGGTGAGCTACATGCGTCCCGGCGGCGTGTTCTCAGATACCCCGCCGGACTTCTGGCCGGCCCTGGACCAGTTCCTCGAGGACTTCGAAGGCGAGCTGGAGGAGATCGAAAACCTCCTGCTGAACAACGAGATCCTGATGGTGCGCACGCGTGGGGTGAGCCCACTGCCTGCTGACGTAGCCATCAACTGCTCGGTGAGCGGCCCGGTGCTAAGGGCGAGTGGAGTCAACTGGGACTGGCGCAAAATGGCGCCCTACGACGCCTACGATCAGGTCGATTTCGACGTGCCGATTGGCAGCAACGGAGACAACTACGACCGGTTCTGGGTCAGAATGCAGGAAGTCCGACAGAGCCTGCGCATCGTACGCCAGTGCATCGCGCAGATCGAACCGGGACCAGTGCGGCTTGAATTGCCTCTGGTGCTTCGCGCCGAGCCGGGCGCGGAAGCATACGGCAGGGTGGAAGCATCCAAGGGAGAATTGGGGTTTTTCCTGGTGAGCGACGGCGGGGTTTCGCCGTATCGGTGCAAAATCCGCTCCCCCTCGCTGATAAACCTGACGATCACGGAGCATCTGCTCCTGGGTTGGAAGCTGGCTGACATGATCGTGTCGCTGGGCAGCGTTGACATAAACATGGGCGAGGTGGACAGGTAATGCGCTGTATCACCACGCCTGAAAACATGCTGAGCCCGGAAGGGGCTTTCGGCGGCAATCCGCTTTTCTACTGGATTTACGGGTTGGCTGCGCATCTGGTGCCCTGCTGGCTGGCTTACGTCATCGCCGGCCTGGTGATCATGCTGATCCTGATCAATGCGGTGCTGCTGGGCGCGGCGATCGTGAGTTGGGGAGAGCGCCGACTGCTGGGGCGGTTCCAGAACCGCGTGGGCCCCAACCGCTGGGGGCCGTTCGGAGCGTTGCAGCCGATCGCAGACCTGACCAAGCTGATTACGAAAGAGGACATCATTCCGTACGGAGCCGACCGGCTGGCGTTCACTGCTGTGCCTGTGATCATGGTTTCGTCGCTATTGGTGGCGACGGCGGTCATACCGTTTGCCAAGGACGTGGCACTGGTTGACCTGAACGTGGGGGTGCTGTTCATCCTGGCGGTGAGTTCACTGACGTCGATCGCCATATTCACGGCCGGCTGGGCGTCTAACAACCGGTATGCGCTGTTTGGAGCGGGTCGCGCGGTGGCGGTGCTGATCAGCTACGAGGTACCGGTGGTGCTCTCGCTGCTGGGAGTGGTCGTGGTAGCGGGCTCGATGTCACTGGGCGACATAGTGGTGGCGCAAGCCGTGCCTTTCTTCCTGGTGCAGCCGTTGGCGTTCTTCGTTTTCCTGGCAGGGATGTCGGCAGAGTTGAACCGGACACCGTTCGACGTTGCCGAGGCAGAATCGGAGATCATCGCCGGTTATCACACCGAATACAGCGGGATCAAGTTCGCGCTGATACAGGCGGCGGAATTTGGCGGCGCGCTGTTCGTTTCGGGGTTGATCGCCACGTTGTTCCTGGCCGGCTGGGCCGGGCCGGTGGCCGACTGGCTGGGCTGGTTGTGGTTCCTGATCAAGACATTCATCGGGATATTCCTGTTCGTGTGGATCCGGTCGACTTTCCCGAGACTGCGGTTGGACCAGATAATGGCGGTCTGCTGGAAGTTCCTGATGCCGCTGAGCATCATCAACCTGGCGGCCGTGGTCCTTGAGGTGTACTTCCTGCGGGACGCGAGCGGGACATTGAGCACGTCTGACCTCTGGATCATGGCGGGCATCAACATGGTGGTGGCGGTGGTGTCGATAGCGTTCTTCGGGCGGATAATCCGTCAGAAAATCCGGAACAGTTCACGCACCATGACGGCGTCGGCGCCGATGGTGCGCGGCGTGCCGACGATTGAAGTGGGATAAAGCTGGGAGGAGACGCGATGTACGGACTGGAAATGGCGAAGGGACTGCTGGTGACGCTGACCAACCTGGCGCGCAAACCGTTCACCACCTCGTATCCGGAGCAGCGGGTGAAGCAGCATCCGCGATTCAGGGGTGAGGAGTTCACCTGGTACGAGGAGCGTTGCACGGGCTGCGCTTCGTGCGCCAAGTATTGCCCGCTCGGGATCATCAAGATCGTTACATCGCCGAGCGAGACCGCGCCACTGCAGGGGGACAAGTACCGCCTGGAGGTGTTCGACATCGAACTGCAACGGTGCATGTTCTGCGGTCTGTGCGTGGAGGCCTGTCCTTACGATGCCCTGTTCATGGGCAGCGGATTCGAAGAGGGACAGTACAAGCGTACCGACCTGGTGATCACCATCGACCGGTTGCGACAGGCAGACAAGCATCCGAGCACGTGGTTCCGCCCGCAACTCGAAGGAATGGACTACCGCCCCGGCGTCAGTCGACCGTTGGGCTGGAGAGAAGTCGGGCGCGAGGGTTGGCGGTGGCACCAGCACGAAAAGGCGGGGATGCGTTTGACTGGGAGCAACACCACGCGGGACTCCGGGGACGAAGCCTAAATGTGGTTTGAGCAGGTAGTCTTCTGGGCCCTGGCGGTGGTCGCGATTGGTGGCGCGGTGGGCGTGGTGATGGTCCGTGACCTGTTCAGGGCCGCCCTGCTGCTTGCGACGGTATTCGTCGCCGTGGGTGGCTTCTACGTGATGATGAACGCCGAGTTCCTGGCGGTGGTGCAGATATTGATCTACGTGGGCGCCATAGCGGTGCTGTTCATCTTCGGCGTGATGCTGACGCGCGACGTTCGGCAGGGCAACACCCCAAACCGATTACAGATACCTGCGGCGTTGGTGTCAGTTCTGCTGTTGGCGGCGATGTTATTCACGGCGGTGACTACGGATTGGACCACGCTGGCCGGGCTTGGGCTTGAAAGCCAATCGCAAATCGCGCAGACGCAAGCGGTTGGGATTCCGGACGCGTCGTCGCTGGCAGCGTCAGGGCTATCGGCACAGGAAGTGGAAAGCATCGCGGGCGGCGGGTTGGCCGACCTGTTGATCGGCGAATTCGTGCTGCCATTTGAAGCGGTGTCGCTGCTACTATTGGCGGCGGCCATCGGCGGCCTGGCATTGGCGCGCGGGCGGGGGAGGTAGGGACCGTGTCGCTGGAATCGATGCTGGTCATCGCCGCCGTCCTGTTCTGCATTGGCTTATACGGGGCATTGGCGCGGAAGAATTTTATCGCCGTGTTGATGTCCATTGAGTTGATGTTCAATGGAGTGAATCTCACCTTGGTGGCGATGGGTCGTTGGGTAGCGCCATACGCGGTGCAGGAAACCCTGTCGGCGGTGCTGACCGGGCAGGTATTTGCGGTTTTCATCATCACGGTGGCGGCTGCGGAGATCGCGCTGGGGCTTGGAATAGTGTTCGCGATGTTCCGCACGAATGAGAGCGTTGACCTGACGGACGCCGCCGCGATGCGGCACTGATGGACAATCGGCTAGCACGGTTACGACTAAACGGAAATGTGGGTTGAATTCAAACGCGCGCCGAATTTGATGGCCGCAGAAATCTGGAAAGAGGTCCTGGAAGCGGAAGGCCTCCCCAGCCGGATTTTGCCAGAAGGCGATATCCAGGACTGGAGCGAGCGCGTCCCGTTCCGCATCTACGTGCCCAAAGGACGGGAGCACGTAGCGGAAGAGATCGTCCGCAAGCTGTGAGGACCGGCTCAATATGCTGACCGAACCCCTGGTTTGGGCGATTTTCCTGCTGCCCGTTGCGTCGTTCCTATTGATCGGCGTGGTAGTGAGGCCGCTTGGGCCAAGCATGGCCAAGGCCGCGGGCTACCTGACCATACTGGCGTTGGGCATCGGGTTTGTGTTGTCCCTCTGGCTGTTGCGGTCTTCGGCGCACGGCGTGGTGTACGACTTCGTGCCACACCTCTGGCTGAACCTCGCACCCGGGGCCTCGATCCAAATGGGTTTGCTCCTGGATCCGCTGACAAATGTGATGCTGGTGGTGGTGACGGGCGTCAGCCTGATGGTGCAAATCTACTCGATGGCGTACATGGATGGGGACGAGAGTTTCGCGCGTTATTACGCGTACATGTCCCTTTTCAGCGCGTCGATGATCGGCCTGGTACTGGCCTCGAACATCGTTCAGATGTACGCGTTCTGGGAACTGGTGGGGTTGTCGTCCTACCTGCTGATCGGGTTCTGGCACGAACGGCCATCGGCGGCGGCGGCGGCGAAAAAGGCGTTCATCATCACGCGGATCGGCGACGTGGGGTTCCTGCTGGCGATAATCTTCCTGTTCTTCCGAGCGGATGAATTCGCGGCACAGGGTCTGAATGCGTTGCATATTCCCGATATCTGGCAGGCGGCCGCACCGTTGGCCGCAGGCGGCGCAGGGATCGTGGCCGGCGGGGCGTTGCTATGGCTGTGCCTGGGGTTGTTCGCCGGCGCGGCGGGCAAGAGCGGCCAATTCCCGCTGCATACCTGGCTTCCGGACGCGATGGAGGGTCCGACGCCGGTGAGTGCGCTGATCCACGCGGCGACGATGGTCGCGGCGGGCGTGTTCCTGGTGGGGCGTTTCTTCCCGGTGTTCTCCGAATCGGAAGGCGCGATGATGGTGGTGGCCCTGATCGGGGCGTTCACCGCGGTGTTTGCGGCGACGATGGGGTTGGCGGCCAACGACATCAAGAGGGTGATGGCGTATTCGACGGTGAGCCAGTTGGGGTACATGATGGCCGCGCTGGGCATCGGGGCTTACAACGCCGCTCTGTTCCACCTGTTCACGCACGCGTTTTTCAAGGCTCTGCTTTTCCTGGGAGCGGGCAGCGTCAACCACTCCGCTGGCACGTTCAACATGATGTACATGGGCGGACTGCGCAAGGCGATGCCGTTCACGTACTGGTTGACGGTGATCGGCGCGCTGAGCCTGGTGGGGATTTTCCCGCTGGCCGGGTTCTGGAGCAAGGACGAGATATTGCTGGAGGCCTGGCTGGGCACCGGAGCGGTACCGACGACAGTCAGTTTGTTGGTGTTTTTGATGCTGTTGGCGGGGGTGTTGCTGACCGCGTTCTACTCGTTCCGCATGGTGCATCTGACGTTCCATGGGGAGTTCCGAGGCGGTGGCGAGCAGGAACTGCACGACTGCGAGGAGGCCGGACAACCGGCGCCGACGGGCGTGTCCCATCACGTCCATTTGGGCGAGTCGCCGTGGTTCATGGTAGGGCCGATGGTTTTCCTGGGGGTGTCGGCAGTGGTGGCCGGCTGGATCGCGAATCCCATCGGGGTCAAGAGCATTTTCGGGTTGATACCGTCGCACTGGCTGACTGAGTACTTCGCTTCCGGCCTGTATGACGGTCACCACGCGCCCCCGTTCAGCATTGCCATGGCGGTGATTTCCAACGTAGTTGCGCTGGCAGGGATCGGTCTGGCGGTACTCACGTACATGTGGCCGCGCCCATTCACCAACAACGACCCGCTGACAAAAGGCGGAGTGGTCCATACGTTGCTGGCACAGAGGTATTACCTTGACCATCTGTACGAGGGTCTGATCGTGGGGAGGGTGTTCTACCGGATAGTGGCGGCGATCACGGACTGGGTAGACCGGAACATTGTCGACGGGATCGTGGGCCTGGTGGGTTGGATATCGCGAAACATTGGCGGCCTCATCGCGTTGGCGCAAAACGGGCAGGTGCAGACGTACCCGCTGGTGGCGGCGGCCGGCGGCGTGGTCATCATTGTGCTGTACCTGATCTTGGGATAGCGGACGATGCCGACTGGATTCAACGGACTGCTAACTGCCACGGTGGTCCTGCCGGCGGTGGCGGCGCTGCTGCTGGCGTTGGGCATCGTGCGCAACGACCGGGCCATCAGGTGGTACGCAGGCGCAGTGGCGTTGGCAGACCTCGTGCTGTCGGTGATCGTGTTCGTGCTGTTCCGGCCGGGCGGCGACCGCTTCCAATTGATCGACCGATTCGACTGGATCGATACCGGCACAGTGCAGGCGAGTTACCTGCTGGGCGTGGACGGCATAAGCGCGCCGCTGGTGATGCTGACGGGCCTGCTGGGGCTGTGCGCGGTGTTCGTATCGTTCCACATTCGGGATAGAGTCAAAGAATATTTCATCTGGCTGTTCGTGCTGCAGACGGCGGTGATGGGTGTTTTCACCTCGCTGGACTTCCTGCTGTTCTTCCTGTTCTGGGAAATCGAACTGGTGCCGATGTACCTGCTGATCTCCACCTGGGGAACGGGCCGGCGCGAATATTCGGCGATGAAATTCCTGATGTTCACGATACTGGGATCGGCGTTCATGCTGGTGGCCATCGTGGCGGTGTTCGTGAGTTCCGGCGTGGGAAGCTTCGACATGACGCTGCTGCTGGAACCCGGCGGAGCCCTGGACGCATCCCGAGCGGCGTTGCCCATGGGCGTGCTGTTCTGGCTGTTCTTCATCGCCTTCGCCGTGAAACTGCCGACTTGGCCGGTACACACCTGGCTGCCCGACGCCCATACGGACGCCCCAACCGCGGGCAGCGTAATGCTGGCCGGCGTGATGTTAAAGATGGGAGGCTACGGGCTGCTGCGAGTGAACGCGGGAATGTTCCCGGAGCAACTGGCGCACTACGCCCTGCCCATAGTGGCGCTGGGAGTGGTCAGCGTGCTCTACGGAGCGGTGGTAACGCTGCGCCAAACGGACCTGAAGCGGCTGATCGCGTACTCCAGCGTCAGCCACATGGGCTTGGTGCTGGTCGGGATTGGTTCAGTCGCAGTGATCGGGGGATCACTGACGGACGCCGGGCTCACTGGCGCGGCGATGCAATTGTTCACGCACGGGACGATCACCGGGCTGCTGTTTGTGGCCGTGGGGATCCTTTACGAAAAAACGCACACGCGGCACATACCGGACCTGGGCGGACTGGCGAACCGGATGCCGATCGTAGCCGGAGCGTTCCTGATAGCGGGGGCTGCGTCGCTAGGATTGCCGGCGATGAGCGGGTTCGTATCCGAACTGCTGGTGTTTTTTGGAGGGTTCCGCGCGTTCCCCGCGCTGACCATCCTGGCGGTGCTGGGTATCATCCTGGCAGCGGGCTACATCCTGTGGATGATACAGCGGACGATGTTTGGGCCCCGGCCGGCTCGCTGGGACGGTCTGACGGATGCTTCGCTGGTCGATACGGTGCCGGTGGCGCTGCTGGTAATCAGCATCTTTGCGGTCGGGATCTACCCGGCATGGCTGACCGACGTATTCCGGGACGGCCTGGAACCAATCGTGAGCGTCTACAACGTGGGCCTGGCGAGCACGAGTCCGTGATTGTGAGTCAACGCACGACATGACCGTTTACGACATCTACCTGATTTCTCCGCAACTGGCGCTGGCGGCGCTGGCGATGGTGGTTATCGTCGTAGATCTGCTGACGCGGCGGACCGGCCTGCTGGTCGGGCTTTCGTTCGTAGGGCTTGCGGCGCCGGCGGCGTTGAGTGCGTGGCAGGTCACGGATCTGACGAACTCAGGGGCAAGCCAGTTGACGGCTGAAGGATCAGTCGTCCTATACACGTTGTCGATTGACAAGTTCTCTCTGTTCTTCAACTTTCTGATCCTGGCAGCGGTGGGGCTCGTGGTGCTGGTCTCGACCGACTACGTACGCCGGATGGAGCGACTGCAAGGCGAGTTCTTCGGGTTGATGCTGCTGTCGGCGACGGGAATGATGCTACTGGTATCGGCCAACGAGCTGATCATGATGTACATCGCCCTGGAACTCATAACGCTACCGCTGGCGGCGTTGGCGGCGTTCTTGCCCAACGGGCGGTCAAGCGAAGCGGGAATGAAGTTCCTGGTGATCGGGGCGTTGAGCAGCGCGCTGATGCTGTACGGCATGGCCCTGATATACGGATTTACGGGCAGCACCCGGCTGGACGAGATTGCGGTTGCGTTGTCTGCGAGCGGGGCAACTGGAGCGTTCCCCTTCGGGAGCATGGCGCTGCTCCTGGCGGTGGTCCTGCTGCTGGTGGGGTTCGGTTTCAAGATGTCGGCGGCGCCGTTCCAGATGTGGGTGCCAGATGTCTATGAAGGAGCGCCGACTCCGATGGTCGCGTTCCTGTCGGTGGCGAGCAAGGCGGCGGCGTTCGCGCTGGTGCTGCGGGTGTTCTACATCGGATTCGACGCGTTGGGCGGAGACTGGTGGGTGCTGCTGGCCGGACTGGCCGCCCTCTCGATGACCATCGGTAACCTGGTGGCGATCGCGCAGCGGAACATCAAGAGGATGTTCGGCTACAGCACGGTAGCGCACGCGGGATATATCCTGGTGGGCGTGGCGGCCGTCGCGTCGGCCGGGGACTCCGCGAACTTTGGCCCGAGCAGCGTGCTGTTCTACCTGGCGGCGTACACCGCGGCCAACCTCACAGCGTTCTTCGCCATCGTTTGCATCGGCAACCGCATCAACAGCGACGAGATTTACGATTACGCCGGCATGCTGCGCCGCGCTCCGTTCCTGGCCATCACGCTGGCGCTGGCCTTGATCGCGCTGATTGGCGTTCCGCCGACGGGGATTTTCATCGCCAAGATCTACGTGTTCGCGGCGGCCATCAACACCGGGGAATCGCTGATGACGTGGCTAGTTATCATCGGAGTGGTCAACAGCGTGGTTTCGGCGTATTACTACCTCCGGGTAATCAAGGTGATGTTCCTGCAGACACCGATACACACCGAGCGGGTGGGCGCATCGTGGCCGGTGAACGTGGCGCTGGGGGTGGCGACACTGGCATTGCTGTGGCTGGGCGTGGCTCCCGGCGCGCTGCTGGGCGCTGCTGAACAGGCCGTTTCGGTCCTCGCCGGCGGGTAGCCAACCATGAAAACCGTTGGCATCGCCTACAACGACCTGATACCTGAGGCGCTTGACCTGGCGCACGCCATAGTTGGTGAACTGAACCTGGGCGCCAACACCTGGATCCTCAGGGCCGAGGACGCCGTGGACATCAGCGAACGGGCGGAACACACCGATCTGGTGATCACCATCGGGGGAGACGGTACCATCCTGCGCGTGAATCGCGCCGTCGCTCCCGTGGGCAAACCGCTGTTGGGCATCAACATGGGCCGGTTGGGTTTCATGACCGAATTGACGGTGCCCGGAGTAATGGAGCAATTGCCCCGTTACCTCAACGAGGACGTGAGGGTCTCGGAACACAGCATGCTCATGGCGACCGTGTACAAACGGGGCTCCGATGGCTCGGAGGCTGCCGATACGCAGGGACCATACCACGCGTTGAACGACATCGTGCTGTCGCGGAGCCGAGTATCCCGGGTGATTACGGTGCGGGCGGTGATTGATGGAGCGGACGTGTCGACATTTCGCGCTGACGGAGTGATCCTGGCGACTGCGACCGGGAGCACCGGATACAGTTTCGCAGCCGGGGGGCCCATCATTGACCCGCTGTCTGATGACCTGGTGCTGACGCCGCTGGCATCGCACGTGGGGTTGACGACGCCACTGGTTTTGAGCCCGACGAGCAGAGTGGATTTCCACCTAGAGGGCTCGCAGGAAGCCACCATCAGCGTGGACGGGTTTGAGAATCATCCGATAGATCCGGGGGATTGGGTGAGGATAACGCCCAGTCCGTACCGGGCGCGGTTTTTGCGGGCCAACGAACCGAATTATTTCTGGGCAACGCTGACGCGTCGGCTGGGATTCAGTTTCCAAGGACGGTAGGACAAACTTGACCTCTGGAGCCACCAACGAACCAACCATTGCCACGCGGTCAGTGTTCAGCGGGCGGATCATCGACGTGCGCGTGGACACGATCCGGTTGCCCAACGGCCGGGAAACGACGCGTGAGATCGTGGAGCACGAACCCTCGATTTGCGTGGTGCCGGTGGACGACGATGGCAACGTGCTCCTGGTGCGTCAATATCGCAAGCCGACCGAGAGCTTCCTGCTGGAGGTACCCGCAGGCGGAATCGAAGAGGGCGAGGAACCGGAGGAGTCGACGAGACGGGAGTTGCAGGAGGAGATCGGGCATACAGCCGCCGAACTGACGAGGTTGACGGCGTTCTATCTGGCTCCGGGATGGGCCTCGGAGTACATGTATGCGTTCCTGGCGACCGGCTTGACGCCTGCCGAACTGGATTCGGACGAGGATGAATTCATCGACGTGGTTCCGGTGCCTTGGTCAGAAATTCCAGACCGGATAGCTGACGGGTCCATTCAGGACGCGAAGAGCGTGGCGTCGCTGCTGTTGGCGATGCGGGTCCTGGGGATCTGAGGATGGCGACGCAGGACAAAGCGCATGCGGGCGCGTGGGAAGAGCCGACGATTGCCGCGAGCACGGCGTATGAGGGCGATTTGATCCAAGTACGGTTGGAGACGGTGAGCCTCCCCGATGGACGAGAGTTGACGCGGGAGATCGTGGACCATCCGTATTCGGTTTGCATCGTTCCGGTGGATGGCGACAACAACGTCCTGATGGTGCGTCAGTTCCGGAAAGCGGTAGAGGCGTTTCTGCTGGAAGCTCCGGCGGGGAAGATGGAATCAGGAGAGGACCCGGGGGCGACCGCGCTGCGCGAATTGCAGGAAGAGATCGGACACACCGCAACCCATCTTGAGGCTCTCGGCAATTTTTATGTTGCACCTGGTTGGTGTACACAGATGATCCACGCGTACGTAGCCAGGGAACTGGTCCCGGCGCGCCTGGAAGCTGACGAGGACGAATTCATCGAAGTCGTCCGTGTGCCGATGGCCGACATACCGAACCTAATCGGCGACGGTACCATAAGAGATGCCAAGAGCGTGGCGTCGCTGTTGCTTGCCATGCGTGTCTTGGGGGATAATTAGCCGTCGAAAATCGGCGCGCCGCTAGACCATAGGGGCGCCACAAGGAACCGGATTGTCGCTTTCCGGTTGGAGGAAATCACAAATGCCAGAGGATTTGCAGCACGACGTGTTGATCGTAGGGGCTGGCCTGGCCGGAATGAGGGCGGCGATCGCGGCCCGAGCCGGAGGGGCGACCACTGCCATCATCAGCAAGGTCCATCCGGTTCGCAGCCACTCGAACGCGGCCCAGGGCGGAATCAACGCCGCGTTGCTGGACCGTGGCGATGACTGGGAAGATCACGCCTACGACACGATCAAGGGCAGCGACTTCCTTGGAGACCAGGACGCCATCGAAGTGATGTGCCGGCAGGCCGGCGCGTCGCTGATCGACATGGAGCACATGGGCGTTACGTTCAACCGGGACGATGAGGGCCGGTTGGGCACGCGCGCGTTCGGCGGACAACGTCGGGCGCGAACCTTCTTTGTGGGGGACTTCACCGGGCAGGCGCTGCTTCACGTGATGTTCGAGCAACTCATCAAATCCGGTGTACAGCGCTACGAGGAGTGGTTCGTCACTTCGCTGATCATGGAGGAGGGACGTGCCGCCGGAGTGATCGCACTGGAGATCAGGACCGGCGAGTTGCACGTGATCCGGGCCAAGACCGTGATATTTGCCACGGGCGGTTGCGGACGGTTGTTTGAGCCGAGCACCAACGCCCTGATTGTCACGGGCGACGGCATGGGGCTGATTTATAACGCCGGCGGACAACTGATGGACATGGAGATGGTGCAATACCATCCCACCACGCTTGCAGGGAGCGGCGTGCTCATCTCCGAGGCCGCCCGAGGTGAGGGAGCTTACCTGCGGGACAAAGACGGCAACCGCTTCATGGAGAAGTATGCTCCGAACATGATGGAGCTGGCATCCCGCGACGTGGTGTCCCGGGCGGAGCAGACCGAGATTAACGGTGGGAACGGAGTCGATGGCTGCGTGTACCTCGACTGCACTCACCTCGGTGAGTCTCTGATCATGGAAAAGCTGAGCCAGATCCGGGAAATCGGAATCGACCTGGCCGGCGCGGACATGATCCGAGAACCCATTCCGATTCGCCCCGGCATGCATTACATAATGGGTGGGATAAAAACCGACGTAAACGGTTTGACCAACCTGAATGGAATCTATGCGGCCGGAGAGTGCGCCAACGTGAGCGTACACGGCGGCAACCGCCTGGGCGCCAACTCGCTACTGGACACCATCGTGTTCGGAGAGCGGGCCGGCAACCACGCAGCCGACGCGGTGCGCAGCATCGGATATGCCGATTTTGACTCCAACGCGACGCTGGCTCGCGAGCGGCGACGGATCCAGGAGATGCTGGACCGGCCGGAAAACGGCGACCGGTGGGGAGCAATCCGGAAGGATATGGGCGACTCGATGAACCGCAACGTCGCGGTTTTCCGCAACGAGGAAGGCATCCAGGAGACGTTGGGCGACCTGCATGATCTCCGCCGCCGGTACGAAAACGTTCCCGTGCAAAACAAAGCCAAGACGTTCAACACCGACCTGATATTTGCGTTGGAGTTGGGATACATGCTGGACTGCGCGGACACCATTGCGGTTGGCGCGCTGGAACGCAGGGAGAGCCGGGGAGCGCAATTCCGCGTGGATTACCCGGAGCGGAACGACGAGGAATGGCTGCACCACATCGTGCTGACCCAAGGCGACGGCGGGCCCCAAGTCTCCGAACTGCCCGTGGTCATCACCAATTGGACACCGGAAGAGAGGAAGTACTAGGACATGGACGTCACGATCAGGGTAAGACGACAGGACCCGGAGGCGGTTGACGAACGCCGCCTGCCTTACTGGCAGGACTATCCGGTCACCATTGCCGACAACGCGACGGTGCTGGACGCGTTGATCCAGATCCGCGAGGACGACGACGGTACGCTGTCGTTACGGTGCTCGTGCCGGAGCGCTATCTGCGGCTCTTGCGCGATGAGGATCAACGGACACGCCGGCCTGGCCTGCAAGACCATTGCAAACACGGTGATTCAGGACGGGGTGATCACGGTAGAGCCGGCGGGCGTGATGCCGGTGGTGAAGGACCTAGTGGTCAACTTCGATCTCTTCTGGGAGAAAATCGAGGCCGTCGATCCGTATCTGAAACACATCGGAAGGGAACCGGAAGGCGAGTACATCGTCTCCAACGATGCGATGCTGCACCTTTCCAGTGTGACGGCGTGCATCATGTGCGGGGCGTGCGTGTCGGATTGCACGGTGCTGGAAGTCGACCCGACGTTCCTGGGACCGGCGGCGCTGGCCAAAGCGTACCGGTTCACGGCCGACCCGCGCGACGGCGACGACGAGGGCGTTTCCATGGAGCGGCTGTGGGCTTTGAGCGAGCCGACGGGCATCTGGGACTGCACCCGGTGCAACGAATGCGTGCAGGCGTGCCCGAAGGGCGTGGCGCCCATGGACCGGATCATGGCGATGCGCGAGCAGGCCATCCAAGCCGGGTACGACAACAACAATGGCGCGCGGCACACCGACGCGTTTACGGAATCTGTGGGCCACAGCGGGCGACTTGATGAGTTGCGGTTGCCGATAAAATCGGTGGGCATGATGAACCTGCCGGCTCTGATGGACTACATGCCGGTGGCGTTCAGGGCGATGCGGAGAGGGAAGATGCCGCCCATCGCTCACAAAAACGTGGACAACGTGGAAGCCGTTCGCCGAATATTCGACCGAACACAACCGGAACCGGCCGCACCCAAGGTGAGCAACAACTCGCCGTTCGGCTAGGGGATTCGCTTACGAGATACTCGAAAGTCACGTCGGTTCCCGTAGGGGCGAATGATTATTCGCCCCTACACCGTCGGTGACCGGAGCCACGAGGAGGACAAACCAGTGAAGTACGCCTTTTTCCCGGGCTGCGTGTCTCAAGGAGGCGCGCCCGAACTCTACCCAGCGGCGCGCATGGTGTGCGACCGCATGGGCATCGAACTGGAGGAAATCCCCGGCTGGACGTGTACCGGAGCGGGCGTGATTCAGGAGAAGAATCAGCTATTCGGCGATACGTTGAATGCGCGCAACTTCGCGAAAGCCGAGAAGATGGGTCTGCCGATCTTGACGATATGCAGCACGTGCCAGGGAGTGATGTCGCAGGCGAACCACCGGATGAGGGATCCGGAGTACCTGGCCGAGATTAACTCGCACCTGGCGGAGGAAGGGCTGGAATACAGCGGGAACAGCGAGCCCAAGCATCTGCTGTGGATCCTGATCGAGGACTACGGGTTGGACCGTTTGGGATCGCTGATCACCAGGCCGCTGACCGAGTTGAAGATTGCACCCTTCTACGGATGCTACATAGTCCGGCCTACCGAGGCGCTGGATATTGAGGAACACCCTGAACGGCAGCAGTCGCTGGAAATGCTGATCCAGTTGCTGGGAGCAACGCTGGTGGATTTTGAGGGCAAGACCCGTTGCTGTGGGTTCCCCATTTTGACCATCAACCAACGAAACTCGATGGCGATGGTAGGGAAGCATACGTCCGAGGTCAAAGACCTTGGAGCAGACGCGATGGTTACCCCGTGTCCGTTGTGCCACCTGAACTTGGATGGATTCCAACCTAAAGCCGCCTCGCAGGCCCGCCGGTCCATTGACTTACCGATATTGCACATGCCGCAATTGATCGGGTTGGCAATGGGGATGTCTCCAAACGAACTGGGGCTCAAGAAGCACATCGTGAGTACCGGGCCGTTGGAAGTAAAGATACGCGGGCGGTAGATCTTCTCGCAGGTTAGTGAGATCGAGGGGCGGGTCGAAGACCTGCCCCTTTTTGCCAGGTCATTCGTCAGGAAAAAGAGGCGTAAGTATGCCGCAGCCGTTCGTTGTCATCAAAAACCCTCACGTCGTGATCCGAAACGTTGTGCATTTGGATGTGGAACCGACTTCCAATCTGGCCGGCAGGGAACTGACCGTTGACTTCGTCCGCATACCCCACGAACCGTCCCGCATCCACTCAGGATCCAGTATATTCCCTGGTGGGAAGCCACATCGCCGAGGCTATGATTTCATCATCATCAATCCACGTACCCTAGATTACGTGGAGGTCAACATTTTGACCGTGGAGTCGTTCGAACCAGGGGAAACCCATAGCTCATTCTCCTACCGGGTACAATGCAGCAGCCAAGTGCGCGAGTTTCCCCGCCAGCACCAATGCCCTGACGTGGCGAACCCCGCATGCGCCGCCTCGCCATGCGACGTGCTCGGTTGCAGGGTGGAGTCAGAGGCATATCACTCTGGTGCGTTAACGGACGATGGCTTGCAATTCCTCAGTGAGTTAGAGGACGAACTGGAGCAGCGACTAGATGAGGCCAGGATAGGCTTCGAATTGGAGATAAGGAAACGCTATCCCGGCCAAGCACTGTTTGTCAGAGACGGGTACACGGGCTCCCGCGTGTTCAGTGTGGACGTGATGCCCATTAGGAGGGATCCTGGCAGGTGTTAGCTGCGGAGGGTTGGAGCGACTTCGCGGATGGCGGCGATGGTCTGGTCGACGTCTGCGTCAGTGTGGGCGACGGACGGGTAGAATTTCTGCGGCCAGGACTTGATGATGCCATGCTCCAACAGGCCGGCGTTGAGCCTAGCCAGTGGGGCTGGGTCGGCAGCCAGTCCGTCTCGGTAATTCTGGACGGCATGGTCGGCGAAGTAGATGTCGAATATGGCGTCCTCGCCGACGCTCTGGACCGTAAATCCCTGCTCCGAGCAGGCGTCGACCAAGGCGTTCCGGATGCGTCCGCCAACGCTGTGGAGGCGATCGTACGTACCTTCCTTGCGTAGTTCCGCGAGGGTGGCCAAACCGGCGGCGCAAGCGATGGGGTTGCCGTTGAGGGTGCCTATTTGATCCACGTAGCTGTCGGACGAGACTGCAGAGCGGTCGTACACCGACATAACGTCGTCATTGCCAAGGACACCGGCCAGCGGATATCCACCACCCATGATCTTGCCAACCGAGCACAAGTCCGGAGTCACGCCGTAGTATTCCTGGGCGCCACCATAGGCAAGGCGGAAGCCGGTTACCACCTCGTCGAATATGAGCAGGATTCCGGCGTCTTCGGTGATTTTGCGGAGGCCGGCCAGGAATCCAGGGTTGGGCGCCAGGGTGCGCTGCAGGGGTTCGACGATAATGGCGGCGAGTTCATCCTTGTGGGCGTCGACGATGGCGGCGGTGGTATCGAGATCGTTGAACTGTGAGACAAGCATAAGGTCGCTGAGGGCCCGAGGGATACCGGCGCTGTTGGCCTCCGCCTGGGGAAACTCCACGCTCGCCGAGGCGAACACCGACATCATGGCGTAATCGCTGGTGCCGTGGTAACCACCCTCGAACTTGAGAATTTTTTCCTTACCGGTGTAGGCGCGGGCGGCGCGCATGGCCTGGAAGCAGGCGTCGGTGCCGCTGGTGGTGAATCGGACCTTGTCGGCGCAGGGGACGGCCTTGCAGAGTTCCTCAGCGAGCATCACCGCCTGGTCGTTGTTGGCGAAGAAGGTTGACCCGCGACCGACCGCCTCGATTACCGCTTCGGTGACGGCGGGGTGGGCATGCCCGAGGATCATAGGGCCAGACCCCATGAGCCAGTCGACATATTCGTTGCCAGATACGTCCCAGCACCGGCCCGCCTTCCCCTCACGCACGAGGAAGTTCAATTCCTCGGGATAGTTGGTGTTGCCGTTGGATTTGCCCGGCAGGAATTGAGCAGCTTTCGCCAACAGTTGCCGTTCGATTTCAGTCCGCTCAGTCATGGGGGCGTCCTCCATTTGTCATAATTTTTTAAATTATACACTCGCCACCACAGAAATGAGGGCGGGTATGGAACCCGCCCTCGCGTAATACTGGGTAAATCCGGGGGTTGTGCGGACTATGCCTCGGCGTTGGCCATGACGTCCACGAGTTCCTGTACGGAGGCGGCCGAGCTCTGCAGAGCGGTCATTTCTTCGTCGGTGAGGCTAATCTCGATGACCTGCTCGACGCCGTTGGCGCCAATCTTGACCGGGACTCCGACGCAGAGGCCGTTGATGCCGTACTCGCCCTCGAGATACGCGCAGCCGGGGAGGATACGCTTTTTATCCAAGAGGATGGCCTCGACCATCTCGGTGATGGCTGCTGATGGGGCGTAGAACGCCGAACCCTGCTTGAGGAGCGCCACGATCTCGCCGCCGCCGTCGCGAGTGCGTTGGACGATGGAGTCGATGCGGTCCTGGGACAGAAGTTCAGTAAGTGGAATGCAGCCGACGGTGGTGTAGCGCACGAGCGGCACCATGTCATCGCCGTGGCCTCCCAGAACCATAGCCTGCACATCGTCGACCGAGACGTTGAGTTCCTGGGCGATAAAGGTACGGTAGCGGGCAGTGTCGAGAACGCCGGCCATGCCGAAGACCCTGTTGCGGGGGAAACCGGCGGTCTGGAATACGTTCTGCACCATGGCATCCAGAGGGTTGGTCACCGCAAGGATGATGCAGTCGGGGGAGTACTTGACTATCTCCTGGGTCACCGCGGCGGTGATCCGCATGTTGGTGAGCAGAAGGTCGTCGCGGCTCATACCAGGGCGGCGGGCGATACCCGCCGTGATGACGACCACGTCAGAGCCGGCGGTCTCCTCGTATCCGTTGGAACCGGTGATCGTACCGTCGGAGCCGATGATGGGCCCCGATTCCAGCATATCCAAGCCCTTTCCCTGGGGCAGGTCCTCGACCACGTCCACCAGGACGACATCAGCGTAACCCAGTTGATGGATACGCTGGGCGGTGGTGGCGCCGACGTTGCCGGCGCCCACTACAGTGACTTTACTTCGCATCTGGTCAGGGTTTCTCCTTGTTGCCTTGTCGGTTCAGCAAGGCGCTAGATTGCATCGATAATGGCGTTGAGGGTGGCGCTGGGACGCATGGCTTGGGCGGCCATCTGGCTATCGGGGCGATAGTAACCACCGATGCTCACGGTTTCTCCCTGTGCGTCAACCAGTTCCTGAACGATTTTCTCTTCGTTCTCTTCCATACGACGCGCGACGTCGGCGAAGCGGGCTTTCAGATCGGGGTCCTGGTCCTGCTTGGCGAGAGCCTGCGCCCAATACAGGGCGAGGTAGAAATGACTGCCGCGGGTGTCGAGTTCGTTGACTCTGCGGGATGGCGCGCGCTGGTGCTCCAGGTGTTCGCCGATAGCCTGGTCGAGAGTGTCGGCCAGGAGCCTGGCCTGATCGCTGTTGTACACTTCGCCATAGTGCTCGAAGGAGGCTACGAGGGCGCAGAATTCACCGAGCGAGTCCCAGCGCAAGTGCCCTTCTTCGACGAATTGCTGTACGTGCCGAGGGGCAGAGCCGCCGGCGCCGGTCTCGAACATTCCACCGCCATTTAGGAGCGGAACGACCGACAGCATCTTGGCGCTGGTGCCCAATTCAAGGATGGGGAAGAGGTCAGTGAGGTAGTCGCGCAGCACGTTACCGGTAACTGCGATGGTGTCCTGGCCGGCCCGGCTGCGGGTGATGGTGGCCCTCATGGCCTCGAGGGGAGGCAAGGTCTGGATATCCAGGCCCGAGGTGTCATGATCAGGGAGGTATTGTTCGACCTTCTTGATCAGCTCTGCGTCGTGGGCCCGGTTGGCGTCGAGCCAGAATATGGCGGCCTGGCCGGTGAGACGGGAACGGGTCACCCCGAGCTTGACCCAGTCCTGGATCGGGAGGTCCTTGGTCTGGCACATCCGGAAGATGTCGTCTTTATCCACCTTCTGTTCCATCAGAACGCTGCCGGATTGGTCGACGACCTGGATGGACCCGTTGCCGGGGGCTTCAAAGGTCTTGTCGTGGGAGCCGTATTCCTCGGCGGCCTGGGCCATAAGGCCGACGTTGGCGACGCTGCCGAGGGTCGAGGGGTCCAAGGCTCCGTGTTGCTGACAGTCTTCAACCACCGCCTGATAGATAGTGGCGTAGGAGCGGTCCGGGATCAGGGCGATGGTGTCGTGGAGCTCGTTGTCGGGTCCCCAGGTACGACCGCCATCACGGATGACCACCGGCATGGAAGCGTCGATGATGGTGTCGCTGGGGACGTGGAGGTTGCTGATGCCGCGGTAGGAGTTCACCATCATGAGATCAGGGCGCTGGTCGTAAGATGCCTGGATATCGGCTTCGATTTCCGTTCGCTTTGCTTCCGGAAGGTCCTGGATCTTGGTGAGCAATTCGGCTACGCCGTTGTCGGGGTCCACCGCAACCTGGGCCAATGCCTCTGCGTGCTTATCGAACACGTCGCTGAAAAATTCGGTAACCAGATGTCCGAAGATGATCGGGTCCGACACGCGCATCATTGTTGTCTTGACGTGGAGACCCAGCAGGAGGTCGTCGGCTTTGGCCTGCTCCATCTGCTCGGTGTAGAACTGGCGCAATTTGGCAACGTTCATGACGGCGCAGTCAATGATTTCGCCGACCTGCAACGGGATGCCGGATTTGAGCTCGGTTACGCTGCCGTCGTTGGCGACGAACTGTATGGTGGCGCTTCCGGCCTGGGAGGTAGTAACCGCGACTTCGGTACTGAAGAAATCGCCGTCGGTCATGTGGCCAACACGGGTCTTCGAGACCTCGGGCCAGTCCTGCATCATGCGGTGGGGATTACGCAAGCCATGCTCTTTGACCGCGTTGGATGAGCGGCGGTCGGAGTTACCCTCCCGAATGACCGGGTTCACGGCGCTACCAATCACGCGGGAATAGCGGACCTGAATCTCGCGTTCGGCGTCGTTGGCGGGTTGGTCGGGGTAATCGGGTATGTCGTATCCCTGGCCCTGCAGCTCCGCGATGGCGCCTTTGAGTTGGGGAATTGACGCGCTGATGTTGGGTAGCTTGATGAGATTGGCAGAGGGTTCGAGGCAGAGTTCGCCGCACATCCGGAGATAGTCGGGGATCCGCTGGGCTTCGGTCAGGTTGTCGGGGAAGTTGGCGATGATACGTCCGGACAACGAGATGTCCCACGTTTCCAACTCGATCCCGGAGCCCTTGGTGAACGCCTGCAAGATCGGCAACAGGGAGTGAGTAGCGAGGTACGGAGCCTCGTCAGTTTCGGTGTAAATAATTTTGGAAGATTCTGGCATGATCTCCTCCTCAGCAAGTGAGTTCCACGGGCCGCAAAGGTTGCCAAGGATTGTTGGACTACAGGCCCGGACGAGCCAGCCGGATGCGTTACACCCAGCGGGGGCTAAACCCGAACGATTATATACCCGAACGGCGGTCTATGGTAGACCGTTGGCATGCCGGCGGTCTTGTCAATCGTTCGGAGCGGGTGTACAAAGATGGCGCAAATCAAGCCCGCATCACGCTTGGAGTTGTCCTATGTTCTTCAATTCGCGTCGATCCACAGTACACGCCACGCACGGCATGGTGGCGACCAGCCAACCGTTGGCAGCCATGGCGGGCCTGCGGATTCTCATGGCCGGAGGCAACGCGGTCGACGCGGCGGTGGCAACAGCGGCGACTTTGAACGTGGTGGAGCCGATGTCCACGGGGGTGGGCGGCGACCTTTTCGCCTTGATCTGGAAGGCCAAGCGCAAGGATGTGGTGGCGCTAAACGGGAGCGGTCGCGCTCCCAAGGCGGCGAGCATTGACGAGTTGCTATCGCAGGGACGCAGCAGGATGCCGGCGATTGGCCCGTACTCGGTATCCGTACCGGGAACGGTGCATGGGTGGAAGGTCCTGCTGGATAGCGAGGGCACCATCAGCCTGGCGGACGCGTTGGAACCAGCGATTGAGTACGCTGAAAACGGATTCCCCGTAAGTGACATAATCGCGTACCAGTGGCAACAGCAGGAGGAAAAACTGTCCCGGCTGCCATCGGGTCAAGAGTTGCTGACCGATGGACGCGCGCCGCGGGAAGGCGAGATGATGAGGTTGCCGACGTTGGCGAAGACGCTGCGCACCGTTGCGGAGGGAGGGAGCGAAAGCTTCTACACGGGTCCGATCGCACAGACCATGGCGAATTTCGTTCAAGAGCAGGGAGGTTGGCTCAGCGAGGAGGACCTGGCGACTCACCACTCCGACTGGGACGAACCGATCAAGACGGACTACCGGGGGGGGACCTGCTGGGAATGCCCGCCGAACGGGCAGGGCATCATAGCGCTGGAGGCGCTGAACATCGCCGAAGGCTTTGATATCGCAGGAATGGGGCCACAGAGCGCGGACCGGTACCACCACCTGATCGAGGCCACGCGGCTGGGATTCGCGGATGCGTTTGAGTACTTGGCCGACCCGCGTTGCGTTGACGTTCCGATTGAGATGTGGACATCCAAAAAGTACGCGGACGCACGGCGCAAGTTGATAGACCCAACCGCGGCGATGCAAACCGCTCCCTACGGCAAGATGGTCCCAGGCAGCGACACTGTTTACATCAGTGTGATCGACGAAGAGGGCAACGCGTGTTCCCTGATCAACAGCGTGTTCACCAACTTTGGATCAGGCTTGGTGGCGCCGGGAACCGGGATTGTCCTACACAACCGTGCGTCCCTGTTCGAACTGGACGAGAAGCATCCGAATTCGTTGACGGGCGGCAAGCGACCGTTCCACACGATCATTCCGGCCATGGCAACCCGGGACGGGGAACTGTGGCTGAGCTACGGTGTCATGGGCGGGTTCATGCAGCCACAGGGGCACCTACAGGTGATCAGCAACATGGTAGATTTCGGCATGGATTCGCAAGGTGCGCTGGACGCGCTGCGGTTCCAAATCGCCGGTGATTCGGTGTGGCTGGAGGGAGACGTTAGCAGCGAGGTGGTCGCCGAACTACATCGCAGGGGCCACCGGGTGAACGTGATGCATGGCCCAGGCCGCGGAGGCGCCGGCGGCATGGGAGGGGGTCAAGCAATCAGCAGGGATCCGGAGAGCGGGGTCCTAAGCGGTGGAAGCGAACCCAGGAAGGACGGGGCCGCAGTAGGCTGGTAGCTTATTTAGCCAACCAGCGGCGGAATCGCTGCCAAGTCCCCTGGGGCGGCTCTTCGATAGGGCGGCCGCGCCAATACGCGGGCTGCTGCTTGCCCATGCGCCGGACGAACATCCAAACCACGGAGGCTGCCAGGACAGCCAACCCGACGAGTGAAAGCCATTTCAGCAACGGCATCACGAGACCAACGACGGCCAGGATGATTCCCGCCAACGCCAATTTGGCCGGAGATATCAGCGACATGCCCACCTTGGGCCTGGGGGTAAAAGGCGACGGCTCATCGTCCACAGGACGCACCGGATCGTCAGGTGGAGGGACGCCGGCGGGCTGGGGGGATTCGGCCTCGAGCTCGCTGAGGAGCTGTTCGATTTCCTGTTCGTATCGTTCTTTCATCGTCGCGCGTCCGAGTTGAGATGGGCTTCTCAGTTGCGTCCTGAGCGGAATTATAACGGCACAGCCGCGCCAGCGTAAGCGTTTCGCCGGAAATACCCGGTTGGACTCCGATTGCTGGCGGGGCAAGTGGGCCAATACAGGTAGCGAACTCAGGTTACCAGCGGTCCCTCTTTTGGCGAATTAGGCGTCCAAAACCGCAATTCCGCTGGCGCGCGATTCTGGCCGCGACGCGTATAGTGTTGGATGCACGCGTGGCGGGTCAATAGGAACCAACGGATCCGCAACAGGTCGCGCCGGAGCGTTGGCCGGTGATTAGCCGTTCTTGACGCACCGGGGCAATGGCATTAGTATTGAATACTCTCGGAGAAACAGTATGCCGAAACGAACTTACCAGCCCAAAAAGCGACGCCGCGCACGAGTGCACGGTTTCCGCTCACGTTCTCGCACCTCGGATGGTCGCGCGGTATTGCGCCGGCGCCGGTTCAAAGGCCGGCACAAGCTTTCCGTGTAGTTGACCTGTTGATCCACCCAGCTGCAGTTGGCCTCCGGGCATCGATGCAAAGACACCATCGACTTACCGGAAACGCCCGCATTTTGGAGATCCACCAAAACGGGCGGAGCGCGGCCAACCGTCTTCTCGTGTTGCGCCTTTCCGCCAACGGTCTGGACCGATCACGATTCTGCTTCGTAGCCAGCAAACGGGTGGGCAATGCAGTGGTCAGGAACCGCATCAAACGGCGGTTGCGTGAGGCGGTGCGGTTGACGGATTGCGAACCCGGATGGGATGCAATCATCATGGCGCGCAAAGATGCAGGGGCGGCTGACTACGGTGCTCTGGAGCGGGCCGCGCACAACCTGATGAGGCGCACCAACCTGATGGCGACGGGGTCAAAACCGTGAAGCTGGCGGCGCTGAGGATGATCCGGCTTTATCAGCAGGCCGTATCTCCCTATATGCCCGCGATGTGCCGGTTCGACCCCAGTTGTTCGCAATACACGGCGGAAGCGGTCGCGCGCTACGGGATTGTCCGAGGCAGTTGGCTCGGATTAAAGCGGATTTTGCGTTGCCGCCCGATGGGTGGGCAGGGCTACGATCCCGTATCGTGATTGGATACCCAGCAGGCCATTGACCAAGATGCGTCGTTGTTTCAATCCCTTGCGCAACGCCTGGCATAGACATTCCTGGCTGGGCATCCTGTTCGCCCTGGCGATCGCAATCGGGATCGCCGGCGCCGGATGTACTCCCAATTTGGGAGCGTCCACCAGTGGGTGGGGAGCAGTGGCGGTGGATGACGGAGTAGTGTACGCAGCCACCTTGGAAGGCCAGGTGTACGCCCTGAATGATCTGATATCGGAAGGGGTAAGCACACGTTGGGTCTCCACAGTCGGAGGCGAAAACGGCTTTCGCGGGACATACAACGCCCCGGCGGTGGGGACGTACCTGTACGTGGCAGGGATCGATGGGGTCCTGTACGCGATTGACCCGCCGGCGGGTGGCGGCGCGGCCGCCACGGCATGGCGTCGTCCGCAGGTTGAACCCGAGGAGGACGTACCGCTGGTAGGCAGTCCGGCACTGGACGAGGCCGGCAGGATCATTGCCGTAGGGTCGGAAGACGGCGGGCTGTATGCGTTCAACGCTCTGACCGGGGATGGCCTGCGTTGGTCGCCGTTCCAGACGGAAGGAGAGATATGGTCCACTCCAGTGCTGCGAAACGGAGTGGCCTACTTCGGGTCCCAGGACGGGAGCGTGTACGCAGTGAGCTTGACCAGTGGTGAGCTCATTTGGAAGTTTGACACGGGAGCGGCAGTCGTAGCGCGGCCGCTAATCCACAAGAACCTGCTGATCGTGGGTTCATTTGATCGCCAGCTTTACGCCCTTGGTCTGAACGATGGACAGCCTCGGTGGCAATTTACCGCGGGCAACTGGTGGTGGGCGACGCCCGTGGCATCGGGCCGAGCGATCTATGCGCCATCGATGGACGGCAAAGTGTACGCGCTGGACGAAAACGGTTCGCTGCTGTGGGAGTACGACCTCGGAGCGCCGGTAGTTTCGAGTCCGGTGCTGCTGGACCGGGGGATAGTGGTAGCTACGGTGGACGGCAAATTGTCGGTGCTGCGCGCCACAGAGACATCCCACGGGACGGCCCAGGAGATCGCCTCCCTGACGGTGGGCGACGCCGAGATCAAAGCTCCGCTGACCAGGCTGCCGGACCGAGTTCAGAATGGAATCCCGGTTCAGGCGGATTCGGTATACATCGGCTCAGACGACGGCACGGTGCGCCGGGTGCAGGTGCAATCCGGGATCAACATACTCTGGTGCTACGACACCAAAGAAAACACCAGGTGCAATTAGGGATGAGAGGGCAGATCGCTTAGCGGTCCAGGACGCAATCAGTGGAGATTTTTGCCATATTCGGTGATCTCTGGCGAGAGATCATCATCCGGCCCATGCTCAACACCCTGTTGGTGTTGTACGTCGTGTGCTTCTCTCAGATGGGGCTGGCGATCATCCTTTTCACCGTGCTGGTGCGGGTGGCGACCATACCGCTGACGGTTCGGCAGTTGCGTCAGATGCGGTCGATGACCGGACTACAGCCCAAGGTACGAGAGATACAGGAAAGGTATGCGGGCGATCGGCAACGCATTTCCCAGGAAACGATGAGGCTGTACCGGGAAAGCGGCGTCAACCCGATCGGGTGCCTGGGACCTCTGATTGTCCAAATGCCGATTCTGATCGGACTGTTCCGGGTGTTGATTCAAACGTTGTTCAACAACCCGGAGGACCTGGTCAACCTGTCAGACAAGTTGTACCCCTGGTTGACCTTCGCGCCGATTCACTCAGCGATACCGGTGAACAACGGGTTTTTGTGGCTGGACCTGAGCCGGCCGGACCCGTCTCCCATCGTGATGCCGGTGCTGGTTGCGGTCACCACATGGGTACAACAAAAGATGACGCAAATGCCGTCGCCGGACCCGCGGCAGCAGTCAAGTCAAACGATGATGCTTTGGATGATGCCCATCTTCCTGGGAGCATTCTCCCTGGGTTGGCCCAGTGGTCTACCCTTGTACTGGGTGGTGTCCAATCTCATCGGCATCGGCATACAGTATTTTATTACCGGTTGGGGGCCGCTATTTCCTTTGTTCCCGCGGCGTGGCGACGAACCCTCGGAACCCGCCGCTGCGGTCGTGACCCCGGACCAGCAGGAGAGCAGCAGTGATGAATCAGATAATTCAAACCGGGAGAACCGTAGAAGAGGCCGAAGAGCAGGCGCTCGCAGCGCTCGGCGCCGACCGCAGCGAGGTAGAGGTAGAAATACTAAGTAGAGGTCGACAGGGATTCCTGGGCATTGGCGGAGAGTTGGCCGAGGTGAGGGTCACCAGGATTGCCGGAGCCGACACACAGGAACCTGAACCGATCGAGGAAACGGATGAGGTTGATGACGAACCTGCCGACGAGCCAGAACCCGCAGTTGCCGGCCAGTCGGTCGCCATCGAGGCCGGCACTCCGGCGGAAGCCGCGGTCCAGGCAGTGGAACGAATCTTGTCGACCGTGGGGGCTGATGTGGACGTCTCGCTTCGGTCCGCACACGACGAATTCACCGGCGGGCCCGTAATCGACATCAATGGTCCAGATTCCGGGTTGCTGATCGGACGCCGGGGCAACACCCTGCAATCCCTTCAGTTCATCGTGCAGAGCATAGTCCGACAGCATTTCGAAGAGGAAAATATCAGGGTGGCGCTGGATGTGGAGCAGTACCGCCAGCGCAGGGAAGACTCGTTGCGTGAAATGGCTGATCGCGTGGCCAGCCGCGTCGCTCAAACCGGTCGCAGTATCACGCTGGAGCCCATGCCTCCTTCTGACCGGCGTGTGATTCACCTGTACCTGGACACCAGGGAAGGCATCCGGACCGAAAGCGTCGGATTCGGGGAGGGCCGAAAAATCCAGATCATTGCTGATCAGGGCTAGGTAGATGTCTGCTCGAGGCTTTGGCAGCGTTGACCCGACACGGCCAGCACAATAGAATGCAGCCATGAGCCTGCCGTCATACGGCCATTGGGACGCCGACCCGTTTGACCATCCCCGCGAGGAGTGCGGGGTAGTAGGCATACAAAGTCCCGGCAGCCACAGCGCGGCGCTTGCGGCCATCGGCCTATTCGCTCTGCAGCACAGAGGCCAGGAGTCGGCCGGGGTCGCCGCATCGGATCACGGCACGATACGAGTGCATTCCGGAATGGGGCTGGTCTCCGAAGCTTTCCGGGATGGAGACCTCGACGGCATCCTAGGGGATACCTCCATCGGGCACACTCGTTACTCCACCACGGGCGCGAGCGACCCGTGCAACGCTCAACCCCTGGTGGTGGACGGTTCCAACGGCAAGCTGGCGATCGCGCACAACGGGAACATCATCAACTCGGTGCAACTCAGAGAACAGTTGCTGGAGCGCCTGGATTGCCGCTTCGACACCACCACCGATACAGAGGTGATAGCCCATTTGCTGGCCAACGCGCCGGGCGGAACGTGGCCAGAGCGCCTGTTTTACGGCATGCGGGTGATGGAGGGAGCTTTTTCCCTGGCGTTGCTGACGCCGGATGCCCTGATCGCCGCGCGGGACCCGCTGGGCATACGACCACTGTGTTTAGGGCGCCTACCCCCTGAGGAAGGGGATGGCTGGGTGTTTGCATCGGAAACGTGCGCGCTGGACCACATGCAGGCGGAATTTGTTCGCGAACTCGAACCCGGAGAAGTGTTGGTGATCACCGCTGACGGAGTTCGTTCGGAGATCTTCAAGGGGGACGAGAATCGGGGGCGAGCCCTGTGCGTGTTTGAATGGATCTATTTTGCGCGTCCCGACAGCATGATGGACGGTCGGCTGATGCACACGGTTCGCGAGGAGATGGGAGCGCAATTGGCGCGGGAGCACCCGATTGATGCCGACCTGGTCATAGGCATACCCGATTCCTCGACGTCGGCCGCGGTCGGATATGCCAAGGAGTCCGGTATTCCATTCGCGAACGGCCTGGTGAGAAACCGGTACGTAGGGCGGACGTTCATTGAACCGGAGCAACGTCAGCGCGACCGTGGCGTGAGACAGAAGTTCAATCCGATGCCATCGGTGTTGCGGGGAAAGAGGCTGATAGTAGTGGATGACAGCATCGTCCGGGGCACGACCACGCCACACGTAGTAGAACTACTAAGGAAGGCAGGCGCCACCGAGATCCACCTCAGGGTCTGCGCGCCGCCGATCAAACATCCCTGCTACCTGGGCGTGGACATGGCGACGCGCGAGGAATTGATCGCTGCCAACAAGACGGTGGACCAGATCCGCGAGTTGACCGGCGCAGATACATTGGGATATCTGACCGTCGGCGGACTGCTGGATGTTGCAAAGGGCCAGCAGGCAGGCGGATTCTGTGACGCCTGTTTTACAGGGAATTACCCAGTACCGGTGCAGCTAGATTTCTCGAAAATGGGCCTGGCCCGCACCGGGTAGCTTTGGCGGGTATCGAGGTCGGGTTGAGCACAGGAGAGACCGGAACCTACGAAGCGGCGGGAGGGTCGCTCGACGCGATGGACGGTTTGAAGGACCGGATCAAGGCGTTCGCGGCTTTGACGCATGGGGAGGAAGTGCTGGACGGTGGAGGCGGGTTCGCCGGGTTGTTCGCGCTGGGCGAATACACGAGCCCGGTGCTGGTGGCGAGCACGGACGGCGTCGGAACCAAGCTCAAGGTAGCCGCCCAGATGGGACACTTTGAAGGAGTCGGCCAGGATCTGGTCACGCTCAACGTCAACGATATCCTGACCAAAGGCGCGAAACCGCTGTTTTTCCTGGACTACGTATCCTTCACGACCTTTGACGAACACCGATCTGAAATGCTGATGCGCGGGATGGTTTGGGGTTGCCGGGAGGTCGGCTGCGCGCTGATTGGCGGAGAGACGGCGCAGTTGCCCGGCGTGTACGGATCCTCCGATTTCGATCTGGCAGGATTCGTGGTAGGAGTGGTTGAACGGGATAGTGTGTTGGATGGCAGCGCGGTGGTCCCTGGAGATCGGTTGATTGGCGTGCCGTCCAGCGGGGTGCACACCAATGGGTTTTCGCTGGTGCGCCGCGTTTTCGACCTTGACGGCGATCCCCAGGCTCTGTTCCGGCCGTGTCCCGGATTGGGACGAAACTTGGGCGACGAATTGATGGTACGCCATCGAGCTTATTATCCGATGCTAGGGCCATATCTGGGCAAGGTCAAAGCTCTGAGCCACATCACGGGCGGCGGTCTGCCGGGGAAAATGCCGGCTTCGCTGCCATCGGGAATTGCGGCAGAAATCCAGATGGGTTCATGGAATATCCCACCCATTTTTGATGCCATCCGAAATGCGGGGAATGTGGACATCGATGAAATGTACCGCGTGTTCAACATGGGATTGGGCATGGTCGCGGTCTGCGATAACGACGGCGCCGACGCACTGCTTGAAGGGTTGGATGATGCAGTGGAGATTGGCCGAGTAGTTGAGCAACAAGGGCAAGAAAGAACGATATTTCGGCAGGGTTAGCGTCACGCAAGGCAGGTGGAGATATGGGAATGAAAAATCCGTTCCGGCGCAACAGGGCGAAAGACGACAATATTTTCCTACACGGAGCCCACAGTCCGTGGTGGGCGTGGGGTCCACTGGGGCTGATCTGGTATGGCGGGCACTCCGATCACACGAATGTGGACGCTGGGCACATGAACCACATGGGCGACGCAGGCCATGTTAATCACCACATCGACCCGGGAGCGGGAATGGGTGGATTCGATGGTGGCGGGGGTGGCGGTTTCTGACCGTCGGCGATGATTTCCAAAGGGGACGAGCACTAATTTGAAAGCGTTAATCAGCGTATTCGACAAAACCGGAATTGAAGAACTCGGCAATCGCCTTGCCGGCGCAGGGTTCGAGTTGATCAGCACCGGCGGGACGCACCGCAGCCTTTCCGATGCCGGCGTACCGGTCCGACAGGTATCCGACGTTACCGGCTCTCCAGAGATACTGGAGGGGCGTGTGAAGACACTGCATCCGGTGATTCACGGAGGGTTGCTGGCGCGCCGAGATTCTGCGGACCACATGGCGGAGTTAGACAGCCACAACATCGGAACCATAGATGTCGTGGTGGTCAACCTGTACCCGTTTGTCGAGACGATCAGCCAACCCGATGTTACGCTGGATGACGCGCTGGAGAATATCGATGTCGGCGGACCCACTATGCTGCGGGCCGCCGCGAAAAATTATCCGTCGGTCGCCGTGGTGGTCGATCCGACAGACTACGGATGGGTCGCCGACGCCCTGGCGGGGGACGGCCTGGACCAGGACCAACGGCGTGGCCTGGCGACCAAAGCGTTCCAGCACGTTGCGGTATACGATGCGGCGGTTGCTGAGTACCTGGCATCCGGTCACACGTGCGATGACGAAATGCCGCAACAGGTCACCATAGGCCTGGAGCGGGTATCGTCCTTGCGTTACGGAGAAAACCCTCATCAGAAGGGCGCACTGTACGTGCCGGCCAGTGGGGGTTCAGGGGGACTGGCCCGCGCGCGGCAGTTGCACGGACGCGAATTGTCGTTCAACAACCTGATGGATGCGGACGCAGCGTGGCGGACGGTGAGCGACTATGACGATGCGGCGGTTTGCGTGATCAAGCACGCCAATCCGTGCGGGTTGGCGTCGAGGGATAACCTGGCCGAGGCGTACCAATTGGCGTACGACGGAGACCCGGTATCCGCGTTCGGCGGGATTGTGGGGTTCAATCGCAATGTTACGGCCGAAGCTGCCGAGGCGATGGGCCCAGTTTTCTACGAGGTAGTGGTGGCCCCGGGTTACGACGGCGACGCGTTGGAGATTTTGCAACGCAAGCGGAATCTCAGGATTCTTTCGGTCGATGCTGCCCTCCCGTCCGGCGGTGCGACTGACTACGATGTGCGCCCATTGAGCGGCGGGATGCTGGTCCAGACGCCCGATGTCATCGAAGAGGACGCGGGCCAGTGGGAGACAGCCACCGAGCGGAAGCCGAGCGCAACAGAATTGGCTGATCTGGCGTTTGCGTGGAAAGCGGTCAAGCATATCAAGTCGAACGCAATCGCTTTTGTGAAAGACCGGCAGTTGGTGGGCATGGGCGCCGGCCAACCGAATCGTGTTGTAAGCGTGCATTTGTCGCAGCGGGCGGCGGGGGAGAAAGCCCCGGGTTGCGTGCTGGCGTCGGACGCGTTTTTCCCATTCCCGGACAACATCGAACTGGCCGCTGAGGCTGGCATCACTGCAATCGTGCAGCCGGGGGGATCGATCCGGGATGACGAGGTGATTGCCGCTGCTAACACGGCTGGCATCGCGATGGTGTTCACCGGCGTCCGCCATTTCCGCCACTGACCGCCGCGGTTGGACGCATATCTGGACATCGAGACCACGGGGTTCATCGGGGGCCGGTCTTATCCCACTGTGGTGGGAGTGGCTATAGATTTCCCGGGCGAATGGGTGGTAGAGCAATTGGTGGGTGACGACATCACTCCCCGGTCGATCGAGCATATTCTCGAAGGGGTCACCACCATCCACACGTTCAACGGGAGCAGTTTCGATCTCCCATTTCTGGCCTGGAAACCCGGCATTGACCTCCGGCGCACGTTTGATCACCACGACCTGATGTACACATGCCGACGCGCCGGATTGCGCGGCGGGCTGAAACGGATCGAGCGCGTACTGGGGATAGATCGCAAAGATCTGCCAGAAATGAGCGGGCATGACGCCGTGCTGCTGTGGCAAAAATACCTCGAGGAATCCAACATATCGGCATTGGACCTGCTGTTGGAATACAACCGCGCCGATGTCGAGAATCTCTACACGATCCGCAATATTCTGGAGCCATCATATGGCAGGAGGACTTAGCAATTGGAACTAGGATTGGTGGGTAAGAACGTGATAGTCACGGGAGGCGGCAACAACATCGGGCGAGCGATTACGCTGGCGTTCGCCGCCGAGGGTTGTAACGTCGCCATCGGAGAACTGAACCATGGGGCCGGCAAGCAGGTCGCCGGTGAGATAGCGGCGATGAACAACGGGTCCACGGCTACGGTAATCGACGCCGACGTAACCGATCGCGGCAAAACCGATGCGATGGTGGCCGAGGCTATCTCCCGGATGGGTTCGGTGGACATACTCGTCAACAATGTTGGCTGGACCGTGGACCGTCTGTTCATGGACAAGTCCAAGGACGAACACGTCAAAGAGGTGGACGTGAACCTGTGGGGAGCGATCAACTGCATCCACGCCGTGTTGCCCCACATGATTGAACGGCAGCAAGGGGCAGTGGTCAGCATCAGCAGCGACGCTGGCCGGATGGGCGAATACCGCGAAGCGGTCTACTCGGCGTGCAAGGCTGGGGTGATCGCGCTGAGCAAGTCGCTGGCGCGGGAAACCGGGCGTTACGGCCTGCGGTTCAACATGGTGTGCCCTGGACTGGTGGTTCCCCCACAGTCGGAGGTAAGCAGTTCCGACAGCATGTGGGCGCAGGGAATGGAAGAGCTGTTCACGGAGGATGTGCTGGAGAGGGTGAAACGCGCGTACCCGCTACGGCGGATGGGAACGGCGGATGAGGTCGCCAACGCTGTGGTGTTCCTATCCTCCGAGGCAGCCAGCTTTATCACGGGGCAGACGCTGAGCGTTTCGGGCGGTTACACCATGATGTAGTCTCGGCCACTGGGAGCCAGTCACAAAACCTAGGGGCGGGTTTCAAACCCGCCCCAAAGTTTGCCTGACTGTGTCAGTGGGTTACTGCTGGTTGGTGCCAACCAGGGCCCAAGCCTTCTCTTCCATCGCTGGGACGACTGCCTGGACGAGGTCGTTGTCCAAGTTGGACGCGACAGTGGGGTAACCGGCGCGGTCGATCATGCTGGCAAGGTTGCCGGACTTGAACTGGTCGAGGGTCCAGGCCAACGTGTGTCCGCTGGTCGTGGTGTCCCAGTAAATCCGAACGTCCTGGTTGCGAGGGCCGTAGTGGTAATGCGGAGCGATCTCGAAGCAGTCAAAAGCCAGAAGCTCGAATTCCTGTCCGAGGTGATCGGTCAGCACGTGGATTGCCACACCGCGGTCGTTGGCTGCGCCGATGTTGGAGCGGAACTCAACGCCAAAGCGGATGTTACCGGCTTCGTAGATGTGGTCGCCGCGGAAGTGAGTAACGGTCCGTCGCTCGTCCCGAGACTTGGTCAGGGCGCACTCTTCGACCTCGTCCATCTTGTTCTCGTCGATGCCGTTGGCTTCGATGGCGGCAGCGAGGTCATCGTATCCCGCACGCCGTACCATGGAAGGCAGGTTGGTCCGGATGTTCTTCAGGGTCCAGCCCAGAGGAGTGCCCACGGTGGTCTTGTCCATGTGCAGCCGGATGTTCATGTTCTCGGGGCCATAGTGGTAGTGCGGGTCCTGGTCGAAGCAGTCGAACCGCAAAATCTCGGTATCATTGCCGTCGACATCGCCGTAGACCTGAACCATTAGGCCCTGGTCAGGCATGATCTCCTTGCGATAGGACAGCGTGACGTCCACCGGGCCAACATTGATGACGGTGTCTCCCTTTTCCATTAGCTCGCCTCCCCTTGGAAGTGGTTTAGGTTGCACCCACGCTCGAGCGCGGATGGTTCGTTTGAGCGGATTATAGCATCGCAACCAATAATGGCAACAACGCTTTTTTTGATTTAAACCAATTGCGCCCCGCGCATCGTAATAGCGGCTATAATTGTCCAAGTTGTGGAGGGATATGGCTCGCAGGCGTTACCAAATCACAACAGATTTTCCGGGCGCGGATGCCCCCGTGGGGAGCGTAGTGAGGTTCAGGGCGCCTCAACGGTTTGAGGTGCGGGGCAAAGTTACCAGTATCCGCACCAGTCATGCTGGGGTCGTGTGCGAGCACGGTCGAGAGTGGACTGCCCCATATTCCGCGATTGTGGAAATTGAGAGCAAACCGTCCAGCGACTGCACGTTGGAAGAAGTGGCAGAGATGGCGTGTGAGCTGATGGAGCAAAACGCTGCGGCGGGTCATATCCCCGCAGGGTGGACGTTCGGGTTTGACCTGGCGCCTTCCCGCGCCGGAGTGTGTCGATACCAACAACGCAGGATCGATCTATCGGTGAGTTACTGCCTGGCGGCGACGCGGGAAGACATCAAGGACACGATCCTGCACGAGATCGCGCACGCCATAGTGGGACCGCGCCACAATCACGACAAGGTGTGGAAAGCGAAAGCGCGCGAGATCGGTTGCATGGGAGAACGATGCCACCGGGTGCAGCATACGGTCCCGAAATGGGTGGGAGAGTGCGGGTGTGGGCAGCAATGGTTTCGACAGGTTCTGCAACGGCGTTTGATGGTGAATCGGGTATGCGCCAGGTGTTTTGGGGAGATTCGCTGGAGCAGATACACCGAGCCCCAAATTCCTGAGTGATCCGCGGTCAGATCCATCCGCAAGTCGCCATAGCAAGGCCCGCTGTTCCTCCGAGTCCCTGAAACCCACCGGGCTGATGCTATAATGCCGCCGCCGCCGAGTCTGAGCGCGATTGCGAGCGCCAATACGGCCCGGCGCCAGGAGAATTCCCGATGAAAATAGGTGTCAGCATCCCTCGACTGCCCGATGCGGAAGGCATACGCGAGTTCTGCGAGCGCGCAGAGCGACTGGGTTTCGAATCGGTGATGGCGGGAGACCACATCGTGCTGCCGGTGGCCGGTACCAATCAGTACCCTTATACGGAGACCGGCGCGTTCCAGAGGCCGTCAGATGAGCCATTCCTGGAAACCATGACGATGCTCGGTTTCATGGCGGCGTGCACCAGCGAGATCCGTCTGGGCAGCACCGTGCTCATACTCCCCTACAGGAACCCCGTCGTACAGGCCAAGATGTTTGCGTCGCTGGATGTGCTCTCGGGAGGGCGCGTGATCTGTGGCGTCGGTGTGGGATGGTTGGAGAAGGAGTTCGACATCCTGGGAGTGCCCTATGCAGATCGGGGTCCGATGACGGACGAATTTCTCGGCATCTTCAACGCGCTGTGGACGGAGGAAGTTCCCGACTTCCAGGGGAAGTACTACCAGATCGACGGGATCTATTTTGAGCCGAAGCCGATCCAACAACCGCGCATACCGATCTGGGTGGGCGGACACACCAGGCGCGCACTGCGGCGCACGGCGAAATACGGGGACTGCTGGCACACCACGCGACAAACGCCCGACTTCGTGGCGCAGAACCTGCCGTACCTGCGGGAACAAACGGAACTGGCGGGACGAGACCCGGCGGACATAACGATTTCCCTGAAGCGCAGTCTGCACTTCACTGATATGGACGGGTCTGAAGAAGGAGTGGGCGTGCGCTCAGGTGGCGCGCTCATCAACACCACCCAAGCCGTTGTGGACGACCTTCACTATTGCAATGAGTTGGGGATTGACCAGCTGACCTTTGATTTCCGCGTGGATGGTATCGGGCCATGCATCCAAGTGATGGAGCACCTGGCCGAGCACGTGCTGCCGGTCGCCGAACGATTGGGATGATCGGACGACACGGTTGAAACGGAAAACGGAAAGGGGGCGGATGCTAATCCACCCCCAATTTTTGTGTTTGCGTCGGCAAGGGGTCAGAGACCGCTCTCTTTGAACCAACCCGCCCGCTCAACCAAGTGTTCAGCGGTCATACGCATTTGTTCGATCTGCTCCTCGCTGACCCCGCGTTTGATGGAGCCTGGGACGCCGGCGACGAAACTACGGTCGGGGACGTCAACATTGGACAGGACCACCGCGTTGGATGCGATGAGACATTCGCGACCGATGGTCGACTCGGTAAGAAATGTGCAGTTGTTCCCGAGGAGGCTGCCTTGGCCGATGCGGTCGCCATGGACGACGACGCAGTGCCCGATGGAAACGTAGTCTTCGATGACGAGGCCATCCCCATGCACCACGGATCCTTCCTGGATGTTGACATGGTTGCCGATGGTGATGAGGTCCCCGTCGCCGCGGATGGTGACGCCCGGCCAGACGCTACTGTGTTCTCCGATCACCACGTTGCCGACCACGTATGCAGCCTCGCTCACCCAGGCAGTGGCCGCGATTTTGGGTTCGATTCCCCGCAGACTACGTATCAAAGCGCTATCTCCTCAAAATAACGCGCCCCGCCGACGCTAGCGCCGGGGCGCGGATTCTCGCAGAGGATTATAACGCAACGGTTAGCGATCAAAAATGGCGACGCTACTCCCGCCACTCTTTGACGGCCTGCCGGGCGGCGCGCTCCCGTTCCCGCTCGATGATGGTACGGCGCTTGTCGTACTGACGTTTGCCGCGAGCCACGCCCAATTCGATCTTGGCATGGTGATTTTTCAGGTACATCCGGATTGCAGCCAACGTCAGGCCTTTCTCCGCAGTTTTGGCCCCAAGATCGCTGATTTCGCTACGATGCACCAGGAGCTTCCGTGGACGTTTGGGCTCGTGGTTCATGTAGCTGCCGGCATCGTATGGCGCTATGTGAGCGCCGTGGAGCCACAACTCGCCATCCTGGACTCGGGCGTAGGCGTCCCTGAGGTCAACCTTGCCGGCGCGGATCGACTTGATTTCGGTCCCAGTCAACACAACACCGGCCTCAACCTTGTCAAGGATCTCGAAATCGTAGAGGGCTTTGCGGTTAATCGCAACCTGGCGGTTATTGCCGCTGGAAGCGTTGGCCACTTTTTTCTTGCTGTTGCGATTCTTCCTAGGCATTTTGTTTCACCGAGTCCAGTTTACCACTACGTGAACGCGCTGGAATTCCCTTCGCCCATGGGTCAGCCGAACGGTGGCGGCGATTGAATGGGACCGGTGCGCATCGGGGTCGTGCCGTGAACACGCAGGTTCATTGGGCACCGACGTTACGGAGCACTCAGGTTCATTTCCAGTATTTCTTTTGCCTTCTGCAAGGCCACGTCTTCATCGAATGGGATGGGCAGGGTCTCCGTTTCAGAGTCCACCCAAACATCGGGAGTAACCCCATGCCCTTCAATTTGGGTGCCGTCCGGCAGATACCAGCGGCGGATTGAGAAATAAATTGCGGATCCGTCGGACAACTCGCGGGTGATGTTAACGCTGCCTTTACCGAATGTGGTGACTCCCACCACCTGGGCACGCTCGTTGGCCTTGATGGCGCCGGCCATAATTTCGCTGGCGCTGGCGGAGAATTGGTTCACCAACACCACCAGAGGAATATTCCGGGCATCGCCGCCTCGGTCAGCCTCATGATCGATGCGCTTTCCCTGAGCGTCGATCTCGTAGAGGATCGGCCCGCCATCAAGGAATAATTCGGTAACGTCGATCACTGCGGCAAGCAGGCCACCGGGATTGTTACGGAGATCGAGAATGAGGGCGCGCCCGTCGGCATCCTCGAATTCGTCGAGAGCGTCCCGAACTTCCTGCTCGGTGGTATCGGAGAAACTGTACAGCCAAAGGTGGCCGATGCCATCGTCGAGCATCCGGAACGTCGTGCTATCGATGGGTATGCGCCCGCGAGTAACCGTTATGGACACGTTCTCGACACTGTCGGCGTGCCTGACCAGTAGCGTCACGGCGGTACCGCCGGGTCCTCGGATCAAGTTGACCGCTTCGATGAGCGTGAGGTGGTCGATGCGCTCACCATCCACGGCGAGAATAATGTCGCCGGGGCGGATGCCGGCCTCCTCAGCCGGGGCGCCGGGGATTGGTGCGATGACCGTCAAACCCGCATCAGTGAGGGTAACTCGCGCACCGATACCCTCAAAGAATCCGCGATACCCTTCCTGCTCCCTGGCGTGCTGCTCCGCAGTCAGGTACGACGCATGGGGGTCGTCCAGAGAGGCGAGCAGGCCACGGATTGCGCCATCGACCAGTTTGTCCGGTTCTATCGTTCCGTGGTCGACGTGCTCATCGATGAGGATGCCATATGCCTCACCGATTTTGCTTAGATCGGAAGGGAGTTCGCTGCCCTCCGATGTCGGGGCGACGCTGCGCTGCGAGGCGCCCGAGCATCCCACGACGGCTAAGAGCACGAGCAGCGCGAACAGGAAGACCGTCAACCGTGCGGGTTTGGTATACAGGACCATCAGTTGCATTGTAGCATGGGGGTGCGTTGACACCTTTTCCAACGCGCTGATAGCATCCCGGACTATCGGGTTCGAAACTTGGAGTGAGCATCTTGGCAGGAATCGCCGCATACGGGGCGTACGTTCCACGTTACCGCCTGGGTCCCGACACAGCAGACTGGAACTCGCGTGTGGAGAGGGCGGTTGCGAATTTCGACGAAGACAGCGTCACCATGGCGGTGGCCGCAGGCATCGATTGCCTGAGCGGTCGAGACCGCCACGCCATCGACGGAATAGTATTCGCGAGTACGACTGCGCCTTACGCTGAGAAACAGTGCGCGTCCATCGTGGCCGCCGCCCTGGACCTACGGCAAGATATTTTCGCCACCGATGTATCCAACGTCCTCCGAGCCGGCACCAACGCTATCAAATCAGCGTTGGATGCGGTATCCGCCGGCAGCGCCAAGGAGGTGTTGGTGGTCGTCGCCGACAGCAGGCAGGGACCACCGCGCGGCGAAACCGAACGGGCTTCCGGTGATGGCGCCGCAGCGTTCGTCATCGCCGCGGACGGCACGATAGCGGAATCCCGAGGCAGCCACTCAATTACCGACAACATGCTGGACCATTGGCGTTCACCGGGAGATCCTTTCGTACGCTCCTGGGAAGACCGATTCGCGACTGAGGAAGGCATTGAACGAATCGTTCCCGATGCGGTCAATGGATATTTCCAACGCGCCGGCGTTGTGCCTTCAGAAGTCGCCAAGGTCGCTCTGTACGCACCGGATAGCAGGCGGCACGTCCGATTGGCGCGGCAATTGGGGTTTACGGAAGAACAAACGGAGTCCTCGATGTTTGGCACGGTGGGCAACTCGGGAGCGGCATTCGTGCCGATGTTGTTGGTGAGCGCGCTTGAATCCGCGTCCCCCGGGGATTTGCTGCTGGCTGTTTCCTACGGGGACGGCAGCGATGTTTTGGGTTTCGAGGCGACGGCAGCGATCATGACGGCGCAGCGGCCGGCGATGGGATTGACAGGATGGGTCGACGCCAAACAATCGCTGGGCAACTACGAGACCTACGCTCGGTGGCGCGACGTTTGGACCCTGGACGATACTTCTCGGCGCCCTTCTGCCGCGTCTCCGTCGGTGTCGGCTCTGTGGAGAGAGGGGGACAAGAACGTCCGGTTGTATGGGGCGCGCTGCCGGGCCTGCGGTTACGTCCAATATCCAGCGCAGCGAGTCTGCGTGGAATGCCGGGCCAGGGACGATCATGAACCAGTGCGGCTGAGTGACAAGGCCGGTGAGCTTTTCACCTACTCAATGGACTACATCGCCGGCGCGGTTGACACGCCGTTGGTGGTGGCAGTGGTCGACTTCGACGGCGGCGGTCGAGTGCTGTGCATGATGACCGACCGAGAACTGGAAGAAGTGCGGGTGGGGATGCCGGTGGAGATGAGCTTCCGAAAGCTGCGGGTGGTCAACGGCATCCACAATTACTATTGGAAAGCCATACCCAGGCGGACGCCGGCCCCGGTCGTCGTTGCCGCCTGACCAGAGGAGCAGAGCAATGAGTGGGATACGCGATAGAGTGGCCGTGGTTGGGATGGGTTGCACGCGATTCGGCGAGCGATGGGACGCGTCGGCGGCTGATCTGATGGTCGAAGCCGCTTACGAGGCCTACGAGGACTCGGGGCTGGACGCCGACGACATACAGGCAGCGTGGCTGGGGACGGTCAGCAGTTTCCGCACCGGGCAGCCATTAGCCGAGGCTTTGAAGCTGGACTACATCCCCATTACCCGCGTTGAGAACGCCTGCGCCACCGCGACCGATGCTTTCCGCAACGCGTGCTACGCCGTGGCGGCAGGAGTCTATGACATCGTACTGGCCATGGGGGTCGAGAAACTCAAGGACAGCGGGTTCTCGGGCCTGGCAATCGCAGCGGGTCCCGGATCGGACGTTGAGCCGCCCACGCCGCCTCCCTCGCAGTTTGCCATGGCGGCGACCCGCTATTTCCATCACTACGACATCGATTACGATGACGGGAAACGTACGCTTGCCCAAATCGCGTCCAAAAACCACCACAACGGTACTCTGAACTCCAAAGCGCATTTCCAGCGGGAAGTCAGTGAGGAGCAGATCATTAACGCTCCGATGATCGCCTGGCCGCTGGGCCTCTACGACTGCTGCGGAGTGAGCGACGGCGCGGCCGCCGCAATCATAACTACACCCGAAATTGCCCGCACGCTGCGGGACGATTACATCCTGGTGAAAGGCCTGGGCCTGGCGGTGGGAGCGTTCGGCGTACTGCGCAACGACTGGGATTTCACGCACTTTCCCGAGACGGTCAGGGCCAGCCAAGCCGCATACGAAGAGGCCGGCATCACCGAACCGCGAGCAGAGATTGACATGGCGATGGTGCACGACTGCTTCACCATCACCGAGTTGATTATCATGGAGGATCTGGGGTTCAGCCCGCGCGGGCAGGCGAGCGCGGACGTGGCGGACGGCGCGTTTTCGTTGGAAGGCGACTTGCCGGTCAACACCGACGGGGGTCTGAAGTGTTTCGGCCACCCCATCGGGGCGAGCGGCATCCGCATGATCTACGAGGTCTACAAGCAGATGCAGGGCAAGGCCGGGGGCAGACAATTGCAAAAAGCCGACCTTGGCATCACTCACAACCTGGGGGGTCGTCCCGGGTCTTTCACCTGCTCAGTGGCGGTGTTCGGACGTCCGGATTAGGCAGGGCGAATAACGCATCTGATTGAGCGCTGAGAATCATGCTGGCCGGGGCCCTTTAAGGTGGCTCCGGCCAGTCTATTTTTTGGAGCCGGTTATGCTTGGGGCGATCAAAACGGTGGGCGTTTACGTGGAGGATCAGGCAAAGGCGATAGATTTCTACGTCGAGGTCCTGGGATTCGAGGTGCGGCGCAGGATGCAGATGGGAGCGGACGCAGAATGGGTGGAGGTCGCGCCGCCTGGGGCTGAAACATGCCTGGTGATCTATCCGCGAGCGTTGATGCCGGACTGGGCGGAACGCAAATCTTCCCTAGTGTTTTACTGTCCAGACGTTCGGGATACAGTTGAGACGTTGGGCGAACGCGGGGTCACAATCGCGATGGAACCTGGGGATTTGCCGTGGGGAACGTTTGCTGCCATTGAGGATCCAGACGGCAATTGGCTGGGATTGACCGATCAGGAAATCGCTTACGCGTCATGATAGAACCCGTCAGATCAGGCGTTGGCACTGCGGCGGACAGATGCCGACGTCGGCTTGCTAACCTAACCCGAGGTTGTCCGAGCGTCTACGTTTGGCTGGCAGCTTGGCCGGATTTAGCCGCATTTTATATAGGTGATCCGGCGTAGGACAGCTGTGCCAGGCCTCCGAAATCGGCCAAAGCCGCACGAACCAACTGAGGCGGTATTCCGGCCCACATTGCTATAAATGTGGGTGATGGTGGAAAGCGCAACAACCGACCAAGAGTTGGTCAAGATTTCCGGCCGGGGCGCACTGGTCAATATCAGCGTGGACGACGGCGCTCCGCTGAATTTAGCGTGCAAAACATTGCGCGATCGCCTGGCGAGGGACCGGCAACTCTATTCGCACGGCGAGGTCGTGGTCGACATAGGGAAACGGATACTTTCCGACGACGATCAAGGACGTATCCGGAAAGTAATTGAGGCTGAATCAGGCCTAACCATCAAGGAGTTTTGGTGCGATCCCACCGTGTTGGTCAGGGAGCGTGAACGGATCAGTGATTTGATGGATCTGCACTCGAACGTTCCTGAACAGATCAATGGGCGGGAAGTCATGGCAAACGCAGGGCCGGCCGCCGCCGATTCGGATATTACCGGGGATGACGCGAGCGTGGCGGGGGATACGCCCAGCACAACACGCCAAAGCGTGTCAGCGGATATTGTACGCGGGACATGCCGGGCAGGCGAGGTGCTCAAGTTTTCCGGCAACGTGGTGGTGGTGGGCAACGTGAACCCCGGGGCCCAGATCATAGCGCAGGGAGACATCCTGGTTTTTGGCGCTTTGCGGGGAACGGCTCACGCCGGAGCGGGCGGGGATTCCACGGCAGTGATCCTGGCCATGTCATCCGCGGCGCCACAATTGCGAATCGGAGATTTCCTGGAGGACGAGGACGCGTTGGACAGGATAGCGGGTCGACGCCGGGACGATTTCGAAGGAAAACCGATCATCGCCCGCGTGCAGAATCGAGCCGTGCGCGTGTCACCTTATTTGAGAAACCATTCCATCGACCACGGAGGCAACCCCAATGAGCGGTAAGACCATCGTCATGACTTCCGGAAAAGGAGGCGTCGGCAAGACTACCGCCACGGCAAACGTCGGAACGGCGTTGGCTCTGCGTTCCAACCGGGTGGTGGTCATAGACACCGACATCGGACTCCGCAACCTGGACGTGGTGATGGGACTGGAGAACCGCATCGTGTACGACCTGGTGGATGTGGTTGAGGAGCGTTGTCGAATAGAGCAGGCGTTGATACGTGACAAGCACGCCGGCGAGCTATACCTGGTTGCGGCGGCCCAAACGCGGGACAAAGACTGCATCACCGCAGAGCAACTGGTTGATCTCTGTCGGCGGCTGGAGCTGGATTTTGATTACGTGATAGTCGATTGCCCCGCGGGTATCGAGCAGGGATTCCGCAACGCGATCGCGGCCGCGCAGGAGGCGCTGGTGGTGACCACACCAGAGGTGTCGGCGATCCGCGACGCCGACCGGGTCATCGGCTTGCTGCACGCAAGCGACATACATACGGCCAAACTGATCATCAACCGCATAAAGCCGGAGATGGTCCGACAAGGCGACATGCTGGACTCGTCGGATGTGCTGGACATGCTGGCGGTGGACGCGATTGGCCTGGTGCCCTCGGACGACCGGGTGATCACCTCCACCAACAATGGGACGCCCGTGGTCTATGACACCCAGTCTCCTTCGGGCCGGGAATTCGTGAGAATCGCCGCGCGCATTGACGGCGAGTACCTGCCGATGATTGATCCGGTCGAGGAGCAGCCGACGTCAATCATGGACAAGGTCCGAACGTTGATGGGCATCAATCGCAAAACATCGGCTCATGTTTAGCATATTCCGAAAAAAACGCGGTCACGGCGGGAGCCCGCGCGACGTCGCGCGGGAAAGGGTGCAGGCAGCCATTCGTCGGGACCGGATGGAAGTATCCGCGCCTCAACTCACCGAGTTGCGGGACAACCTGCTGTACACCATTCGGGAACACCTCCCGGTAGCGCCGGAATTTACGGAATTTCGCCTGCAACGAGACGGGGATGAAGTCTTTCTGGTCTCCAGGGTGAGGTTGGAAAGCCGAACCTGACCACAGTCGCACCCCCGGCGGCACGTTGCCGTTTGACCCTCCTAGCGCGTGGGTTATAATGCGGCGATACCCCGCGTGAGTTGCTGCCCTGTTAGCGTGAGCGGCGACCGGGTCAGGCAGGAGTTTCATAATGGCCACGGCTCCAGAACGGCAGCGCGGTTACCTGGGCAGGAAGGCCTACAGGTTCCTAGCTGCACTCGTGTTCAGGGATTTCCGATTCCTGGCCCTGGCATCCCTGAGCAGCGGCAGCGGCGCGTGGGCGCTGATCGTGGCGCGCGGCGCATGGGTGTTCAGCATTCCGGCATTGCAGGAGACGTGGGGATTATGGGTGGGGCTGATCACGTTCGCAGCGATGTCTCCCCGGTTCTTTGCCACTCCGTTCATCGGGTACCTGGCGGACCGGGTGACCCGCAAAACGCTGCTGCAGTGGGTGTACGCGCTGCAACTCGCTCAGGCTTCAGTGATGGCGGTCCTGGTAATGATCGGGATCGACAATCCGTGGTACGTGGTGGCGCTTGCCGTGATCAACGGCACGCTGCGGGCCACTCAACAGACCGCGGCGCAATCAGTGACTCCCAACCTGGTCGACCGAGAGCGGCTTCCCAACGCGGTGGCGTTGAACGAGGCGATGCAGCAAGGATCGCGGGCCGTAGGGCCGGCCATCCTGCTGGCGGTTTCGATATTTGTGGGTGGAGGCGCGATTTTCCAGGCGGGCGGAGCGTCATTCTCGATTCAGAACCTGGTGTTGACCATCGGCACATCCGCCGTGGTTTTCTGGGCGTGCGCAGTCTTCTACCTGGTTGCCCTGTTTGCAGCGCTCAACATCAGAACAGTTTCGAGCGGCGTTATCGACCGCAACAGGAGCTTCTGGTCCAACACAGCGGCGGGGTTCGTGTATTCCTACACAACGCCACTGGTGTTTGGAATCATCCTGATGGCGCTGGCGCATTGCGTGCTGGTGATGTCTTTCGAATCGATGCTTCCGCCTCTGGCGCTGGAAAAGTTGTCCGCGGACGGAGTGACGTTCAACCAGAACGATGTGTACGCTCTGATGTCGGCGTTGGGCATCGGCGCGTTGCTGTCGTCCGTGTTCGTCGGCGGCATAGTGAGCCACCTCACGCGGGGACGCGTGTTCCTGCTGCTGGGATTTACCAGCAGCCTGACGCCGATAGGTCTCGGGCTATCGTCCCAAACCGGGATATCCGTCATTGCTGCAGTGCTGATGGGTCTGGGAACCTCGGGGTTCATGACCATCACGCACACGGTGATTCACTCGGTGGTGCCGGACGAGATCAGGGGCAGAGTGGCATCGGTGTACTCGATGCACGTGGGTGGCAGCATGGCTTTCGCCAATCTGCTCTATGGAGCGTTGGCGGACCATTGGCGAGCGGGCCTGATCATGGCCGTGGCTGGCGCTGCGTTCACGTTGGTGGTGGTAGGGACACTGGTGGGAAGCGGGTTCTGGCGTGGGATATTCTTCCGAGGCGAAGCCCGACCCGTGGCGGCGGCAAGTCCGGCTGGAGCCGACTGACCACGCCGTTTAGACTCAGCGCAACTTATGAGAACTTCCGCTTTCCTGCGCATGCAGGGGAATAGACGGAGCATGTCGTGCCGACAGACGAATTAATCCGATATATGGAAACCACGCCCAAGTCCCGGACGATGTGGGAGGAGGCGTGCCGATATCTCCCTGACGGCGACAGCCGGCATTCCATATTCTGGAAACCGTACCCGATTTTCACAGAATCCGCCCGGGGCGCCGTGGTAACCGACGCGGACGGCGTGGAGCGCCTGGATTTCATCAACACGATGACCACCATGATCCTGGGCCATGGGCCTGCGCCGGTGCTCGACGCTGCCCGGGAGCAGATGGAATGCGGGCTGGCTTACAATTCGCCAAACCGCCACCAGGTGGAATTGGCCTCGATCTTGTGCGACCGTGTGCCGTCGTTCGACAAGGTGCGATTCACCAACTCCGGCACCGAGGCGACTCTGAACGCGGTGCGAGCCGCGCGCGCGTTCACCGGGCGGAGCAAAATTGCCAAGGTGGAAGGCGGTTATCACGGGACGCACGATGCGGTGATGGTGAGTCTCCGCATAGATCCAGCATCAGGCGGAGAATACGAAAATCCCCGGTCCGTTGCCTCGAGCGCAGGGTTGGCCGAGGGAACGCTGGAGCAAGCGGTCATCATCCCGTATAACGACGTTGACGTGGCCCAGAGCATCCTGGAACGCCACCGCGAGGAACTAGCGGCGGTGATAGTCGAGCCCGTGATGGGGTCGGTCGGGATGCTGCCTGCAGACGGACCATACCTGCAGATGCTGCGGGACTTCGCGGATGCCAGCGGGGCGCTGCTGATTTTTGACGAGGTGATCAGCTTCCGGGTGCTGCCCGGCGGTGCTCAGCAGCATTACGGAATCACACCGGACCTCACCGCCCTGGGGAAGATCATTGGGGGCGGCTTCCCGGTCGGCGCTTTCGGCGGACGGTCCGATATCATGTCGCTGTACAGTCCGCTCAGTGGTCCTGTCATCAACCACGGCGGCACGTTCAACGCCAATCCGGTGACCATGGCTGCTGGTGTTGCCACTCTTACGGAACTGACTCCGACGGTTTACCGTCGCCTGGCAGAGTTGGCGGAGATGCTGCGCCAGGGTGTCCGTCAGGTGTGCTCCGAACTGGAGCAGCCGGTGCTGGTGACCGGCCTGGGGTCGCTATTCGGTATCCACTTCACCGCTGGCCCTTTGCAGAACTACCGGGATATTGCCCTATGCGACAAGGACCTGAGTGAACGGGTCTTCATGGGGATGCTCAACGAGGGATTCCTATTGGCGCCGAACCTGGTGGGCGCCATGTCCACCGCGCTGGGCGAAGTGGAAGTGGACGCTTTCGTCCGGGGGTTCAGGCGGGTTTTACAGAGACAGATCTAAACGGGTCTCGGCGGAAGAACGTAAAAGGGGGCGGGTTCCAAACCCGCCCCCTTTTGACGTGGCGGTGACAGAGCCTTCAGTCTACCGGGGGACGCTTTTCCCACTTTTCGGGCGCGGGATAGACGGGTGTGGCGAGCTTGCGGATGTTTTCGGTGGCGAACCAATCGGCGCACTCCTCCCGCCACTTGACGAAATGGGGAGCATTCCTGTGGGCCTCAACGGCGGCCTCGTCCTCGTAGACCTCGAACAGGTGCAGCTTGTTTTCGTCCTCGTTGTCCTGCAGCACATCGAAGCGCAGGCATCCTGGCTCGTCGTTATTGGAACCACGGGCGTCACCCAGCATCGATGCCATGAACTGGTCCTTGAAGCCGGGTTTGATGTTGATTTCGACTATCAGAGCGATCATTTTGATCTCCTTGGAGATGGAACTTTTCGGGCGGATTATAGCAGTGGCTGGCCCGAAGTTGTAGAATGCCACCCATAATCGGTTATCGGGCATGGAGGCGAAACATGGCAGACATTCCCATCGTGTACACGCTGACGGTGTGCCCGGCCTGTGATTCTTTACGGGCGGCGTGGCGCCGTGAGGGTGTGGAATACGACGAGCGTCGTGTTGACCAGAGCCAGGACACTCTAGATGAGGCCCTGGACTTCGGCGACACGGTTCCCATCATCGTATGGCCGGACGGCAAAGTTGAGATGGGATTCCGAGGCCAGCGGGGTTGAGAAATCGGCTAACGGGTCGGCGACTCGTAACAACCCCAGCATCAGCCCCAACCGGGATTCGGAACGACCGCGATCGGAGGAGTAAGAGATGGCTCAGCAGACCAGCGTAGTGACCCTGGAGCGTTTCGGTCAGGGTATGTCCTACGATGAATACATGGAAACCGTCAAGGTAAACAAAGCCCGCATTGAGGAGTACTACGCCAACATCAGTTTGGGCTCCGACCAGACCGAGGCGCTACGTGATCTGGTTGGCGCCGAAGGGGGACCGGCGAAGATGATGGTGATCGGCGAGGACTGGTGCGGCGACGTGGTGCGCGAGTTGCCGGTGCTGGCGCGGGTTGCCGAGGCTGCCGGCCTTGAGCTGAGGATATTCCCTCGAGACGAGAACCACGACATCATGAACGAATTCCTCAAAGAGGGTCTGTACATGTCCATTCCGGTGGCGGTGTTCTACGATGAGGGGCACGAGTACATATGCCATTGGATTGAACGCTCGGGGGCGGCCAACCGGGAACAAGGCGAAATTGAGGCCGCGATCCGGTCAGAGGATCCGGAGATTTCGGACCAGGACTTTGGCCGGCAACGACGGGCCCGCACCGCGGCTCGAGCTGCCGATTGGCAGCAAGCCACGGTGGACGAACTGGTGGGGATGCTGCGTGAGCACGCGCATTAGCCCAAGTTTGAACGGCCAAACTGGGAGGGGCGGGGATTGACCCGCCCCTCTGTTTTTCGGTCTGCTAGCCGTCCTGCGGTTCAAGGACGAAACGGAAATCTTCGATGACCGGGTTGGCCAATAACTGGTCGCACATCTCGGCTATCGCCCGTTCCGCGACGTCAGGGTCGTCCCCGTCCAGACGGATCTCCATGTACTTTCCGATACGGACATCGGTGACGGCTTCGTAACCGAGGCTGTGCAATCCGCCCATAACAGTCAAACCCTGGGGGTCGTTGACCGCAGGTTTGAGGGTCACATAAACGCGGGCCAGAATCACGTTTTATCTCCTGTGGTGCCCGGGCAACTATCCGCCGGACGAGTCCGTCATCTGAACCCCGGTGGTGCACGGCAACCCGTTGGGGAATTCGGGCCCGGTGTTTCCCGGGAACTCATCAAAAAACCGTGTAATCCGCTCTGAATCCACTCCCAGCATGCGGTCCAGAACTCCCCAAGTGGTCATTGCCACCATGCCTTCGGGGATGCCGTGATACCGGCGCACGACCGCGTATTCTGCGGCGAAGGGAATTGCATCGATTACGTCGCGCAACGCTGAGATCTGCGCTTCATCTGTCAGGTTGTAACTTACGATGATGTTGCCGTGCTCCAAATTGTGGACCAGCAGTTCATCGGGAAGGGGGTAGTTGTAGAAACCGCAGTCGCTCCACGCGCTCCAATGCATTCCAGACGTCGGGGGGACGGTGTTATAGCCGCCGGTCTCAACGTCCTGGATCCCCAACTGCACCGAAAAATGGTCGCGACTCTCCATGATGGTGGTCCGAACCGGTCCGTTGGTGACTGGCACCTCCGACAATGAAGGAGCCGATGGCGCGGGCGATGGACTGGGCATCGGGGGAGTCGCACCAGCAGAGGGATTCTCAGGCGTAGCTGTGGCGAGGGCGGCTCGGGCCGCAGTAGTTGGCGCCGGCGTAGGGGTGGCAGCCGCTGGCGCGACAGTAGCGGTGGGCAATATCTCGGCGGTTGCCGTAGGGTCGTCCGCAACCGCGGCGGTCGCAGGAATCGTAGGAGTGGCGGGGACGGGATCGGTTTGGGCGCCGCACCCGACCAGCGTGAGGCCCAACAAGACCAGCGTGAGGACCCTCAAGGTCGAGGCCGACATCGAGCAGTGGGCTCTAGGCGGGGTTCATGACGCCGCCGGTGGTGCAAGGAGCGCCGCCGTTGGGAAACTCAGGGCTGAGTGTGCCGGAATAAGCCTCGAAAAATTGCTCGATGCGATCGCGTTGGATCCCTTCCATTGGTCCGTCGATCACGCCCCAGGTGGTCAATGCCACTGTGCCTTCAGGAATCTGATCGTAGAAACGGGCCACACCCCAGAGGTTGGTTCGGCCGATGGAGTCAAACACGTCCTCCAACTCGGAGACCCGATCGGGATCCGTGAAGTTGTAGCTCAAAACGACATTGCCATGTTCAAGGTTATGGAGGATGCGCTCATCGGCCAGAACTTCGGCTGGGCCGTAAAATCCACAGGCCGCCCAACCGTTCCAATGCCGGCCGGATGTTGGCGGAGTGGTGGAATAACCCTCTCCACCGCTCACATCGGCAATGGTGAAGTTATCGGCGAAGTGCGTGCGGTCCTCGGAGGTTTCAACCTCGACGCCAACACCGTCGACGTAACCGTCCGCGCTCCCCCGCCCTACCCCGAAGTTGACGGGCAGTACCGCAGGCACCAACAGTGCCGCGATGAACAACACCGCGATGACTCCAAAAGCGATTAAGAGCCAGCGGCTGCGAAATCCCCCGGATTGGGCTATGGGTGGGGTGCGGCGAGCGGAACGTCGTTCGGCTCTCCGGCGTCGGTGTCGAGACGGTGGCAATGCAGGCTCCGGACAGGGTCCTTGAAACAGTTACAGAGACTGGCCAGTCAATCGGTGGTACGCCTGGCGATACAACTGCGCAGTCTGTTGCACGATGTCGTCTGGAAGTTCCGGAGCCGGAGGTTCCTGGTTCCAGCCTTGGGCGGTCAGCCAATCGCGTACGAATTGCTTGTCGTAGCTAGGTTGGGACTTGCCGGGAGCGTACCCTTCGGCGTCCCAGAACCTGCTGGAGTCCGGGGTCAGCAACTCGTCGATGAGGATCAATTCGCCATCCAGGATGCCGAATTCCATCTTGGTGTCAGCCAACACGATGCCGCGCTCTTTGGCGAAGTCGTGCGCGTAGAGGTAGACGGCTTTGCTGGTGTCTGCGAGTTTTTGCGCCATTTCGGCCCCGACCATCGCCTCGACTTCAGCATCGGTCATGTTCTCGTCATGGCCCTCTTCGGCTTTGGTGGTGGGAGTGAAAAGGGGTTCCGGGAACAGGTCGCCTTCCACCAACCCGGCGGGCATCTCTTTTCCGGACACCGTGCCCTGACGGCGATATTCGCCCCAAGCGGAACCGGTGATGTATCCGCGCACGATGCACTCGATGTCGATCCGTTCCGCTTTTTTCACCACCATCGCCTGTCGGGCGACGTTGTCCTCGGCGTATGCAGGGTCCGACATGATCGGATTACCAGCGTAAGGGGAGGCGTCGGAAGACTCGGCCAAGGCGACGAGATGGTTGGGCACGATGTGCTCGGTAAGTCCAAACCAGAAGGCGGACATGCCGTTGAGCGCGGCTCCCTTGTCGGGGATACCGTTCGGCAACACGACGTCGAAAGCAGAGATGCGATCGGTGGCGACCATGAGCAGAAGATCATCGGTCAACTGATAGGTGTCCCTGACCTTGCCGCGATGCATTCGGTTGGGCATTCGGGTTTCAATAATCATGATTTTTCAAGTCAAAGGGTGAGTGGTTTGTGGATCACGCGAGGACTGCCGCAGGCAGCAGGCCAATGCGTTGGAAGTTGTCATCGATGTAGCGGGTGTAATAGCCGTAGTCGAACAGGGCATCCATTTCGCCTTCAGTAAGATGCTCGCTCGCCTGCGGATCGTGCTTCAACAATTGCCGGAAATCTTGCGAGTCGTCCCAGGCGCGCATTGCGTTGCGCTGGACAATGTCGTACGCGTCCTCGCGAGACAGCCCTTTGTCCTCCACCAGCGCCAACAACACCCGCTGGCTGAAAATCAGCCCACGGCTGCTCTCCAAGTTCTGCCACATCCGGTCGGTGTCGACTCGGAGGCCGGCGATGACGTAGGTGAAAATGCTGAGAATATAGTCCAGCATGAGGCAGGTGTCGGGCAGGATGATGCGTTCGGAGGATGAGTGGCTGATGTCACGTTCGCCCCAGAGCGCGACGTTCTCCAGCGCCGGCACGGCGTTGCCGCGGATGGTGCGGGCGAGCCCACAGATCCGCTCGGTCAACTCCGGATTGCGCTTGTGCGGCATCGAGGAGGAGCCGGTCTGACCGGCGCCAAAGGGTTCCTCCACCTCGTGGATTTCGGTGCGCTGCATTCCGCGAATCTCGGTGGCGAATTTTTCCAGAGACGCTGCCACCAGGGCGCAGGTGGTGATGAAGTGAGCATACCGGTCGCGTTGCACGACCTGGTTGGACACGGGCGCGACCTTCAAACCAAGATGCGCGCAAACGCGATCTTCAATGTGGGGAGGTATCGTTGCGTGGGTACCTACAGCGCCCGAGATTTTGCCGACGCGGATCGACTCGCGGGCGGCCTCCATGCGCTCTTTTTGACGCCGCAGTTCGTCCCACCACAAGGCGAGTTTCAGGCCGAATGTCATGGGCTCAGCGTGGACGCCGTGGGTGCGCCCCATCATCAAGGTGTCCTTATGTCGGACCGCCTGATCTTTGACAGCCTCTGTGGCGGCGTCGATCTCCTTCAACAGGAGGTCAGCTGCCGAGACCATCTGCAGCGCCTGTCCGGTGTCGAGCATATCTGAAGAAGTCATGCCCAGATGCAGCCACCGGCCTTCGGGTCCCAGTGTTTCGGTGATGGATCGAAGGAATGCCGTGACGTCATGCCGCGTGGTTTCGAAAATCTCCATCATCCGGCTGTGGTTGTAAGACGCTGATCTCAGCGCCTCCATGTCCTCCAGCGGGATCACGCCGGCTTCGGTCCAAGCCTCGCAGACGGCCAGTTCGACATCCAACCACATGCGGTATTTGTTTTCGTCGGACCAGACCTGTTTCATGTCAGGCCTAGAGTAACGGTCAATCACGGCGTTCGATCCTCCGCCAGGATTTCTTCACGGTTTGACATTTTATCATAGGGCGCGCGGGTTTCATTGCAGGTGCCCGGCATACCGACGCAATGCGTCAAGCACGGGACCAAAATCCGTAAACGGGATATACGAGATTCCGGCCTCACTGCACATTTCCGCCATTTGCCGGTGTGCGAAAACGGTGTCAGCGACTTCACCGGCCTCGAAATCGGACCTTCCGTCGCCTGCGAAGAAGACGTGATGGCCCGTGTCCTGAAAACTGCGGACCATCAACGCCTTGCTGTTTCCCAGTTCCGGCGCGTCCGGGTAGGCGAAATCATATGCGTAGCCGACGATGTGTTCATCGTTTGCGTCGAATTCGGCGCGGGCAGCGTGGACGGGCAGCCGTGGGTGTGCGGAATCGTCCAGCAAAGCCTGGATGTAGAAATCCAAGCCCTGGCTCACGATGCACATCGGGATCGAGTGGTCCTGACAAAATTGAGCCAGTTCGTCGAAATGACCCCGGAAGCAGGCATTTTCGCGGACGTAAGACTGCATGGCCGCCTTATCACCGCGCATCTCCCGGAACGCGATTTCCTGGTAGTCCTTCAGCGACAATTCGCCCCGTCGGAAACGCTCCCGCACATCGGTCCAGGTGGGGTGTCCGAAGCGGTGCAGCAGCAACTCAGCGACGTTTTGGACCGCCGCGGTGTCGTCGAAGTCGGTGAGCACCGCCGGGGGCCGGCGGTCGGGCCGGAGAAGACTAGCGCTCACGGAGCGACTGCCGGTATCGGTCGACAGCGTCACGGATGTCGTCGTGTTTGATCGCGAGGATCTGGGCGGCGTAGTAGGCGGCGTTGCGGGCGCCCCAGCCACCAACGGCCATGGCTGCGACCGGTATGCCCGGGGGCATCTGCGCCGTGGACAGCAGGGCGTCCCAACCGTTCAACTCGCTGGATGTCAGGGGTATGCCGATGACCGGCAACGTGGTCTGCGCGGCCAAGGCTCCGCCGAGAGCCGCCGACCCGCCGGCGGCGGCGATCAGAACTTCTAGGCCCCGCTCGCGCGCCGTGCTGGCGTATTCGTGCACACGCTCCGGTGTGCGGTGTGCCGACATCACCCGAACTTCGTAGTCTACGCCCAGGGATTCCAGCGTGTTGATGGTTGGTTGGACGGCCTCTTCATCTGAGGCGCTGCCCATCACTACTCCTACCAGTGGCAACGTCAAACTCCTTTGCTCGTTTGTCACGACGCTCCGACCTGTCTGGCCGGGTTACAGCGTCGTCAAAGTTTACTCAGCGATTTCAGCTATGTCGCGGAAGGCTTCCAGCAGGGCTTTCTGGATGCTCTCTTCGTCGTCTTCGATCTCCTCGTCTTCTACCATCACGTAACCGGCATCCTCGCTGTCGATCCCGATTCGCACTTCCATTTCCACGGCTTCGCCGTCGTGCCAGTAGAGGGTGTAGAGAATTTCGTCGGTCAATTCGTCAAAGTCGGAATCATCGTCCCCTTCAAAATCGTACTGCCACGAGCGATCCACGATCAACCGGGCGCCGCCGTCCAGGAGAACATCGTTCATCTGTTGAAGCAATTGTTCCACGCCGAGTTGATTGGCGAATTTTTCGAGCAAACCGCGCCTTTCGCCCATTTCCGCAATCTTGCGGCCGTAACCCTCATTATCCACGCGCGTGCGCAGTCGCTTCAGTTCATCCTCCCACGGCATTTACAGATCCTCCCAGTTTCGGGCCCCAGCCGTCATGCCGGGCCCCTCGAATTGCGCCCATTAAAGTAACAGAATTCGTCAACTGCCCGAAAGTCTGGCAAGCCCAACCGGTATCGAACCACCTGCACGGAGTCGAGGAGATCGATGTAGCACAGCCCCGGGTGCCCTGTTCTCAGGCCGGGCGGCAACATACCCAGCCGCCGGAGGGATCGTTCAGTGTGCGGACTCCACGGCGCGAAAAGAGCAGGATCCCGCAGGGTCAAAAGATAGGACGGCCACTCCTTGCCAGCGCCGCGTAGTCCGAACCCGCCCGTGTCCAGGGCGCACTCCTCGAAACGGTTTTCAAGTTTGATGGTGTCGTACAGGAGAAAGTCGATGGAGTCCCGGATGTCTTCGATGGGATTGGTGCGGAATTTTTGGATCTGGCGGCCGCCCGCAGCGCGATACAGAGCGTCGGCCTGGGTCTGAGACATGTCGAATATATTGGCCTGGTCAAGCCACGCGGCGGGATGGTCATCGTACGTCCACCGGCGGGTGCGAAACGTATCGAGTTCGCCTTCCCGCACCGCACGCTGGAATGCGTCAGAAAGCGCGACCCAATCGACGGGACGCGGGATGGATTGCCTGGTTGCGACCACTCTGCGGACTTACCCCACGGTTGCCGGAGAGCCAATTGCTTCGGCGCCGATGTCTCGCCGGTAATAGGCTCCATCAAAGCTGATCTGCGCGGCACGGCGATAAGCCCGGTCCCGGGCGTCGCCCAACTCGTCGGCAATTCCGACACACGCCAGCACTCGACCGCCGGCAGTCAGTACGTTGTCGCCATCGTCGGCTAGGCGTGCGCCGGCATGGAACACGACGGAACCGGGGTCCCAATCTCCCTCGGTGAGCCCGGAAATTGGGAAGCCGGTCTCGTAGGTTCCGGGATAACCGTCTGAGACCATTACTACTGCCATCGCAGGACGGTCGGACCAGCTTACGGGATCCGCATCAGCCAGACTGCCCGTGGAGCAGGCCAGCATCACCTCCACCGGGTCACTGAGCAATTGGGGCATGATGACCTGAGTTTCCGGATCGCCGAACCTGCAGTTGAATTCCAGGACCTTGGGCCCGGCGTCGGTGACCATCAGGCCGCAATACAGCGCTCCACGATAGGGCGTGCCCCGCCGTGCCAATTCTCGGATCACGGGAAGCATAAAATCCTGCCGGACCGTTTCCGCCAGTTCATCGGTCCAAAAATGGGGTGGACCGTAACTTCCCATGCCCCCGGTGTTCGGGCCCACTCCGCCTTCGCCGATGCGCTTGTAGTCTGTCGCCGCGACCACCGGGGAAAGTTCTACGCCATCGGTAAACCCGAAGACGCTGACCTCCGGGCCTTCGAGCCAATCTTCGATCACGACGGTCTCACCGGCTACACCAAACGCGCGTTCTTCCATGCTGGAGCGGATGGCGTACGTCGCGTCTTCGCGGTTGGCGCACATGGCCACGCCCTTGCCGGCGGCCAGACCGTCTGCTTTGACAACTACGGGGTGGTCATAGTGCTGGACGTAGTTCAATGCCCCCGAGACGCTTTCAAACACACGGTAGTTTGGTCCGGGTACACCCGCGGCGTCCATCACCGAACGGGCGAAACTCTTGCTGGATTCCAACCGCGCGGCCGCACGGCTGGGGCCAAACGCAGGGATTCCCGCAGCCTGCAGACGGTCGCATAAACCCATCGCCAACGGGGTTTCGGGACCGACCACAACCAGGTCCACCGAACGTTCCAATGCAGCAGAGACTATGCCGTCGACATCGGTGTCCGCTAGGGGCAGGTTTTCACCCAGCGCAGCGGTGCCCGAATTTCCGGGGGCGGCGAATAATTCAGATACGGACTGCGATTGGGTCAACCGCCAGGCCAGAGCGTGTTCCCGGCCGCCGGAACCTACAACCAGAACGCGCATCACCGATTACTCCCACTCGATAGTGCCCGGCGGTTTGCTGGTGATGTCGTACACCACCCGGTTTACGCCATCGACCTCGTTGACGATACGATTGCTGATGCGCGCCAGTACATCGTACGGGAGTCTCACCCAATCGGCGGTCATCGCATCTTCCGAGTTCACGGCCCTGATAGCGCACGCATATCCATAGGTCCGGTAGTCGCCCATGACGCCCACTGTGCGATTGTCGGTGAGCACGGCGAAACTCTGCCAAATATCGCGATAGAGCCCCGCGTCGTCAATTTCCTCGAGGACGATGCGATCGCAGTTTCGCAACAGTTCGACGCGTTCCGGCGTCACTTCTCCGATGATTCGGATGGCAAGCCCCGGACCGGGGAATGGTTGGCGGTAGATGATCTCCTCGGGCAAGCCGAGCTCCAAACCGACAGCGCGCACTTCGTCTTTGAACAGGTAGCGCAGGGGTTCCACCAACCCGAAGTCCATGTGCTCGGGCAAACCTCCGACGTTGTGGTGGGTCTTGATGCGTGCGGATGCCCGGTTTTCCGGGGTTTCGCTCTCGATTACGTCGGGGTAGAGGGTGCCTTGCGCCAGCCATTTTACATTTTCGATCTCGGCGGCAGCGTCCTCGAACACCCGAATGAATTCTCCGCCGATGGTCTTGCGTTTCGTTTCGGGATCAGTCACTCCGGCCAGATTGGTGAGGAACCGCGTCTCCGCGTCGACATAACGCAGGTCCAACCCCAAACCGCGCTGGAACGTGTCCCGGACCTGCTCGACCTCGCCGTGCCTCAACAGGCCGTTGTTGACGAAGATGCACGACAACTGCGGTCCGATCGCGCGGTGCAGCAGCGCCGCGGCCACTGACGAGTCAACGCCGCCGCTGAGCCCACAGATCACACGGTCGTCTCCCACCTGATCGCGAACGCGTTCGACAGTGTCGGCCACGAAATTTCCGGGTGTCCACGACTCAGCGCAGGCGCAAATGCCATGGACAAAATTCGACAGGATGGTCATGCCGTCGCGGGTGTGCTGCACTTCCGGGTGGAACTGCAGACCAAACCACCGTTGTCCATCGGTTACCGCGGCACATTCAGTGTTTGCGGTCCGCCCCACCGACGTAATGCCGTCCGGCAATTGCTCGACTCGGTCGCCGTGGCTCATCCAGACCGGCGCTGGATTCTCCACTCCAGTCAACAACGCTTCTCGAGTCGCATCACCAACCAGATCAGCGTGGCCGTATTCCCGCAAATCGCCGGGAACCACTTTCCCGCCCAACTGGTGCACCAACGCCTGCATGCCATAGCAGATTCCGAGGACTGGCAGGCCCGACTCCATGACCCACGACGCGATAGTGGGCGCGCCCTCGTCGTACACGCTGGCGGGCCCTCCTGAGAGAATTATTCCGCGAACATTCAGATGCGAAACCGCCTGAGCACCAGCGGTGGCGGAGACGATCTCGGAATAGACCCGCAGTTCCCGAATGCGCCGGGCAATCAGGTGGGTGTACTGGGAGCCAAAATCAATGACGACGATCGCGTCGGGATGGTTGGTGGTCATCGACATAATTCCGCAGCTTAAAGTCGCGGATCATGGTAGCACAGTCTGATCGCGATCTGTGCTTGCGTCCGATATGACGAGCCGGTACAGCAGGAGCGTGCCACACCGCGCCGGTGATAAAATTATCGGGCATGGATCTCCAACGAGAAATCGAGACTGCCAGGGCGTGCATAGCCTCCGGCGGGGTGGTCGCCATCCCCACTGATACCCTGTACGGCCTGGCCGCAGACGCGACCAACCCTGAAGCGTTGGATCGGGTTTACGAGATCAAAGGCCGACCCGCGCACATGCCCTTGCCGGTGCTGGTGTCCGGATGGGAGCAGGTGGCAATGGTCTCAGCGGTCTCGGGCGCAAACCGCGACATGGCCCGTGCGCTTGCCGAACGCTACTGGCCCGGGCCGCTGACACTGGTTTTGCCCGCGGCGCAGGGCCTGCCAACCCGTCTGACCGGGGGTCTGGACACCATCGCGGTGCGGATGCCCGACCACGAAGTCCCTCTGGCCCTGGCTGAAGGGATCGCTCGACCGATCACCGGAACCAGCGCCAACCCGAGCGGCGGAGCGGACATAACCGACCCTGACGAATTACGTCACGCGCTCGGAGACGTGGTTGATGGTATTATTACCAGCGGTTCGGTCCCGTTGGGAACAGCCAGCACCATCGTAGCAATTTCGGATCGAAAATTAACCCTGCTCCGGGCCGGCGCACTGGACTATTCCGCAGTTTGCCGGACGGTGGGATTGGAGTAGGGTCCCGATATTTGGGAGTGCAGACATCACGACGGCTACGACATACGAGGCGTATCAGGCCAGCGTCGATGCCGACCTTCGGACGGCTTTTGCCGAACGGCAGGGGATGCTTTACGACCTTCTGCGTTACCATTTCGGCTGGGTCGACGAGCGGGGCAACCCCAACGAGACAGCGCGCACACCATTGCATCATTGCGGCGTATTGGCCCTGTCAGCGGCGGAGGCCGTGTCAGGGGACCACAATTCGGCGGTGCTCGCAGCGTCGGCCGTTGAGCTCGCCTACAATTTCGTCCTGGTCCACAATGACGTGCAGGCCGGTCGCATCGACCAGCGGGACGACCGACCAAGCATCTGGTGGGTTTGGGGGCCTTCCCAAGCGATCAATGCTGGAGACGGATTGCACGCCCTGGCGCGTTCGGCGCTCATGAGATTGAGCGAATCGGAAGTGTCGGCAGATACGGTCCTGGAATCGCTGCGTTCGCTGGATCAGGCCTGTCTTACGCTTTGCGAAGGCCAATACATGGACCTCACTTTCCAGGACCAACTGATGGTCTCGGAACCCGATTACCTGGATATGATCAGGCGCAAGTCCGGCGCCCTCGCGGGATGTTCCGCGAAAATTGGCGCTTTAGCTGCCTCCAGCAGGCCCGAAACGGCGGAGGCACTGAACCAGTGGGGCGAAAACCTCGGCATGGCCATGCAGATCCGTAACGACATCAGAGATCTGTGGGGAAACCAAAATGACGGGTTTACTCCCAGCAACGTGCTGAACAAGAAAAAGAGCCTGCCGCTGATTCATGCCTTACAGAACTCCTCGACCACGGTCAAGCGTGAGTTGACCAGCATCTACATGAAGCGAGTGCTTGGTCCTGACGATTCGGCCCGCGTCGTCGCTCTGTTAGATGAAACCGGGTCCCGCGAATACTCGGACGAACAGGCATCAGCGTTCGTAGGGGACGGGATGGACGCGATATCTGCCATCGCTCCGGACCTGCGTCAACCTCAAGCGCTGGAACACGCGGTCGATTGGCTGCTGGACGGGCGAAACTCGTCAGCCCGGTAAGGTGTTTCGATGAGCAAGAGAACCCTTTCGCAGTTGGACGTGTCAGGAAAAACCGTATTGGTCAGGGTTGATTTTAACGTCCCGATTGAGCAGGGTGTGGATGCGATCGCCAACTACGACCAACGGTTACGGGCCACGCTCCCTACGATCGAATACCTGCTCGAACGTGAATCAAAAATAGTCCTGTGCTCACACCTTGGTAGGCCTCGCGGGCAGGTGGACGAAACCTTGCGGCTGGGGCCAGTGGGCGACCGGCTCGGCGTGCTCTTGAATCGCCCGGTCGTATCCCTCCCCAATTGCATCGGGCCGGACGTCGCGGGCGCGATTTCGCAGATGTCAGCGGGTGACATTTACCTCCTCGAAAACTTGCGGTTCCATCCCGGCGAGGAAGATAACGACGATTCGTTCGCCGAAGAGTTGGCCGGCCTGGCGGATTGCTTCGTCATGGATGCATTCGCCGTCGCACACCGCGCCCACGCATCCACGGTGGGTTTACCCCAACTGCTGCCCTCCGCAATGGGGCTGCTGACGCAACGCGAGGTAGAGTCGCTGGGGTTGGCGCTAGGTGAACCCGGCCGGCCATTGGCCGCGCTCATGGGTGGAGCCAAGGTGAGCGACAAAATCCTGGTGCTGGAGAACCTCCTGCCACGCCTGGACCACCTGTTCATCGGGGGCGGGATGGCGACGACGTTTCTTGCGGCGGCGGGCAAAACGGTTGGCGCGTCTTCGGTAGAGGAGGATCGCCTGGAATTCGCCAGGGACGTATTGAGCAGAGCCGATGCGGACGGAGTGAGCGTGCACCTTCCGGATGATGTTGTGGTAGCCGACGAGTTTGGGGAGCGGCCGAATGCGGTTGCCACCACGTCGGTTGACGCCGTTCCCGATGGTTGGTACATCATGGACGTTGGCGAGGCGACGGCGTCCCGTTACGCCGCGCAATTGGCCGGATGCAAGACCATATTGTGGAACGGACCGATGGGCGTATTCGAGATGGACAGGTTTAGCGCGGGCACCCGAACGGTCGCCGATAGTATCGCCGGACTGCAGGGCGCCACCACCGTCGTCGGAGGAGGGTCCACCGCCGAGGCAGTGGAGTCCCTGGGCTTGATGGATCGTATGACTCACGTGTCCACCGGTGGGGGAGCATCCCTCGAGTTCCTGGAAGGACGCGAACTGCCGGGGATATCAGCCTTGCCCGACGCGCAGCACACATAAAGAAAAATTTCCGGAGCAAATATGATTGACCTGGAGCAGATTCACGACAGTATCGCCAGCACATCATCCAAGATCGTGCTGCTGGTTGCGGATGGTTTGGGTGGGTTGCCCCATCCCGACACGCGCAAATCCGAGTTAGAGACGGCCAAGATCCCGAATCTGGACGCCCTCGCCCAACGCAGTGCCTGCGGTTTGACCACTCCGGTCGAGGTGGGTGTTGCTCCGGGCAGCGGACCCGGGCACCTGGCCCTCTTCGGCTACAACCCGTTGAAATATATCATCGGGCGTGGCGCCCTTGAGGCGTTGGGAATAGGTGTCGAATTACTTCCTGGAGACGTGGCTGCCCGGGGTAACTTCTGTGCCGTGGATGACCACGGTTTGTTGACGGATCGCAGGGCCGGGCGAATCGCGACCGCCCTCAGCGCGCCTCTGTGCGAACGGCTGGACCGCATCGAAATACCCGGCGTTCAGCTGGACGTATTTCCCGTTCAGGATTACCGGTTCGTGTTGAGGTTGCGCGGCGACGGATTGTCCGAGCATCTCGAAGAAACCGACCCTCAGCGCGAAGGAGTTGCGCCGCGGTCCGCCGACGCGATCGTGCCCGAGGCCGAGCGCACGGCCAAGATAGTTAATGAGTTCGTGAGCGAAGCGGGCAGAATCCTCGCGGAGGACGAACCGGCGAACATGGTGCTGCTGCGCGGTTGGGCGCAGTTGCCCAACCTGCCCGATTTCGGTGGCGTGTATCACCTGAACCCCGCCGCCATCGCAGCGTATCCCATGTACCGGGGGCTCGCATCGGTAGCCAACATGAAAATCATTCCGACCGGCATGACCTTCGGAGACGAAGTGGACACTCTCCATGCCAACTGGGATGATCACGATTTCTTTTTCCTCCACTACAAACCTGCCGACGCCGCCGGCGAAGACGGTGATTTCGACGGCAAGGTCAAGTGTTTGGAGGAGTTGGACGCCCATTTGCCGCGTATCCTTGAACTGGATCCTGACGTGATCATGGTTGCCGGGGACCACGCGACACCCGCGATAATGGCGTCCCACAGTTGGCACCCGGTGCCGTTCATGCTGCATTCGAAGCTCACGCTGGGTGAAGGTGTGGACGGATTCAATGAACGAGCGTGCGCACAGGGTTCCCTGGGCCGGATTCCGGCTGAGACCATAATGCTGCTCGCGCTATCGCACTCGGGAAAACTCTCGAAATTCGGCCCGTAAATCCCACAGCCTGATTGGGGATCGACCATGCCTCCATTGCGCAACATCGTGGCCGGCAACTGGAAGATGAACACCGATGTCCAATCGGGTGTCACACTCGCCGCGGCCATCGCCGGTGGGGCTGGCGATTTGAACGGCGTCGACATAGTCCTCGCGCCGCCCTTCGTATCGTTGGCCGCGATCAGGGCCGCGGTGGACGGTAGCAACATCGGGATTGCCGCGCAGAATATGCATGCTGACGACAGCGGCGCTTTTACCGGTGAAATCGCTCCTCCCATGCTGGTGGGACTCTGTGAGTTTGTGATTGTCGGTCATTCCGAGCGACGTCAGTTTTTTGGTGAGACGGACGAATCGGTCGGGCGCAAGACGGCAGCGGCGCTGAATCACGGCCTGCGCCCGATCATCTGCGTCGGAGAGACTCTGGACGAACGCGAATCGGGTGCGGCTGCCGAGGTAATCAGGCGTCAGGTGGTTGGATCGCTGGCCGAGATTGATCCGGAGGATGCTGTGGGTCGGATCGCAATCGCTTACGAGCCGGTGTGGGCTATAGGCACCGGACGAGCGGCGACACCAGAGATCGCCGATCAGGTCATGAGCGGCGCGATTAGTCCCACTGTGGTGGCCACGCTTGGTTCGGATGTGGCGTCGAGGACTCCGCTGCTGTACGGAGGCAGTGTGAACCCCGGCAACGCGGCCGAGTTCGCCGCGGTTGGTAGTGTCAGCGGCGCGTTGGTTGGCGGGGCGAGCCTTGATGCAGCCTCTTTCCTGGCGGTGGCGGCGGCGTTTGCCTCCGATAAATCCTAGCGCGATCGGGACGCGCCAATGACGGCACGCCCGCGCTTGATCGCAGTCATCGGCCCCACCGCGGTTGGGAAAACCGCACTCGCCATAGCGTTGGCTCAATGCTTCGACGGGGAGATCATCAACGCCGATAGTCGGCAGGTGTACGTGGGGATGGACATCGGCACAGCCAAGCCGACTCCAGCCGAACAGCAAGCGGCCGCCCACCACCTGATCGATATACGTGCTCCCGATGAACCGCTTAGCCTCGGCGAGTTCCTCCCCATGGCCCACCAACGCGTGTCCGATATAGCTGGGCGCGGCAAACTGCCGATACTATGCGGGGGAACCGGGCAGTACGTCTGGGCCCTCCTGGAGGGATGGGAGGTGCCCCAGGTTCCGCCGGACCCAGTTTACCGCGATACCCTCGCGCGTCGCGCTGCCTCGGAGGGGACCGATGCCCTTTGGGGTGAGTTGAACGCGCAGGATCCCGAGCGTGCCGCGGTGACCGACCGGCAGAATGCCCGCCGGATCATCCGCGCCCTTGAAATCGTCCACGCTCTGGGGGGACAAACGCCGACCGCTGGCCGCAGTTCCAGTCCCCCGTACCAATCGCTGCTGATCGGTCTGACGGCCGAGCGGCCCGCCCTTTACGACAGGATAGACACGCGGTTCGATGAGATGATGGAGCGCGGCTTGTTGGACGAGGCGCGCGGGTTGGCCGCCCAGGGTTTCTCGCTTGGAGAAGGGCCACTATCCGGAGTTGGCTATTCGCAACTGGGGCAGTACCTGGCCGGCGAATTGTCGTTGGAGGAGGCAGTGCAACGCTCCACGACGCAGACACACCGGTTGGTGCGTCGCCAATATACGTGGTTCAAACCGACCGATGAGCGCATCGGATGGTTGGACGCTACACACGATCTGCCCGTGAGCGACGCCTGCGAGCGGGTCCGCGATTTTCTGAGGGCGCGGGCGCCGTGTGATACAATTCCGCACTAACGGACAGGGCCCGACTTGTCCAGGAGATCGACGATGGAATTCACCAAAATGCATGGCGCCGGCAACGACTATGTTTATGTCGACGCGCGCGCGATGCCGGATCGTGATTGGGAAAGCCTGTCTCGCGCCATCAGCGACCGTCATTTTGGGGTCGGCGGCGACGGCTTGATCCTCGTGATGAACTCCGAAGTTGCGGATCTCAGGATGCGGATGTTCAACTCGGACGGTTCCGAGGGGGCCATGTGCGGAAATGGAATCCGGTGTTTCGCTAAATATGCCATCGAGCGCGGGATCGTTTCCAGCGCAGCGGAACAGGTTACGGTGGACACAATGTCCGGCGTGCGCACGATTGTGCCTCATTATTCCGGACAGGTGGTAGAAGCGGCACGGGTAAGCATGGGTCTGCCGCGTCTTAATCCGTCCGAAATACCCGTAGACCTGGACCCGGCCATCAGCCCACACGACGGTCCAATCATCAATTACGCGATCCATCCGGGAGACTTCCGCCTGTTTCTGACGTTCGTATCCATGGGCAACCCGCACGCGGTGACATTTATCGACCAGCCGGTTGAGGAGTTCCCGCTGCACAACATCGGGCCCCTGGTGGAACGACATCCCATCTTTCCGGACCGGGTGAACTTTGAAATAGTAAACATTCGTGAGGACGGGCAACTCGATGCCCGGGTTTGGGAGCGAGGAGCCGGGGAAACCATGGCCTGCGGAACCGGCGCCTGCGCGATAGGCGTCGCCTCTCGGTTGTTGGGCCATACCGGCGACCAAGTGAACGTGAGCCTGCCCGGCGGAACCCTTAACATCGAGTGGGACGGAGAAGGGGAAGTTTTCCTGGAAGGCCCTGCCGCCGAAGTATTCAGTGGAGTGTGGACAGAATGAGCAATTACGTTACCGGCCCGACCACATTTGAGCACCTGCGCTGGTCAGCCCACGCCTTCCGAAACTATGCGGACGACGCTTTGTGCATCGCCGCACGGGCTCCGGGGTTCAGTGATGCACTGATAAGTGGCGGGAGCGACGCCGATTGGACCACATTGGTGAACTACGTAAACCAGTGGGGTTGCCGGATCCCACAGAGCAAGGTCGAGAGTATCGCTTCGGCGGTGGCAGTCGCCGCTCCGTACCTTGAGCCGCTCTCGGCATCAGCGTTGGAATTCAACGACCTGCGTTGCTCGACGCTGGATGTCATCGAGCACGCTTACGACGCGCTAACCTCGGCGGTCGGCGTGGGTCCCACCAGCGCCTCGGCGATATTGACCGCGTTGAATCCGCAGTTGTTTGTATCTTGGGGCGCGGGAATACGCGACGCTTATTTCCCCGACGACCCGCCCAACGGGGCCACCTATTCACAGTTCCTGACCATCATGCGGATGGCCGCGTTGGCCGTGGTGTCCGACGCGCGGTCGACACACGGCATCGAAGATCCGGCGGGGCAGTTGTCCTCCGAGCTTGGCATTGAGCCTGCATTCAGCCTGTCCAAGTTCGTCGACGAGTTCAACTGGCTGACCCTGCAAAAGAAAGCCGAGTTCCAACCCATGAACGTGGTGGCGGTTTAGGTAGAAATCACCGCGTTTTTGGCCGCCCATTTTTTGATGTAATAGTGAACCAGGAGCGACATGCCTAGCCTATCCCAACGCCTCGGGAAACTTGCCCCGTACCCCTTCGTCGAAATCTCCCGCATCATCGCGGAAAAGCGGGCAGCGGGCGCGGACGTGGTGACGTTCGGAATTGGAGACCCTGACATCTCAACGCCACAACCGATCGTCGATCGCCTGCTGACGGCGTCCCAGGATCCTCCGAACCACCGGTATCCCGAAACCGACGGGTTGCCGGAAATGCGCCGAGCCATCGCACACTGGTATAAGCAGCGTTTCGACGTGGACCTAGACCCAGACACCGAGGTGCTCCCGCTGATTGGGGCCAAGGAAGGCATCGGGCACGCGGCGTTCGCGTTCCTGGACCCGGGCGACATTGCGTTGGTGCCGGACCCGGCGTATCCCGTGTACGCGGTCGGAACCATGTTTGCCGGAGCGGAGAGTCACGTGATGCCGCTCTACCAGCGCAACGGCTGGTTGCCGGAACTGGACGCGATTCCTGATGACGTGGCGCGCCAGGCCAAGGTGATGTGGCTCAATTACCCCAACAATCCCACCAGCGCGGTGGCATCGCAGGAGGATCTGGAATCCGCGATGCGCTACTGTCGCGAGCACGATATCGCGATGCTGCACGACGCGGCCTACTCCGAAGTTGGATACGAAGGCTATCGCGCCGGCAGCATGATGCAAATCGACGGAGCCAAAGAGGTGGGGCTGGAGTTCCACTCGCTGTCCAAGACCTACAACATGACCGGTTGGCGCATGGGCATGGCAGTCGGCAACGCAGATATGATCAAGGCGTTGTTCCAGATCAAAGCCAACCTGGATTCCGGCGTGCCGCAGGCAATCCAGGAAATGTCGATGGAAGCTTTGACGGGTCCGCAGGACTGCATCGACGACAACATCACGAGCTACCAGTGGCGGCGCGACCGCGTGCTCCAGGCGTTGACCAGGATGGGTCTCAGCGTTGAAACGCCGCGGGCGAGCCTGTACATCTGGGCTCCGGTTCCCGAGGGTTTTACCTCGGCCGATTTTGCCGCCCGGTTGCTGGAGGACATCGACATCGTCGTGACCCCGGGTTCCTCATACGGACAGTACGGGGAGGGATACATTCGCCTGTCGTTGACCACCCCCGACGAGAGGGTCGAAACCGGTTGCCAGCGGCTGGAAAACTGGACCATACCGGCTCCCCGTTCCTGAATCTTTAGACAGATCCCGAGTCATATCCGCCTATGCCCAGAAATCGCGAAACCAAGCCCACCGGCCCGCAGACCGAGCGGGCGGTTCTGGTTGCCGTAGAGGCGAAAAAGCGGGGCGAACAACTCTGGGGCTTGCAGGACACGTTGGCGGAGCTGGACTACCTCACTCGCTCGGCCGGTGCGGAAGTGGTCGCCACCGTTTCACAACGGGCCGACAGGATCACCCCGACGTACGTTGGCAAAGGCAAACTTGAGGAGCTCCAGGGCGTCTTGGAAGAGCAACGTCCGGACGTCGTGATCTGCGATGACGAGTTGACGCCTACCCAGCAACGTAATCTGGAAGCAGCTCTGCAAATCAAGGTCATTGACCGGACCGCGCTTATCCTGGACGTATTCGGGCGGCACGCTCGCACCCGGGAGGGCCAGATGCAGGTGGAACTGGCCCAGCACCAGTACCTGCTCCCCAGGCTGATCGGCCAATGGTCCCACCTGGAGCGCCTTGGCGGGGGCATCGGAACCCGCGGTCCCGGCGAAACGCAACTGGAAACCGACCGACGAATAATTCGCCGCAGGATCCAAAAGATTGAATCGGAACTGGACAGCGTACGCCAACGGCGGAGCCAATACTTGGAACGCCGCCGCCGTTCTGCGACTCCGATGGCCACGCTGGTGGGGTACACCAACGCCGGCAAGAGCACGCTGTTCAATGCGTTGTGCAACGCTGGGGTCCCGGCAGAGGACCAGCTTTTCAACACGCTCGACCCCGTCACGCGACGTTTGCACCTGCCCGATGGTAGCGAACTGCTGCTCAGCGATACGGTGGGTTTCATCCAAAAGTTGTCCCCGACAGTTGTCGCAGCCTTTCGGGCCACGCTGGCGGAACTCAGCGAAGCCGATCTGCTGCTGCACATCATTGACATAACTCATCCCAAGGCGCCTGAACAAGCCGAGGTCGTCGAGCAAACCCTCAATGATCTGGACCTGGGCGGGAAACCGCGCCTCCTGGTGATCAACAAAATGGACCTGTTGACCAACGATCCCGCCGATGTGGAATCATTCGATCAGATTGACCTGACTGCCATCGCCGGGGCGGATTCTCCGGCGGTGAACGGCAGGGTGTTCATCTCGGCGGCGAAAGGTTGGAATCTGCCCGCCCTACTGGACACTATCCGGAACCAGGTGGTCGAGGCTGTACCAATCTCCAGCGCCACGGCGGTTTGAACCACGATGCCGCTCAAGAGAATACGCCTCGTTCACACCTCAGACACCCATCTGGGAGACGACTGGGATCCCGAAGCCGCCCAGCGCGCTCTATCCAGGGTAATTGACGGAGTCCTCGAGCTGAATGCCGATGCGATGATGATCTGTGGCGACGTGTTCGACAACGCCCGGATTTCTGACGCCGTGCTGGACTTTTTCGTTGCGGAGATGGCCCGGGCCACGGTGCCTGCCGTCATCCTGCCTGGCAACCACGATCTCTACGATCACTCCTCGCTCTACCTGCGCAGCCCGTTTGCGGATGCGCCGGATAACCTGCATATCATTCGAGGGACGACCGGGGAGACGCTAAGCCTTCCGGAATTGACGCTGGATATCTGGGGCCGCGCCATGGACAACCACACGCCGTCGTTTCGCCCACTAGCCGGGATACCGACGGAGAGAAATGGCCACTGGCTGGTGGCGATGGCCCACGGCCATTTCCACTTTCCGGACGACACCGAGGAGCGCTCGTCGCCGATCCGGCCGCACGAAATCGCCGAGTCCGCCTGCGACTATATCGCGCTGGGGCACTGGGAACGATTCGAAGATGTCTCGCAGGCCGGTGTTACCGCGTTCTATTCGGGTTCGCCCATGGGCGCCGCCGGATCGCGGCGAGAAGTGGCGGTCAACGTGGTGGATTTGGATTCAAGGGGCGAAGCTAGGGTGAGCGTCCGCCAAGTTCGCATGCCCATGAAATCCTCCGTCCCCGAGTCAATCCCACTGGCCGCCGACAATTGACCCAGGAGAGACGAGATGAAAACCCTCAGCCGCGAAAAACGCATTTACGTGCTGCGACCTGAAAACGAACCGGCCATCACCATCGACGACGGCGAAGACGTGATGGTGGAAACTTGGGACGCTTTTGAGGGGATACGCGAGCCCGGGGTTCTGCAGGAAAAATCTCTCAAGGGACCGGCCACGGGCCCGATATACGTCAATGGCGCCGAGCCAGGTGATGCTCTGCGGATCGAGTTCGTCAGCATCAAACCCAAGGAAAACCCGGCTCATATGATCATGCCGGGGCGCGGGTTCCTGGAGGCTGAGTTCACCGAGGGGTACCCGACGGTGATGAGCATCGACGGCGAAGACCTGGTCCTGCCCAGCGGCGTCAGGCTCCCGCTATGCCCGTCCATGGGGCTGGTCGCGACCACGCCGACCTACCCGCAGGAAACGGCCAGTGATAGCGGGCCCTACGGCGGCGACATCGACATGAAGGAATTGGTGGAGGGGAGCATTTTGTACCTTCCCGTGTACGTGCCCGGTGGGTTGCTCGCCATGGGAGACTGCCATGCCGTCGTGGGTGACGGTGCGGTGGCTGGAACCGGTGCGGAATGCTCGGCAGATACCCACATCCGCGTTACTGTGGAGAAAGGGATGAACATTGCGGGGCCACGGGCGGTAACGCCGGACCACTACGTAGTTCTCTCCCACGGCGAGGATCTGGGTCCCGCGATGAAGCAGGCCGTCCGCGACATGGTTGATTTCCTGGTAACCGATAAGGGAATGGAACCCTACGATGCGTACACCCTTTGCAGTCTGGCGGGTGACGTACGGGTCTCCCGCACTTTCCGCCCAATCAGCCCGGTGAAAATGATGCTGTCGCGGCAAGCCCTGGATCAGCTGTAAACGATCGCGCAATTTCCGCAGAACCAGCAGGGGCGAACGGTGATTCGCCCCTGCGCATTTCTAAACTCCTCTGGACCGGGCGTTTACGACACCGAAAAACCGCCGTCCACCGTGATGACCGCGCCGGTGACATAGTCGGATGCGTGGCTGGCGAGGAACACCGCCGCGCCCTGAAGTTCGCTGGCGTCGCCCCAACGCCCCATCGGAATGCGCCGATTGATCAAGTCGTAACGCTCGGGTTGCGTTTCGGGAATTGCCTGGGTCAGTTCGGTCATGAACCAGCCGGGCAGGATGGCGTTGGACTGAATGTTTTCTCCGGCCCACGCGACAGCAAAGCTCTTGGAAAGCTGCACTATGCCACCCTTGCTGGACGAATAGGGAACCCCGCTGCCGCCACCGCCGAAAATGCTGTATATGCTCCCAATGCTGATTATCTTGCCACCGCCCTGGGCTTTGAAATGCGGATAGACGGCTTTGCATGACAGAAACGCCGCCCGCAGGTTCACGTTCAGAACGTTATCCCATTCGGCGCCGGTGATGTCCTCAGGGGCTTTGCGAACAGTTGCGCCGGCGTTGTTTATGAGAATGTCAACGTGACCGAATTGAGCGATGGCCCGGGACACCATGTCGTCGATGTCGGAATCGCTGGTAACGTCAGTGCGGATTGCGATCGCCCTACGCCCGGTTGACTCGATCTCAGCAATCGCAGCGGCGTTCTTCTCGGCGTTGCGGGCAGCGATGGCGATATCGGCTCCAGCGTTGGCCAGACCCAGCGCCATCCCCAGACCGAGGCCGCCATTGCCCCCGGTGATCAGGGCCACCCGACCGCTCAAATCAAACAATCCGCCGTTGTTGGTTGTCATTTAGATCATCCCTCTTACCAAAGTGCCCGACAATGTAGCACAAGAAAAAGGGGCGGGATTCAATCCCGCCCCCGGTTTGTTCTGGCTGGGTGATGGTTACAGGTTGATGAGGGGCCGCACCGCCACGAAAGCGGGGGCAAACACCAACGAGACAATCGCCATAAGCTTGAGCAGGATGTTCAGGCTGGGGCCGGAGGTGTCTTTGAACGGGTCGCCGACTACGTCTCCTTCCACGGCCGCCTTGTGCGCGTCCGAACCCTTGCCGCCGAAGTTGCCCAATTCGACTTCCTTCTTGGCGTTGTCCCACGTGCCGCCCGCGGATGCCATCATGATTGCCAGCATGAACCCCGCCGACACGGCGCCGATCAGCAAACCGCCCAACGCAGCCTCGCCGAGTATGAACCCGGTGGCGATGGGCGCGATGACTGCCATCACGCCAGGCAGGATCATTTCACGCAGCGCGCTGCGCGTGCTGATATCAACACAGCGCGCGGAGTCGGGCTGAGCATTGCCTTCCATCAACCCGGGGATCTCGCGGAACTGCCGCCGCACCTCGTCCACGATACCCTGGGCGGCGCGGCCGACTGCCTGCATCGTCAGGGCGGAGAATATGAACGGCAGCATCGCCCCGATCACCAAACCCACCAGAATCTGCGGTTGCAGCAGGTTGATGCCTGGACCGCCGGGCGCCAAACGTCCGTCGGGCCCCAGGGTGATCAGGTTCGCGTTGACCGAATACGCAGCGAGCAGCGCGAGCGCGGTCAAAGCTGCAGAACCGATGGCGAAACCCTTGCCGGTGGCTGCGGTGGTGTTGCCCAAGGCATCCAGAGCGTCAGTGCGTTCGCGCACCTGCGGATCCAGATTGGCCTGCTCGGCGATCCCGCCGGCGTTGTCAGCGACCGGGCCGTAGGCGTCTGTGGCCAGGGTAATTCCCAAAGTCGACAGCAGACCAACACCGGCCAACGCCACGCCGTAGAATCCGGCGAACCAATAGGCCAGCAGAATGGCTATCGATATGCAGGTTACCGGTATCAGCGTGCTCAACATTCCGCTGGCAATACCGCTGATGATCACGGTCGCCGCGCCGGTCTGCGACGCTTCCGAAACGCGTTGGGTCGGTTTGTAGCTGTAGGAGGTGTAGTACTCGGTGGCCAGGCCGATGATCGTACCGGCAACCAGGCCAGCCACGACACAGCCAAACCACCACCAGCTGACGCCCGGCAGGACTACGGCCAGGATCGCTGCAAACACGATCAACAAACCGCCGGCCGCGAATATGCCGTAGCGCAGAGCCCACAGGAGTCGTTCAAAATCGGCTTGCTCGCCGCTGCGCACCACGAATGTTCCCAGTATGGCGGCCACGATTCCGGCTCCGGCCAACAACATCGGGAACACCGCTTGCGAATCCGTGAAGTTGAAGCCCGCGCCGCTGGTGGCCAGGGCCACTGCGGCTGCTGACAGCGCGACGGCGGAGATGATGCTGCCGACGTAGGACTCGAACAGGTCGGCGCCCATGCCGGCCACGTCGCCAACATTGTCGCCAACGTTGTCAGCAATCACGCCGGGGTTGCGCGGGTCGTCCTCCGGAATACCAGCCTCCACCTTGCCAACCAGGTCTGAACCCACGTCGGCGGCCTTGGTGAAAATGCCACCACCCACGCGGGCGAAAAGCGCGATCGAACTGGCGCCGAACCCAAAACCGGCCACCGCGCTGATGTCCTGGAAAATGACATAAAGGATGGTTACGCCCAGGAGCCCGATGCCGACGACGGTTACACCCATCACGGTTCCGCTGGAGAACGCCACACGGAGGGCTGGGTTCAGACCACGCATGGCGGCGGCGGCGGTGCGGACGTTGGCGCGGACCGCAACGTTCATGCCAATGAATCCGGCCAATCCGGAACACACCGTGCCCACCAGATATGAGATGGCCGTGGCCGGAACACTCAATCCGTGGTTGAAAACGGTGTAGTCCAGGACAGCCAGCACGATGGCGACTACGATCACGAACGGCAACAGGGACATGTACTCGCGCTTCAGGAACGCTGATGCTCCGGTACGGATGGCGTCGCCGATCTCCGTCATGCGCGCATTGCCCGCGTCGGCGCCAATTCCCCGCCACGCCATAAACGCCGCGAACGCAAGTGCAACGCCTCCGGCGCACAGGGCTACAATGATTGATTCCATACTTCCTTCTCCGTTTTCGGCAAAAAATTCCGATAAACGTTGCGAAATTAGCACAACGCAGGTTTGGTGTCAATCAGCCGTTGATCTTTTCCCGCGTGTTCTGATGCACCTCAGCCACATCTACGAGTTCGGCTTCTACGCGGCCATCGTCGATATACAGGAGCGCCACCGTCCCCAGGGAACCCGTGCTGTGCCTACGACCGGGATACGTAGGACTTCCGGGGTTGACGAACAGCACACCGTCCTGCCATTCGATCAACTCCTCGTGAGTATCGCCGAATACCACGACATCGACCGATTCGCCGAATTTACGGGCCACCAGTTCCCGCAAGCCAGAGGCGGGATAAACGAGCCCGGTGCCGTCAGGACTGGTGGGAATCGATGGAGATGGCCACTGGATGTCGTGGACCATGCCAATTTTTAGGCCAGAAACCGTGACCACTCGCGTGGTGTCCGCCAGGCGGTCGCCGGGTTCACGCGGATCCTCATAGCCCCTGACCGCCAGGACGGGCGCGACTTGCTCCAGACAATCCAACACGCCAATGCATTCCAGATCGCCACAGTGGAGAATCAAATCACATCCTGCCAACGCGTACAGAACCGGCTTCGGCAGGTCCCAGCCACTTCCCGCTGAGTGGGTGTCGGATATCACACCGATTTTCATGGCCCTAACCGTTCACAGGCGCGAGGGCTTCGAGGGTGCTGAGCATTGTTTCCCGTTCGGTTCCGTGTGGAAACGCCACGATCGGCATATCAACACCATGATCGCGAAACCGTTCCATTTTCTGACGGCATTCGTCTGGATTACCGATTGCCGTAATGCTATCGACCATCTCGTCGCTGATGGACTCGGCTGCGGCGCCGCGATCCCCCTCGGCCCACGCTCGGCGCACGGCGTCGCCTTCGGACTGATAGCCGTAACGGCAGAACAGGTCGTAGTAATACTGCCCCATACCGCCGATGTAGAAGGCCATGTGCGCCCGGGCCTGTCGAAACGCGTTGCCTACGGTTTCCTTGTCTTCGGACGCGCAGCAGAGGATCTGCGGTGCGGTGGTCATGGCTCCTGGTTGTCGGCCGGTGGCAGTCAGCGCGCTGACCAACGGCTCTTTGATCTCGGGCAGTTTTGCGTAGTGCGTCCAAATTGGGAGCCAACCATCCGCTAACTCTCCAGTCAACTCCAGGTTCCGTTGGCCCAGCGATGCGACGTAGATCGGTATCCGTTCCTGGACCGGCTGAACTCCCATGCGAAACCTTTGCAATTGGTAGAATCTGCCATCGTAGTTGACCCTCTCGCCAGCCAGCGCCATGCGAACGATTTCGATGTATTCGCGCGTGCGAGATACGGGATGGTCGAATTTGACCCCGTGCCAGTCTTCAATCACGATGCGCCCACTGGTGCCCAAGCCCAGGATAGCTCGCCCTTCGCTAATGCAGTCCAGCGATGCGATGCTCTGCGCAATCAACCCGGGCGTCCGGCTGTATACGGTAACGATACCGGTGCCCAGTTTTATGCGCTCGGTGTTGCACGCCAGCATCGTCAGGACAGTGAATGCATCCCTACCCCAGGATTCCCCGGTCCAAAAAGATTCGTAACCCAATCGGTCGGCGGCCTGCGCCACCGCGATCAAGTCCCTGTCGTCGTTGTTATCCCTGCTGCTGAACGTCAGCGCAATTCGTTGCATGGTTCGGTCGTTTCCTAGTTTCGGTTCTGCCAGATGTAATACGGATCCAGAGATTCGTCGGTCATTGACTCACCCAGAACATCGTTGGTCGGAGGGAACGCTTCGGTTTCACGCTGGATCAGTTCGGCCAAAATTTGAGACCAGCGCTCAGTGTCCCCGCTGCTCAAACGTTGCGAGAGCATCTCCTCAAAACCGGCAACCACCTGGTCCTGTGGGATTGCAAGGGTGGGTCCCGATATCACGAAGACCACCACCTCAGGCAGATTATCCTCGTCGTGAAAATTTACGCCTAGTTTGTCGAGGATGAAATTCATGGCGACGCCCCGGAGAGTGTCATCCAATTGGCCGGGGAGGTGCATCAGATGAAGGAAAGGCCGGTCTCCACCTTCGCGAAGCATGCTACTGAACTCGCTTTCCACGGCTCGGTAATACTCGTCGTTGAATATCTCATCCGTTGACATCACCGCAATGTCTGCCGCACCATCCCTCGTGTCGATCACCAAGAATTCCTGTAGGTGCGGAAAAATGGTCAGCGTGATTTCCGGATAGCGCCCGTTGGGAAGCGGACCACCGCTCAATTCTTCGAACAAGCGTGGACTCCTAGATTAGGCTCCGGAGAGCCGGCGTTGGCTAACGGCCCACGAGTTGGCGAACCGCTTCGGGCACTCCCGAAAGATCGTTCACCGCGATATCAGCCTGGGAGTGCGGATCGTCGGGATCCTCCGGTTCGTAGAACCCGCGGATCCAGATAGATTTCATCCCCAGCCGGTTCGCTCCGACAACGTCGTTGGTGACGTGGTCGCCCACGTGGATGGTCGAATCGAGGTTCGCGCCAAGCGAGTTCACCGTCATCAGAAAGATTTCATCAGACGGTTTGGCAAGCAGCACTTCGTCGGAGAACGTCAATACATCGAAATAATCAATCAAGCCGTGTTGCCGCAGGAATTCCCGAAATGTGTACCCCGGCGTCATTCCGGTGTTGGAGATCAATCCTATGCTGAGCCCCATGCTTCGCACAGTGTTCAAAGTGTCTTCGGTGGAATCGTGGAACCGGGGCGGGTATTCGAAAAAGGAGTCGGCGTAGCTGCGCTCGATCTCATCGACCGCGGATTCCGGCAAACGAGACGACAACCCCTCGTCGATAAGGCCAATGAAAATTTCCACCTGCCGCCGGAAGCTCACGTCCTTGTTGTCGCTGCGGACGGCCCGGCATGTGCGGTAGCAGCCCCGGTAAGCTTCCCTGATGTGGTCGGGATCCCGGTCGACGCCGTTCGCCAGCAACGTCGCCTTCGCCCCGTCCAGGCGAGCCTGGGCTCGTTGTTGCCCCAATTCACGGTTGTCCAGAATCAAGGTTTGCCATAGATCAAATGTCACGGCGTTTATCGCGGTCACGTTGCTGTATCCATCCGGGTCAGGGGCGTTGAATATTGCCCGTACTACAGGGCCGGCCGCCGGGTGTGCCAATCGTTAGCCTGCTGGTATGCATAGGCGGCCCTCAGGACGGTCATCTCGTCGAAATTACGACCTGCAAGATGCAGCCCTACCGGCAAGCCGTCTTCGGCGAATCCGCAGGGCACTGAAATCGCCGGCGACCCCGTGATGTTGTAAACGCGGGTGTATTTGGTGAGCAATGGCACCGCCGGCAAAGATTCGCCCCCCACGTCGATTCTGCGTTCCAATATGACCGGTGCGGTAACCGGTTCGACCGGACCCGCCAACAGGTCAACGTCCTGCAGCAATCCTTCGACCTGAGCACAGAACACCTGCCTCGCCTGCTGCGCCCGCAAGTACTCGGCGGCAGTGATAAACAGACCTTCCTCGAGTCGGTCCCGGACCTGAGGGTATAGCTTGTCGCCATCTCTCAGCACAAGGTCCCGATGGGCAGCGGTAGCTTCGGCGCTGAGAATTGCGTTGCTGATGGGTTGGGCATATTCGTACAGTGGGAGAGTTACGTCGACTATCTCGGCACCCATCTCGCCCAGATCTGCGATCGCTCGCTGCACGATTTCGGCCACACCCGAGTCGATCTCGGTCTCGAAGTATTCTTTGACCACACCGATCCTCAGGCCCCGCACGTCTCCCGTGAGCGCCTCGGTATAGTCGGGAACCTGAACGTCGACCGTCGCAGGGTCACGCGGATCCTTGCCCGCGATGGCGTTCATAGTCAACGCGGCGTCCTCTACCGTACGAACCATCGGACCGGGGTGGTCCAGGCACCAGGACAACGGAGTCAGACCGGCGCGACTCACACGCCCGTAGGTTGGCTTCAACCCCACTATGCCGCACAGCGCCGCCGGGATCCTGACGCTCCCGCCGGTGTCACTGCCCATGGTGATATGGCATTGCCCGGCCGCAGCCGCAGAACCGCTTCCCCCACTGGAACCTCCGGTGATTCGTTCCGGGTTCCAGGGATTATGCATGTGCCCGTAGTCGCCGTTTTCTCCCGTCGGGCCAAACGCCAGCGGGTGCATGTTGAGCTTTCCGATCAGGATGGCGCCCGCTTGTGCAAATCTGGCGGCGACAGTGCAGTCTTCGGCCGGGACGTAGTTGTCGTAGATCCGCGTGCCTGACGTGGTCCGTATCCCGGCGGTTTCAAACAGGTCTTTCAACCCTACCGGGATCCCGTGAAGCGGTCCCCGATAATTTCCGGCGCTTATTTCCTGCTCGGCCCGGCGAGCCGCGGCCCGCGCCTGCTCCGGCAGCAAGGTGATGAAGGAGTTTAGCGTTGGTTCCGTCGTCTCGATGCGGGACAGGCATGCTTCGACTACGTCTACCGGTGATATTTGGCCATCGCGGATCAGTCCGGATAATTCCCAGACCGATTTATAGTGAAGCTCGGATTCGGGCATCAACGACCTCTCTACCGGATTAAGGTAAGCGGTTTGACGTGGCTACCGACGGGCGGGGACGAAAACCGAGGGTGATTCAGCTCCCGATACGTCGATCTCGTACACACGGGCCAATCCCTGACGCATCAGGGCCACCCGACCGCGTAGATCCGCCATGCGCTCTTGGTCGGATGTGTCCAGACCCTGCGCGGCCGCCACTCTGAGGAATGCTTGATCGCTGATGGTGGAGTCGACGTCGTTGGACATAAAAACCTGCGGAGATTGCGGTTCCGTCTCAATTCGATTCATGAGGCGGCGCGGGCCATTATGGCGCATGCCGGCACCGTTGGCAATCTGAAAACAGGCATGGGCTATACTGTGAGGATAGCCATTGCAGTTGACACTTTTCATGACTTACACGCACTGCCCACATTGCGGCGCCGCTCTGCTCAATCCAGGGAATTTTTGCCCTACATGCGGCAACAAAATCTCTCGGGTCGCGGAACCAATCGTGTCGTCGCACCCGGAAGCGGAACCGGCAGATATTCCATTCGCACAACGGGATAGCCTAATCCAGCAACGACTTGGCCCCGGTGGATGGGGATTTTGGGCGCCTGCCCTGGGGCTGCTGGCTTTAGTGCCCACCGCGATCCTGGTTTCGTTGCTCGCCCTGTTGCTGCCCCTGTCGACAACCACGGTGGTAGCGACGGTGATACTGGCTATTGTCCAGATCTGCCTCGTGTGGGCGCTGACGACACGATCCTGGCCGATCCAACCGAATCTATATGGGCTGCGACTACCCGCGATGGCGCACTGGCGGGCGGCGCTGACAAGCCTTTTCGTGCTGGGGGCGAGCCTGGGCGCGATCCAACTGTATGTGATGGGCGCCACCTACCTGGGCCTGGACTTACTCGTTCCGGAGGACTTGCCCGCGGACCTGTTGCTGCCGGGCCGATTGTCGATACTGAGCATTATCGCTCTGGCGGTGATCACGCCCCTGGCTGAGGAGATATTTTTCAGGGGATTCGTCCTCCGTGGGCTGGTCAACCGATGGGGAGTGGTTCCGGGGATAATCTTGTCGGCCGTGGTATTCGCCGGATTGCATTTTCAACCCTCAATCATTTTCCCTGTTTTCGTAACTGGTTTGCTCCTCGGCTGGTTGTATTGGCATACGGGCTCGATTTGGCCCGGGGTAGGAGTACATGCCGGTCAGAACTTGATCGCCACGCTGGGCGTACTCATCGGTTTATGAGTTGTCCGCACCGGCAAATCGTTGGGGTATAATTCGCCGCGCAATTCGCTACGGAGCAATCGCAGATGGCCATTAATCACGACGTGGTCTGGCAAAACTACGCCATTTCGATGGCCGATCGAGCCCACCTGCTCAATCAATCGCCGTTTGTCCTGTGGTTCACCGGCTTACCGGGTGCGGGGAAAACTACCCTGGCCAACGTCATGGCAAAACGGTTGCACGACCTGTGTCGTCACGCTTACGTTCTGGATGGGGACAACCTCCGGCACGGGTTGAACAAAGACCTGGGGTTCACGGTAAAGGACCGACGGGAAAACGTCCGGCGCACCGCTGAAGTGGCGAACCTGATTTACGACTCCGGGTTGATTACGTTGGTCGCTTGCATCTCGCCTTTTACCTCCGAAAGGGATTTTGCGAGAAGCCTGTTGCCGGAAGGGCGTTTCGTCGAGGTGTTTGTCGATACTCCACAAGCGATCTGCGAAAAGCGGGACCAAAAAGGACTCTATCGTCGTGCCAGGGCCGGAGAACTTTCGAACTTCACCGGCATCGATTCTCCCTTCGAGCGTCCCAATACATCCGAACTGGTTGTGAACGCCGGTGAATGCAGTCCCTTGGAATGCGCCGACGAGATCACCTCGTATTTGGTCGATCGAGGCTTGCTGGTCGCCGACTGGACACCAACCGGACCGTAGGTTAGGTTATCTTACAACCCCACTAGTAAAGGCGTCTGATGGTTACGAATTTATCCGCCCGAACCGACCGCATTTCCTCCAAGTTCGCGTCCCTCAAAGCGGAAGGGCGTACCGGCCTCGTAGTGTTCGTCACGGTTGGGCACCCTTATACCGACGCCGCTATGGACATCGTCCCGAGCCTGGTTGCCGCCGGCGCTGACGCGGTCGAGCTGGGCATCCCGTTCAGCGATCCCATGGGCGAAGGGCCCGTCATCCAGGAGTCCAGTTTTATTGCCCTGCAAAATGGGACGACAATCCAAAATTGTCTGGACACCGCCGCAGGCCTGCGCCCCAAGATTGGCGACACTCCTCTGGTTTTAATGGGTTACTACAACACGTTACTGTCCTACGGTCTGGAACGCTTTGCATCCGCCTGCGCGACAGCAACTGTGGACGGATTGATCATTGTGGATCTGCCTGGAGGCGAAGCAGCGCCTTTGGTTCAAGAACTCTCGAAATACGGTATCCATTTGATTCCACTGCTGGCTCCCACCAGCACCGACGAGAGCATCACGCAATCGGTCTCAATCGGCGGGGGATTCGTATATTGCGTCAGCACCACCGGCGTCACGGGAGCCCGCAATGAGGTTTCAGAACGCGGATTGGATCTGGTGGAACGAGTTCGTGAACGGACGGATCTGCCGATCGCAGTGGGGTTCGGCATTTCCCGACGCGAGCACGTGCTGGCAGTGGGTGAGCGCGCCGATGCAGCGGTTGTGGGCAGCGCCCTGGTGAGGTCGCTGGCCGATGGACCGGAGCACGAGGCTGCGCGGCGTGGATCTCGAGTCGTTGCCGAACTGGCGGGACGTTCCGATGCTGACGCCGAGTAGAACGCCGCGAGAGGGTTCGTTTTTCGGTAAATCATCAATCGGGAACCGTTGACAATGGTCAATCGTCGGCGTAGCATCTTTTCCAAATGAAACCAATGCGTCGCCACAACGTTTTCGGGTATTACCGCCCCTTTTATCTTTACGCTTACCGCCATACGGTTAGCGCGAAACCGGCGTGTGAAGCCCGATAACCTTTGGGAAAACCACCAAGAAAGGACTTCAGCCGGAGGCAGGCTGGAGTCCTTTTAGATTGAGAGCAGGGTTGGCGCACCCACGGTAACCCAACTAGGAGGAGATCGAAATGGCAACCTCACAGGCCAAGGACGTCAATGTAATGAGCAACACCGCCTTGATTCGCCCGTCGGAACTGGAATCCAGGATTCCATTGAGTTCCGCGGCCAAAGATACGGTCCTGGAGGGACGGCGACAACTCGAAGCCGTGCTGAACCACCAGGACGAGCGATTCGCGGTGATCGTCGGCCCTTGCTCGATACATGATTCCGAGGCGGCCTTGGACTACGCGGAAAGGCTCAAGCCTTTGGCAGATCGGTTGAGTGACCGGATCATGATTGTGATGCGCGTCTATTTCGAAAAGCCCCGCACGACCGTGGGTTGGAAAGGGCTAATCTACGACCCGAACCTTAACGACTCCTACGAAATCGAGGACGGACTGCACCGAGCGCGCCGCCTGCTCATGGGCATCTCGGAAGCCGGATTGTACTCCGCGACTGAATTCCTGGATCCCATCGTACCGCAGTACGTAGCTGATCTGGTTACGTGGGCGGCCATCGGCGCCCGTACCACCGAGAGCCAGATTCACCGCCAGATGGCGTCCGGCCTCTCCATGCCGGTCGGATTCAAAAACGGCACAGACGGGGACCCGCAAACCGCGGTGGATGCTCTGGTGGCAGCCCGAACGCCGCAGGCGTTCCTTGGAATCGACCACGACGGTCAAGCCTCCATCGTTGAGACCAGGGGTAACGAGAACTGCCACCTGGTGATGCGTGGCGGACGCAGCGGCACCAATTTCGACGCTCGTTCCATAGCGGTAGCTCAGGATGCGTTGAATAAATCCGACGCTCCCTTGAACATCGTCGTGGACTGCAGCCACGGAAATTCCAACAAAGACCACACTCGTCAACACATCGCCTTCGAAGACGTTCTGAGTCAGCGTCTGGGAGGCAACAAAAACCTGGTTGGCGTGATGCTCGAAAGCAATATCAACGCCGGCGCCCAGAAACTGGGCTCCGATCCCGCGAGCCTCGAGTACGGCATATCCATCACCGACTCGTGCATCGGATGGGACGACACGGTAGAACTGCTGGAGGGGGCATACGACAAACTCGGGCACGAGGCAGCGGTGGGCGCCCATTAGCCTGAATATCCCGTGGTCGATGGGCCGCTCGGCAACCAACCGGCAGGGGGCGGACGCCAGCGTCCGCCCCATTCGTTGCCAGGCACCATGATATAATCGCGTTATTCGACAGGATAAAGCGTAAAGTAACGAATGCTAATCGATCGCCGATCGCGGTTTTACTTTGACATTGAGGAGGACGGCCATGTTTCCACAGGTTAGCCTCACGACCGCCGTTACCAAAGACGACGTTGGACGAATCAGGGACTGGCTGCGAGATCCAGAGGTCAGCTCCCTGTGGTACGGGACCGACGATTCTGACGGCCACCCGTTGCACATCGGATACGCGCCTGAGCAGGTTCAAGACTCATCAGAGGATGAGTGGAATCAGGTATTCAACCAGGACGAACGTCGCATCTACTCCATTTACGCTCCCGACGAGGCCCACATTGGGGAAGCCCAGTTGTTGATTGAGTGGCCGCTCGAGGAAGCGCAGCTGTTCATCCTGATCGGCCGCAAGGATCTGTGGCATCACCACTATGGCACCTCTGCCCTGGTAGCGATGCTGGATGAAGCGTTCGACAACCTGGAACTCCACCGGGTTTGGGTGGACGTGCCAGAGTACAACGGGCATGCGCTGCAGATGTTCCGGCACCTGGGTTTCGTTCTGGAAGGCCACCTGCGGCGGACCCACCGTAAAGACGGAAACTGGTACGACTCGTTCGCGATGGGGTTGTTGACCGACGAGTACAGCCGGCGCCGCACCAGGGTGCTGGCCCAATACGGCGCGTAATCTGGCAGCAGAGGGGATGGAGGCAAGATCATGCCGGTCATTACCATCAACGGTGTCATAGGAAGCGGGACGCTGGAAATCGGCCACCTGGTCGCCCAGAACCTCGGTCTCAACTACGTTGACCGTTACATATTCTCTGAGGCGGCACGTCTGGTCGGCTCTCCGGTAGGTCAACTCATCGAAAAAGAACAGCGGGTGGTGCCTTTCCGCGAAAGGGTCGCCAGGTTCATGCAAGGGGTGCTGGAGCGCTCGGCGGTCGCAGGCGCAGGCGCGGAACCGTATTTCGGCCGCGGCATCGAAATGCTCCCGGCAGAGGCGTATACCGAGTTGGTATCTGACGCAGCGTCATCCTCTCCGGTGCACGACCGGGCGTTCATCGACGCCACCACTTCCGTCATCAAAGAACTGGCCGCGAGTGGTGATGTTGTCATCATAGGCCGTGGCAGCAACATGATCCTGGCTGACGAGCCGGGTGTAGTCCACGTGGGGTTGGTCGCTCCAATGGAGGTCCGGATCGATACCATGGCCAAGCGGGAGATGTTTTCCAATGCCGAAGCCCGCGCCTATGCTGAGGACCTGGAAAACGCACGCCTAACCTTTTACCGCAAATTCTTCCGCGTCAGCGCCAACGATCCCACGAATTTCCACCTGATGCTCAACATCGGCCGGATCTCGCAGAGCACCGCAGCAGAAATCATCGGGCACGCTACCGAAGACATCGCGACTGCCGCCGCCTAGCCGTGCTGCCCATATCCGACGCGGGTCGCTATCGTGGCACGTTCCCATGGGTGAATGTTGTCCTGCTGGGAATCAATTCCCTGGTATTCCTTTACGAAATCGCCATCGGCGGTTTCGGCTTCCTTTTCGGCGGCAGCAACCTCGATATCTTCGTCTTCTTCCTGACCTACGGGTTCATTCCCGCTGAATTGTCCTCCGGCCAGGCTTTCGAGAGTCTCGGCCCTGGTAGGGACGGCGGTATCAGCATTGCGACACCGATGCCCACCTGGGGCACACTCATATCATGCATGTTCATCCACGGTGGACTGATGCACTTCATCGGGAACATGCTCTTCCTGTGGGTATTCGGCGACAATATCGAGGACACTTTCGGCCACATCAAGTATCTGGTTTTCTACTTGGTGGCCGGCGTCCTGGCCACATTGGCGCATTACCTCATCGACCCGGCGTCGCAAACGCCTCTGGTCGGCGCGAGCGGCGCGATTTCCGCCGTCATGGGAGCCTATCTGCTCCTTTACCCCGGGAACCGAATCCGCACCTTGATCATTTATTTCCTGATCACGGTCATCGAGTTGCGCGCCGTATGGCTGCTGCTAATCTGGTTCGGCCTGCAAACCATACAGGGCCTGATGTCAATCGGCGTTAGCGACCAGGTGAGCACCGCGTTCTTCGCGCACATCGGCGGGTTCGTGGTCGGAGCTGCGGTGGGGCTCGTAGTGAGGATGTTCCGCAGCGATCCGCGTGGTGGGGCTGGCTACCGCAGTGGCGGGTACGGCGGCGATCGGCCAGCCCAATATTGGCGCGGGCGCCGAATCGATTGACCGGAGCGTCGGGCGCTAGGCCTCCGGGAACGGTATCAATCCCAGGATTTCCCGCGCTTCCTGCGGCGTGGCCGGTTCCCGTCCGTGCAACCTCGCCATCGTGGTCGCCCACTCGATGTATTCTGCGTTGGACTTGGGCTGTGGATTGTTGGGCAAGTACGGGCTGTCCTCGAATCCCACCCGGATGTGGTAACCCGTAGCGATTGCGATGGCGCACAGCGGGAAAGTCTGTCCCATGCTGCTGTGAGTCAGCCAAGTAGCATCGGGGTAGTGTTCCCTGATGGTGTCCGCGATCAGCGTGTAGTTGCGCGGAGACCCGACCATGGCCTGACGCCCATCGCCCCAGTGGGCGCCGGGTTCCACAAGAAAATAGCGCGTGTCCTTGATGTAGCCCTCCCTCATCAAGGTGAACGCGTTGTTCACGTCGCCCATGTCGTGTACGGCCGGCTCTGGGAACGTCCCCCGTTGATAGCAGGCATCCAGGGTCGCCGTGATGTCTTCAAACGAGTTCGGAGATATGGACGTGCGCCGACGTCCAGTCTCCGGATCCGGGCTCCAACGCACTCCCATCCCGAGGTTCAGGGACACCATTTCGACGGGCTGTGGAGTCTCCAAAAGGTAGCGTGTTACCGCCTCCACCGGGACGTGGGCTTGCCGAGCCGTCGTGTGGTTCAGTACCAGATCGCATTGCGCTCGTATCATCGCGTCGGTCTGGGCGTACCAGGTCGGATCGTAGTTGATGCCCCCGTCGGCCGTGCGCGCGTGGATATGCACAATGGAGGCTCCCGCCTCGTAGCAACGGATTGCCTCTTGCGCTACCTCTTCGGGAGTCCACGGTACGTTGGGGTTGTGCTCGCGCCCGCGGCTGCCGTTCAAACATCCCTTGATGATGATCTTGTCCATCGTAGTCCGTCCCGCTGATGATTAGGTCTTGATCTAAGGCTGGCTTTCCGGATATTTCGCTTGATACCTCGGGCCCAGGTCGGTATTTTTCCCCACCGATTTCGGCGAGCCACTCAGTTTCGTCCGCTATGCTATCATAGGCCCGCCGGGGCCGCTGACCACCGCTTTCCCGGTATTTCATTCTCTTTTTTAATGGTTACACGGAGGATTCACCGATGCTGGACTACACGCCCAACATGGTTCTGACTAGCGACAAACAGTACAAGGTCGTTGGCACCCGGCCGGTGCGCCACGACGGCGCCGACAAGGTCACGGGGCTGGCGCGTTACAGCGCCGACCTCAACCTGCCCGGGATGTTGTACGGTAAAGTTTTGCGCAGTCCCCACGCGCACGCCCGCATCAAGTCAATCGATACGAGCAGGGCCGAGGCCATGCCCGGAGTGCGCGCCGTTGTAACCGGCGCCGACATCGTCGAACCCGCCGGCCGCGCCTCAGACTTGGCCGAAGGCGCCATGATCAACTTCAAGTTCCTGAGCAATAACATCATGGCCCAGGACAAGGCGCTGTACAAAGGCCATGCCATAGCTGCGGTTGCAGCGATCAATTCTCATCTCGCCGAGGAAGCCCTGGCACAGATTGACGTTGAGTACGAGGTGCTGCCACCGGTAATGCGGGCCGCCGAGGCCATGGCGGAGGGCGCTACACTGGTTCACGAACGCCTCGCCGGGGGTCATTCTGCAGCGACCCGGGCCGGCGGTATCCTCGACGACGATGACGCCACCCAAGGCACCAACGTCGCCAACCACTTCGAGTTCCGCATGGGCGACATGGACTCAGGATTCGCCGACGCCGACGTTGTGGTAGAGCGCAGCGTATCCACGTCCGCAGTCCACCAGGGCTACATCGAGCCGCACGCCGGCACCGCGATGTGGCACGATGACGGCAACCTGACAATATGGTCCAGCAGTCAGGGGCATTTCACGGTCCGCGATCACACCGCCCGGTTGGTGGGCATCCCCGTTTCCAAGGTCAAGGCGATTCCCATGGAGATCGGCGGAGGGTTCGGAGCCAAGCTGGCCGTGTACATGGAGCCGGTCGCGGCCCTGCTGGCCAGGAAGGCCCACGCTCCAGTCAAGCTCGCCATGAACCGAACCGAGGTGTTTGAGGCTTCGGGTCCCACTTCGGGGACCGAGATTTCATGCCGGATTGGCGCCACCAACGAGGGCAAGATAACCGCAGCCGAAGTCCATCTGACCTTCGAAGCCGGCGCATTCCCCGGTTCGCCAGTGCCCGGCGCGGCCAACTGCGTGCTTGCGGCGTACGACATCCCAAATACGTACATCGAGGGATACGACATCGTCGTCAACCGCCCCAAGACCGCTGCCTATCGCGCGCCCGGTTCACCGGCCGCCGCGTACTGCGTTGAAGTCGCGCTGGACGAATTGGCCGAAAAACTCGGCATCGATCCTCTCGACCTGCGACTCATGAACAGCGCCAAGGAAGGCACCCGTCGCCCCACCGGTCCGTTGACTCCCACGGTGGGATACATCGAAACGTTGGAGGCCACCAAGGCTCACCCGCACTACAGCGCGCCAAAAGACGGTAAACGCCGTGGACGGGGCGTGGCATCCGGGTTCTGGGGCAACAACACCGGCCCGGCGGCGGCTGTCGCGCTGGTCAACCCAGATGGCACCGTTACCCTCACCGAGGGTTCGCCGGATATCGGAGGCACGCGCGCGTCGGTCTCACAACAGTTGGCTGAGGTGCTCGGAATTCCGGTAGAGGACGTAAATCCGCAGATCGGCGACACCGACAGCATCGGTTTCACCTCGAATACCGGCGGGAGCAGCGTTACTTTCAAAACCGGTTTCGCCGCTTACACCGCTGCACAGGACATCCGGCAGCAGATGATCGCTCGGGCCGCCCGCATTTGGGAGGTCGAGCCGGAAGAGGTGGAGTTTGAGGACGGCGTTCTCAAGCACCGCGCCGACGATCAGCTCCAGATGACTTTCCAACAGTTGGCTGCCCGCCAGGTACCGACCGGTGGCCCCATCGTGGGACGCGGCGGAGTAAACCCCGGCGGAGCCGGGCCGTGCATCGGCGTTCATATCGTGGACGTGGAAGTGGACGAAGACACCGGCAAGGTTGACATCGTGCGCTACACCGCCGTCCAGGACGCCGGCAAGGCGATTCACCCGTCTTACGTGGAAGGCCAGATCCAGGGCGGAGCAGTGCAAGGCATTGGCTGGGCGCTCAATGAGGAGTACTACACCAACGATCAGGGACACATGGTCAACTCCAGCTTCCTGGACTACCGGATGCCCACCAGCCTGGACCTTCCCATGATCGACACCTGCATTGTTGAGGTAGATAACCCCAACCATCCCTATGGCGTGCGCGGCGTCGGAGAGGTGCCGATAGTCCCACCCATGGCCGCCATTGCCAACGCCATATACGACGCCATCGGGGTACGCCTGACCGTGCTTCCCATGAACCCGGGCAACGTGCTGGAAGCGCTCTGGGAAAAGAACGGCGGCTAGATCAAAGGTAAGGGGGGAATGAATATTCGCCCCCGCATGAAACCAACCAGAGGGAATGAAATTGCCCGACGTTTGGATACCCGCACAGATGCAGCGGATCACCGGAGCGCCGGACCGGGTACAGGTCGAGGGGGCTACGGTGCGCCAGGTGATCAATAACCTGGAGCGCATGCACCCCGGCATCAAGGAGCTCCTCTACGACGAGGAGCTGGACGACATAACGCCAGGGCTTGCGGTGATCGTGGACGGTGACGTCAGCCAACTCGGCCTGATGGAGCGAGTCAACGACGACACCGAGATGCATTTCCTCCCCGCCATTGGCGGAGGATAGCCTGTTCGGACACAATGCAAAAAAAGGGACGACTGAACGGTCGTCCCTTTCGTTTATTGGGGAAACAGCGTCAGCACGGTCGCCGTGCGACTGTAGTCCGTGTCGATTTCGGAACTGAATGCGACTACACCCAAGGTTTCGTCGATAACCTGGAATCTGTCCGCGTTATTTCCGAAACCGTCCGCGCCGACCTGATCCACAATGCGCGAGACAGCGATGTATCCCAGAAACTGGCGGGCGGGCGGGAGATGCGACAAGGCTCGGTTGAATTCATCGTCAGATGCCAGGCCATCGCCCCCGCCGTTCTGCAATTCCACGGTGGTGGTCAAAGCGTCTTCGGTGCTACCAATGGTCAAGTATCCATCGTGCAGCACGTAGCCGGGCCGGTATCCGATGCGACCTCCCGCCAGGTCGCCGAACTGGTTCAGATCAAAAACCTCAGCGTCGTTTTCGGCGCCCACGTCGATGCCTTCCGGCATCAAGCCCACGAAATTGGTCAACAAGTCGGCCACGTCGGCCATCGTGTCCGCCAACGGTTCGCCACCTCCCTGGTTGTAGGACAGCATCACCGTCACGTCGACTGGGTTTCCCGTTGGATCTGCCGCAACTCCGCGGAAATCGAAATCGCGCACGCCCACGATCAAATTCCCGTCAAGGTGACCGAAAAAGTCCTTCTCCAAGTCAATGCCGGTGAACTGCTCCGCCAGGCTGAAACCCAGATCCAGAGCGTCCGAGAGTGTCGCATCGGCGGACAGTGCGGGGCCGCCGTCGGGCGTCATGCCCACCAGGCTGTCGTTGATCTCTCCAATCATCGCAGCGTCTGGCAACACGTCCCGCAGATAATACTCCGAAAGCACCTTCCTCCAGTTGTCGACGTTGGGGTCAAAACTGGCGGCCATGAAGCCAAATGTATCTTGTGGCAGGATGGCTGCGGGGTTGGCCAGATCGGGCACATTGAGCCCCAGGTCACTCACGGTGGGAGACACCATTTCCACCACCAGGCCTCGCTCAACCCAGCTCCCTGATATCGCGACCCACTCTGGCGCATGTTCGGCAAAGGCTGACGGCCCAATTACTCCAGGTATCGCAGGCGCAAACAATTGGTCCTCTTCGCCGATCGCGTCCAGAACGGCGGGATAGTTGACGTATCCGGAATGAAAACGTTTTTCTGGCAACGCCGCCCGAGCCTGAGCGAAAATTTCAGTGCCGGCGAGCGAATCTTCGTTATCGCCGTTGATGCGGTCCAGAATGGAGATAAGAGTCGTCGTGTCGGTGGCGTAAACCAGCCAGTCGCCTGATACCGAGTAGGCTTGGTAAGCCGATTCGTCTTCGAAGATCGTGACGCCGGCATGGGAATGAGTCTTGAAATCGGCGTTGGTTTGATCCTCCATGTATCGTATCCACTTTTCCAAAAAAATCTCGGCGGCATCTTCGTCGCGAACCCCGACGGTAACCGCTGCTCTTATCGTTTCCGCTCCGGGATCATAATCGATGACGCCTCCAGAAATCTCCGGACCAACCCAGGGCAGCACTTCTTCATCGAAATCGATGCCGGTTTCGTCGAGGAAATCAATCTTGGCCTCCTCGACGAAATCCTCGAATCCGGGGTATTCGTTCAGTCGTCCCCAGATATCCTGCATGTCGGCGATCTGCCCCTCGCCCGGAACCAACGTGATCCACCCGTAGGCCATGGTGTCCGGAGGGTAAAACCGGGCGGAGTATTCCGGTTCCCTGGCGCCCGCCAAAAGAGCGAGCAGCGGCCCAGGGATCGGGACCAGCCGGAAATACATCAACGTACCCGCCGCTACCGCCGTGACGATGATGACCGCGACTGCAACGCCCAGAATCTTCCACCCCGACATCGCAACACCTCTCCTGATAGCTCAAAACATCCAGATAGTCTAACAACCAGATGGGATTTGTTCACCAGCACCGGCCAACCATGAGCCGCCAGTAATTTTTGAAGCGGCCACCGTCCGATATATCAAGCAGCGTCCCGTTGACAAGCGTTCCGCCCGCAGATACATTGTGAGCGGTGGTTGGCACCATTTAAATCTTGAAGTTCTGCACCGGGCGCCACTACCCAGTTCGGCTTAATTGGGAAGGCGGTGAAATTCCGTCGCGGTTGCGCCACTGTAAACGGGGAGCCGGTCGACAATAGCCACTACCTGCTGGACAGATCCGCAGGCGGGAAGGAGTCGGCGAGGCTTGGAGCCGTAAGCCAGGAGACCTGCCCGGTGCTACCTTGGAAACCCGCTCTGCGCAGAACAGGGTCGTTCCCAATGGCATCATCCCGCGTTCCTGTTGGAAGATGCCTGCCCGTCGAGAACGTGGCGCTCACGACCCTGGCACAGCGAACTGTCCAGGGTTTTTGATTCACGCGACTCACCAGGAAAAAAATGGCAACATCTCCAACAGGCATCACCATGACCGTCGTGGCCGTGGGGCCCGGCGATCCTGAGTTCCTGACTGAAAAGGGCCGTCAAGCCCTGGCGGACGCCGACCTGGTGGTGGGTTTCAAAACGGTGCTCGACGTGGTGTCTGGGCACACTGGCGACGCCGAGGTTCGCCCGATGGCGTACCGCGATCAGGAAGCAGTCCTGGACTATGCCCAGGAACAGGCAACGCAAGGTAAAGCTTGTGTGGTCTGCGTCTGGGGAGACCTGAACGTGTCCGCCAAGGAGTTGCTCAATCGGGTCCGACGCCGGGCCGAAACCGTGAAATTGGTGCCGGGCATCAGCAGCGTGCAGATCGCTTGCGCCCGGGCCGGGATTTCGCTTGAAGAGTCCCTGTTCATCACACTGCATCAGAGGTGGGATCGGGGTTCCGAGTTGGGCGAACTTGTTGACACCCTGCGGCAGGGTCGGCGGAACGTAATCCTGCTGCCGCGACCGTTCGATTTCATGCCGCCGGCTATCGCCGCGAACGCCATAGATGATGGCGCCGATCCCGATCAGAAGGTGACGGTGTTCCAACGGCTCTCGCTGCCGGACGAACAACGTTGGGACGGCACGTTATCCCAGTGCGCCCAACTACCTGACGAGTTCAGCGACTTGTCCATAATGGTGTTCCCACGTCCCGCTGGCGATCACGACTAACCATGACCACGCAGACCCCAACAGACATCGCCACCATCGTGTTGGTTACCACCGCCGACACGGACATCCTGACGGCGGAACGAGCGCTGTTCGATATGCCCTGGGGCAGGGCCGTAAACGTCTACGCCTGCAATCCCGTTGCCCTTGAGGGAGAGAGCGAATCCGCCGAATCAGCGCGAGCGGAGTTGCTCCAGGCGGTGGGCAACGCCACAGTGGTGGTGCTGCGCCTTCTGGGCGGCAAGCGCGCTCTGGGCGATACCTTCGATCCGCTGGTCGAAGCCTGCCTCGCGAACGGCACTCCCCTGATAGCATGCCCCGGGCACCAGGAATGGGACGAGGACCTGGTGACTGCATGCACGGCTCCAGTGGCCGAGGTTGAAACCGTTTTCGCCTACCTGATGCGCGGGGGTGTGCTCAACTTCCGAAACCTGTTCCTGTTTCTCGCCGACACCTACCTCGGTTCCGACTACGGACACGAGGCGCCCGCTCCCATGCCGTGGCAGGGCGTATATCACCCCGAGGTTGCCGAGGGCACGGATGTCTCCGAATTTTTGGCGAATCGGTTCGTCGACGGCCGCGCCTCAGTGGGTGTTCTCTTCTACCGCGCGCACTGGATGAGCGGCAATTTGGGGTTCGTGGACGAACTCATCACCCGCCTGGAAGGGCAGGATGTCAACGTCCTGCCGGTCTTTTCCTACAGCCTCAAGCATCAGCCGGAGGACGACGACTCCGACGGACAACATGCTCTGACCAGTTACATGGTGGATCCCGAAGGCATCGCGCGTGTGGACTGCATCGTCAACACCATGGGCCTGGCGATGAGCGACCTGGACCACCAGCAGGGAGGCACCGGCGCGACTGTAGCAACCGGTTGGTCCCAGGAGTTGCTGGACAAGCTGGACGTGCCCGTCCTCCAGGGAATCGTCAGCACGGGCAGCCGATCAGAGTGGGAGGAAAGCTCTCTCGGGCTGGGCCCGATCGACACCGCCATGAATGTGGCATTCCCGGAGTTCGACGGGCGCATCATCACCGTGCCGGTGTCGTTCAAGGAAGAGGCCGCCGCATCCGCCAACGGTCTGTCGGCCGGTCGGATGCAGCAGTACGTAGCTCAACCCGACCGCATGGACTATTTGGCCCGGTTGGCGACTAGACATGCCGCCCTACGCCGAAAGGCCAACGCTGACAAGCGCATCGCTATCATCCTGAGCAACTACCCCACGAAGGACGCCCGTATCGGCAACGCCGTGGGATTGGACACACCGGCATCCGCCATCAACCTGCTGCGCGCGCTCAAATCCGCTGGCTACCAGGTGGAGGACATCCCAGCCGACGGCGACGAATTGGTCCAGCGCATCATCGACCGTTGCAGCAACGACACCGACACGCTCACCGAAGAGCAAATGCGCCTGGCCGCTGGACACGTCGAGCGCCGGCAGTATGCCCAGTGGTTCGCCGGGTTCCCTGAGTCGGTCCGAGGAGAACTCCTTGAATCGTGGGGCGACCCTCCCGGCCACGTGTATCGCACGGGCGATCAACTCGCAATCGCCGGCGTGCCGATGGGCAACGTATTCGTCGGATTGCAGCCTCCGCGAGGTTTCGGGGAGAACCCGATCTCGGTGTACCACAATCCTGATTTAACGCCGACGCACCACTACATAGCTTACTACCGTTGGCTGCGGGACGTGTTCCGGGCCGACGCGATGATCCACATTGGCAAGCACGGGACCCTTGAGTGGCTCCCCGGCAAGGGAGTTGGCCTGTCCGCCTCCTGCTATCCCGAAGTGGCGCTGGACGACATCCCGCTGTTCTACCCGTTCATCGTCAACAACCCGGGCGAAGGCACCCAGGCCAAGCGTCGCACCCACGCCACCATTATTGACCATCTGATCCCGCCCATGACCACCGCTGACTCCTACGGCGACATCGCCAAGTTGGAGCAGTTGATGGACGAGCATTACCAGTGCCAGACGCTCGACCCGGGAAAGTTACCTACTCTCGAGGCACAAATTTGGGAAATGGTCCAGCAGGCGGAGTTGCACCGGGACCTTGGGGTGGACGAGCAGCCGGACGATTTCGGCGAGTTCATGCTGGAGATCGACGGCTACCTCTGCGAAATCAAGGATGCCCAAATTAAAGATGGCCTGCATACCCTGGGAGAACCGCCAACATCTGAGCAGATGATCGGCCTCCTGTGCGCGTTGACCCGGCTGGATAACGGCGCGGTGCCCAGCCTCCGGCGCTCCCTGGCCGAGGCGTTGGGGTACGACTACTACGCTTTGTTGGACAACCCGGCCGCGGCCGTCAACGGCAACACACCTGCCGTCCTAGCCAACGCCGACAGCGATGTTCCGGTGCGGAATGCCGGAGACGTTATCGAATCCCTGGAAGCGCTTTGCCGTCAAGCGTACCAACGGCTGTGCGATGAGGGTTTCGCTGCCCACCTCATACCCGGCGTGGTTTCCGACACCCTGGGCAAGTCCGACGCCCGCACGGAGAGTGTGCTGTCCTATGTTGGTCGGCACATCTACCCGTCGCTGCTGCGAACCACCGACGAAATCGACAACCTGCTCAGGGGTCTCGAGGGGCGATTCGTGCCCCCAGGCCCATCAGGCGCACCCACTCGCGGCATGGTCAACGTGCTGCCAACCGGCAGGAATTTTTACTCGGTGGACCCGCGCGCGCTGCCTTCGCCCACGGCGTGGGACGTCGGCAAGGCGCTCGGCGACGCGCTGCTGCAGAAGTACCTCGACGAAGAGGGCGGCTACCCCGAAATGGTCGGTGTCGTCGTATGGGGTACCTCCGCCATGCGGACTCACGGTGATGACATCGCGCAGATCTTATACTTGCTGGGCGTTAAGCCGGTCTGGCAAGCCGAAAGCCGCCGAGTAAGCGGCCTCGAGATAATCCCCATCGAGGAACTGGCAAGGCCGCGCATAGACGTTACAGTGCGCATCAGCGGGTTCTTCCGCGACGCATTCCCCAATCTCATATATCTGATCGACCAGGCCGTCGCGTTGGCTGCGTCGCAGGAAGAATCTCCGGAGAACAACTTCGTCGTGAAACACGTTCGCGAGGACGCCGAGCAGCGCGCTGCCGCTCCGCCTGACGAAGCCACCGAAAGCGCCGGTAATCCGGCCCTGTTCCGCATCTTCGGCAGCAAACCCGGCTCCTATGGCGCCGGCATACTCGGGGTTCTGGACGAGCGCAACTGGGAATCGGTTCACGACCTGGCGGAGGTCTACACCGCGTGGGGCGGTTTTGCCTACTCCCGCCAGGATTTTGGCGTTACCGCGCGCAACGAGTTCCGCACCCGGTTCGGCCAGATCGTCATTGCCGCCAAGAACCAGGACAATCGCGAACACGACGTGTTTGACAGCGACGACTACATGCAGTACCACGGCGGTATGATCGCCACCGTCCGTTCGCTCACCGGACGCAACCCGCGCCAGTTCTTCGGGGACAGCAGCGACCCAACGCGAGCCCGCGTCAGGGATCTTCAGGACGAAGCGCGCCGGGTTTTCCGTAGTCGTGTGGTCAACCCCAAGTGGATGCAGTCGATGCAGCGCCACGGGTACAAAGGCGCTTTCGAACTGGCCGCCACCGTCGACTACATGTTCGGTTACGACGCCACGGCGCAGGTGATCGAAGACTGGATGTACGAGGACGTCACCGAAGAATACGTCCTCAATCCGGAGATGCAGGAGTTCTTCCGCCAGAGCAACCCGTGGGCGTTGCGCGGCATCGTTGAGCGTCTCTTGGAGGCGGTACAACGCGGCATGTGGGAGAATCCCCCGCCGGAAATGCTGGAACAGCTGCGGCAGATGTATCTGGACCTCGAAACCGACATCGAAGCGCGGCAGGAGGCCGGGGCGACCCGAAATCCCGCCCCTGGAACACAAGCAGGAGGGTGATGCGATGGAAAACACTCTGGATCTGCTCAAGGAACTGACCAGCGACCCAAAAATGATGTGGGTGGTCGGCGGTGGTTCCGTGGTCAGCGAGAACCACGCCCACGGCATCCAGGAACCTGAGGTGCATAATGGTTGGGCTACCATCGAGGCAGATAACTGGCACTTCCACTTGCAGTTGGAGCAGATCGATGGGATACAGTTCGTCGAGGCTACCAGCCATGGCGATCTGAAATCCTACTACGTCCGTTTCTCGCACAACTGGGACGACACCCTGGTGCGATGCTACTTCCCGAATCCCTATCTCGACGACAACGAAAAGCGCACTGAATTGCAGCCCGACAAACTGCGCGCTTTTGAAGAGGCTCGCGACCGCTGGGTAGGCAAGGAGGACGACCTCATATTCGTCGAACGCTGATCCACGATATGCAGATATTGTCCGACTGCCGGTATTGTGCATCGGGCCGTAAGTTAATAAAATGCCTACCACTGATGTGACGCACAACGTCCATCGCGATCCGAGGAGTGAAAACATGGGTATGATCAACCGCTTCCTGTCAGCCACCGATACCGCCGCATGGGCTCCGTGGCTGGTAGTCGGCGCCATCGGCCTGTACATGGTCGGGTACGTTGATGGCGGAGTGCACGCCGCTTCTATTGGCGCTCCTGGCATCCTGGGCACCGTCCACGAATTCTTCCACCACGCGCGCCACGTCGCATTCATGTGCCACTAGGCTTGTTCGGGCCCGGCGTCTCTTGGTTCCAGGCCCTTTTTTCTGAGTCCGGCGAGTAACGGATTCGGCTTTGGCGAGTTTCGCCGCGCGGGCGCCGCAAAGGCGTCGGGAGGGGAGCGCTGTGAATCTGCCTGACTGGGCTAACGGTTTTTTACGAGGCCGTAGCCACCACGGTTGATGAAGCCGTACAGACAGACATTCACTGGAGTTCGATCATGACGCGCATTCTACCCACCGCACTCATTTCCGGAGTCATCGTAGGGTTGCTGGTAGCAGCCTACATGAACATCTTCAACGTACCGGTCATGGAATGGGCTATTGCCCTGGAAGGGTGCGACATTGACCGCGCCGGTTGCGCAGAGCAACTGGCAGCCGCAGAAGACGAAGATCCGTTGCCTCTGTCGTTCGCGACGACCTTGGGCGGTCAACGCATCGGGATGAGCATTGGGTTGGCGGTGGTTGGCATACTCTTTGGTGCCGTTTTCGCCGGCCTGTACCACCTGATGCGCAACGCAACTCCAGGTTGGAATCCCTGGGCATGGGCTGCGGTGGCCGGGCTTTTGGGGTTCTGGGCCCTTTCGATGTACACCCAGATCAAATTCCCGTTGAACCCGCCTGGAATCGGCAGCGACGAGACGCTGTTGGCCCGCCAGGGGTTCCAGTTCCTTTTCATGGCCGTATCGACCATCTCGGTCGCGTTGGCGATCTACGGTGTGGGCCTCATTAATCGTTCCGCGACCGGATCCGGACGTTGGATCCGTTACGCTGGGGTAGGAGCGGCCTACGCGGTGGTCGCCCTGCTATTGGCGTTCGCGATTCCCGGCGTACGAGACGCAGCGCCCGGATGGTTGCCGCCGGAACTCACCATAATTTTCCGCACGTTCACCGCCGCGGGTCATTTCCTGTTGTGGATGGGGATCGCTTTCGCCACGGTCGGGTACCGTAGGTATCGCGAGCGCGACGTCCACGCCTACCACCATTCGTCCGGCGCCACGTCGGCCGCGACAGGTTAATACCACAATGACGCAACCCGCCGCAGGACGAGAACCTCGATTCCCCTTCACCGCGATCGTCGGCCAAACGCCGATGAAACGAGCGCTGCTCCTGAACGCCATCAACCCCCGCATCGGAGGGGTGCTGGTGCGCGGCAAGAAGGGCACGGCCAAAAGCACGGCGGTTCGTTCCCTGGCCGCATTGCTGCCTGAAGTCCCGGTTGTCCCCGGTTGCCCGTACAGTTGTCAGCCGGACAGTCCGCAAGAAGTCTGCCAATGGTGTCAGCAGGCCGCCCGAACCAGCAGGTCCTCAGTCCGGCAGGTGCGAATCGTCGACCTGCCGGTCGGAGCCACCGAGGATCGCCTGGTGGGATCTCTGGATATTGAACAGGCGATCAAGTCCGGCGAAAAGAACTTCGAGCCAGGTCTGATCGCCTCGGCTCACCGTGGGATCCTTTACATCGACGAGGTTAACCTGCTCAACGACCACTTGGTCGACGTGCTGCTGGACGCAGCAGCAATGGGACGCAATTACGTTGAGCGGGAAGGCATCTCGGTCAGCCACGACGCCGAATTCATGCTCGTGGGCACCATGAACCCCGAGGAAGGCGACCTGCGCCCTCAACTCCTGGATCGTTTCGGACTTGCTGTCGAGGTAGATGGCGTTTTCCAACCAGAAGAAAGGCGCGAGGTGGTCCGTAGGCGGATGGCCTTCGAGTCGCAGCCCTTCGCCTTTATGGATGCATGGTCCGATGCCGAGCAGAGCGAACGGGATCGACTGCTGTCCAGTCAACGACTACTCGCCGACGTGACAGTCCCGGACGAAATCCTGGAATTGATCACCGACATATGCGCGGAGTATCAGGTCGACGGACTGCGCGGCGACATCGTGATGTACAAAACGGCCAGCACGATCGCCGCCTATGAGGGGAGGACCGTCGTTGACGTGGATGATGTCCGCGAGGCCGCGTTGATGGCCCTGCTGCACCGCCAGCGACGCCAGCCGTTCCAGCAACCCCATCTCGTGACAGAGCAACTGGACAACATGCTGGACGACTTCCAGAATCAGCAGCGCGACCGGGAGCCATCCAACAACGACGATTCGCACAACGACGACCCGGCCGACGATAGCGATAGAGACCCCGCCCCGCCGGAAGATGAACCCCAGCAGCCGGACGATAGCGCCCTGGGGGACGAGTGGTTCGAAATCGGGGACCCGTACGCTGTTCAGAATCTCCAGGTTCAGCCGCCTGACCGGCGGGCCCGGAGATCGTCTGGTAAGCGGGCGACCACCGTCAGCGGTTCCTCGGTCGGCCGTTACGTAGCTGCCCGCGTCCCCGAGGGCCCAGCCACCGATCTCGCGCTGGATGCCACCCTGAGGGCGGCCGCCCCGTACCAGGAGTCCAGACGCCGTGCGGCCGGGGATGCCTCTGCCGCTCTCCTCATCGAACCCTGGGACGTACGTGAGAAAGTGCGCGAGACCCACACCGGTTCCCTGATACTCTTTGTGGTTGACGCCAGCGGCTCCATGGGAGCGCAACGGCGCATGGTCGCGGTGAAGGGCGCTGTGATGTCGCTGTTGCTGGACGCCTACCAGCGTCGCGATCGTGTCGGCCTCATCGCATTCCGCGGCACGGGCGCCGAATTATTGCTGCCGCCCACCGGCAGCGTGGAAATGGCCCAATGGTGCCTCCAGGAAATGCCCACCGGTGGGCGGACACCGCTGGCGCGGGCGTTGTACCTGGCCATGGAGACTCTGGAGACCGAACGTCTGAAAGACCGCGATGTCCTGCCTTTGCTAGTGTTGATGTCAGACGGCCGGGCCAACGTGTCGCTCTCGGGCGCACAGTTGACCCAATTGGCGGTCGCCGATCCTGAGGTCAGGGACCTCTCTCGCACCATCGCCGAGGCCAAAATTCCCGCCGTGGTCGTGGACACCGAACAGGATTTCATCAAGTTGGGGTTGGCGCAGGGCATTGCCGATTCCATGTCCGCACGTTGCATCAAGCTGGACGATTTAGCTGCCGAAAGCCTCGCAGATGCGGTGCGTCGGGAATTGCCCGGAGAGGCCGAGACCGCCGCTGTGATAACATGATTCCACTCTGATTTGACCGCGAGGATCACGATGCCGCGCACCCTCCCATATGCCGATATGGATAAAATCCTGTCCCTGTCCAAGAGACGGGGTTTCGTATTTCAATCCAGCGAGGTCTATGGAGGCTTGGGATCGACATGGGACTATGGCCCTTTGGGGGTCGAGCTCAAGCGCAACGTCAAGGAGGCCTGGTGGCGCTCTGTCGTTTCCGAACGCGACGATGTGGTTGGCCTGGACGCTGCCATCCTGATGCATCCTCGAGTTTGGGAGGCCAGCGGCCACGTCGAGAACTTCAGCGATCCTCTGGTGGAATGCCGGGAGTGCCACCGCCGGTTCAGACAAGATCAGCTCGAGTCTGAAAATTGCCCCGAATGCGGCGGCGACTTCACCGAGCCTCGGCGGTTCAATCTTATGTTTCGGACTTTCATGGGACCGGTGGAAGACTCCAGCGCCGAGGTATTTCTTCGTCCGGAAACAGCCCAGGGCATTTTCGTCAACTTCCGGAATGTCCAGACTGCGACGCGCAAGAAACTGCCGTTCGGCATCGCCCAGATCGGCAAGGCCTTTCGCAATGAGATCACCCCCGGCAACTTCACCTTCCGAACGCGCGAGTTCGAGCAGATGGAGATCGAATTTTTCGTCAAACCGGATACGGACGAAGAATGGTTGCAGCAGTGGGTCAAGGACAGGTTTGAGTGGTATGTGAACTATGGCATACGCGCGGAGAACCTGCGCCTCCGGGAGCATGCCGGCGATGAATTGGCTCATTACGCCAAGGCGACCTACGACATCGAATACCGATTCCCCTGGGGTTGGGGCGAGCTTGAAGGTATTGCCGACCGAGCCGATTTCGACCTCGGCCGCCATAAGGAGTTCAGCGGCGAAGACCTGACCTACTTCGACGATGAAATACACGAGCGATATCTGCCGTACGTGATTGAACCATCCGGCGGCGTGGACCGCGCCACTCTCGCTTTTTGGCTCGACAGTTACGACGAAGAACCGGACGGCGACGACACACGGACTGTCCTGCACTTTCACCGGGCGCTGGCGCCGGTCACCGTGGCGGTCCTTCCATTGAGCCGCAACGCCCGATTGGCGCCCACCGCCCGCATGGTTTACGACCTCGTGCGCCGTCGGTTCCGTTCCCAATTCGACGATGCCCAGGGCATAGGGCGACGTTATCGCCGTCAAGACGAAATTGGTACGCCCTACTGCGTAACCGTTGATTTCGACACCCTCGACGACCAGGCTGTCACTATCCGGGACCGGGACACCATGGCGCAGGAACGGGTGCCGATCAGCCGCCTCATCGACGTGCTCCAGGATCGCTACGACCACGGCTGGTAACGCACTCGACCATGCCACCGTCCATCGTCGCCCAGATGCTCCGCACCGGCCTGTACACCGCCATCATCGGGAGATCCGTCCGGTATTACCAGTCCACCGGATCAACGATGGACGACGTTGCGCAGTGGGCACGCGACGGCGCGGACGAGGGCGGGGTTATCGTCGCGGAAACCCAGAACTCCAGCCGAGGACGACTTGGCAGACGCTGGATTTCCGACTCCGGTAACCTGTACTTCTCGGTACTCTTTCGGCCCACCGCTGATGAGTTGCCGTTGCTCTGCCCGTTGGCCGGCGTCGCCGTGGCTCGTTCCATCCGGCAGGTCGCCGGTGTGTACCCACAGGCCAAATGGCCCAATGACATCACCATCGACGGTAGAAAGGTGGCCGGCATTTTGGCGGAGAGCGCTATGTCAGGGAATCGTATCGAGCACGCCGTCGTGGGCATCGGCGTGAACGTGGCCCTCGATGTCTCGTCAGATCCTGAGATCACAGCGACCGCCGTCAGCATAAACGATCTCGCTGAATTCCCGGTGGATCGGGGAGAGTTGCTGCGGCGGATACTGCAACACATGGACGCGCTGTACCTGGACCTGAGGCGCGGTCGCTCACCAATCCCGGAATGGCGGCGCTGGTTGGACACCCTGGGCCAGCGCGTGCAGGTGTCGCATCACGGCGTGAACAACTCCGGGCTCGCTGAGGATATTGACGAGAACGGCAACCTTCGGCTGCGCCAGGACGACGGGCAGTTGTTGACCCTCACCGCCGGAGACATTACCCTCCGCTCGGTGGAAGGAGAGCCGATCGCCCATGCTTGAAAACCTGTATCTGGACGGGAAAGTCGTCGTCATCACTGGCGGCGGCACTGGCTTGGGACTGGAGATGGTCCGCGCCCTCACTCGCTCCGGAGCGAACTTGGCAATCGCGGGTCGCCGGGCCGGGCCCATCGAAACGGCCCGGGACGAGGTGATAGCTGCCGGCCAGGACGCCATCGCCGTACCCACCGACGTGTCTAAATCCTCCGACGCCGACGCGCTGATTCAAGCGACCATGGATCATTTCGGTCGCGTCGACGTGCTGATCAACAACGCTGCCATGGTTGCGGAAAACGTTCTGAAACCCATCTGGGAAATCAGCGACGACGACTGGGACACCGCCATGTCGGTCAACCTTTCGGGCGCATTCTATTGCGCCCGCGCCGCGGCCAAAACCATGGCCGACGCGGGCAAGGGCAAGATCATCAATGTCGCATCGGGTTTCGGGTTGCGCGGCGGCCGTGATATCTACATGTACTGCACCTCCAAGGGCGGTGTGATTCAACTGACTCGGGTACTTTCGTTCAGTCTCGCGCGCTATGGAATAACCGCCAACAGCATAGTCCCCGGCTTCATTCCGACCATTGACCCAAGCGCAGATATAAACCGCACTCTCCCGCAATCCGGCGATTTTCTACCCACCGGCAAGCTTGGCAAACCCGAGGATTTGGGACCCATTGCGGTCTTCCTTTCCTCCGACGCCTCCGATTACATGACTGGCGAGATGTTCATCTTGGACGGCGCCGGCCTGGCTTCCGGCATCGCCCCAACCGGTCATGCGCCCGTGGCAGGTCTGGAGCCGTAACACCGCAGGCCTGAGGAACGCAAAATCGTGCCGACCAACATCCCGAAGTACCTCCCGGCGGAATACAGCCTGCGCGGCCACACGTCCATCGTTGCGTCCTCCGGGGGTAAGGAAACCCCGCAGCTCGCCGCTGCGTTGGCAGAGGCCGGCGCGAACGTATTCGCCGTAGGGCGCCACCAGGACGCCGTGGACGCGATCCGTTCGGCGGTGTCTGCAACAACGGGCCTGGCAACTCCGGGATATGCCGGCCGTTGGGACAGTCCAGACGGAGCCTCGGATGTCCTGGCATCATTCGCCAGCAGCTATCCCCGCGTCGACATCCTCGTAAATGATACTCGCAGCTTTTTCGCCAAGCCGGCCGCCGAGATCTCGATGGAGGAATGGGACGAGCTGAACTCCCGGAACGTGCGCGCCACTTTCATGCTCAACCAGGCGATAGGTCGACAGATGTTGGCGCAGCGGTATGGTCGCATTGTCAACGTCATCTCCAACTTGGCAGAGCGCGCCGTGATCAATTGCTCCGCGTACAGCGCGACCCAGGCAGCCGTCCTCTCCCTCACCCGGTCGTTCGCCGTGGAATGGGGACGCAGCGAAATCCGCGTCAATGCCGTCGGGTCCGGCTGGTCCACGGCTGATGATATCCCTCTGGATACCCAACGCGAGGAGCTTCTGGTTCGGTACACGCCAATGCGCCGCAAAGGACATCCCCGCGATCTGGCCGCTATGTTGGTGTATCTGTGCTCCCCGCACTGCGATTACCCCAGTGGGCAGCCGGTGTACATTGACGGCGGCTCGAACGCCCACCCGTGAACGCCTGCACTCGGTCCATATTCGCCAAAAGGGAAAGTGCGCGGGCCCGTTTGATGCAACCCGGTCATTGAGTGACATCCGATACGTCCGAATATGCGTTGGTGTTACAATATCCGACGATGATTTCCGCCGCTCCAGTCGTCCCGAACCCCGTGCGCCGCGTCCCCGGCATGAGGGACACTTCCGACGCCGCATACCGCCTTAAACAGGCGACACAATCCCGGTTGTCAGACCTGATAGGGCGATACGGGTACCATAATCTGGACGTGCCCATCCTGGAAGCTACTGAGCTGTTCCTGCGCAAGTCGGGCGGGGAACTGGCGTCCCAGATGTACTCGTTCAATGACCCCGGATCGACATCAGTGAGCCTGCGACCAGAGTTCACATCCTCGACCATGAGGCACTACCTGGAGTCAACGGCGGACGCGGACCGAGGCTCAGTCGTTCGCTGGCAATACGCCGGCCCGGTATTTCGTTACGACCTGGGCAATCCGCCACCGGCGATCAACAGCGGTCAATTCACGCAGGTTGGCGCCGAATTGATCGGTACCCGTAACATTCTCGCCGACGCCGAGTTGCTGTCCCTGGCCGCCGAGATCCCTGCCGAACTCGGAATGGCCGATTATCGGGTGCGACTGGCCGATTTGGACGTTTTGGACAGCGTACTCGACACCATCGGCTTAACGGAGCGGGCGCGAGCGTTCATAGTAGCCAACATGAACCGTATCGGCGACGGAGCGGAGAATCTCGCGGGCATATTGAAACGCGCCGATGAGTTGCACATCGTGTCCGGTCGGGGGCTGCCTACGGATGAGGTGGACCTTGCGGACGCGGTGGCCGGCCTCCCAGATGGAGTCGCACGGTCAGTACTGGCGGGGTTCATGCGTTGGAACAGCACCCCCGATATCCCACTGGGGCGACGATCTCCCGACGAGATTGTCGACAGGCTCCTGCGCAAACTCCGCGGCGGCGATGCGGCTGATGCTATAGAGAACGGTCTGGCGCTGGCAGGCCAACTAGCCCGCGTCCATGGCAACCCGGTGGACACCGTGGCCCAGGTAAAAAGCATCGTTGCGACAGCCGGCGCCGATCCCCACGCCTGCGACCGCCTGGCAGAATTGGTTGAATTGGTTGGTCAACAGCCTTCGCTGGCTGGAAAGTTTGAAATCGATTTTTCCCTCGCCAGGGGAATTGCCTACTACAACGGCATCATATTCGACGTCGTTGGACGCGATGGAGCGATTCTCGGAGGCGGAGGCCGATACGATGCTCTGGCCCTGGCGTTGGGTGGCAGCGAGCCTGTGCCAGCCTTGGGTTTCGCATACACCCTCGAGTCGCTGTTGACACAGATGCCCAATTCGGAGACTCAATCGTCCGAATTCGATGCAGTGCTGGTGAGGCCGGAATCCCCAGGCACGAACGCCGCAGCGCTGCGCAGGGCGGCTGAAATCCGCAAGCAAGGGGGGATCGCCGTGTTGCAACTTGATGATGCCGCCTCGCCGTCGGGATATTCGAGTACAATCACCGTGTGACCGGGTGCTGAATTGAGACTGGTAATTCCAAGCGACGGTGAACTGGGCGAACCAACTATGCGGTTCCTGGACTCCTGCGGCGTCAAGGTTAATCGCCCCAACTCGCGTCGCTACACCGGCTCCATCCCATCGATCCCCGGTATCGACGTACTGTTTCAGCGCACCGCCGACATAACCACCAAGGTCGAGGAAGGCAGCGCTGACATGGGCATTACCGGCCTTGATCGCCTGATCGAATATCGCCTGGACGACGATGCTGTGGTCCCCGTGATGGAAGACCTGGAGTTCGGCCGCTGCGACTATGTCCTCGCCGTACCTGAATCATGGTTGGACGTCACGTCCATCGACGACCTGGCCGACTTGGCGCTGGAGTTCCATGCCTACGGTCGCCAACTTCGCATCGCCACCAAATATCCACGCTTGCTGACGAGTTACCTGTTTGAACGCGGCATCAACCACTTTTCGCTCGTTGCCGTCAGCGGCACGCTGGAAGCCGCTCCCATTGCCGGTTACGCTGACTTGATTGCCGATCTTTCCGCCACGGGCACCACGCTGCGGGAAAACCGTTTGAAAACCGTCGACGGCGGGACCATCTTGACCTCCCAGGCGTGCCTGATCGCCAACACTGCGACCCTGGCAGGCAATCCCAGCGACCTGCGGCTGGCCCAGGCGTTCACTGAGATGTTGGAGGCCCACCTGCGAGCGGAACCCTACTACCGCATCACAGCTAACGTGCAGGGACGCTCTGCGGAAGACGTCAGTGCAATGATTCTCGCTCGCCCCGATATCGCCGGCATCCAGGGACCGACGGTCGCGCGCGTATTCAGCGTCGAAGAAGAGGATTGGTACGCGGTGTCCCTGCTCATCCGTAAGAACCGGCTGCTGGACGTCGTTGAACACCTCCGGGAATGTGGCGGCGTGGACATCGCGGCAGCCCAACTTTCCTATCTGTTCAAGGGGCAATCGCAGGCGTTCGACACATTCATGGAGCGCATCGCCGCGCGCAACGGAGGCTCGGCGAAAAATGCCTAACCTCCCGATGCACATCTACATATGCCAGCAGGTCGCCATCGAACTGGATTGGGGTTACGTGCATGACCACCCCGGCGCGGCGTACCTCGGGTCGACCACCCCTGACATCCGTGCCATGACCAAGTGGGAGCGGGCCCGCACTCACTTTTCGGACCTGTCCGTCACGCGGGTGGGTACGGGCGTTGACAGGATGTTTGAATTGCATCCGCACCTGGCCGGGGCCGATAACGGTCTGTCTCCGGAAACCAGAGCCTTCCTGTTGGGTTACGTGAGTCATCTGATAGCTGACGAGATGTGGATCACGACGATGTTCCGTCCCCATTTCGATCCCGACAACCTGGTAACCGACACCGAAGTCGAAGCGCATATTTGGGACCGCGCTCTCCAATTGGACATGGATCGCGCCGTGCTCAGCGAGAACGGGGGAATGTCGAACCAGAACGACGCGATCGCCGCCGTAGAAACCATGCCCGCTTTGGCGTTCTTGGAGGATGAGCTCATCGATGAGTGGCGTGGATGGGTCGCTCGACTGTTGGGGTGGGACTTCACGTGGGAACGGCTCAAACGCGCGTTGAATCGCATGTATCGGGACAACGACGAGGTTCAATTTGTCGTTGACGGATTCCTCGAGCAGATGCCGAAAAGTCTGGAGCGGGTGTACGAGCGCATACCTCGTGAATTGGTAGACAATTACCGCCAGCGTGTGATCGACGAAACCAAGGTACAAGCGCGGGAGTATCTCAGTGCAACTTAAAAAAGTGCGTGGGCTTGCCGCCGCGGATTCAGTCCTTACTCGCATCGATCCTCTCGACCTGTCATCGTTGCCCGAGACAGTATTGCGGCGCACCCGCAAACTGTTTGGCGATGACGCGACTCCAGAATCTTCGGTTCTGCAGATGCTTCGAGACGTTCGGGCCGAAGGCGACTCGGCCGCTCGCCGTTACGCCAAACTGCTGGACGATGCCGACCTTGAAGATCTGGAAATCCCGGCCGATGAATTGGAGGCCGCTTGGGAATCTACGCCCGCCGATTTGAAACACGCCCTGAAACTGGCGGCCGACCGCATCACCAGCTTCCATGAGGCGACGTTACCCCGCGACTGGGTCGACCTCGGCGGCGGCCTCGGCGAGTTGGTGCGTCCCCTGGAACGAGTCGGGCTGTACGCGCCAGGGGGAACCGCCGCGTATCCGTCCACCGTGTTGATGACCGCCATTCCGGCACGCGTGGCCGGCGTCAAGGAGGTCGTGCTCACTACACCACGCCGTGGCAACGAACCCCTGAACACAACGGTGCTGGCGGCGGCCCGAATCGCTGGTGTCGACGCCGTTTATCAAATTGGCGGCGTACCCGCCATCGGCGCCTTGGCCTACGGTACCGAAAGCATCCGCAAGGTCGACAAGATCTGTGGACCCGGCAATGTTTTCGTAGCCTACGCCAAGCGAATGGTGCAGGGTCAGGTTGACATCGACGGCGTGTTCGGGCCTACCGAGACCATCGTGTTGGCGGATGCGACTGCGAATCCGGTCTTTTGCGCTGCCGACTTGATCGCCCAAGCCGAACACGACCCGATGGCCTCCGCGATCCTTGTGACCGATTCGAACTCATTGGTGGCTGCCATAGAGTCTGAACTGGACGCACAAATTGAGCCCAACCCGCGGGCGGACACGATTAGACATTCACTCGAGCGGCAGGGCTGCATCGTACTGGTGGGCGACTTCGAGGAAGCGGTCGCCGTGGCCAATCGCATCGCACCGGAACACCTGTGCCTCATGGTCTCCGATCCCTGGGCCTGGGCCGGACAGATCCGCAACGCTGGGGGTTTGTTCCTTGGCGAGTTCTCCCCCGAGGTGATGGGAGATTACATCGCGGGCCCTTCCCATGTGATGCCCACCGGTGGCACGGCCCGTTTCAGCTCAGCCCTTAGTGTCCACCATTTCCTGCGAACCATGCCCGTCGTAGGGCTCAGTCCACACCTGTTCTCGGACCTGGGACCCGCAGCGGTCCGCATAGCCGAGGCTGAAGGCCTCCCAGGCCACGCCGGAGCGGTTCAGGCGCGACTGGATCACCTCGCCGCAACCAAATCACGATAGCCCTACTTCATCGACCAACCGCGCGGAAGGACGACGCAACGATGCCCGACATTGAAGAACTGTTGCTGCCCCACATCAGCCGCCTGAAGACCTACCAGGGCGTCTCGCCCAGCGAAACGCTGGCGGAGGAGGCAGGAATCCCGTTGGAGAGGGTGATCCGACTCAACGGTAACGAAAATCCCTACGGACCATCGCCGCAGGTGGTTGAGGCATTGGGCGCTTTTACCGATTACAACCTCTACCCGGACCCGGCACAGCGGCGGCTTCGGACCGCACTGTCCGAATACCTCGGAGTCGACGAGGACAACATTGTTGCCGGCAACGGCAGCGACGAGATCATCGACCTGTTGATGCGGATGTTCCTCGCCACTGACGACGAAATAATCATTCCGGTGCCAACGTTCGGCATGTACTCGTTTTCCGCCGACGTTGCCGGCGCCCACGCGGTGTCCGTCCCCCGTGATGACAACTTCGACATCGACATTGAGGCCATCAAAGGCGCCATCAACCCCCGGACCAAGGCGATCTTCTTCCCGAGCCCCAACAATCCGACTGGCAATCTCGTTACGGAAGCACAGGCCCGTGCGCTGCTCGACACAGGTCTTCTAGTGGTGGCTGACGAGGCCTACTACGATTTCTGCGGCCAAACCCTGATGCCTCTCCTCTCCGAGTATCGGAATCTGGTAGTGCTTCGAACGTTCAGCAAATGGGCCGGACTCGCCGGGCTGCGTATCGGGGCCGGCGCGATGGACGCCGAACTGGCCGCGACCATGATGGGAGTGAAGCCGCCGTACAATGTAAACCTCGCGGCGGAAGTCGCCTTGTTGGCCTCGCTGGCGGACACTCGGAACCTTCTTGAACGGGTGGACGCAATCGTGAAAGAACGCGGTCGCATGTACCGCCTGCTCTGCGAGATTCCCGGGATCACCGTGTGGCCCTCACAGGCGAATTTCATCCTGTGCAAGATGCCGGACGGCCGCGGTCGCGAGGTGTACGAGGCCATGTGCCGTCGCGGTGTTTTCCTGCGCTATTTCGACAACGACCTGCTGCGCGACTACATCCGCTCCAGTGTCGGCAAACCCGAGGAGACCGATGCCGTCGTTGCCGGTTTCCGCGAGGTCCTCGGGGCTAACTGACCATGACCGCCTCGCCCGACTCCGCGAACCGCACAGCCGCCCTGGAGCGTTCAACCGCCGAAACTACCATCTCCGTCAGCGTCAACCTGGACGGCACCGGACAATATGACGTGGGCACCGGCAACGGTTTCCTGGACCATATGGTCAGCCAGATCGCCCGCCACGGGCTTTTCGATATCGAACTCAAGGCCCAGGGCGACACCCACGTCGGCTGGCACCACCTGGTGGAAGATACCGGCATCATGTTGGGTCGGGCATTCGGTCAAGCCCTCGGTGAACCGCGAGGAATCCGCCGCATGGGACACGCCATCGTTCCCCTGGACGAAACGCTGGTCATGGTAGCGGTCGATTGGAGCGGACGCCCATACACCACGGTCGACACTACCTTGGATGACACCATGGTCGAAACCCTGTCCGGCGATTTGGTGGCGCATTTCCTCGAATCGTTTGCGATTGAAGCGCGTATCAATCTGCACGCCAGGGTAATTGCCGGTACGAGTCCCCACCACAAGGCTGAGGCATTGTGCAAAGCCTTAGCCAGGGCTCTCCGAGACGCCGTCGAACCCGACCCTCGCGCAGTCGGCCAGGTTCCGAGCACCAAGGGGACCCTGGATAGCTAATCGGCGTCCCTGGCTCTGCGTTCGGCGGCGCACCGGCGCGCCGAATCCGGCACCATGGTTTCTGTGCCTCTTTTTCCGTTACAATGCGGGCGTAGAGACAGAAATCAGGAGCAGAGAATGCCGATAGTACAAAATAATATCAACCGGGTGAACCGGATGATCGTAAACATTTTGGATCAACCAATCGTGATCCGCGTAATGTCGCCAATGCAACCCATCGCCAACACGCTGACCACCAGATATTTGGATTACGCTATTCCACGGGAAGATCGCGCGGCGACCGACCGGCCCGTGTCATACTCGGTGGTGAATGCGGACGGTCAAGTTTCTTGGGCAGGCGATACCAATCTGCTAGCCGATCAACCCGAACTTCGCCGCCGCAGCGTTTCAGTTCAGCCGACACCTCGCCGGCCCGTCTCGTATTCAGTCGTCGATTCCGGTGGCAATCTGGTGTGGGAAGGCGACACCGACCTGCTGCCGGGCCACCTCCAAAGACGACGCGACAACGCTTGATCAAAAAACCCCTCCAGCCAGACTGGAGGGGTTTTCAATGTCGGGTCGCGTGGTTTCTAACCGCTGCTAACGGGACGGCCTCTGCGGGCCAGGAACTCAGGGAATGCCTCCTCGGCCAGCGTGCCGCGCAGCACGTTGGTGGTGAAGTCCCTCTCGTTGGCCCACTGCTGTTCCAACGAACCGCCCATGTGCTGAAGTAGAAGCCGCTTGATGCCGATCACCGACGGTATGTCGTTAGTAGCGATCTCAGTCGCGATCTCCATAGTCTTTTGCCGCAACTTATAGGTCGGCACCAAGTGATTCAAAAGCCCGATTCGGTAGGCTTCCTCGGCTTCGATGATACGGGCCGTGAACAGGAGTTCCTTGGCTTGGGGCCAACCCACCTGATTTACCAGCGTCCACGTTGAATTAATGCGCCCGTAGGCTGCAGCCAAAAAACGGAATCGTGCGGCGTCGGAACCAATCCGGATGTCCAGCGAGGACGAAAGCACGGCTCCGCCACCGTAAGCCAACCCGTTGATCATCCCGATCACCGGCTTGTCGGAAGCGCTCACCTCGTAACTGCCCCGCTGGCGTTTCGCGGATTGGGCGTCCATGTCGTCGCGCGTCAACGTTCCTGCATTCAGCGCCGCTTGGTCTTCGCGCTGTTGGTGAATGTCTCCACCTGCGGTAAACGCCGGCACACGGGGATGCGTGTCCGCTCCCGTGATCACGATGCAGCCGATGTCCGGGTCCTCGTTGGCCGTCCGCACGGCATCGTGCAACTCCTCAGTGAGTCCCCGGTTCATCGCGTTCAGAACCTCGGGGCGGTTCATCGTCAGGAACGCCACATGCCCTACCTTTTCCCGCCTTCGTTCTCCACTGCCTTCGAATCGGGACACTCGTTCCTTGTCGTACAGAATGTACTGGTAGTCCATGAAAGTCTCCGCTCCTCTTGGTATCCGAATTGCCAGCATTGTATTGGTACCGCGCTGTGATCGTCAAACGCCGAGCCCGACCAACGACCCGCCGCCGCCGAGATTGACATATGCTGCCTCCGGCCCGATGATGAATTCAGGAGACAACACATGCGGGTAGCCAAGCCGAATGCGCTCATTTTGGTCCTGTGCCTGGCTTTCGTTGGCCTCGGTTTGGTGTCGCTTTTTGTACACCATCGCGGAGCGGCCGCCCAGTCCTCTACGGTGATGCTGCTCAGGATCGAGGACACCATCAATCCCATCAAGGCCCGTGTCATCGCTCGAGCCGCTGCCACCGCCTCCGAAGCCGACGCGGAACTGCTCGTGATCGAACTTGACACCCCCGGTGGCTTGTACGGCAGCACCCGGGACATAGTCGAAACGCTCTTGGAATCCCCGGTCCCAATCGCTGTATTCGTGTCCCCTCGAGGGGCTCAGGCCGGTTCCGCTGGCACGTTCATCACCGCGGCCGCGCATATCGCTGCGATGGCGCCGGGATCCAACATTGGCGCTGCGACTCCCGTCTCGGGTAGCGGCGAAGACATCGGCGAAACTCTGGCCGACAAGGTCACCAACGACGCGGCTGCGCTCATCAGGTCCATCGCGGAGGAGCGTGGCCGCAACCCCGACCCATTGGAGCAGACGGTTCGCACCGCGGCGTCGTACTCTGCCACCGAAGCGCTCGATGAAGGCATCATCGACCTGCTCGCCGATGACCTCAACGACCTGCTAGCCAAATTGGACGGCCAGGTAGTCACCACTGTTGATGGCGAACGCGAGTTGAACCTCACGGGATCCCAGGTCGAACCATTGAAGATGCAATGGCGCGAGCGGTTCGTCGATTTCATCGCTAACCCCAACATCGCGTTCCTGCTGATCAGCCTCGGCAGCCTGGGTTTGATATTCGAGCTGATGACGCCGGGAACCATTGGACCGGGCATCGCCGGCATCATTTGCCTCGGGTTGGGGTTCCTTGCGCTTGGCAACCTGCCTTTCAACTGGGCGGGAATTGCGTTTATCGTCCTCGCGGTGGTTCTCGCGGCGCTCGAGATTTTCGTATCCGGTTTCGGCGCCTTGGGCATTGGCGCGGTGGTTAGCCTGATCATCGGCGGCGTGCTGCTGTTTGGCAGCTTCGGTGGCGGCGCAGTTCCCGTCGGTTTTCCAGATGTGTCAGTCAATCCCTGGGTTCTGGTCGGGGTCGGTGGATTTTTCGCGCTGATTGCCGGCTACCTGGCGTTCGAAGCGGTAATGTCGCGGGTTCAGGGCCGTCGAGCGGCCGTCGCAGGAACCCCGCATTCGGACAGCGACGGGCGAAGCGAGACCGGGCGTCTGGTTGGGGCCACCGGCACGGTCACGTCAGCGTTGCGGCCCAGAGGCGTTGTCTCGCTCGGTGATGAAACCTGGACCGCCATGAGCAGCGACGGATTGACCGTTCCGGCGGGACGACGGATCCGCGTAGTCGGCGTCAGCGGATTAGTTCTCACGGTGGAAGTCATCGGTGGCGCGCAGTCCGTGGAAGGACAGGAATAATGAGAGTACAGGAACAATGATAAGATGACCTATGATCGCACCGTTCGCAACCGGGCGAGCAAGGAGGCTCAACCATGGCCAGTGGACTAATCGTCGTACAGCAATATCAGCGGATGGTCGTACAGCGTTTCGGCACCTTCGTGGGCAGCCGAAAACCGGGGCTGCATGTACTTATCCCATTCCTATACCACGGCACCAAGGTTGACCTGCGCGAACGGGTGACCCGCGTGCCGACACAGAAATACATCACCGCTGACAACGTCGTGGTCGACATGGACTTTGTCATCTACTATCGCGTCATGGAAGACTTGGTGGACCGGGCAGTGCTTGAGGTTCAGAACTTCGAGGCCGCGGTGATAAATCTGGCATTCGCCACCCTCCGTTCCGTGATCGGCGCGATGGATTTGGCGACTACATTATCCGAGCGGGAGCGAATCCGCGACGATGTGCAGATTCGCATGGACGAGGTGACCGAACGCTGGGGCGTGAAGGTGTCCCAGGTCGAAATCAATGAGGTTGACCCGCCCCCGGGCGTAAAGGCCGCCATGGAACGGCAAAAGTCCGCTGACGCCATTCGTACCGCCGAAATCACCGAGTCGGAAGGCCAGCGTCAGGCGGCAATCAACATTGCTGAAGGTGACCGGCAGTCTGCAATCCTGAAGGCTCAGGGTCAGCGTGAGTCAGAGATATTGGCTGCGGAAGGCGATCAGCAGGCTGCGGTGTTGCGCGCCGAGGGTTTTAGCACCGCTTTGGAGCGGATTTACAGCGTGGCCAGCACCGTCGATGCGCGCACCATGAGCTTGCAGTACTTCGACACCCTTAAATCGTTGGGCAGCAGTCCGTCCACCAAGTTTATCTTCCCGATGGAATTCACTTCCATGCTTGCGCCTTTCCTTGGCATGGGCAGCATGGACCAAAACTCCGGCGGCAACCGCGGTAACCAGTCAAACGGCGCCAACGAAGACGACCAAAATCGCAACTAGCCGGACCCCCGCTCCATCCAGAAGTCGAAGGGGCGACCATCTTGGTCGCCCTTGGTTTTTGGCATTTAGGCCCCGTTGATCACCCGTCCGAGCCCGACGTCGTCATCCAGCAGCCGCATCGCCTCTCCGTATGGTTCCGCAGCTTTGCCCTCGATCTCGTTCAGCAGGTCCGCCAAATCGCCGTCGTCAACCAGACGCTTGGTGATGCGTCGGTGCAACTCTTCCTGTACCGTTTCCAGAAACTCGCTGCGCCGCCTCTCGGCTCGCCTTTTATTCAACCCGCCGGTGTCGGTCAGAAAATCCCGGTGAGCCCCGATGCCATCCCAAAGTTCAGAGATGCCGACGTTTGCGTACGCCTGGGTCAATAAGACCTGAGGGTTCCACCCGTGGCTCAAGTCTGCCATGTGCAGCATGGACGTGACGGCGGTCGCCAGGTGGTTGGCCCCGTCCCGATCCGCCTTGTTGATGACATATAGGTCGGCGATCTCCATGACGCCGGCCTTGAGCGTTTGAATCGAGTCCCCCGATTCCGGAGTCATCGCAACCACCACGGAGTCAGCCACGCCCATGATTCCGAGTTCGGTTTGGCCAACACCCACTGTCTCCACCAAGACCACGTCCTTCCCCGCCGCGTCCAGCGCTCGCACCATGCTCTTGACGATGCGCGGCAAACCTCCCGACTGCCCACGGGTAGCCACGCTACGTATGAACACCCCGTCGTCTAGGTAGTGCCGTTGCATGCGGATTCTGTCGCCAAGCAACGCACCGCCGGTGAACGGGCTCGTCGGATCTACTGCCAAGATGCCAACGGTGAGTTCCTGACCGCGTAGGTGCTCCGCTAGCCGATCCACAAGCGTGCTCTTGCCGACCCCGGGCGGGCCGGTGATCCCCACCGTGTATGCTCGTCCCGTGTGCGGGTCCAGCCGTTTCATGACGGATCCCGCCGCGGGATTCCCGCGCTCCAGCAGCGTCAACGCCCGGGACAGAGCGCGCAGTTCTCCCTTCAGCACGCGGTCAGCTAGATCAATATTCAGCACAACAAACCGACCTTGGTGTCAACAATCGTCAGTTTTCGGAAATACGTAAGCAATACCACCCGCAACTTCCCTCGGCAACAGGGGGCGATTCTTGCTTTTGAGCTTCAACTCCCCTACGTCGAAAGGTCGGGCGATTTGTTGAACTCGCGTCACATACAGAAGGTTAATCCCTGTATCCCCTGCCACATCATGAGGATCGACTATCCCCCATTCGTCTGGTTGAAACTCCCTAAGCTCGGCGAAGATTCGGGCTCGCTTCTCTTCGGGAATGGTGCGTTTGTCCTCCCAACGAATAAGGTCCGCAGTATAGTGAACCTTCTGCAAATCTTCGGATGTGGAGGCGTATAACCTGACGCTATCGTCATGTGTTGGAGGGTTGTCTCGTAGGTACGCGATAGGGTACCGAGCGTAGGGCTGCAAATAGTAGTGCCTGTGTGGGCGAAGGGTCTGTGCGGCCAAAATGTCTTGGAACACGGAATCGAAAATACCGTTCACATAGAGTGCTATCTCACGCATTCAACTCTCCTGATGCCGCGGTGGAGCGGCGCAAAATCCCGAGCTAGCTACTAGAAATTTGGTGCGCCGGCGGAATCATCGCTACATCTCGTTCGGAATTCGTAACATGTTCACGAATTTCGGCGGCCAATCTAGCACTGTGGTACGCCCCGGTCAATCCGCCACACGGTCTTTGTCAGTCCGGTCACGTCAGATCAAAAGCGGCGATCACGCACGCAATTCACGCAGGAACCCGCGGGCGCTCTGGCGTATGAAGTCCTGCACATTTACCGACATCAGGTGCACGCCGCGCGCGGCAAACTCGCGGAACCGGCCAACGTTGTCCACGGTCATTCCAGCGCCGGCGACACCTATGATCTTGCCCTCAGCCAGGGTCCCGTCAATCACCTGCGAGATGGCTGCGTCCACCTCCGCCTGTGGCGGCATCCCCATGGCCTGCGTGAGGTCGCTGCTCCCCACCAGGATCGCGTCCACCCCATCAACGTTGGCGATCTCCCGCACGTTCGCGACGGCCTCCGGAGTCTCGACCATGCAGATTACTAACGTCTCCCGGTTTGCTGCCTCGTAGTACTCAGACGGCGGTAGCCCGCTACCCAGGCGGTTGGTGCGTCCGCCCGTGGCGCTGCTGCGGTCCCCCATCGGGTGGTAGTGCGACGCTTTCGCGACGGCTTCCGCCTCAGCCCGGTTGTTGATGTGCGGCACAATGAGTCCCTGGGCGCCGCGATCGAGGAAGCGCAGCAGGGTGGAAGGCTCGGCATTGGGCACGCGAACCACCGGTGTGATGTCGTGCAACTCGGCCGCGCGGATCATGTTCTCCGACTCCGAGTCGTTGGACGACCCATGTTCGCAGTCTATCCAGACCCAGTCGAACCCCAACACCCCGTAGAGTTCCACCAGGATGGGTGCGTAGAAGTTGACGCTGCCGCCCACGGCGATTTCGCCGCCGAGCAGCTTAGCTTTGGCGCGGTTGGTGCGAACCATTGTCGATGCTCCTTTCGTTCAAATCGTGATCCAATTGGCTGCGAAAGTTCCCGTGGCCACTTCATCAGTCGCCCGCGGGAAACCCGTTTCGATGCAAATTGGGAGAAAGCCGACTGGCCTGTAAGCCGGGTTCTGTATCCACTCTTGGTGGACGGTGACCATCTATCTAGCCCCGCATCGACGTTGCCGCCGATCCGCACTGGTTACCAGCGCAGCGTTGCCGCTGGGGTCAAGCAGCCAACCCGGGAACGGGCCGGACGCCCATGGTTCCCCTATTTGGCCTTGCTCCAGGTGGGGTTTGGCCGCCGGTGCGTCGCCACACGCGGCCGGACGCTCTTACCGTCCGATTTCACCCTTGCCGTGGCTGGCCAGCAGCCAACGGCGGTATGTTTCTGTGCCACTTTCCGTCCCTGGGACACGGTGCGCCCCAGAGCCTGGGGGTTACCCAGCACCCTGTCCGGTGGAGCCCGGACTTTCCTCCTCGAGACCGCTAAGTCTCGCGGCGGCCACCCGGCCAACCGGGCAATCTCCTGAAACGAGTCTAGCACAGTCAGGGCGACGCGGACTTGGAGATCTGGCAACCAAGGCTTACAGCGTTCGCCCTGACTACGGGTCGGTATCCCTCGCTATTCAGCGTCGGGATGCGTCGTGATGAAACGGGATGATCGTTCGGGGTCCACGTGGGGCGCCCTGACCTCCACGCCCGCTTGCTCCTCCTGGAGTCGCACGCTGCTGCTGCTGTCTGCGTTCCCCCACCCGCGATTCATGGCCTGCAGGGAGATTTGCTGCGCCAGCGTCGACATAGGCATGGGGACATCGTACTCACGGGCCAGTTCGGTGGCCAGGGAAATGTCCTTGTGCGCCAGGTTCAGCGCGAAGCTCGCCGGCTCATATTCCCCTCTGAACATGGTTCGCACCAGCCCCTCGTGGAGGAATGACATGCGGCCCAACGCGCCCCGCCGCACGCACTCCCACAACGGTTCGGGATCCACGCCGGCTTTGACACCCAGGGTCAGTCCCTCCGCGATGGCTTGCCGGACGCTGTGGCCGATCATGTTGTGCACCAACTTCGCGACACTCCCTGCGCCTATCTCGCCCGCGTAGAAAACCTTGTCTCCAAAGGAGTCCAGGATGGGCTTGACCCGGTCAAATACCTCGCGTTCCCCGCCCACCATCACGGCCAGGTTGCCGGACGCCGCGCCCGTCTTCCCACCGCTTACCGGCGCATCGAGTACATGGCAACCCTTGGCGCGGAATTTCGGCTCGATCTCCCGTATCAACGTCGGCCGGCTGGAAGAAAGGTCGATGTATACGCTGCCCGGTTTGATCCCCTCCAACACGCCCTCCAACCCGGTAGAGACTGCCTCGACCTCGTAAGGGCCGGGCAGAGATGTAAACGTTACATCGCTCGCGGCCGCAACCTCTGCTGGCGTGTTTGCCAGACGGGCGCCGCCCTCGAGCAGTGGGAGCGCCGCTTCTTCCCGAAGATCGTACACGACCATCGGGTAGCCGGCGCGTTGGATATTGGCCGACATGCCGCCGCCCATGTTGCCCAGACCGATAAAGCCAACCGTTTCCATAACGTCAAAACTCCGGATGTCCCGCCTGGCGCGGGGGATGGCCGCAGTATAGCGTGACCGTCCGGCGGGGCACTCGGTGCTATAATTTAGCCAGATGCCCCGTGGTGTAGCGGTAGCACGTCAGCCTTTGGAGCTGTAAGCCCTGGTTCGAGCCCAGGCGGGGCAGCCATTCCACCCGAAAATCGTTGCCCGTGCTGGTCGTTGCTCGTCGCGCTCGGGCGTTTGTTTGTCCCAAGCGATCGGGCCAGCCTCAGCGCCGCCGCTCCAGGAACATCGGCATTCCACCCTTGGGACGGAGGGATATCAGCGGCAGCACCTCGGCTTTGTGCTTCGAGTCATGTCGCATATTCCAGCGCTGCCCGATGGTCGCGAGGATCAGTTTCGCCTCCATCATGGCGAATCCATCGCCGATGCAGCGGCGGGGCCCTCCGCCGAACGGGTAATATGAGAATTGGGGGATGCTGGAGCGGAATTGCGGCGTCCAGCGATCGGGCCGGAACTCCAGAGGCGCGTCGAAAAACCGCGCGTCCCGCTGTGCGATCAGTTGCGGCGCCAACAGGAATGCACCTGCCGGGATGTCATACCCGCCCAACTCAAACGGATGAAACGCCATCCGACCCCAGAACCATATGGGCGGGTAGAGACGTAGCGCTTCCTCCAGCACCTGGTCCATGAACGTCAGATTGGGCAGGTCGGCGAGCGTGGCATCGCGGTCTCCGATCACCCGGTCAATCTCTGCCTGGAACCTGGCCTGATGCTGGGGATGTGTTGCCAACAGATACCAGGTCCAGATTAGGGTAACGGCTGTGGTCTCGTGGCCGGCGGCGAACATCGTCACCGTTTCATCGCGCACCTGTTCGTCGGTCAATGCCACGCCGACCGATCCGCTGCCACCATCGTCCGCGAACCGGGCATTCAGCAGCAACGACAGCAGGTCGTCGCCGTGCTCAGCGGCTGCGCGGCGGTCCGATATCAACCCGTAGATGACCCCGTCAAGGTCGGCCTTGGCCCGTTTGAATTTTACGGTGTAGGGCAGCGGCAGGCGGTGGAACAGCTTGCGCAGGCGCGGCGGCTGGTTGGCTCGGGTGGTGATGTAATTGTTGCTCAGCGCAAAAGCCGCTCCGATGCGGCGCACCTCGTCTGCCAATTCCGTGCCGAACAGCGTTTTGACCACGATGCGAAGGGTCACCTGGGACATCTCGCGGCCCATATCGACCCGCTGCCCATCGGCCCAATTGCGCTGGTGCGAGTAGGCGTACGACTGCATCGTCTCCGCGTATTGCTCGATGTGATCTCTGCGGAGGCTCGGCTGAATCAACCGGCGTTGACGCAGATGGTCCGCGCCAGTTGCGGTGATGAGACCGTTGCCGGTGAGCAGTTTCATCACCTCGGTGTTGGGACCCCGTTCGATCTTGCGGTGGTTGGTCACGATGAGGTCCCTGATCAGATCAGGATGGTTGACCAGGTACACCAGGGCCGGCTTGGTCGACAGGGTCACCAGGTCGCCGTAATTGGCCGCCCTCTCCATGAACCCGATGGGGTTCCACATGTACTGCAACGTCTGCCCTACGAATGGCAACTCACGCGGGCCCGGGGGCAGACTCCCGCGGTCAATGACCGGTCTGGGTGGATATGTAACGGACGCGGATGTCATCGTTCACCGCCCGCTTGTCACGAGTAGGAGCCTCCGAAACGGCCGCAAACTCGCTTACAACCTAGCCGTCCAGAGGGATGGTGGCCGTCAACCGTGGAGAGTCGCCCACCGCCCGAGTCGTGTGGCCCCGGCCGGTCAGGTCCTCTGCCAGCATGGCTTGACCCGGACCAAATCGATGTAACGACCCGTCCCCAAGGCCGATCTCCACTTCACCCTCCAGGGTGATGACGAACTGCCGCCTCGGCGCACAATGCCAGTCGCTGAAGTATCCGGACTCAACTCGCCGGAACACTATTCCACTGGTACCCTGCATCGCCGCCAGTTCGGGATGCGATTCCAACTCCAACTCCTCAATATGGGACTGGCCGTCGTCTCCGGTGTAAAGCCTGGCGATAGGCATGGGGAGCCTCCTTGTCGAGCGGTATAGGTCTTGTATTGAATTCTATCAAAGCGAGATGCGGCCAGGGACGGGGCCACAGTAGACGTGGGCCGGAGCACGTCTCGGCGCGACAATGTTGAGGATTTGAACGCTACTCGGCTATAATCAACTACCGATTCACAATTTTCAAGAATAGTTATGCCTGTCGATTACTACGAAACCCTCGGTGTTGAACGGGGAGCCAACGACGAAGAGATTCGTCGCGCTTTCCGTCGCAAGGCGATGGAGTTCCATCCCGATCGCAACAAGACGCCCGGAGCCGAGGACAAGTTCAAAGAAATTAACGAGGCGTATCAGATTCTCAGCGACCAGGAGAAACGCTCTCGCTACGATCGCTTCGGGCACGCCGGCGTGAACGGTGGTGGCGACCGCCCCTTCGACGGTTTTGATCCGTTCAGCGGATTCGGGGATATATTCGACACGTTCTTCGGCGGCGGGACTCGGACTGCCAACCAGCCCAGGGCCGGCGAAGACATCGCGCATCGTGTGAATCTCACCTTTGAAGAGGCTGTGTTCGGGTGCGAGCGTGACATCGACATTCAGAGGGTCGAGCCCTGCCACCTTTGTTCCGGCGCGGGCAACGAGCCTGGAACGCCCGTTTCAACCTGCCGTACCTGTAGCGGGTCTGGCCAGGTGCGAAGGGCGCAACGCAGCGTATTCGGCCAGTTCGCGGTAACCTCCCCGTGCTCAGCGTGTAACGGGTCGGGCCGGTACATCGAAACCCACTGTCACAACTGCCGCGGTCGTGGATACGAACGCCGTCAACGCACCCGCGCCGTAACCATACCGGCCGGAGTGAACGACGGCATGCAGGTGCGCATCACGGGCGAGGGCGACACCGGCGCCAACGGCGGCCCGCCCGGCAACCTGTATGTTCAAGTGCGAGTCCAGGACCACGAGTTGTTCGCCAGGGATGACGAGGACCTCGTTCTGCGAATGGGAGTGAATATCGCCGAAGCCGCGCTGGGCTCTTCCAAGCAGATCCCGACTCTCGACGGCGAGGAAGTCGACCTTGAGATCCCCGCCGGAACACAATCCGGCCGGGTCTTCCGGATACGGGGGTACGGCGTGCCGCGTATCCGTCGGGACGGCCGAGCCACCAACCGGCGCGGGGATATCCGGGTCGTGGTGGACGTGAGTGTGCCCCAACGGCTCAACAAGTTCCAACGAAAATTGTTGGAAGATTTGGCGTACTCGTTCGAAAACCACGGAAACGCGCCGCCGTCCCCTGCTAAATCTGAGTCCCGGAGCAAGCGAAAAAACCGGAGGCCGACCAAGCCGGCGGCGGAATCCGCTGAGGAGCCGGCGACTGACAGCGTTCCCGAACCAGAAGCGGGACAGTCGTCTGTAGACGATAAGCAGAAAGGCCTTTTCGACCGCATCAAGGACACCTTCGCGCCCAGCGAAGACTGATTTCGCTGGCTACGAATAGTTCACTAAACCGCCGACCCGTCAATCAACCATTGAACGTAACGGTTAGGAAGCCCGATGTCCTGGCATGAATTGCGCATCACCGTCCCGTTCGAGTACGTGGAGCCGGTCTCGTACCTGTTCGAGCGGTACGGTTACGGTTTGAGCGTTGAGACGAAACCTGGCGAATACGCCATTCTGCGTTCGTATCTGCCCAGTCTCTCCCGCCAGCGTCTGGCTCACATCGAAGTCGGCATCAAATTGGCTTCCAGTGTGGCGGAGTTGGGAGAACTGCAGATCACGCCTTTGGGGGTCGATGAGGACTGGCGTGATTCTTGGAAGAAGCACTTTACGCTGTTGCGAGTCGGGGAACATCTGGTTATCAAACCCTCGTGGATTGAGTACGACGCCAAACCGGGAGACGTGGTCATAGATATTGACCCCGGCCTCGCTTTCGGCACCGGCTACCATCCCACGACCTATTCGTGCCTGGAAGCGTTGGAGGAACTCATCAGGCCTGGCCAGGTGATCCTCGACGTAGGCACTGGATCCGGCATTCTTACGATCGCTGCGGCAAAATTGGGAGCCGGTCACATCACCGCCGTGGACATTGACGGCCACGCCGTGAGAGCCGCGCAGAAGAATTTCCGCCGCACCGGAATATCGGAACTGGTCAACACCGACTCCGGGAGCATACCCGGCAGTGCGACTCGCGGTCGCACCTACGACGTGGCGGTGGCCAATATCAGCGCTCGCGGCATCCGCTTGGTCTCACCCGCCATCCCGGATCTGCTTGCCCCGGCCGGCGTATTCGTCGCCTCCGGCATCATCGTTGACCAGCACGACGAGGCGGCGTCGGCGATATCCGATGCCGGATTGGCAGTCGATGAAATACGGCAGCGTGAAGACTGGATCACCATGTTGTGCCGGCGGCGTTGACGTCGGGTCCTGGAGTATGGAAACACTCACCCTAGAACGGTTTGAGTTGGTAGGCGCCCTGGGCAGCGGCGCCGATTACGACGTGCGCGCCGCAGTCGACCGGGAAACCGGTCGTCAGGTGGTCTTAAAACGACCGCTGCCTCAAGCTGTGAGCCGGCAGATGCACGGGCCGGTGGAAGAGCGGACGACGCGGACGCTGGATGCTTACGAAAGCGCGGGGCAACATTGCGCTGCGGTTCCTCGCATCATTGGCATCACCGAGGCTGCTCTGCACGACTCCTATTTCGGAGACGAGGTCGGTCAACAGTACCGGGTTAGGATCGAAGAGCGGGCAGTGGGCATCCCGCTGGTTGGCGATCCACGTAGCCGCATCCTCAGGGTCCCAATAGGCTTGGGACAAAACCTGTTTGCATTGCACCCCTTGGCGCTGCCAGCGGATGTCTCTCCGTGGCCCATCCAGTCCCAACTCCTGGCGGCCCAGGAGATCTACGAGGCTGCTGGCTATGCGCTCCTGGACCTGGGCCCCCACAACATTTTCTACTCGCCGGGCTCGGGCCAAATCTCCCTGATCGACGCCAGCGCGCTGGTCGGCCACGGGGTTGAAAGCGCTCAGGCGAACCGCGGACCTCAGGACGTCCACGAATTCTATCTTGAGATGCTAAAGTTTTACGTGGCGCCCGACCCACCGCCAGGTGAAGCCGCTGGATATTACGATCCTTACAATCAGCGCCCCGTAATTTCAATCGACCAGGAGTGTGACGACCTGGGCCGAGCTTTTTCGACGGCCGCCGAGAACTTGCGGGAGGCGGTTAATCTATGCCTCCTGAAAATCCGCACTAAAGGCTATGGCACGGTGGCTGAATTTGGCAGGGACTTGCAGGAATGTTTGGCGCAAATTACGATTCTGCATGAAGCCATGCCCGGGCGTGACGAAGCGGCCGTTGCGTGGAATTCGGCTCTGCAGCGGCTGACCGAAAACCATTGGACCCGTTACCTGTTCGACCCGGACACCGAGTTAAACGGGTTGTCCGCCTGATCACAGAACATTTATACGCAGCGAGGGTTGTAGCGCTATGCAGACCAGTTCTTTGGCAATTCTTCACGATAACGCCGCGCACGGCGAGGACAGCTATCTCACTCGGGACCTCGGCAATGGAAACTTCCTGGACGTCGTCCTGGATGGTGTGACCGGACACGGAGGCGACGAGGCCAGCGGCTCCGTTGCCGACGCGCTCAATCGAATATCTATCTCCGGGCCCGGGGATATCGTCGCAGTGTTGGAAGAGCAGAATGCTGATTTCCACCAAGTTGGCGGCGGCCGTTTTCTGCTGACCACCGCATCTGCCGCATTGTATCTGGACGGAAAATTGCACCTCGTCAGCGTCGGGGACAGCCCGATCTACGTCATCCGGCCCGCCCGTTATGAACAATACAGCGGTCGAATGGGTGGCCTGATCCGACTGGGCATCTCCAAGGCCGTCGGCGCGGAATCAACTCTCTCCGTATTCCAGACCGAGTTGGATTTGTCCGCCGACGATCGGCTGGTCTGCTGCACTGACGGCGTCAGCGACAACCTGTTGGGCGATGAGTTGATGGAGATCGTACGTGGCTCCTCCAACGCGGAGGAGGCTTCCGAGCGCGCGAAAGCCTTGGTGGACCAGCATATCGAACAGGGTCGGGACATCCGGTTCCGGGGCGGCAGGTTCCGCCACGACGACGAAACAGCGATATTCCGGTTCTTCGAAAGCGCCTGACCAGGCTCGCCGATCTGGCCTTGTCCGCCGTCTAAACACGGCTCTAACGCCCGATATGTTAGACTGTCTAGCACACAATTTCATGCGATAACAATCGCATCGGTTGCGCTATTCGACGCAAGTTGACCCGTGGTAGGTCACAAGGAGATCTCAATTGGGCAAGATTAATGTTGCCATCATTGGTGTGGGAAACTGTGCCTCATCTTTGGTGCAGGGTATTCACAAATACGTAGAGGTCCCGGACGACCAGCCTATACCCGGCGTGATGCACAACCGCATTGGTGACTATCGCATTGAAGACATCGAGGTGGTCGCCGCCTTCGACGTTGATCGCAACAAGGTGGGCAAGGATCTTTCCCAGGCTATCTTCACCGAGCCCAACAACACCATCAAGTTCGCCGATGTGCCCCACACGGGCGTGACCGTCGAGCGCGGCATGACCCATGACGGAATCGGCCGCTACCTCACCGACGTCGTGGTCAAATCCCCGCACAGCACCGCGGACATCTCGGGCATCCTCAAAGAGCGCGAGGTCGACGTCGTGATCAACTATCTGCCGGTGGGCAGCGAGATGGCCACCAAGTGGTACGTGGAACAGATCCTGGATGCGCGCTGCGCCATGATCAACTGCATCCCGGTTTTCATCGCCCGCGAGGATTACTGGCGTGGTCGTTTTGAGGAGCGCGGCGTCCCGATCATCGGCGACGACATCAAGTCCCAGGTCGGAGCGACCATCGTGCACCGCGTCCTCACACGCCTCATGGAAAACCGTGGCGCTGAGATCGACAACACCTACCAACTGAACTTCGGCGGTAACACCGACTTCCTCAACATGTTGGAACGGGATCGGCTCGTTTCCAAAAAAATCTCGAAGACCGGTTCCGTTACCAGCCAGATGGACGAAGAGCCAGAGGCCGGAGCCATCCACATTGGCCCCAGCGATCATGTGCCGTGGCTGCAAGACCGGAAGTGGTGCTACATCCACATCGATGGCAAGGTATTCGGTGGCGCTCCCGTAAAGATGGAGGTCAAGCTGGAAGTGTGGGACAGCCCCAACTCCGCCGGTGTGGTCGTGGACGCCATCCGGTGCGCCAAGTTGGCCATGGATAACGGGCAGAGTGGAGCCGTATTTGCGCCGTCAGCCTATTTCATGAAGAGCCCGCCCATTCAGTTCACAGACGCCGAAGCCCATGACATGGTCGAAGCCTTCATAGCTGACCCGGCGGTCAATTCCGTACAGGTCTCGTAGCTTAGTCCAGGCAGAGCGCAAAGATGGAAGGCGGACGTGGCAATGAAAATCGCCGTGGTTTCGCCATACGACTTAGCTTGGCCCGGCGGCGTGAATTCCCATGTGACCCAGTTGTCGGGTGAGTTGCGCAAGCGCGGACATGACGTCTCGGTGATCGCTCCTCACTCGCCGGCCGCATCGCAGTCCGTACAATTGGGTGATCAACGCGTCATCCCCATGGGCCGTTCAGTGCCTCTGTCGGCCGGTGGATCCAAGGCCCGCGTGACGCTCGACTGGTGGCTATACCCCAAAGTCAGGGGCATGCTGCGCCGCGAACGTTTCGACGTAGTGCATCTCCATGAGCCGCTGGCGCCCCTCCTGCCGTTGATGGTCCTCCAGCATTCCCAGGCGGTCAATGTCGGGACATTCCACGCATACTCCCAACGCGCGCATTTGTATCGTATGGGCCGGCGCGCCGTGGCGCGTTGGCAACGTCGCCTGCACGGACGCATTGCAGTGTCTCCCGCCGCCCGCGATTTCGTATCCCCGCATTTCCCCGGATACGCCTACCGCGTCATACCCAATGGCATCGAATTCCGACGTTTCGCAGACGCTGAGCCGTTCCCGCAATTGTTGGATGGGCGGCGCAACATCCTGTTCGTGGGCCGCAAGGACGAACGCAAAGGATTGCGCTATCTCCTGGAATCGTTCCTGATCCTCCAAACTGCTCTCGACGACCTGCGACTCATCATAGTTGGCCCTGGGGAACCGGATCGGGCGTGCGCTGCCCTCTTGGACGCGGCCGCCACGAATGATCCGGATTCAACAGTTGTTACCGGCCCCGTTTCATCCCATGATTTACCGAGGTACTACGCCAGCGCCGATGTATTCTGTAGCCCGGCCACGGGCAGCGAAAGCTTCGGCATCGTGTTGTTGGAAGCCATGGCGGCCGGAGCGCCGGTCGTAGCATCGGACATCGACGGATACCGAGATGTCGTGACCCACGATGTCAACGGGTTGTTGGTTCCCCCTCGGGACACCACGGCCATCGCCCACGGTATCGCCGGAACGCTGCAGGACCCATCGTTGTCTCAACGTCTCGGCGAGTCCGGCCGCCTAACCGCCGAACGCTACGGTTGGGAGCACGTGGCGTCCCAGGTCGAGGACTACTACAGGCAATGCATCGAGGAGGCCAGTTCCTGTGGCGCTGCCCGGTAGAGAACAATTGCGGAGCGCTTTGCTCCGTTACGTTGAGGTCCCGGGCGCCCGGGCTTTCGATGCCATTGGAGTCACTCCCAACGCAATTACACTCGTTGGATTCTCGATCTGCGTGGGCAGCGCGGTGTTGGTGGCCCTTGGCTGGCCTCTATATGCCGGTATAGCCTTCGCCGTAGGCAGCATCCTGGACCTTTTCGACGGGGCGTTGGCCCGGCTCACCGGTAAGGCATCTCCCTTCGGAGCGCTCCTGGATTCGGTTTTTGACCGTTTGGGTGAGGCCTCATTGTTTGTGGGCCTGGGCATATATTATCTCTTGGGGGACCTGCCTCCGGCTCAACTCATCCTGAGCATGTTGTCGGTTCTGCTTGGGCTGGTGTTCTCCCAGGGCGTGTCATACCTGCGTGCGCGGGGGGAGGGCTTGGGCGCATTCACCACTTCGGGCATCATGACTCGCACAGAGCGGGTCATAATCCTGGGGGCGGGTTTGATCGCGGAAGGGTTGGCCCCTGTGCCCATCATGGTCTGGGTCTTGTGGGTTATCGCCGGCGTCTCGTGCTTCACCTTGTTCCAGCGCATGTTCACAATCCGGAGCCTGCTCGAACGAGAATAATCAGGCCTGCCCATCTTGGTGGTAAGATGACGTGCAGACACAATCAGGAGGTTGCCAAGATGGCGTCGCATTCCATGGGACTGTCGCTGCACGAGGCGGCGAGGCAGATCGGGGTGCCGTTCACGGTAGAGAACGAACCCGCGGACCAGCACGTAAAGGTCAACGGCCTGAACCTCCACTATCTGGAATGGGGCGACCCGGGCAAGCCCGTCATCGTCATGCTGCATGGTATCCAGCAGCAGGCCCACAGTTGGGATTTCATCAGCCTTCCGCTGTCGGTGGATTACCGGATCATCGCGGTGGACCAACGGGGACATGGTGACAGCGACTGGTCACCGGGCGAAGATTATTCCACGGATGCCTACGTTGGCGACGTCCAGAGTTTGGTCAACGAACTCGGCCTCCAGGACTTCCACCTGATTGGCCATTCCATGGGCGGCCGCAACAGCATGGCGTGGGCGTCCAAGCACCCCGGAATGCTCAAGTCTTTGACCATCGTAGATACCGGCCCCGAAACCCAGCGCCGGGGCTCCGACCGTATCCAGCGGTTCCGCGAACTGCCGGACGAACTCGACACCCTGGAAGAATTCGCGCAGCGCGTGATGGAATACACCGGGCGCTCTCACGAACAAACGCTTGGGGCGCTGAAATACAGCATCAGGCAGCGCGACGACGGCAAATGGACCTGGAAATATGACAAGGTAATTCGAAGGAACGGATTCCGCGCTCCGGCCTGGACATCCGAACAACTGTGGGAAGGGTGGCGCAAGATCGACTGTGCGGCGCTGGTGGTACGCGGAGAGCGCAGCGATATATTCGCCGACGAGACCATGCAGCGCATGGCAGCCGAACATAGCGATTGCACCACCGTCACCGTCGCAAACGCCGGACACCTGGTGCAGGGCGACAACCCGCCGGATTTCCTTGCCGCCGTCAAAGGCCTGCTATCCAGATTCGACTAGTGGATTTCTGAACAACAAAAAGAGGGGCGGGTTTAACCCGCCCCTCTTTTTGTCGCCTGGCGCTTCAGGTTTCGTTTGCAGTGACGGTCAGAACCCCAATAACCGCGGCAGCCATTCCCCAAGGGCGTAACCCAGAGCAGCCGATGCGGCGCCGATCCCCAGAATCTCCAACCCTTGTAAAATCGGCGATTTCTGCACCAATCGTCCTTTAGCCAACCCCAGGGCGAATAAGGCGGTCAGCGAAAGCCCCACCGACCAGCCTATCGCCGGCCAACCCACGTCGAGGAACAGGAACGGTATGATCGGTATGATCGCCGAGGATCCGAAGGAAACACACATCACAGCGGCATCTTTCAGCGGGTTGCCGCCCATATCTGGGCTGATACCCAGCTTCTTTTCCAGCAACGTACTCAGCCACAGGGACTCGTTGTCAGCTATCTGATTCGCAAGGCGCACCGCTTCATCGTAGGTGTTGCCCTCTCGCTGGAAAAGAATCACCAACTCGGCCAATTCCTCCTCGGGCTTTTCTGCCAGATCCCTTGCCTGCCCGGAGATCGCCGCCTCCCGCACATCCTCCTCCGCTCTGGAACCCAGGTAGGCTCCTGCCGCCATGCTGATCATACCCGCCGCGGCAGCAGCCAAGCCTGCTACCAGAACTGTGCCCGTGGTTCCGACTGCGATGGCTATGGATGTGGTCAACGCCACCGTGCTGATAATCCCGTCCTGCGCTCCGAACACCACTTCTCGGAGACGACCCAGGTTGGCGACGCGGAACGGTTCTTTGTCGAGTGCGAGCGCGGCGTCGATGTAAGTTTCGAGGTCCAACGGTAGAACCGGCTGTTCACCTCTCGAGGGGATCGGTTCGGTATCGACCGCCGAGTATACCGGCATCGCCACGTCCAGAGCGGCAAGCGCATCTTCGTCGTGACGGATGTGTAACCGTGATAGCGCGTCGGAAAAGGCTATCTGGTGCTCCTTTTCCTGTTCCATCGCGCCGCTGAACGCATCGACCGCCTCGGTTCGGTTCTCCGCTATGGCGTCATTGATCATACGGGGATACGTCCGCGTGTACTCCCGCGTTTCCCCGTCGATCACTTTGCTGAGGTTGGCGGCGGTGCCTTCTACGGCGCCAGCGACTTTCAGATAGCTGAGCCCGTGTTGGGTTTCGGCTTTCGCCACCTCCTCAAATACCTCGGCAACTTCGGGGAACCCTTCTTCCCGGGCTCGTTGGGCGTATGCCGTGTACGTCAGATGGGCTATGGCTTCGGAAACTATTGCTTGCCAGAGGTTCCGGTCGGTGGCGGAAATATCGCCCGACCGTGTTTGAGAATAAGACACGGTACCCTCCGTCCTGTTTGGTCAGGTACGCGGATGGAAAGAGACTATCGGACCCGCCGGTGCATGCTCGGCGCCGTCACAAAAAGTCGATTTTGACTCGGATCAGAGTCGGGGCGACGCGTGGTGCGCTATTACCCGCCAGCCGTCGCCATCACGTACAAAAATATTGGTGGCCAGCACCCCGAATCCCTGGGCTTGCCCCTCCACCACGCTGGTTATGCTCTCCACGCAAGTCACGATTCCACAATTGCCCTCAACCGCGACGTTTACATAATGAATATTGAAATGCATCAACGCTGCGCCGTTGAAAATGCCTTGCCACGAACGCCGGATATCCGGCCAACCGACTATCGGCTGCCAGCCCGGGTGTACACAAAGGGCCCGTTCCGATTGTTCCCAAACGGAATCCATCTGCTCCATATCCAACGATCCAAATGCATCGTAGAACCGTTGGTTGGCATCCCTCAGTGACAGGATGTTGGCGTTTTCGGACAACATGGTTACGTCAGCAGGCGGCGCGCGTAGTCGTCGAGTTGGCGGAGAGCATCATCCCGGGGAGCGCTCTCGGCGAATACCATGGCCCGCGAAGCGCCCGCGTCCTCGTATGCCTTCAGGATTTCGGGGTCGGCCGGTTGGCCGAACACCGACACCTCGATCGTGTGGGGGTCGCGGCCCGCTTCCTGAGCCAGTTGCACTATCTCTTCCCGCGTCGTGTTCAACTGATCCGGCGTGATTCGATTGGGCATCCACCCGTCTCCCCAACTTACCACCCGGCGTGCCACGTTGGGCGCAGTGCCGCCGATAAGTACGGGCGGGTGCGGTTTTTGGACTGGTTTGGGCGACGAGTAGATCGGCGGGAAATCTATGTGCTTCCCGTGAAATTCTCCCGCCTCCTTGGTCCAAAGCTCTTTCATCGCCAGGATCGATTCCCGGGTGTAGCCGATTCGCTGACCGAAATCTACGCCGAACAGCTCTGTCTCTTCCCGTAGCCAGCCGGTGCCGATTCCAAACAGGAAGCGCCCGCCGCTGAAGTGGTCCAGCGTGGCGATCTCCTTGGCCAAAAGGATCGGGTTGCGTTCGGGTACCAGGCAAATCCCCGTGCCCAGCTTGAGAGTGGAAGTCACCGCCGATGCCCGGCCCAGCGCCACGAACGGGTCCACGCAGTCGTAATACATCTGCGGGATCACGCCGTCGGGCGATCCCGGCCAGGGGGTCTTGGGTCCGGCCGGAATTGCCGGGTGTTCGGGGACCCATAGCGATTCGAAGCCGTGTCCCTCGCATGCCTGCGCCAACTCCGCGATGTCAATCGAAGAATGAGTGACGAACATTGCGATTCCGATGTTCATGCTGTTTGACCTCAGGAAGTTGGGATACGGCTCGGGATTGATGGACACCGTCAATTATAACGTAGGGGCGAATGTATATTCGCCCCCAGCAAGATCGAGTCGGTCTCCCGAATTATGCGTGCGGTGAGAAACTGGCCGGAACCAACACCTTGGTCGACTGGTTAACCAGGAATTCCCGGGTCGGCGGCGGCCAATGCGGAGTGGCTGACGCCTCTGCACGGATCTTGTCGCGTTGCGCCAGGTCTTGATATGGCCAGATGTGAACCCACTTGTTCAATCCGCCGATATCGCTGTACATCCCGGCGGCCAGCGGCGAGAACTGCTCACGATGCTCGATCGCCGCGCCCCAGATGTCCAGCACCTTGGGCATGGTGCCGTTCTGGTATTCGTAGATCCGCATCTCATACACGTTGCCCTGCTTCTGCCCTCCGCCCATGGGACGCATGAACGGCGCAGGGTGGAATATCTCCGATTCCATGTGTTGGATGGTGCCCTGGCTGTCCGGCGGCCAGTTCGGATCCTTGGCTGACGCTGCTCGAACCTCAGCACGTTCGTCCAGGCTCTCATAGGGCCAGATATGGATGACCTGGTTCAGCGGACCAATTTCGGTGTGGAAAAAGGCGGCAAGCTTGGAATATTTCTCCCGGTGCGGAAGGGCCTTCTCAAACGCCTCTTCAAAAATGGGCACGCCGCCGGGCTTGAGGTCATAAGTCCGGACTTCGTAAATCATTAGCAATACCTCCTGGGTAGTCGTGATGCCAGTCGCCGGATCGCCCAAATTGGACTCCGGCGCGATGTCGGCAGTCTAGCAAATGCCCAACACACCGGCAACCGAACTGTTATGGCGCCAGGATCGTCAAGGGATCAACCGGGATATTTCGAAGCCCCCAGAAAATGACGATTACCGCGAGCGTCGTCCACGCAGCCAAAGGCGGAAAGCGCAAGTTGAATCTGCGGAACGCCCGGGGTTTCTCGGACAACATTCCCAAAGTCAACACCGCCAGGATGGGCAACGAGATCACCGTCAACAGGTTGTAGCCCATCGCGCCGCGCAGATTGCCCTCCATCAGTGTTGCAAGAGCCCTGAGCGTGCCGCACCCGGGGCAATAGCATCCTGTGAAGAACAGGAAAGGGCACGTGGGGTAGTTCCCCGGAACCCTTGGATCCACCAGACGTACAACTGCCAACCCTCCGGCGGTCAGGGCGGACAGAATCACGAGGGTCGCCCAAGGGGACCTCCACCAATTGGAGTGTGTCTCCGTACCGCGCATATCAGGGCCCGACGACGTGGAACTAGAGGCCCGCTAGGCCAACGCCAGGAATGGAAGAATAGCGGCCCCGAGTATCAACACGAAAACCACCAGGTAGATGATCCATACGGCCAGGCTCAATCCGACGGACACCCAGATGCAGATGCGGGCGGTGCGGGCGGCCGATTCCGCTCCCGCAAAGTCCCCCGAACCCTGACGGGACATACCGATAGCGGCAAACACAATTGCCACAATTCCCAGCGGCAAGCAACAAAATAAGGTAGCCAGAATGGCGAAAATTAGATTGAGGGTGTGGTTTGAACCGGACATGAGCACCTCCGGGTCCCCGATCTGCGATGCCCGATTGTAGCATCAACCGGGTGTTATACTCGGCGCATTACTGTGTGTTGGGAGTCTGGACAAACGATACAAGGAGGTTTCGTTCGATGGGTGCAACTGAAAAAGTAGCCAGGTGGATCGTGGATACCACGTATGAGGATATTCCTCCCGACGCCATTCGGGTGGCCAACGAATCATGCTTTGATTTGGTCGGAGTGATCCTGGCCGGCTCTACCCAGAAGGTGGGGGATATCATCCGCAGCTATGCCGGCGATCTGGGCGGCTCCGAAGACGCTACCATCCTCGCTACCGGCGAGCGTACCTCCGTCCTGAACGCGGCCTTGGTCAACGGGACCATGGGCCACGCGTTGGACTACGACGATTTTGGAGGGTTTGGGCATCCCACGGTCGCGATCTTCCCCGCGCTGCTGGCCCTGGGCGAGAGCATCGGCGCCACGGGCCGCGACCTCATGGAAGCCTACGTGGTGGGTTGCGAGGTCGGCCTCGCCGTGGACTACGCCACGCACTACCATACCCAACAGATGCACCGGGGTTTCCACAGCACGTCAATCCTGGGCCGTCTGGCGGCCGCAGCGGCCTGCGCCAAGTTGCTCAAACTCAATGAGGAACAGACGACGATGGCGTTGGGTATGGCCGGCTCCATGGCCGGCGGAGTGATCCACAACTTCGGCACCATGACCAAGCCCCTGCACGCGGGCATGACCTGCCGCGACGGCGTGATGGCTGCGCAACTGGCCCAGCGGGGTTTCACCGCCGGCGATCAGATTCTCGAGCACCCCGTCGGTTTCACCGCCACTGTCATCGGCGATGAGCACACCGATCTTGATGCAGCTGCCGAACAACTCGGCAAGCCTTTCCGAGTGCAGGACGCGTTGATGATCAAGAAGTACCCTTCGTGCGGTGGCAACCACGCCATGCTCGATAGCGTTTTCGGCATGATGCGCGAGCATGGTTTCAGCCATGAGGACGTCGCCAACGCCGAGGTGGTCCAGAGCTACGCCTCCACGGTCATGCTCTACGAGGAACCCGAATCTGACCTCAAGGGGAAGTTCAGCGCCAAGTACAACATGGCCGCCGCCCTTGTGGACGGCGAGATCGGTATCGACTCGTTCACAGATGAAAAAATCGTTGACGCCGACGTGCAGGACATGATGGAACGAGTCCGGATCCGGGTGCAATCCAAGTTCGAGCTGGGCGGTGGTACCGTGTCCAAGGGCGTGCCCATCCGCGTCACCCTGAAGGACGGTCGAGTCATCGAGCACGAAACGCCCCGGGGTCAAATCCTCGGCAGCCAGGCCAACCCCTGGGGAATGGATAACATCGCAGGCAAGTTCCGTGAAAACGTCGCCCTGGTGCTTCCGGAGGACCGCGTCGACGCCGCCGTCAACCAATGGCACGACGTAACGCAGGTAGATAACGTCGGAGCCGCAATCCGCGACACCCTGGTCCGCTGATCGCTACGCAACAACCGCCACAAGTTCGAGGGGAGGCCAAACGGCCTCCCCTCGTTTCATTTGCGTGCGAGCGCGACGGGTTAATCGTCGTCCAACGGTTCCGGCATCAGCACGAACTCGGGATAGGATTCCATGCCGAGTTCGGCGGTGTCCTGCCCCAGCCGTTCGGTATCTTCGGACACCCTGGCCCCAATTGTCTTTTCGATGGCGAACCAGACTACCCACGAAACCCCGAACACGAACGCTCCGATGGAAAGGATGCCGATCAACTGGACGACAAAGTTGCCGCCAGCGGCAATACAGACCGCGATGGTCCCCCATATCCCGGCGAACAGGTGCACCGGCACCGCGCCCACGACGTCGTCGATCTTGACGATTTCCAGCAGCTTGATCCCTCCGGTACAGATCGCTCCGCCCACGATGCCGATGAGCACCGACCAAACGTGCGGCACAATGTCCGGACCGGCCGTGATGGATACCAGGCCCGCCAATCCTCCGTTCAACCCGACCAGAAGGTCTATGCGTCCGAACACCAGCCTGGAAAGACTCAAGGCAGTGATGATACCGGCTGCCGCCGCCAGGTTCGTATTCACCAGGACGTTGCTCATCGCCACCGCGTCGAAGGCAGAACCCAACGCCAGTTGCGAACCTCCGTTGAATCCGAACCACCCGAACCAGAGGACGAACACCCCCAGCGTCACCAGCACAACATTCGATGGCGGTGTGGTCCGGGCCGATCCGTCACGCCGGAATTTCCCCAGCCGGGGGCCGACTACCAACGCGCCAGCCAGGGCGGCCCACCCGCCGGTGCTGTGTACGATGGTGGAGCCCGCAAAGTCCTGGAAGCCCATCATCGCCAACCAACCCCCTCCCCAGGTCCACGACCCGATGATGGGATAGATAAACGCGGTTAGCAACAGCGTGAACAGGAAAAAGCTCCACATCTTCACACGCTCTGCCAATGCCCCGGAAATGATCGACGCTGTGGTCGCTACGAAGACCATCTGGAAGAACCAGTCCGACATCACAGAGTAACCGTTATCGACTACTGCGCTCAGGGCCGACTCGTCCCCGCTCAGCAGGGCTATCTCGTCGCCGGACGGTCCGTAAAGCGGCCAGACCACAGTCCCGATTACCTGTTGGACATTGTTGTACATCAGGTTGTAGCCGATGAAATAGAACGCCAGCCCCGCGACGGAATACAGGCCGATATTCTTGAGGCAGATCATTGAGGCGTTCTTGGTGCGCACAGACCCGGCTTCCAGCATCGTGAAGCCGGCGCACATCCACATCACCAGCGCTCCCCATATCAGGAAAGCGAATGTATTGAGTACAAACTGTGTTTCTGAATCCACTCCCCCCGCGTGTGCCACCTGCGGCCACGCCACAAAAGCGAGCGCTGGCAGCAGGAAAGCCGCTGCCAGCGCATATGTCCGATAACGATGGATTATGGTGTTCAAAGCAGATGTCATGTCAGCACCGCCAGAAGTATGTTTAATCTGTGGTTATGGTACGGCTCGAATGTCGCGGGGTTAAGGTTCCAGGCGAATGGCGTCTCCCACGTTGATATCTCCGCCTTGCAGGACCACTGTGAGTATCCCGCGCCTGCCGAATATCTCCTCCCGAAGGCCCGGTATCAGCGCATCCATCTTCTGGCACGGCTCACAATCTCCCGTAACCTCAAGGGTCACGTGATTGTCCTCATCGCCTATGAAAAAGACGTGCCCCTGCCGTGCATCCGACAAATCCATACCGGTAACTGTAATGTTCTCCTTGATCTGGCCCGGTTCGAGACCGTAGTGTTCCAGGGTTTCCTTGTCCATCACCAGCACTTGTCGCAGGTTCCGAGGATTGCGACTGCGGTCACCCTCCAGGCCTTCGGCGGAAACGGCGCGCGCGGTTTCCACTGGGTCCGAGGGGGTACCTTTAACGCGGGCAATATGGAGATTAACGATGGTTCCGGACTGCATGGCTTTACTCCTCCAGACTGGATGTATCGACTCCCGCGATTACGTTGATGCAATAGCGGGATTTTAGGTTATGCCCAAGCGGTTGGCAAACAGGCCTCGCTAACATAATGTCGCCAATTTGCCGCCAATCGACACTCCTAGCGGCAAAGAGCGCTCCGAATCGCGATAGTCGCGCGACCCAGTACCCGGTCGCCGGTAGCCGACCGTCATTGAGGCCGGGTAGAATGGCTGAAATTTTCACCCGGGCGCACGCTCGGGTCGGCGAGGTCTTTTCAATGGCATACGAATTTATCAAGACCGAAGTGGTGGGTGGCGTTTTGGTGATGACCATGCACGACCCTCCTACGCGCAATGCGTTGGGGCAAGACATGGCTGCCGAAATGTTCGAGCGTTTGGACGAGTTTGAGAACAACCCGGAAGAGCGGGTGTTGGTTTTGACCGGCACCGATCCCTCCTTCTGTTCCGGCGCCAACGTACGGGGCTTTCGCCAGCGTATTGATGAGCGCGAGGCCCAATCTGAACCTGATCCCCTCACCTGGGGAAAAATGGAATACATGAGAGGACGGCACAAGTCCACGGAGACCGGCCCTCGTGTGAATTTCGTCCCGCTGCGGATCCATGACCTGCAGAAGCCGTCGATAGCCGTGGTCAACGGGCCCGCCGCCGGTGTCGGTTGTGGTCTCGCGCTCTCGTGCGATATCCGGGTAGTTGGTGAGAGCGGCCGCCTGTCGGAGCGTTTCGTACTTAACGGGCTGATCCCCGGCGATGGGAGCTGCTGGCAGCTTCCAAAGCTGATCGGCACCAGTAACACTCTGCTCCTCCAATACACCGGAGACTGGATGGGTGGCGAAGACGCGGTACGCATTGGCCTCGCCAGCAAGTGCTTTCCGGACGACCAGCTGATGGAAGGCGCGATGGAGCTGGCCACCCGGATCGCCGGTGGTCCAACTATCGCTCACTCCTTGACCAAGTACCTCGTGCAGGAAAGCATGGACCTGACGTTCCGCGAAGCCCTGGAACTCGCATCAGCGGCCCAGGAGCATGTGCGGCGTACCGAAGATCATAAAATCGCGGTTCAGTGGTTCCTGGACAAAAACCGGGGGATGCCCCCGTTCGTCGGTCGGTGAAGCCACCGATCAGGATGGTCCCGCCAGGGCCTTTAGATTATTTACGTGCTGCCGACACCGTCCGCTCGTGGTTCGATCCGCCAGAGGCGGACCGGCGGCTGCCCTTGCCACCGGCGGACGTTCCGCACCATGAGCGGACTGGGTCGGCAGAACCGCACTGGGCTCTACACATTTTCTGGTCTGGCGACCATTGAAAGACCCTGTGACAATTCCCCCTTGTCCCTGCCATCCAAACATCCGTACCATTTGACTATCCAACCACCAAACCGCCCAACTGCATCCCGGCACCCAACTCAAACGAGGCCCCCAATCCTGCAAATCCTCTAATCCCGTAAATCCAGATTCTGACCATCCCCACGCGCAACCCCGCTCCGCCAAATCCTCTCACCGGCCCGTCAAAACCATCAATATCTCCCCCAAAACCTCACTCGCCGCCCTCATTCCACCCCCGCCACCCGTTCCTCGCCCTGCTCAAATGAGCGGAAATGACCGGAAATG
>JAPOQH010000089.1 GCA_026710825.1 Chloroflexota bacterium | reverse complement strand
TATAACCGCTGACCGGCGCATCGTGGGGGTTGATGAAGTTCCGCGCGGGGCAGATTGCGGATGTTTCTGTCTGAATTGTGAGGAACCCCTGATTGCCCGAAAAGGCGACGAGGTTGTTCACCATTTCGCGCATCATTCAGCCGGGGGGTGTCGTAGTGGTTCGGAGGAAAGCGCCTTGCATAAGGCGGCAAAAAATGTCCTGGTGTCATCCCCAGGCAAAGGTATTGTGCTAGGGATACGTGGCTACCGGTGTCGGTTGGAGAGCGCAGAACAGGAGAAGACTATCCCCAATTCACCAAGACGGGGGGATGTGCTAGCAATGATCTCATACACTCGAGGGAAGACAGGACAGTTATATCGGGCACCGGCTGAATATACCGGCCATTTGAACATCGAAATCTGTATGTCCAATCCGAAAGACGACCAATATGCGCAGGAAATGTCGGATGTGGGAATCCCTGTACACGAAAAACCGCTTAGTCTTGACAGAATTAGGGACATTCAGGCCAACCGACGGGTTGCGTTGGTGAGTGCTTTGCGAGCATGTTTGCTTTCGGAGAACTCTGGACACTGGCTTTCCGTGGCAGGACTCCCGTACGAAATAGCGGCGAGCGTCGATCACTACAAAGGCCCACCCCATGCCGCCCTGAACATCGCCAGTTGGTTTTTTCGGAACGGCGATATTGAGATGAGCAGATTCACCTTGATCAGACTTGCTCGCCGAAAAGAGGATTGGGATCTAGATAGCAATCGAAGGTGGGCACAAGGCGCTGCCCTGATTGCTGACGCCGACAAAGCCCTAACCACGTGCCGGCTGTGCTTGGGGCCGAAAAAAGAGGCTTATGACACCTGCTGGTATTGTCACTGATAGCCCAAGCGAAATCACGCAATTTCAAACGGAACCTCTGATGGTGCCTCTATATTTCCTGGCGTGGAAGCTGTGGTGGGAGCATGGGATATCCGACGCGACGACCGATGTGGTTTTCCTGGGCCCGCCGGCAGTTGTGGTCGGGATTGCGACAATTATTGCCGGTAGCATCGCGGACCGGCGAGAGTTCCGTAAAGCGTTCCCGGAGATTGATGGGCCTCAGGATTGACTGTTGGCCGTGGGCCGGTGGGAATGAGGACGGGAGACAGGCCCACCTGTTCGCGGGATAGCGTGTTACATCGACAGGCAGGATGCGGAAGATGCTAGCGGTCGGCTGCCTTGCTTTACATAACGCTGTTGAATGGCATCTGACTCTGCCATTAGAAACAGCTGATGCTTTACATAACGCGCATGAATCAGACAACCCGATCGTTGTATTCCTTGAATGTTAGTGGGTACCTGCTTACAATGGCTTGAGTTTTTGCTTTTCGGCGGGGAAACGCTTTCGTGACTTCCGTAATACCTCATGTTCCTGCTGGGCGACCGCTGCCGTCGCCGGAATGGCTGCTGTCCGGCGGGACGTTGACCGATGATGACGCGCTGGGCCTTGTGGATGTTGATGGCGCGGGGGTTGCGGAGTTGTGTGAGATTGCATCGGAGTTGCGGGATAGAGGGCGTGGTCGAGTGATCACGTTTTCTCCCAAGGTGTTCATTCCGCTGACCCGGCTGTGCCGGGATTTTTGCGGATATTGCACTTTTCGGCAGTCGCCGGACGAAGCGGACGAGTTGTTCCTTTCGGCGGATGCCGTTCTGTCGGTGGCGAAGGCAGGAGAGAGGCTGGGTTGCACGGAAGCGCTGTTCACGCTGGGTGAACGACCGGAACAGCGGTACGCTGAAGCCGGCGAATGGCTGCACGAGCACGGACACCGCACGACGCTGAGCTACCTGTCGGAGATGTGCCAACGAGTGTTCGACGAAACGGATCTGCTGCCCCACGGGAATCCGGGGACGATGAGCCGGCGGGAGTTGCAGGCGTTGCAACCGACGAACCCATCGGTGGGCATCATGCTGGAGAGTTCGAGCCCGCGACTGTATGAGCCGGGCGGGCCGCATGAGTTTGCGCCGAGCAAGCGGCCGCGGGTGCGGTTGCGAACGATGGAGTTGGCCGGCGAGTTGGGGATCCCGTTCACTACCGGTATCCTGATTGGCATCGGGGAGACGCGGACGGAGAGGGTGGAGTCGCTGCTGGCGATACGGGAACTACACCAGAGGTTCGGGCACATCCAGGAAGTGATCGTGCAGAATTTCAGGGCCAAGCCGGACACGCCGATGGCGGATGAGCCTGACGCCGCCGGCGACGAGCTGATGTGGACGACGGCGGTGGCCCGGTTGATACTGGGTGAGCACGTGAACATACAGGTGCCGCCCAACCTGAGCGAGGACTACGAACGGTACATCGACGCCGGCATCAACGACTGGGGCGGCGTGTCGCCGTTGACGATTGACTACGTGAATCCGGAGGCGCCGTGGCCGCAGCTTGCAGAATTGCAACGGCGCACGGAAGCCGCCGGGTACGAATTGCGGCCCCGGCTGCCGGTTTATCCGGAGTATTTTGCCGAGGGGTCGGACTGGCCATTGCCACCGAGGATGAAAGAGAAACTGCGCCGCTTGACGGACGAAGATGGATACGTGAAAGGGAGAATGCAACGCTATGCCCGGAATGATTGATAAAGATGCACCGGCCACGCTGTCCGCGCTGATTTCAGGGTTGCGGGCCGATGTTGCCGATGTGCTGAACCGCGCGTTGGCCGGGGAGGACATCACCGTCGAGGACGGCGAACTGCTATTTGCGACCTCGGGGGCTGAGTTCACCGCCATGACGATGGTGGCGGACGAGCTGCGTCGCAGGGTCGTCGGGGATCTGGTGACCTACGTGGTGAACCGGAACGTGAACTTCACCAACGTGTGCATCAAGCGGTGCGGGTTCTGCGCGTTCAGCCGCGACTTTCGTGAGGAGGAAGGCTACTTCCTGCCGGTGAGCGAGATCATACGCAGGGCGAAGGAAGCGCAGGACTACGGGGCGACGGAGGTCTGCATCCAGGCGGGGTTGCCGCCGCAGATGGAAGGCGACCTGTACATCCGGCTGTGCGAGGCGATCAAGGAGGAGCTGCCGGACATGCACATCCACGGCTTCTCGCCGGAGGAAGTGCTGTATGGTTCCGTTCGGTCGCGTTGCAGCATCCGCGAGTATCTGCAGGGATTGAAGGACGCGGGAGTGGGCAGCCTGCCGGGGACGTCGGCCGAGGTGCTGGATCAGGAGTTGCGGGACATCATCTCGCCGGGTCGGATCACGGTTGACCAGTGGATTGAGGTGATCACCAACGCGCACGACCTGGGGATACCGACGACATCGACGGTGATGTTCGGGCACCGGGAGAGCAACGCGCAGGTCGTGCGGCATATCGCACTGCTGCGAGATATACAGCAGAGCACGGGTGGGTTCACCGAGTTCGTGCCGCTGAGTTTCGTGGCATCGGAAGCGCCGATGTACTTCAAGCAGACTGTGGAGGGAGTGCGCTCCGGGCCGACGGGCATGGACGTTATCAAAGTGCATGCCATCGCACGGATCATGCTGAACAACTGGATCCCCAATATCCAGGCGTCGTGGGTGAAGGAAGGGAGCCGGATGTCGCAATTGCTGCTGACGTCTGGAGTCAATGACCTCGGCGGCACGCTGATCAACGAGAGCATCTCGACGTCGGCGGGAGCGATGCACGGGCAGTTGATGCGTCCGGGAGAGTTCCGGGGGATGATCCGTGAGGCGGGCCGGACGCCGGCGGAGCGGTACACGACCTACGGGATACGTCGGATCTACGGCGCGACCGATGAAGTGTTGGATCCGCTGGACCTCGTGGGTGACAACGTCGAGGAGATTTTCGGGTCGTACAATCAATTGGTGCAGATGGAATCCTACCGGTTTGAGCATCCACGGCACGAACGGGAACGGGCCGCGACGGAAACCTCCAGTTAGTCCATGAGCGAACGAGTGGGCGGCAAGGTGCTGGCGCTGGCCGGCGGCGTCGGCGGCGCCAAGCTGGCGTTGGGCCTGGCGAGGATTTTGCCGCCGGAACGGCTGGCCATTGTGGTGAATACCGGGGACGACGAGGAGTTCCACGGGCTGCACGTGTCGCCGGACCTGGATACCATGACCTACACGCTGTCGGGGTGGTACAACCAGGAGACGGGATGGGGAGTGGCCGGGGATTCATTTGAAATGCTGGCTGTGCTGAACCGTCTGGGCTCGGACACATGGTTCAACCTGGGCGACCGGGACTTCGCGATGCACATACGGCGGACGGAACTGCTGCGGCAGGGCATGACGCTGTCGCAGGTGACGGCGGAGTTGACCGGGCGGCTGGGGATCGAGCACGCGATAGTTCCCATGAGCGACGAACCGGTTCGGACGGTGCTGGAGACGGATGCGGGCACGCTGTCGATGCAGGAATACTTCGTGAAACACCGGGCGGGCCCCGTGGTGAGGTCGATCAGGTACGCCGGAGCTGACGAGGCGACGCCGTCGCCGGGGTTTGCAGAGGCGCTGGGGTCGGCCGATATGATCGTGTTCTGCCCGTCGAATCCGCACCTGAGCGTCGCGCCAATACTGGCGATTCCGGGCGTGCGGGATGCAATAGAGGGTCATTCGGCCTGTCGGATGGCAGTCAGCCCCATCGTTGGCGGCGACGCGGTGCGCGGGCCGGCCGGCAAGATCATGGGTGAACTGGGCGCGGAAGTCTCCGCAGTGGGAGTCGCCAGGGAGTACGCAGGCCTGTGCGACGTGCTGGTGGTGGATACCCAGGACGCCGGGTTGGCGGATGCGATCGCATCAGTGAGCATCAGACCTGTGGTAACGGATACAATAATGCAAACGGACGACGACAAGATAGCGTTGGCACGGACGGTTTTGCGGTTGGCCGAATTCGCGGAGTGACGAAGATGTTGACGGAATCTGGAACCGACTCGAACCCATCGGTGCTGCCCATTGTGCCTATGAAACCCCTGTCCCAGTGCAAGACGCGACTGGAACGGGTGATGGGGACGCAGGACCGGGCGGACCTGACCATTGGCATGTTGCGTCGGGTATTGCTGGCAATACGCGGGGCAGGCGTTGAACCTTTTTGGGTGATTGGAGGCGATGAGCGGATACGGAACATTTCGCGGACGCTGGGAGCCACGTGGATGGAGGATCTGGGTCGGAACCTCAACGACACCATAACCAAGGCGTTCGAGAATGCCCGGATGCGCGAGGTTTCGGCGCTGTACCTGCCCGGTGATCTGCCGTTCATCAAGCCGGGTGACATTCACCAGTTGATCCGCAGCGCCCAGCATCAGCACAACGTGACGCTGTCGCCGGCGCGCCGGGACGGCGGGACCAACGCGATCCTGGTGCCCCACGACCTGATCCCATATTTCAGGCCGGAGTTGGGGAGCAACAGCTTCCGCAAGCACGTGGGGACGGCGGCCCGCATGGGCGTGTCGGTCGCGTTCTATTACAGTGGAGGCATGGGTTTTGACCTGGACGACGGGTCGGACCTGGACGAATATGAGCACATGGAGCCGGGTCTGCTGGAGCGATTAATGGGCCGCAAGCCGGGCGATATCAATCGGAGGCCGTTGGATCTGTGAGAGCGAACGCTACCAAATCAGGATCGGTGCAACTGGGTTGCCTGCTGCCCACGCGCGGGTTGCTGCTGGAGGACGACAAACCGACGGACGCCGAGTCGGTATTGCGGCTGGCGACGTGGGCGGAAGAGGCCGGGCTGGACTCGGTCTGGGTCGGCGACAGTTTGACGGCCAAGCCGCGACTGGAGGCGATGACGACGTTGGCGGCGATCGCGGCGCGGACATCGCGGGTCCGGTTGGGCACAGCGGTGATGTTGATGGCATTGCGGCACCCGGTGTTGTTGGCGCAGATGGTGGGGACTGTGGACCTGATTTCAGGGGGACGACTGCAGTTGGGGGTCGGCGTTGGCGGAGCGTTCAACGCGATGCAACAGGCGGAGTGGCGCAATGCCCAGGTGAACCAACGAACTCGCGCGCCCCGGCTGGAAGAAATGATGCAGGTGATCAAGGGCCTGGGGAATCAGGAACCGTTCAGCTTTGCAGGGCGGCATTTTGAGTTGGACGACGTGGTGATGCAGCCCACGCCGGTGCAGGACAACGGGGTACCGGTGTACCTGGGCGTGCACTGGCACGGACGTGGCGACGGGCAGGGAGCGCAGAGGGAACGGCAGGCCCGGCGAGCGGCCCGGTTGGCCGATGGGATCATCTCGATATCGGCGACAACGGATGAGTTCGTTGAGTTGAACGAGACGGTGGACAGTTACTGCGCGGAGTATGGCCGGGATTCCGATGAAATGTCGTCCGTGATGTACATGACCGTCAACATGGACGAGGACATCAAGCGGGCAGAGGCGGAGGCGGAGGACTGGCTACTGGGATACTATGGCGCGAACATCTGGGGTGACCGCTGGGGTCCTTTCGGCGGCGCGGAGCGGGTGCGGGAACGGATCCATGCCTACACCGAGGCGGGCGCGGACCAGGTGGTGGTGAGGTTTGCGTCATACCGGCAGGAAGAGCAGATGCAGACTTTCCTGGAGCAGGTTGCGCCGGACTTCACCCGGTAACGGTTTCTTTACATCGATGAACAGGATGGATAGGATTCATTCCATCCTCCGCCGGATAGGCGAGCCCTCGATCCCGCCAAGGGAACCTGCAGCCAGCCCGGGACGAACGGTGAGATAAACACTTTCGAAAGAGGCATTCCGTGTACCCGATTGATCTGACTGGCCGCAATGCGGTCATATTTGGTGTGGCGAACGACCGCAGCATCGCATGGGCGATCGCCAAGACCCTGGCCGAGAGCGGCGCGAGGATCGCGCTGACGTACCAGAACGATCGGTTGAAAGATCGGGTGGCGCGTCTGGCCGACACGCTGGAGGACGCGGTGATCCTCCCGTGCGACGCGTCTGAAGACGGGCAGATAGAGGCGGTTTTTGCCGATCTGCAGTCGCAGATGGGCAGTCTATCGGTGCTGGTGCACAGCATCGCCTTTGCAAATCGGGAGGATCTCGCAGGCCGGCTGGCGGATACCGGGCGCGACGGGTTCCGGCTGGCGCTGGAGATCAGCGCGTTTACGTTGTTGCCAATGGTCAAGCACGCCGCTCCGCTGATGACGGACGGCGGGAGCGTGATCGCGATGACGTTCCACGCGTCGAGCCGCGTCTATCCGGGTTACAACGTAATGGGTACAGCCAAAGCCGCGCTGGAGCACGAGGTCCGACAGTTGGCCCATGAGTATGGCGGCGACGGTATCCGGGTGAACGCGATATCGGCGGGGCCGGTAGATACGCTGGCGGCGCGGGGCATCAGCGGGTTCCTGGACATGAAACGGGCCCACGCGGAAAAGGCGCCGTTGCAGCGGAACATCACAGCGGATGAGGTGGCGAAGACGGCGTTGTTCCTGTCCAGTGACCTGTCGACGGGAGTAACCGGTACGGTGCTACCGGTGGATGCCGGCTATCACATAATGGCGGTCTAGCATCCGGAGTATTCTTCGAGCACGGTCAACGTCGCGAGCATATATTGCGCCTCGACATCGACGGCGTGTGTTGCCAGGGTCATTTCGGGCAGGCCCAATCGCGGTCGTGCGTATGATGCTGCGTTCTGCGGAAGCAGGAATGACGGGCGCAGTGGGGAAGGATGATGCGAAGTGCAGGAACTTTGGAGCCCGGCGGCACCGGCGGCGTCAGATGGCTTCGAGTTGGGCCTGGTCGGCGGCAGCCTTTTCGCTGAGTCCTAGCTCGTTGTAGGCCTTGGCGCGGTTGGCCCAAGCGTCGCGATAGCGGGGGTCGAGGGCGATGGCCTTGGTGAACTGGTCAACGGCTTCGCGCACCCGTCCCTGGTTGACGAGCGCCAGTCCTGCTTCAGTCATCGCGGAGGCGGTCAGGGGCCGGGTGATCTTGTTGGGCACCGCTGTGAAAGCGGGTCCCGGGTCGGGTGCCGGAGTTTGCGCGGCCGCCATGGCTGCCTCGGTATTCTGCTGCTCGGCTGCCAATACGGGATCAACGGTAACTGTGGGAGCGGGCTGTTCCGCGGTGGCGGTCGCCTCGGGCGCGTCTTCGGACGAGGATGCGACGACCACTTCCGGTGCAGGCGCGGCGTCCGCGGCGGGTTCATCAGTGGCATACGGCCGGCTCAGTTCCCAACCGCAGTTGGTGCAGAAATTGGGACCGGGCTCGTGAGCGTGCTGACACCGCGGGCAGTAGACGTTAGGATCCACTTCGTCTTCGTCGCCGACGGGTTGGCGGTTGGGAATAAACACCAACGCAACCATGGGGCCCATGCACAAGATTGTGACCGCATCCGGCAACGCATCGATGAGGTAGACCGCGATAGCGGGGAGGGCGGCGGCCCCAGCCCAGAGCAACATGTTTCGACGCTTTCTCGAGGCCAGCCGGGCAGTCCACAAGACAACGAACAAAACAAACAGGATTTGTAGAATTACATCCATACTTACCCGTTATCCGTTAGTGCAGGATTTATTATAACCGGATTGCGCCAGCGTGGGCAAACCGAGCGGAGCCGCCGTGTCGTGACAAATTGACAGTGGCAAACTGGCGATGCTATCGTACAGTTTACCAAACTCGAGCAAATCAGGTTTGAAACGCATCGAATCGGGTATAGAAACGACCGATGCGACGAGAGGGAGAACTCAGATGGATTTGACGATTTCCGTGCTGAAAGCCGACGTGGGTTCGATCGGCGGTCACACCAAGCCATCGGACAGGATGATGGATGCCGTGAATGCCGCCAAGGATCGGGCCATCAAGGACGGGCTTTTGATTGACGCATACGTGGGGCATACGGGTGATGACATCTGCATCACCAGTACCCACACGAGAGGGGACAACGACGAGGCGGTGCACCAGTTCGCCTGGAACACTTTCCTCGAAGCGACGGAGATCGCCAGGCAGTACGGGCTCTATGGAGCCGGTCAGGATTTGCTGGTGGACGCGCCGTCGGGGAACATCCGCGGAGCCGGGCCGGCGGTGGCTGAGATCACCTTCGAGCACGACCCGATCAAGACCAACCCGCTGCGTCCGGCGGAATCATTCTTTGTGCTGGCGGCGGACAAGTGCGGGCCGGGCGCATACAACCTGCCCACATTCCTGGGTTTTGCCGATCCCATGTACTGTGCGGGCCTGATGCTGCCGCGACTGGGCGACGGCTTCACCTTCAACATCATCGACATGGACAACACCGACGGCGACAGCCTCATCTCGCTGAACGCTCCTGAGGATTACTACAAGATAACGGTGCTGCTGCGGGACAACGAGCGTTTCGCCATTGAGAGCGTCGTGTCGCGGTACAGTGGACAGACGGCCGCAGCGATCTCTGCGACGCGTCTGCACAACATCGCAGGAAGCTACACTGGCAAGGACGACCCGGTGGCCGTGGTGCGAAACCAGGGCATCTTCCCGGCGCCGGAAGAGTTGATCTCACCCTACACCAAGGCACACTACATCGGCGGAGACGCGCGGGGTTCGCATGTGATGCCCCTGATGCCGGTTGCCATAAACACCGCGGTTACCGGGATGTACTGCCTGCCGCTGGTGTCCTGCGTAGGTTTCAGCATCAACGGGGAAGGCAAGTTCTCCGAGTCCTCGACGGACTTCTTCGACAACCCATCCTGGGACCATACTCGTATGTTGGCGCAGGAGAAGGCTATCGCGATGCGCTCGCAGGGTTGGTCTGGCGCGGCCATGCTGCCCTACGGCGAGTTGGAATACTCGGGCTTCCGGCAGAGCATTGGAGACCTGGTGGATCGGTTTGCGATCCGCGCCAACGGGCATCAGCCGGCGGAGGCGATGGTCACTGGCGACAACGACTAACGAGTCGTCACATCGACGAAAGAATAAGGGGCGGGTTTGAACCCCGCCCCTACGTGTTGGTGGTTGGAGAGATTCTTGCTAGCCGTTGAAAATGCCGTGGCGTTCGAAGATGTTGGCGAGTTCGGCGATGCCTTCGGACACGGTTTCGGCGGTGGGATGGCCGAAGCAGAGGCGGGCCATGTTGCCCCCGTTGCCTTCCGGCGAGAACATGGCGCCGTTGTAGTAACCGACGCCTTCCTGGAATGACTGTTCCTGGAGGCCGGCCAGATCGGTGCCTTCGGGCATGGTCAGCCAAATGTACAGGCCACCCTCGGGTTTGTTCCAAGTGGCGCGGTTGCCGAAATGTTCGCCGAGGGCGGCGAGCATGGCGTCGCGCTTAACACGGAGGGCCTGGTTCTCGTCGTCGATATGGTCATACATGTGGTTGCGCAGGTATTCCTCGATGGCCAGGGCGGCGAACTGGTTGACTCCGCCGGACTTGAAGCTGAGCGCGCGCGACCGGACGGCTTCAGGGGCTACCAGATAACCCATGCGGACGCCCGGAGCGATTATCTTGGACATCGAGCCCACGTACAGGACCTGGCCGCTGTCATCCATGCTGCTCATCGAAGTAACGTCCTGTCCCTCGAAGCGGAGGTCGACGTAGCAGTCATCCTCGAGGACAGGGACGCCGTGGCTCTGGCAGATTTCCAGGGTGCGCTGTCGGCGTTCCAGGGTCATGGTCCACCCCAACGGGTTCTGGAAGGTGGGGATGGAGTACAGGAACTTGACCTTTTTGCCGGCCGCGTGCTGGGCTCGAATGGTCTCGTCCAAGGACTCGGGGATCAGGCCCTGATCGTCGCATTTGACGCCGACGACCTGCGCGCTCCAGAGACGCATCTGGCGCATGGTGCCGAGGTAGACGTACTCTTCCGTGAGGAGCACGTCCCCCGGGTCGGTTAGGGCCTGGATCAGCATGTTGATGGCCTCACCGGAACCGGAGGTGAGGATGATGTCCTCGGCGGACACGTCCATCTGGCGGTCGCGGCGGAGCTTGTCGGCGACGAATTCACGGAGAGGCGGGTAGCCGGAGGCCACCGGGTAATAGGCCAGGTCGCGGCCCTCGCGCTCCAGGGCGACACGCAAGGCATCCACGAGGCCATCGAGGGGCAGCGTGTCGGGGTCGGGGTAGGCGACGGCGAAGTCGTACTTGGCATTGCGGTTGACGCCCCGAGTGGTGATGGGCGCGTGGGCCGCGAACAGGTCGTCGTAGTTGAACTGGGTCATGGTATGTCTCCTCTATTCCGTAACACGGATAGACAGGTCGCGCAGCTGGGCATGGTCGACGGGCGAGGGTGCGCCGAACAGCAGGTCGGAGCCGCTCTGAGTCTTGGGGAAGGCGATGACCTCGCGCAGGGAATCGGCGCCGGCAAGGATTGCCACGAGCCGGTCTATGCCGGGTGCGATGCCTCCGTGGGGAGGCGCGCCGTAGTCAAAGGCTTCGAGTATGTGCCCGAAACGATCCTGAACCTGGTCGGGGGTATAGCCGAGAATCGCGAAGACCCTCTCCTGCATCTCGCGCTGGTGGATGCGGATACTGCCGCTGGCTAGCTCGGAGCCGTTGCACACGAGGTCGTAGGCGCGGGACGGGATGGCCGACAGGTCGTCGCCATCGAGCATCGATTCGCATCCGGGAGCCGGCGCGGTAAAGGGGTGGTGCGTTGAGTCCCAACGCTGGGCGTCGTCGTCCCAATCGAACATCGGGAAATCGGTGATGAAGGCGAAGGCCAGGGTATTGGGGTCGGCCAACTCAAGCTGTTCAGCCAAGTGGGAGCGCATTGACGCGAGCCACTGGTTGGCCAGCTTCGCGGGGCCGGCCATGAGGAGGATAAGGTCGCCCCGGTTGGCGCCGGCGCGCTGGGCAAGCCGGATCACCCATTCGGGCGGCATGCGCAAGCCGGGAGACAGAAGGGCATCGCCCTCTCCGAGGGAGTCCAACGGGCCCTCCCCAGTGATGCGAACGTGGCTCATACCGGCGGCGCCGAACTCCTTGGCGGTCTCCTCCATGCGGCGCATGTCGGATCCGGAGAGCCCGCCCTGGCCCGGCACCGCCATGGCCTTGATGATGCCGCCACGGTCAAGGATGCCGTGGAAGACGCGGAATTCGGTTTCGGCGGCGAGGTCGCTGACGTCGGCCATTTCCAAGTCGTAGCGGAGGTCGGGTTTGTCGCTTCCGTAACGAGCCATGGCGTCATCGTACGAGAGGTAGGGGAAAGGCGTCTTGATCTTGAACTGGGGTGTCAACTCGCGGACGAGGCCCGCGTAGAGGCCTTCGATGAGGTTGAGCACGTCGGGTTCGCTGACGAAGCTCATTTCGAGGTCGAGCTGGGTGAATTCGGGTTGGCGGTCGGCGCGCAGGTCTTCGTCGCGGAAGCAACGGGCGATCTGGAAGTAACGCTCGACGCCGCTGACCATGAGCAGTTGCTTGAGTTGCTGCGGCGACTGGGGGAGCGCGTAGAAATTGCCCGGCTGCATGCGGCTGGGGACGAGGTAATCGCGCGCGCCTTCGGGCGTGCTCTTGATGAGGATGGGAGTTTCGATCTCGAGAAAGTTGTGTCCGTCCAGATAGTCACGGATGTACTTCACCACGCGGTGGCGCAGCCGCAGGTTTTCCTGCATGACCGGGCGGCGCAAGTCGAGGTAACGGTAGCGCAGGCGGAGGCTTTCGTCGGCGTCCACGTCGTCGGTGATGTAGAACGGGGGGGTCTGTGACTGGTTGAGCACGGTGATGGCGTTGGTCATCACCTCGATCTCGCCCGTTGGGAGCGTGGGGTTCTCGGATCCTTCGGGCCGGAGTTGGACGGTTCCGGTGATCTGCACGCACCATTCGGACCGGAGGCGCTCGGCGGTCTCGTAATCGTCGGGCGACAGGTTTTCAGGATTGAGAACCACCTGCACAAAACCGGAACGATCGCGGAGGTCGATAAAAATGATTCCGCCATGGTCCCGGCGGCGGCTAACCCAGCCGGCAAGGGTCGTAACGGAACCGTCGTGGGCGGCGCGCAGTTCACCGCAGTCGTGGGTCTTCAGGGGATCAACTCCTATATTCAGGGCGGGCACCGGGTGGATGCCGGTCAGCCCAAAAGGTCGAGCACGTTCTGGAACGGGCTTTCCGTTACCACACCGCCGCCGGCCACAGCGTCGGCCAGCGCAGAGGGGTCGGAAACCGGCGGATAGCATACCGTATCGAGGCACACATGGGCCTGAGCCGGTGCGCCGTCGTTGGCGGCGGTTGCCAGCTTGATCAGGAGGTTGGGAGAATCCAGGGACATGGCAGCGGCGAGCATGGCGTCGGCACCGTCGCCGCCGGGCCTGCCTTCGACGGTCACCTCGACCACGGGATTGAGATAGCGGTCCACCGCCATCGCGTAGTCGGCGGCCAGTTCGCCGTAATCACGGTTGGCTTCAACGTAGGCGCTCAGGATGTGGTGGGCGGTGTGGAGGTAACGGTCCTCGAACGTGATGTGGCTGAGACGCATCATACCGAGCGCGGCGGTAACGTTTTCGGCCAGAGGTTTCTCGCGCACCCTGAGGTAACCGGGACGGTCGGGGGTGTCCTCGATATCAAAGAAGCCGCCGCGCTGAGCATCCAGGAATCGTTCTGAAAGTACGTCGGCGGCGTGTTCGGCCGCCTGGCGGTAACGCTCACTGGGGCCGGGAACCGCGTCGTGGCCGTCGAGGGACGCGATAAGCAGCGCGCACCAATCCACCAGGAGGTCGCCGCCGTCCTGGGCCGGGTCGGTTGCGTTGGGGTAGACGTGGCGCAGGTGTCCGGACGCAGCAGAGTCCACCAACTTGTCAAGCATGTTGGCGGCAAGGTCGGTGAGGTCGGGCCGGCCCAGCTTCCAGGCGGCGCCGAACAGCATGGAGATTGCCTGGCCGGTCAGATGAGCGTACGAGCAGGGATCCACCGGCGGCTTGGGAATGGCGGCGCGCACAACCGCGGGCTGGGCGAAGTAATCGGAGTGGGCACCCTGACTGCCACGGATCGCCAGGACGTCGGCATCGCACAGAGTATCGATGATGTAATCGACGGCCTCCCCGGCATAGCGCAGGTAATCTGTTCGTTGGAGAGTGATGCCGGCGTCCATCAACAGGTTGGAGAGGGCGATGTTGTCCTCGGCCATTTTTTCGTGTTGGGGCTGTGTCCAGTCCGCTGACATCACGAACCGAAAAAAGCCGCCTTCGACCGAGTCGCGCAAAGAGCCGCCGACCAATGCGTCCAGGGATTTTTCCAGCATCACGCTAAAGAACGGCTCGCGCGTGGTGCGGTAGCGGTGGAGCAGGAGTCGGAGCATGGGGGCCGACGGGAATTTGGGTTCGACGCCGAATCCGCCGTTGATGGGGTCGTAGGTGCCGGCGACGCGACGGGTGATACCGTCCACCAGGGCGGCATCAGGTTCGTTCCCTGCGGAGACGCGGGCGGCATGCTCCCGACGCTGGCGTTGGATGTCATTGCCCTGTTCGTAGAGTTCGGGCTTGCGTTCGGAATAGGCTCGCCGAACCTCGTCGAGCATGGCCAGGAACTGGTCGGGCGGCAGGTAGGTGGCGCCGGCGATGAAGCCGCGGTGGGGGGTAAGGAACGAGGTGGTGGGCCAGCCGCCCACGTTGTAGCGGGCGTTGATGTCGGGGCGATGGTCGGTGTCGACGCGGACGGGAATGAAGTGCTCGTTGAGAAAACGGGCGACGTCGGGATCCGAGTAGGCTCCATCGTCCATCTGGTGGCACCAATAGCACCACACAGCGTTGATGGATAACAGGATGGGCCGATCCAGTTGCTGGGCAGTGGCGAACGCTTGCGATCCCCAGTCCTGCCACGCCACGGCGGGCGAAAATTCGGTGGCCGAGGGGTTACCGGAAATCGTGCTCACAGACTGTACCTTGAAGAGGGGCCGGAAAGAGAGGCTGGAGAAAAAACCGCGTCGTCAGTGGCCCAAGGATCAACGAATATCAACGTTAGCACAGGCGCAACGCATTATCAATTTTGGTCGCGCCGGGGTGGTCAACGGGTGCGTGGGTTGAAGGCGTCGTTGACTGCGTCACCCAGGATGTTGAAGCAGAAGAACAGCAGGGTAACCGTGCCTATGGGGAACAGTATCAGGTGCGGATGGTTCATCAACACCTGGGGGCTTCCGTTTTCAAAGAGCATGCGGCCCAGGCTCGGCACCGGCGGGAAAACTCCGACGCCGATCCAGCTCAGCACCAACTCAGCCCCGGCAACTCCGGCCAAACCGGCGGAGATGGAAACGATCAGAGGGCTGAGGATATTACGCAGCATGTGAACCCGCAGGATGTGGGCGGTTGATGCGCCCATGACCAGCGCGGCTTCGGTGTATTGGCTTTCCCGGGCCTGCAAAACCTGGCCGCGTACCAACCGGGCCATGCCGAACCAGCCGAAGATGGCCAATCCCACGGATATGAGAGTGAAATCCAGCACTCCGAGGCGAATGAGCCAATCTATGCCAGTTGCATCTTCGAACTGCTGGACCACGACAAGGAGGCGGGGTCTGAATGCTGCGACGAAAATCAGGAGGAGAAGGATCTCAGGAAAAGAAGACGTGACCTCGCCGGTGCGCATGATCACGGAATCCACCCATCGCCCCATGTAGCCGCTCATCAGCCCCAGAACGACTCCGAGGACCAGCGTGCCGCCGAGCAGCGACGTGATGGTGATGATCACGGTGGTGCGAAGACCGAAGATGACGCGGGTGAGCATATCGCGTCCCTGGCGGTCGGTACCGAACGGATGGGCCCAGGTCGGGCCCTGCCTGGTGTTCTGAAGGTCGATAGCGCGGAAGTCGTACGGGGTTATCAGGGGCGACAAGAGGGCGCCAACGTACATGAACAAGATCAGGGACAGACAGATCACCGCGAGTTTCTTGCGGAAGAGCCGGCGGATTGCCAGGCTCCAATAGCTGTGTCCGCGGATGGGACGGTCGTCCAACTCGAGGACTTGACCGGCCGCCAGTTCGTTTTCGGACCAATCAGGCTGCTGAGGGTCCCCGTCAGGAGCGTGGGCGTGGCCGTGCTCGTGGGAGGGCAGGCCGGAACGGTTAGGCAACATGACCGGCTCCCAGCCTGATGCGTGGATCCAAATAGGGGTACATCAGGTCGACGATCAGGTTCGCTATAACGAACAGCGTGGTTGAGATGATGGCGAAGGCCATCAGCACGGGGTAATCCCTGGCGTTCAGCGCTTCGAGGGACAGTCTTCCCACGCCCGGGATCCCAAAGTAGATTTCCACGATGAAGGTGCCGCCGGCCAAGCCGGCCAAAATGAACCCGAAGCTGGTCGTTACGGGGATCAATGCGTTGCGCAGGATATGGCGGTATCGCACGGTGGTTTCGGGCAATCCCTTGGCCCGAGCAGTGCGGACATAATCCTGACCTACCACGTCGAGGACACTGGCCCGCACCAGTCTCACCACTATGGCGATTCCAGGGACGCCCATCACGACCGCGGGCATGATGATCTTGGGCGAGAAAAATCCACCCCATCCGCTGGTGGGAAGCACGTCGAGATGCAGGGCGAACACCAGCAGCAGTACCGGCGCGGTGATGAAAACCGGCAGAGACTGAAAAGCCAACGCGATGGCTACGATCAGATTATCCCAGCCGGTACCCTGGCGCAGGGCAGCCAACAGCCCCACGGGAATGCCGATTCCGAGGGTGATGATGACGGCGGCCAGGTTGAGTTGCATGGAAACCAGGATGCGTGTCCCGATGACCTCGCGGACCGACTTCCCGCGAAATTGGAAGCTCTCGCCGAAGTCCAATCGGGTTATCACACCCTCCATGTAACGCACGTACTGCACCACGAAGGGGTCGTCCAAGCCCAATTTGGCGCGGATGCGTTCGCGCACCTGGTCGTTCTGGTGTTGCCCCAGCCAGATTTGCACCGGGTCTCCCGGTCCGAAGCGAAGCAAGGCGAACGTCACCAAGCTGACTATGATCAGCAGGAACGGCAGCCAGAGTAGCCTTTTTACTACGTAAACGCCCATGGGACCCGGTTCTGGTATGCAGGTTTGAAGTTCCGCAGGGACGACCGTTCAGCCGTCCCTGCGATGAAGCTTCCTACTGGTTGAAGTAAATGTAGCGATACTTGGGAATGCTCATCTGGAGGAGGAAATAGTCGGAAACTTCGGGCTTGATGAGCGCGTAACCCTCGCCACGGTACCAGGTCCACACCCAGGCGGCGTCGTCCACGACCATTTGCTCGACCTGGTTGTAGAGTTCGTGGCGGCGGTCAGGGTCGCGTTCGACACGCGCTTCCTCGAGGAGGCGGTCGACCTCCGGGTTGCTGTAGGCCGTGTGGTTGTTCTGGTTTTCGCTGTGGAACAGCAGGTCGAGGAAGTTTTCGGGATCGGGGTAGTCGGCGATCCAGCCGAGGGAGAACATCTGGTATTTGCGTTCGTTCACGTCCTGTAGGAAGGTGGCCCATTCGGTCTGCTGGATGTCGATCTCGATGCCGAGGCCGCGCCACTGCTCGAGCATAACCTCGAGGTAAGTGGGTATGGTGGCGCCGAAGCTGCCCGAAATGGTCAGTGTAATCCGTGGGAAGTCGCCACTGGCGAGAGCGTCCGCATAGGTGGAACTCTGCAACAGTTCCATGGCGAGGTCGGGGTTGTAAGAGTAGCTGCGGAGGTTTTCGTTGTACGACGGGAAGCCCGGAGGGATAACTCCGGTGGCCGGCGTGACCCGGTTATCCAGCACGTTCTCGGCGATTGACTGAAGGTCGATGGCATAGTTCATCGCCTGACGGACCTTGGGATCGTCAAAGGGTGGGTGATCGACGTTAAGCCCGATGTAGAAAACCGAGAAGTCCTGAGCGGACCGGTGGAGTTGAGGGTTCAAGGGGTCGTTGGGGTCCAGCAGACGGGGCAGATCGTCGGTGCCCACGCCGGTGAGGTGGATCTCGTCGTTCTCGTACATGATCATGGCGGAGCCGCCGCTGAGGATCATGTGGACGCTGTCGATGTGTGGAGGTCCCAGATGGTAGTGTTCGTTGCGTTCGAGGATGAGCAGTTCGCCGATGTCATATCGGCCCAACCGGAAGGGGCCCGTTCCGTTGGGCTGCTCGAGCCAGGACCCGTCTTCGGTGACCTGATCCTGATCCAGGACATAGGCGGTGGGGTAGGACAGCTTGGCGAGGAAATAGGCCTTGGGAGCGTCGAGGGTGAACTCAATGGTGCGTTCGTCAACGACGCGCGCGCCCCGCACCTCACCGGCTTCGCCGGCCAGACGCTCTGCCACTCCGACGATGTCGCCAAGGTAGGTCTCGGCCGTAGTGGAGATGGTATCGGGATTGGCGGCGCGCTCGATGGACCACTTGACGTCGTGGGCGGTCACCGGGCTCCCGTCCTGGAACTTGGCGTTTTCACGCAACACGAAGGTGTAGATGAGGCCGTCATCGCTGACGGCACAGCTTTCGGCAAGATCGAGGACCGGCTGATATTGCAGATTCAGCGTGACGAGTCCACCGAAAACCTCGTTGGTAATGACGCTAGATGTGGCATCACTGACCAAATGTGGGTCGATCGTCGGCGGGTCGGTATAGAGCCTGACGAGGGTTCCACCCTGGGGCGGTCGGTCGTCGAAGGTCAGATCAGCGCTAGGAGCGCAGTTCGCGCCGGCAACTGGTACCGCAAGAGGCGCCACGGTGGGGACGGCGCCGGAATCCGACGCCTGCCCCGGCACGGTTGCCGGTGTAGGAGCCTGAGCGGCACCCGCGGGAGCGGCGGTGGCCACCGGAGCCGCCGCAGATTCCGGCATGGCGGTGGGTTCGACTGAGCGAGACGGCAGGGTTGGCGTAGGCTCGGTCGCGGACGGGGCCGCGGCAGTCTCGGGAGCGTCTCCGCCGCCGCAGGCGATGGCGAAAACCAGGATGGCGAGCATTGCTGGCAGAATCAAAAAACGAAAATGGCTGAGTATCATGATCTCCTCCCGGGCAATAAGGAATGTTATGCGACGATACGGAAGACAGCCCGGAATCGGATTGATTTTATACAGCGGGGAACATTGTTTCAACGTCAGCGCGTGCGAGTATGGGCGAAGCCTGGATACTCGACGCCCCGGTCTCGAATCCTCGAAAGCGGATATTGTGCGCATGGGGTGGGTGTGCTAACCTTGAATACTAATTGGCGGCGAATGGCCGCTGGTTCGTTTGACGAGGCGAGCATAGCCAAGTGGTCGAAGGCGCCTGTCTGTGGCACAGGAGATCACGGGTTCGAATCCCGTTGCTCGCCCCACCATTCGGAACGACCGACGCGCCAGACCGTGCGCCTGTAGCTCAATGGATAGAGCACTGGGCTTCGGACCCAGGGGTTGCGGGTTCGAGTCCTGCCAGGCGCGCCACGCAAAAACAAAGCCGACGGAGACAGTGCGCCGTCGGCATTTTTTGTGACCTATCGGCAGACTACTGCCTGGGCCTGGCGTCCATGGTGATGTCTACAGTGGTTTCGGAGCCGTCCCGCAACAGGGTGAAAACCGCCGTGTCACCCGGCCGAGTGTGCTCCACCACGTAAGCAAGGAGGTCATCCATGCTTCGAATGGTGGTGCCGTCGATGTCGATGATGACATCACCGCCGATCGGGAATTCAGTCCCGTCGATGACCGTCAGGCTGTCTGATGCTCGCAACCCTCCGCGACTGGCAGCGCTGTCGGCGCCGACGGCAAGGACAAGGGCACCCCGGGTTTCGGCCGGAAGGTTCATGGCGGCGGCAATGTCGGGTCTGACCGAGGTGCCGCGGATGCCGATGTAGGGGTATTCGTATCGACCCTCGGAGATGAGCGCGGGAATCACGAGCTTGGCCAGGTTGACCGGAATTGCCAGGCCGACTCCGGAAAAGGCGCCGGTTTGGCTGATGATCTGGGCGTTGATGCCCACCAGTTCGCCGTGGCGATTGAGCAAGGGACCACCAGAGTTGCCGGGATTGGTGGCGGCGTCGTGTTGGATGACGCGGGGGATGGCAAAGTTACTTTCCGATGGGCTGATGGTGCGGCCCAGGGCGCTGATGACGCCGGAGGTCATGGAGAAACCACGGGAGAATGGGTCGCCGATGGCGACGGCCAGTTGACCGGGTTTGATGGTGTCGCTGTCTCCCAACTTGATGGGCGGGGGGCGCACGGACACGTCGTCGATCTTGATGACGGCGAGGTCGGAATCGGGATCCTGGCCGATTATTTCGGCTTCCGTTTGCGTGCCGTCGCTGAACACGACGACGATGCGCTCGGCGGACTCGACGACGTGCCGATTGGTGACCACATGCCCCTGGTCATCCCAGACGAATCCGGAGCCGCTGGCCCGGGAGAAGAAGTCGTTGGGCATTCCCTGGGGGACGTTTCCGCCGACGGACAAGGGCTGGATGACGCGCAAACCGACCACTGAGGGCACCGTTTGCTCATAGAGGGCGCTCATAATTTCGTCGTGAGCGGCGGCGATCTGGTCTACGGTCAACTGGGTTGCAATTCCCTGAGCCGGCGCCGCGTCAGCGTTGGGATCGGAAGTTTCGGTTGGATCCGGGACTGAACCCTCCGTCGATTCCTGCGGTTGAGCCTGAGTGGAGACCGGCTCAGCGGGCGCGACGGTGTTGATGGATGGCGGAGGAGTCAGTTCCACCACCGACGGCGATGCTGGAGACTCGGCCGGCTGTCCGCACGCCAGCCCGAGAGCCAGAGCGATTATCGCAAGGGCGATGACGATGCTCGCGGGCGTGCGGAGTACACGTGGCAGGTGGTCGCGATTGTGCGTCATGTTCAATTGAATATGCTCCGTAAAGTTCGGAAATAGGTGGTCCGGGTACATGGTATACGTACCGCGGCGATATTCAGATTGTGTAAAGGGCGAGGTATCGGAGGATATGGCCGCCGCGGGCCAAACACGTACCGTACGCGACGACGTGGCCGATGCTATACTACCGCCGGCGGGTACACAGTGCCAATTGGTGAGCACAATGTTCCGCCGAGCGACACCCAGACCTTCACTCGGTAAGGAGAGAAGCGATGCTTTACGAGCTCCGTATCTACGACGCAGTCGCCGGTCGCCTACCTGACATCAGCGGCCGTTTTGCAAATCACACCTGTTCCCTATTCCGGAAGCACGGCGTGAAATACCTGGGCTTTTGGACCGACGAGATCGGCCGCAGCAACCGGTTGACCTACATCAACGTTTTCGACAGCATGGCCGACCGGGAAAGCCGGTGGGCGAAGTTCGGGACGGACCCGGACTGGCTGGAAGTCCGCAAGCAGACCGAGGCCAACGGGCCGCTGGTCGATGCCGTGACCAACCGTTTTCTCCGGACGACGCCGTATTCGCCGGAGCCCAAGATCACCACGGCGGTCCAGGAGCTTCGCATCTACGAAGCGATGCCAGGCAGGCTGCCGGACGTGCACAACCGCTTTGCCAACCACACCATCGGCCTGTTCGAAAAGCACGGGATCGAGAACATCGGCTACTGGTCCGAGGACGTGGGCGTGAACAACGTGCTGGTCTACATGCTCGGGTATCCCAGCCTGGGCGACCGGGAGAAGAGCTGGCGTTCGTTCCAGGCTGATCCCGAGTGGAACAAGGCCAGGGCGGCGAGCGAGGTTGACGGGCCCATCGTGCGAGTGTCGCGCCACAGCATCATGCGGCCGACGGACTACGCGTTTACCAGCGATTAGGGCGAATAACCAGGGCAATAACACCTGGACGGGGCGAGCCACCAACTCGCCCCGTTTGCGTTTGGGCGGCGCATTGCGATGGTAAAATGCCCCCGCGAACACGAGGCGCTTTGACCGTTTGGAGGGCTGGGCAGTATGTCGACGAACAAGCAAGAGTGGCACGATGCGACGCTTTCCCGGGTAACCCAGCGATTTGGTGAGCGGCGGGAGGCATTTCAAACCGATTCCGGGTTGAGCCTGGACACCGTGTACACCCCTGAGGATGATGGCGCCGGGAACTATCAAGACACGATAGGCTACCCGGGTGAGTTTCCGTACACGCGCGGGGTCCAGCCCAATATGTACCGGGGACGCGTGTGGACGATGCGCCAGTACGCGGGCTACGCGACCGCAGCGGCCACCAATGAAAGGTATCGCTACCTGCTGGAAAACGGTCAGACCGGCCTTTCGGTAGCGTTCGATCTGCCCACCCAGATCGGGTACGACAGCGACCATCCCTTGGCCGAGGGAGAAGTGGGCAAAGTTGGGGTGCCGATCTGCTCCCTGGCGGACATGGAGACTTTGTTTGAGGGGATTCCCCTGGATCGAGTCAGCACGTCGATGACGATCAATGCGACGGCGGCGGTGCTGCTGTGCCTGTACATCGCGGCGGGCAAGAAACAGGGAGTCGAACCGGAGCAACTGAGCGGTACCCTGCAGAATGACATTCTCAAGGAATATATCGCCCGTGGAACGTACGCGTATCCGCCCCGGCCGTCGATGCGGCTGGTGGTGGACGTGTTCAAGTATTGCGCCGAGAACGTGCCGCGCTGGAATACCATCAGCATCAGCGGCTATCACATGCGGGAAGCGGGGGCCACGGCAACGCAGGAGTTGGCTTTCACGTTTGCCAACGCGATTGCGTACGTGGAGGCTGCCGTGGCGGCGGGGTTGCCGGTGGATGATTTCGCGCCTCGCCTGTCTTTCTTCTTCGTGGCGCAGAACAATCTGTTCGAAGAGGTCGCCAAGTTCCGCGCCGCCCGTCGCCTGTGGGCCAGGATCATGCGCGACCGTTTGGGCGCACGGGACCCCCGTTCGATGATGCTGCGGTTCCACACGCAGACCGCCGGCGTGACTCTGACCGCCCAGCAACCCGATAACAACGTGATTCGGAGCGCCGTGCAGGCGCTGGCTGCGGTGCTGGGGGGCACGCAATCTCTCCATGTGAACTCGCGGGACGAGGCTCTGAGCCTGCCCACCGAGGAATCAGCGCAATTATCGCTGCGTACGCAGCAGATTCTGGCGCACGAGAGCGGCGCGGCCGACGTGGTGGACCCGTTGGGTGGCTCCTGGTACGTGGAGAATCTCACCGATCGCCTGGAGGCAGGGGTGGTGGAATACCTGGAGCAGATTGACCGCATGGGCGGCGCCGTTGCGGCCATCGAGGATGGATTCCAGGTGAGGGAGATAGGCGAGGCCGCGTTTGCCCACCAGCGCTCCGTGGATGATGGAGAGAGGGTCGTGGTCGGCGTCAACCAGTATGTCACGGACACGCCGCCCATATCCGACCTGTTGAGGGTTAATGCGGCGGCAGCTTCGGAACAGGTGGAAAGGCTGAAACAACTGCGGCGAGAGCGGGACAACATGGCGGTGCAGATCAGCCTGGCGCGGTTGGCGGATGCGGCGCGGTCTGAAGACGCCAATACGATCCCGCCGATGATGGAATGCGTGGAAAAATACGCGACCCTGGGCGAGATATGTGAGGTGCTGCGGCAGGTGTTCGGCGAGTACGAGCCTTCGGCCGGCTTGTGATCCTGGAGTCGATCGATGATGGTACGGCTCTGCTCTGCGATATTTCTGTGCTGCCTGATGGCCGCCGTGATGGCGGCATGCGGGGGCTCAGCCGACGTTGACCGGTCGGGATCGTCGAGCACTGTTGTCCCCGTACCGACGGTCGCTGCGGCGTGGAATGAGTCGGAGGCGCTCCGGATAGGGACCTCTGCAGACTTTCCGCCGTCCAATTTCATCAACGAACGGGGTGAAATAGATGGGTTCGAGCGTGAACTGGGTGATGAACTCTGCCGTCGCATGGGGGTGGAGTGTTCCTGGGTACAGAACGACTGGGTAAGCATCATCCCCAGCCTGCTGGCCGGGAATTACGACGTCATCCTGTCCGGGATGGCGGCCACGAAAGAGCGGGACGAGGAGATCGACTTCACCCAGGCTTACCTGCCCAGCAGCCCGTCGGCGTATGTCGCGTTGGCCGGGTCCGATGATGAGGTGATCAACGGGAAAGTGGCGGTGCAGGTCAACACCATCCAACAAGACTATCTCACGGAGGCCGGCATCACGAGGGTGATTTTCCTCCCGGGCGAAGATCCGGTGCACGCGGTCAGGAACGGGGACGCGGACGCGGCGTTTGCGGACAAAGCCTTCTTGCAGAGTTTCGTGGAGGACAGTGGCGGAGACCTGGTGTTTGTGGGCCCGGAGGTTACTTTCGACTTCCAATATGCCAGCATCGGCGTGCGTGAGAACGACAGCCAGTTGAGGAGCAGACTGAATGCGGCCATCGGGGCCATGAAAGACGACGGTACCCTGAACAACCTGATCAGGAAGTGGTTCGGCGAGGACGCGGACACGTTCTGATTCCCGTCGGTTGGCCCGAATACGGCCTGTGATACACTTTCCGCGATCTCATAAAGATTGAGCAACTATCCGGAGGAATTCCCGTGCCCGACCTGACTTTGACCGAAGAAGAAAAGATGCTGCAGAACCTCGTCCGGGATTTTGCGGAACGAGAGGTCATGCCGCGCGCCGCTGAACTGGATGAAAAGGCCGAATTTTCGCACGAAAACTGGCGCGGCATGGCGCAACTGGGCCTGACCGGGATCGGCGTCGACCCGGCCTACGGAGGCAGCGGAGGAGGATTCCGGCAGTCGTCGATCGTCATCGAGGAGATGGCGCGCGCGGACGTGGCGGCCAGCGTAACCCTCGCGGCGCACCTGGGCCTGGGCCTGGAGACCATAGCGAGGTTCGGCAACGAGGAACAGAAGCAGCAGTACGTTCCATCGCTGGCCTCCGGCAAGGGAATCGCCGCGTGGGCGCTCACCGAGCCCGGAAGCGGTTCGGACGCGGCGGCGATGCAGACGACCGCGACGCGGCGCAACGGAAGCTGGGTGTTGAACGGATCCAAGCAGTTCATCACCAACGCCGAGGTGGCCGAGACGCTGGTGGTTTTTGCCAACCAGGATCGATCCATCGGCTACCGCGGGGTGTGTGCGTTCATCGTGCCGGCCGGCACAGCCGGGATGCAGATCAACTCGCAGCACAACAAGATGGGCATTCGCGCATCCAGCACATGCGAAATCGTGTTCGATGATGCCGAAATACCGGCGGAGAACATTATCGGCGAGGAGGGGATGGGATTCCGGTACGCGATGGACATCCTGGACTCCAGCCGCATATCCATCGCGGCGCAGTGCGTGGGCATCGGGCAGGCAGCGCTGGAAGAGGCGGTCAGGTACGCCCAACTACGGGAGACCTTCGGGCGCAAGCTGGCTCAGCACCAGGCCATCCAGTTCAAGCTGGCGGACATCGCGACGGGCGTACATTCGGCGCGGATCGCAACTATGCACGCCGCGAGCCTGCGAGACCAGGGCCTGCCGTTCATCAACGAGGCGTCCATGGCCAAGTTGATCGCGTCGGAGAACTGCAACAAGGCCGCGTACGAAGCGATGCAGATACACGGCGGGATCGGCATTTTCAAAGAATCGCGTATCGAGCGCATCTTCCGCGACGCCAGAGTGACCACCATCTACGAAGGGACGTCGGAAGTGCAGCGGATGATCATCGCCCGGCAGGTGTTGGGACAGTACCCGGTTTAGCTGGCATAACCGCGACGGGAGGGGTTTGACAGATGTCCGAAGTCTGCGCCGTCAATTACGTTGACCATGTTGGGATTGCGGTCAATGACATTCACGCCGCCCTGGAATTCTTTTCGGCGAACTTTGGGACGCCCGACGCCGAGGTGGTCGAAATGGACGACCAGGGAGTGCGGGCGTGCCTGATCGAGGTTGGTGAAACGCGGCTGGAACTGCTGCAACCCCTGACACCGGAGACCGCCGTGGGCCGGTTCATTGAGCGTCGGGGAGAAGGCCTGCACCACTTGGCGCTGAACGTCGACGACATCGCTGGCAAGCTGAAAATCCTGTCCGCCAATGGCCTTTCCTTGATTGATAACGAGCCGCGGCACGGTTTGTCGGGAACCATCGGGTTTGTTCACCCGCGCTCGGTGTTCGGCGTGCTGACGGAGTTGGTGGAAAACTAGCGGTCCAGCGCTTCAAGCCCAGGCATTCCCCTCAAGCAGACACTATGCCCGCCCACGTAGTCTATGGGGACAGTTTCCTCGTGGCCGGGGTGGTGCGCCGCGTTATTCAGGACGGCGGCGCCTCGGATGTGATGGACTCCAACCACCACCGGTTCACGGTTGGGCAGACGCAACCGGCGGAGGTGGTGGCCGCCTGCAACTCCCTCCCTTTCCTGGACGCCGCGCGGCTGGTTGAGGTCGAGGGCGTGCTGGCCACCGAGGAAACCGGGGGCGGTCAGCGAGGCAGGGGCCGGTCAGGACGGCGGCAGGCTGCCGCTCGCACCGGCTGGATGCAACTGGCCGACGCGGTGCCACTGATGCCGGACACGACTCTGCTAGTGCTGGTGGACGGCGACGCGTCCGACCGCAATCCGCTGTTGACGGCGTTGGCCGAGCATTGCCAGGTGCACAAGCAGGCGGCGCCGACCGGACAAGGGTTGAATCAATGGGTCAAACGGGCGGTCGAGGGTCGAGGCGGGTCGATTACACCGCCGGCGATTCAGGCCATCACGGAGATGATCGGCAACGACCTGTGGACCCTGGACCGGGAACTGGAAAAGCTGTCTCTATATGCTACGGGCCGGGAGATCACGGAGCCGGATGTGCGAACGTTGGTCCCGTATGCCCAGGAGGCCAACATCTTCGCGGCGGTGGATGCGATCATGGACGGCCGCCCGGGCGACGCGCTGCGGATGCTGGCGCAACTGATGGATGAGGGACGCGAACCGCTCTACATCATCGCGATGATCGAGAGGCAGTTGCGGCTAATAGCGCTGGCGCGGGATTTGACGGAGCGAGGAGTGGTGCAGCCGGACCTGGGCCGCCGGATGGGAGCGAATTCCGATTTCGTGGTGCGAAAGACCTTGGGTCAGGCGCGCCGGATGACTCTGCCGGAGATCTCGCACAAGTACCAGCTCGTGCTGGAGAGCGACCTGGCGATCAAACAAGGGCGGTTGGATCCCGAGGTCTCACTGGAATTGCTGGTTGCTGACCTCGCGGGGGCTTGACCAGCGTGACGGCGGATGGCCGGAAGTCAGTCGAGGTCGACGTCGGGGTAAGTTACCGGGTTGTAGCACGCAGCGTAGTGGCCGGCTGATTGTTCGCGCAGCGAGGGCGTCGGTTCGAGCCGGCACTGTGCCAATGCCTTGGGACAGCGGGGCAGGAAGGGACACTCCTCAGACATGTCGATGAGGTCCGGGGGTGTGCCGCGAAGGGCCTGCAAACGGCGGCCGGCGGCGTCCAGACGAGGGAGGGTCTGGAGCAGTGACCAGGTATACGGGTGGCGCGGCTGCTGGAATATGGGCAGGAGGTCAGCGTATTCCACGAGGTGGCCGGCGTACATGACGCCGACCCGGCGGGCCATGTTAGCCACTACGCCCATGTCGTGGGTGATGAGCAATATTGCCGATTTGGAGTCGCGGCTCAACTCCTTGAGGCGTTCCAGTATCTCCGCCTGCAGGGTGACGTCCACGCTGGAGGTGACTTCGTCCGCGATCAGCAGGCGGGGCCGCATGACCATCGCCATGGCTAGCATCACGCGCTGGCATTGGCCGCCGCTGAGGGTGAACGGATACTCGCCCATGATGCGGCGGGGGTCGGGAACTCCCAGCTCGCGCAGCATTTCCTGGCACACGCGTCCGGCGGCGCGACGATTGAGCTGCGAATGGGTGATGATCACCTCGGTTAGCTGGTTGCCGATGGTTTGAACCGGGTTCAACGCGGACTGGGCGTCCTGGAACACCATGGACATGGCCTTGCCGCGCAAATCCCGCAAGCGTTCCTCAGGGGATGAGACCAAATCCACGCCATCAAACAGGATTTTCCCACTCTTGATGGCGCCGTTGTCGGGCAGGAGGCCCATGAGGGTTAGGGCGAGGGCACTCTTGCCTGCGCCGCTCTCTCCCACAATGCACAGGATTTCCTCCTCATCCTGGGAAAAGGAGACACCGTTGACCGCGTGTACCGCGCCATTGGGGACCCGAAACTCGACGTGAAGGTCCTGGACTTCGAGCAGGGGAGCCATGTCATGCAGTAGTTGTGGGCATCCCCGCGGCGGCGGACAACTTAACGGGCTCGGTCCGGCCGTAACGGACCTCCTCGATCAAGTCATCAAGCGAGTTGATGCGTCGTTGGAATCGAGTGGCTGCGGTGCCGACCTGGTGTACCCGGTGCGCGTCGCTGCCGCCAACGCCCGGCAGGCCAAGGATTTGGTTCAAATCACGAGCGAACAGGTTCTCGTTGGATGATCCACGGCCATTGAAGGATTCGACCGCGTCGAACATCCTGAAATCTGGGTCCGCGATAGCTCGGTCCAGCATCTCCGAACGGACTGCCGGATCGCTGGCCGGATCTTCCAGGTACCTGCGACGGTACGGGTGGGCGGCTATCAGCACCGCGCCGAGGCTGTCGGCTTCCGCCCGGAGGAAACTCGGCTTGTGCATCCCGAAGCGATAGCGTTGCAGACCGAACACCAAGACGTGGCCAGCGTCGGTGTTGATCTCCGAACCGGGCAACACGAGGATACCGTGGCGTTTGGTGAGTTCGGCGGCCTGGTCAAGCGACCAAAAATCGTCATGCTCTGTGATGCACACCCCGTCCAATCCCGCGAGTCGAGCCGCATCGACCAATTCGTCGGGGGACATGAAACTGTCGTCAGATTTCGGGTAGGTGTGGTTGTGCAGGTCGATCAGCACTGCGGCTCCAACGGCGCAAGACGCCTTAGCATCATACCACCGTCGGAGCCGCGCCGTGGACTGCTAGCCGATCACCAAACCCTCAGCCCGCAGGTCGTCCATGATTTCGTCGGCAACCGACTTGCGGATCTTGAAACGCCGCTCCAGCATGGCTGAAGTGACGCGGGGATTGCGCAGGGCAATGTCACGCGCCTGGTCGAGATAGTTGCCGTCGAAAGCGTTTTCGCTCCCTGAGCCCGCCGCGTCGGGGTCGCCGCCGTCGAGGTCCATTTCGTCGGACAGGTCTATTGGCGGCAGCGGCGGGCCCTTCTGGTCCCGCCAGAATTCGATCAGACGGTCCATCTCGTCATCGTAAACCAGGGTCCCCTGGCCCCGGCGGGCCTTGGGGAAATCGTTGTTCAACAACAGCAGGTCGCCCTTGCCCATGAGCGCTTCGGCGCCACCCGAGTCCAGGATGACGCGTGAGTCCACCTGGGACGCGACGGCGAACGCCACCCGGGCCGGAACGTTGGCCTTGAGGAGGCCGGTGACCACTTTTACGGACGGGCGTTGGGTCGCCAGCACCATGTGGATGCCGGCGGCGCGGCCCAACTGCGCCAGGCGAACCAACTGCTGTTCAACTTCCAGGCCGCCAGTCATCATCAGATCGGCCAGTTCGTCCACGATCAGGACGAGGAAAGACATTGGCTCCGGTGCTTTTGCGTTGTAGCCGGCGATGTTGCGGACGCCAAGGTCCTCCATCATCTTGTAGCGGCGGGTCATTTCGTTGATCAGTCCCCGGAGCGCCGGCTGCACCTCGTCCGGTTCTACGATGACAGGCATGACCAGGTGCGGAATGCCGTTGAACGGCGTGAGTTCGACGCGTTTGGGGTCAACCATGATCATCCGCAATTCGTCCGGAGGCCTGGTCATCAACAGCGACGCCACCAACGAGTTGATGCATACGCTTTTGCCGGACCCAGTCGCGCCGGCGATGAGCAGGTGCGGCATGGCAGCCAGGTCGAGGACCAGAGACTCGCCCCCTGCGTCTTCGCCCAGAGCGAATGCCAACCCGCCCTTCTGCACGATTTTGCCGAAATCCTGTCCCCCTACGATTGACCGCATCAACACCTTGCCGGGTGTCGGGTTGGGAACTTCCAGGCCGACCATTCCTTCGCCGGGTTCCGGCGTTTCGATGATCCTGATGTACGGACTCTTGAGGGCTATCGCGAGGTCCTTCTGCTGCTTGCTGATGTCGCTGACGCGGACGCGGCTGGGGCGCTGCTTGGCCGGGGCGCCGTCGCGGCCGGGCCTCTGGGGCACGTATCCCGGTACGAGGCCGAAACGGATTACCCTGGGGCCGGCTTTCACATCCTCGATGTCGACGTAGACGCCGTGCTCGGACAAAGCATCCCTGATCTCCGTTGACATTCCGGCGATGGCGGACTGGTCCATCTCGTGCGCCTCGGGAGGAGCGAGCAAGTCCAGGGGAGGCAATTGCCAACCACTACCGGATGTGGGAGTGGGCAACGTCGGTGCGGTTGGCTCCGGTCCTGATGCTTCCGGTTTGGGTTGTTTGGATTTCCTGGCTGACTTTTGCTTGGGGGTCGAGTCGTTTTTACTGCGAGAGTTGATCAAAGCGGCGGTGCCTCGGGCAGTGGCGACCATGGCGATGGCCGACCACCGGCCCACGAGTGCGAGACCGGCTGCCACGGCCAGCAATGCTGTCCACACGCCAATTGCGGCATATCGAACTGCCGCCCAGTACCAGCGAACGGAGCCGGGTATTACCAGGAGGCCGATGACGGCGATCGCCACCGCGAACTCCAGGATTGCGATGCCGAGGTTTCCGCCCGTCAAGGCGTATCCCCACGCGCCTGACATACCGTAGGAGTACAGCGCGCCGGTGTCGCCGCGCACGAACCCGGCCGCGCCGATCAAAATGGCTACGAGCAATGCGCCGGCCAACCACCATCGCCAGGCGACAAAAAGCGCCAGGGGTCTGTGCACCAGGACCAACAGTACGATCATGCCGTACAGACCTGCGGGGGCCCAGCCGAAGGCCAGAGTCACGGTCAACCATTCCCTGATGAAGGGAACAAACCAGGCAAGCGCGGCGGCAACCAAGGCGGCCACCGATAGAATTACGAACTCAATAGCCAACCGGACTAAGTTGGGCCCATGGTCGCCGGTCGCCGCGAATGCGGACATAGCGTTCCTCCTGCCGGGTGGTCTGGTGACGGGCCTTTAAGCAAACGCGCCGCTGTCGGGCAGCGGCGTTGGAGCGAGGGTTGCGTTGGCGCGTTAGTTGGGCTGCCGTCAGGTATCCAGAATTACCGGGATTATCATAGGGCGTTTGTTGAGGTTGCTGCGGAGGAACTGGCGAGCAACTTTCCGGATTTTTGCCTGGGCGGACTCCTGGTTGTTCACGAATGGGATGCCTGACATCTCCATTTCGATGATTTCGGCCAACCCGCGGAAGGCGTCGGGCAGGTCGTGCTGCTCGATGAAACCGCTGGCGGCAACCTGCACGGGCCCTACGATTTCGCCCTGTTGATTCAACCCTGCGCATACCACCACGACGCCGTCGCGAGCCAAGGATCTGCGCTCCCGCAGGACGTCGGAGTCGGTTTCCATAACCGTTAGGCCATCAAGGTATATGGGGCCGGCAGGAATCGAGTCAACGACTGCGGCGCCATATTCGTCGATTTCGAGAATGTCACCGTCTTCCAGAACGAAAATGCCTTCGGGCGCGACGTTCAGTTCCCAGGCCAGTTGGGCGTGCGCGCGCAGATGGCGGAACTCTCCGTGCACCGGAACGAAATACCTGGGGCGGGTGAGGTTGAGCATGAGTTTGAGCTCTTCCTGGCTGGCGTGGCCGTGCACGTGGACAGGCGCGATGCGGTCGTAGAGCACGTTGGCGCCCTGCCTCAGCAGGTTGTCGATGGTCTGGCTAACGGCGCGCTCATTGCCCGGGATGGGGGTCGCCGAGATGATCACGGTGTCGCCTTCCATCAAATCAACGTCGCGATTCTCGCCGTTGGCGATGCGCACCAAGGCAGATGTGGGCTCACCCTGACTGCCGGTGGTCATCAAAACCACGCGATTCGGGGACCAATTGTCCGCCTCGCGCACCGGTATGATGGTTCCGGGTCGAGCATCCAGATAACCCATTTCGGTTGCCATCTGGACGTTGGCTACCATGCTCCGGCCCACAAACGCGACCTTGCGTCCGTGCTTTTCGGCTGCGGTGATCACCTGCTGGATCCGGCTGATGAGGGAGGCGAACGTAGCGATGATGACGCGGCCGGAGGCGTCCGCCATGGCCCGATCCAGCGCAGAAGCCATCACCTGCTCGGACGGGGTGTATCCCGGCAGTTCGGCATAGGTGGAGTCGGAGCAAAGGAGCAGCACGCCATCTGAGCCGCGCGCGGCCAGGGCGGTGAGATCGATGGTGTGACCATCTACGGGAGTGTGGTCGATCTTGAAATCGCCGGTGTGGATGATGGGCCCCAGCGGTGTATCCAGGCAGATGCCCATGGCGTCCGGGATGCTGTGGCATACCCGGAACCAGGTGGCCATGAAGTTGTCGCCGAACGTTACGGGTTGCTCGGGTTCGATGGCGTGGACGACCATATCGCGGGTGCGGCGGCGCTCGTGCAGTTTGACCTGGATTAACCCGTGCGCCAGGCGGGGGGCGTATACGGGGACTTCCAGGTCGGGCAATACGTAGGGGAGCGCGCCGATATGATCCTCGTGGCCGTGGGTGATCAGGATGCCTCGTACCCGGTCAGCCCGCGCCGTAAGGTAAGACACGTCGGGGATGATGAGGTCAACGCCGGGCATGTCCTCCGAGGGAAACTGGATGCCGCAATCGATGACAACAATATCCTCGCCGCATTCCACGGCCATCATGTTCTTGCCGATCTCACCCAGACCTCCCAATGGAACCACGCGCAAAGACGTGCCGGGGGGTGGGTTTGTCGAGAGATGGGTTACCACGTCAGAGTCCTTCAGAAAAGCCGCTGTTGGCCGGGGGGCGGTTCATCGGTGTGCGTTTCCGCAGGTTCTTCCCGACTTTCGGTTGATTGAGGCTCGACAGACGCGCTGTCCGGAGCGGCTGGCAGCGTGTCCCACAGAGACGACGGCGCCGGGTCGACCGCGTAGTCCGCAGGTTGTTCGTTGATGCTGTCGGTCGATGCCGGTTCAGCCTGCATGCGCAACACGTCCAGGAGACCGGGAATCTTGGCGAAATCTTCTTCGATGGCGCTGCGCATTTCCTGGCGCCGGAGTCCTGCGGCGGGGTGCATGATCGGGAAAATCTGCCGCCCGTTGACAGACCTCAGCCGACCACGGGCACGACTGATGCTTTGCCCAGGCAGGAATCGCAACATTGAAAAGCGACCCAAAGTGATGATCAACAATGGGTCGATGAGTTCAATCTGTCGGTCGAGGAATTTGCTGCAGGCGGAAATTTCATTTGGCGCGGGATCGCGATTGTTTGGGGGACGGCATTTGACCATGTTGGCAATGTATACCTGATCGCGGGTCATGCCGATGGATTGGAGCAATTCTTCCAGGAAGTTGCCGGCGGGGCCCACGAAAGGGCGACCCTGGCGGTCCTCATGGAAACCGGGTCCTTCCCCGATGAAAAGTATCTCGGCATCGGCGGGCCCTTCTCCGGGCACCGCGTTGGTACGCGAAGAGTGCAGAGGACAATCCGTACAATTCTTGACGAGTTGGACCAGGTTTTCCAGCGTATCCATGGCTAATCCTGTTTTCGACCGGCGCTGCAGAGCTCCGACGCGACAGGACAAGCCGCGGATGACGGCTATGTGTCCTGCACGCCCTTGTCTTTGAGGTACTCGACAGCGTCAGCGACCGTGTGAATTTCTCCGGCGTCCTCGTCTGGGATCTCGATGGTGTTTCCGTCGGAGCTAAATTCCTCTTCGAACGCCATAATCAATTCGACGAGGTCCAGGGAATCCGCTCCCAGGTCGTCCTGGAAGGATGATTCTTCGGTCACATCGCCCGCATCGACGCCAAGTTTATCGACGACGATGTCGGTGATGCGCTCAAGCACGGTACTCAAAGGTTCATCTCCATGGGAGAGCGGCGTGCAGACGCCGCAGAAATTTCGTTGACAATTGTTGGGTTATCCACCGCAGGGGTTTTGCGGGCGGATTTGAGCCGAGTTGGTCAGCACGGTACCGAGCACACCGTTCACAAAGCGCGCGCTGCTTTCGCTGCCATACTCAGATGCTAATTCGGTGGCTTCGTTGATGATCACTCTACTGGGGACCTGGGCCCGGTTGATCATTTCATAGATTGCCACACGCAATATGCTGCGGTCAACGATGGCGAGCAACTCAACCGGCAAAGCGGGAGCATATTCCTGAATCGTGGAATCCAACTGCCCAACATCATCCAGAATGCCGGCGATCATGCTTTCCGCGTTTCGGCGCACGGCACCGGACACCGGCGCCTCCGAGCACAGCCATTCGACGGTGTCGGGTTCGATATGGCCGCGCAGATCATGCATATAGAGGCACTGGAGAGTCAGGACGCGAGCCTGACGCCCCACCGGGCGATTGCGCCTGTCTTGCGAACTGCGGTGGATGACCATAGAGACAGACAACCGCCGCTGGAGAAGACAGTGGCTGGGCGCGGTTCAACTGCTACTCAGTAGTTACCTTGCGAATAGAATCGGGATCCGAAAGCGTGAGAGCTTCGACGCCCGGGTCGATCCGCCGAACCAAGCTGGACAGCACTCGAGCCGGACCGAATTCCACGAAGCGATTCGCACCCGAATTGATCATCAGCTGAACCGAGTGTTTCCATAGCACGCAGTTGCACAGTCCGGTAAGCAACTCTTGCCTGGCCTGCTCCGCGTTGGTTATGGGAGCGCCGGTGGAGTTGGCGACGACCGGGAACCGGGGGTCGCGCAAGGTGATGCCGTCGATGGCATCGGTGAGACCCTCCTGCGCCAGTTCCATGAGTCGAGAATGGAATGCTCCGCTCACCGCCAGGGGAACCACTTTCTTGGCGCCGCGGGCGGAGGCGAGATCCATTGCCCTGGCCAAAGCCATTTTGTCGCCGCTGATCACGATCTGATCGTCGGAGTTGATATTGGCCAATTCAACTCCAGCGTCCTGAGCGACCTGCGCGACCACGATCTCATCCAGGCCAATGATGGCAGCCATGGACCCGGGCCGGGCCTCTGACGCTTCGTGCATCAGGCGCCCGCGTTCCCTGACGAGCCGAACTCCATCGCTGAAGTCCATAACGCCACCCACTACCATGGATGTGTATTCGCCGAGGCTGTGGCCGGCCACTGCCATCGGTTGAGGCGCAGATGCGCCCAGGAACTCCTGCCAGGCTCGCCAAATGGCGATGCTGACGGTCATGATCGCCGGTTGGGTGTAGGCGGTATCCTGGAGAGTTTCTGTGGGGCCTTCGAACATCACCTGGGAGAGGTTTACGCCCAGGCTGTCATCGGCTTCCTCGAATACGGAGCGGGCTGCGGGAGATGTTTCATAGAGAGCTTGTCCCATGCCAACTTTCTGGGCGCCCTGCCCAGGGAAGATGAACGAATACATGGGAGCTCGTTCAATACTGGTCATACGTCCGCCCTCCAATCACTTCACGCTGCGACCAAGCGCCCGCGGTAGTAACCGCAGCCGGGGCAAGCGGCGTGAGGCCGTTTTGCCTGACCGCATCTGGTACAACGGGCAGGGCTCATAGCGCGCAGACGGTAAGCCGGCGAGGATAGCCGCCGACCTTTTCGGGCTCGAGTCAGTTTTTTGTTTGGTAGTGCACCCATTTCGGTTCCAAGTTGACGCGACGCGGTCTCATAAGGGTGAGAGCGTCGCGAGCGTGTTCAGATTTTTGTGTCGGCCATCAGTGAGCGCAAGGCTTCCCACCTGGGATCGATTTGTTCCGAGTAGCATCCGCATTGATGGTGGTTGCGATTTACGCCGCAAATGTCGCAAATGCCAGGGCAGTCCGGTGTGCAGAGCGGTTTAAGGGGCAAGATCGCCAAGGCGGATTGTCGAATAGCCTCAGCAAGGTCCAGCAAGTTATCCGCTCCTATATACAGTCCTTCCCAATCCGTGGGTGGGGAAATCTGGTGGCCAGTCCTGACGTCGATTTCAGGAAAATATTCTTCGTCGATCTCCAGATCCAGCGCGTGGCTGGCTTCCGCCAGGCAGCGGCTGCAATCCTGGGACACCTGCGCGGTCACGGAGGCTTGCACCCAGATCCCTTGGTGGGTGCGGATCAGCTTGGCGTAGCCGGCGGCGTAATCGATGGGAAAAGAATGATCAGCGGTCTCTCCTTTAGTTATAGTGAAATCCCGTTCTGAACCGATCGGTTCTTTCAACAGTTGCGAAACGTTGTAATTCATTATGGCACCGCCGATGGCGAGCGCACCGAATCGACTTTCGGAGATTATAGGTTGACGGTAATTTTATGGCAAGCGATGCTTTTGCCAATTTTTAGAAAAAAATGAGAGGTTTTTCCGGTTCAGTCTGTTGTTGCATTGGATCTGATGTATTCGATTATATCGTTGGTCGACGTGCCGGGGCCGAACACTGCTGACACGCCGATTTGCGCCAAAGGTTCCCGATCCGATTCGGGCACGATTCCGCCCAGAACCACCAGAACATCGTCCATTCCCTGTTCCCGCAACAACCGCATGATTTCGGGCAACAATTCCATGTGTGCGCCGGAGAGGATACTCAGCCCCAGCACCGAGACGTCTTCCTGCGCGGCGGCTTGAACCACCATCTGCGGTGTCTGTCGGATGCCGGTGTAGATGACCTCCATCCCCGCGTCGCGAAGCGCACGGGCGATGACCTTTGCTCCGCGGTCATGGCCGTCCAATCCTGGTTTGGCAACCAGGACGCGAACGGGATTGTCTATTCCTGTGACCATATGTCTGCGGCCTGCTTTGTAACTCGATGATGCTATCGCCGATGTTGCGTCGGACAATTTTCGCAGATGGCAAACGTTGACGCAATAGCGGGACTGTGCGTGCCGGTCATCCGAGGCGCGTTTTAGAGAGTGGTCGCCAGGTCAGCGTTCCCGGAACAGTGGCGGCGGCGCGGCCGTACATTTAGCGTTTTGCCGGGTCCCTCTCGCCCGCTTATCTTCCGGCGCCCGGCTGGCACAAACCGTTGACACCGTTGGAGGGTATTACCTATTCTAAATGAGGCGCGTCCCAGTAGCTCAGTGGACAGAGCGGCTGCCTTCTAAGCAGCTGGCCGCGGGTTCGAATCCTGCCTGGGACGCCATTTTGTTGCCATTTTGAGTGTAAACCGCCGGACGATTGCGGCGGTCACCGACGCTTTTGTTTCCCGATGATTTAAATGGGCCAGATTGGCAAGCTTTTTTGTCAATCCCGTCGGGTTAAGTGCGCGGTTGCTGTTGAAGGCGAGGAGCATTTCCCAATCGCGCAGATCCTCGCGCCCACCGGCCGGCAACGGTTGACTGGTGCCCGCCCGATGCTGGAGTGGCGACGGCTTCGCAGCCTCCATATAATCGCCACAGAAAGTAGAACAAGGCCGGCCAGGCATTGAGGATGGAGCGCGAGCCTATCGGGGGCGCGATCGCGCTCTACGGCGGCGACAGGTATGCAGGAGGACAGACGCATGGCGGACCTGAGATTTGCGACCCTTTCGGAGGGTTATGCCGTCGTCAGTAATTCGGCGGTTGAGGACTTCAGAAGTAGCTTGTACGGCGAGTCGCTGAGTCCAGGCGACGACGGATACGACGGTGTCCGGCGGATCTGGAACGCCATGGTAGACAAACGGCCGGCCCTGATTGCCCGGTGCAGCGGAACGGCCGATGTGATCAACTCAGTCAACTTCGCCAGGGAGAATGACCTGCTCATTTCGGTTCGGGGTGGCGGGCACAATTTCCCGGGGAACAGCGTGTGCAACGACGGATTGATGATCGACCTTTCGATGATGACCGGCGTCCGCGTGGATGCGGCGGCGCAAACGGTCCGCGCACAGGGGGGCGCCAAGTGGGGTGCGTTTGACCACGAGACCCAGGCCTTCGGGTTGGCCGCCCCAGGCGGGACCGATCCTGACACCGGCATCGGCGGACTGACGCTGGGCGGGGGCATTGGCTGGCTGTCCGGCAGTTACGGCCTCAGTTGCGACAACGTGATATCCGCGGACGTTGTGACGGCGGACGGCCAAGCGCTCACCGCCAGCGCCGATGAGAATGCCGACCTGTTGTGGGCCATCAAGGGCGGCGGCGGCAACTTTGGCGTCGTCACCTCGTTCGAGTACCAGTTGTATCCGGTCGGTCCCCAGGTGTTGGCGGGTTGGTTGTTCTATCCGTATTCCAGGGCAAGGGAATTCTTCGCGCTGGTCAATGAATTCACCGCCAACATGCCGGACGAGGTGAACCTGGTAACCTTCCTGACAACCCTGCCCGACGGACGCGGGAAGGCCTGCAGCATTCTGCTCTGCTATCAGGGCCCCATCGACGAGGGAGAGCGCGTCATCCAGCCGCTCCGAGAGTTCGGGCCACCGTTGTCGGACAGTGTCCGGCCCATGACATACACCGACGCGCAGTCGCTGGCGTTGGCTCCATCCGGGCGTCGGAACTACCTGAAATCGCATTTCATGAGGGAAATCAGCGTTGACGCGCTGGAGATCACTCTCGACTATTTTGACCGGGCGACCTCGCCGCTCTCCAGCGTGTTGTTCCAGTACCTGGGCAATGCTGCTCGGCGCGTGTCCCCCGATGAGACCGCGTTCGGACACCGGGGCGCCCTGTGCGAATGGGCCGCCAACGGGGTTTTCATGGATCCAGGGGAGTCTGAGGTCCACATACGTTGGGTGCGGGATTTTGCCGCAGAGTTGCTGCCGTTCTCGTCAGGCCCGTACCTCAACCAGGTGGGCACCGAGGAGGAGGAAGGGGTCGAGGCGATACAGGCCGCCTTCGGCGACAATTTCCAGAGGCTGGCGGCCCTGAAGCAAAAGTACGACCCGACCAACCTGTTCAGCCACAACCAGAACATCCGGCTGCGGGTCTGAACTCCGAGCCGGAGTGTTTGGCTCACGGAGCCTGCAACCAGCGTCCGCGCACGCCACGCGGGACGCCGATTGGTGTGTCGTTATAGCGCTGCTATGCCTCGTACACCGGTCTGAAGGCTGTAAACCGAATCGCCGGCGGTGATGAACAGGGTGTCCAGATTTTCGCCGCCAAAGACGAGGTTACGTGGTACCTCGGGAACACGGATAACTCCCAGGCGGTTGCCATCAGCATCGATCACCCAGATCCCGCCGGAGCCGGTGCAATACACCCTGCCCTCGGTGTCCACCTTCATGCCGTCAGGCACGCCGGGCTCAGCCGACGACATATCACAGAAGATCCGGTTGTTGCTCAGCGTACCGTCGGCGGCCACATCGAAGGCCCTCACGAAACGATGCGCACAAACCGCACCCCGCTCGCCCTCCTCGACGCAGCGATCATCGAGCCGGCTGATCGCGACGTAGAGCACCGATTCGTCCGGCGATAGCGCAAGGCCGTTGGGATATTCGCACTCGTCGGTGCCCACGTGCAGGGCGCCATCGGGTGCGATGCGGAACACTGCGGCGAATCCCAACTCTCGCTGTTCCTCGGGGATGCCTCGTTCGGGATCGGTGAAATAGACGTTGCCGTCGGTGCGGCAGACTATGTCATTGGGACGGTTGAGGCGTTTGCCCTGCCACCGGTCGGCTACCGTCGTTACCGATCCGTCGGAGTCCATCCGCGTGATCTGCCGGTTGGCTCCCTCGCACATGAGGAGTCTGCCCTGGCGGTCAAGAGTACAGCCGTTGCCTTCTCCGGTGCCGGTGCGGATCGCCACGGGTTCGCCGCTGCCATCCCAGCGCATCAGCATGCTTTCGCGGTGTCGCACGTACGTCAGATAGTTGCCGGGATGCCATAGGGGGCCCTCGGTAGGTCCGCCGGCTGCAATCAGGACAGGATCGCCTGACTCAATGATTGTGGAAAGGTCCTCAGCCATGGTGATCACACCTCCAAATGAGTTGCGAAATGCGCTGTGGGGGTTGCGACTGCGTGATGATTTTGGGAGCCTCAGCCGCGAAGCAGGTCGGCCAATCCGCTCACCGGGTCTCCCTCCTCCAACCGGTCAACCCGCGACAGGAGTTCCGTGGCGGTTGCCTCGGGCAACGCCTGGGACGCGCAGTCCCGGAACTTCTCCCTGATGTCCTCCATCGTGACGCCACGCAGGGCTCCGCTATTGGCTCGGTGCGCCTGTTGACGCAGGATGCTGCCATCCTTCAGCTGTACCTCGACCTGGTGGTATCCCTCATCCCAGCTTGGTTTACCCTCGTTGCCCGGGATGCGACGCATGTCGATGCGGGGAATCAACGCCTGCGCTTCGGGACGCATCACCTGGTCGTCGGTGAAGGACTGCAATCCTACCCGGCGATCCAGCAGGGCGGCGGCGAGGCAGTACTGCATGCTGAACTTGCCTTCCAGCGACGACAGCGGGCGCGAATGGATCAAAGACCTGGGCGGGTCGAAGTCCACCATCACGTCGATCCGGTCCACAGCGTCGGGGTCTATGGCTCCCTGGGTCAACAGGTCGAAAGTGGCATCAAGGGCCAGATGAGCGCTGCCGCAACACGGGTATTTCTTGACCTCGATCCCGGATTCCACAAGGTAGAGTTTGTTCCCCAGGTTCGCCGCTACCTGCTCGCTGTCGAAATCCTGTCCGCCCGAAAAGGCGCGAATGAACCCGAATCGCCCTTCCAGGGCGTCCTGGCTGGCGGTGAAACCATCCCGCACCAACTTGGCCGCGACCACGCCGGCCCGGGCGGAGTCTCCGGCGTGGAAGGGCTTGGTCATGGTGCCGAAGTTCTGGCGCAGTCCCGATGCTTGGGAGGCTGCCAGCGAGACAGCCATGGCGGTTTGTTCCGGGTCCAGGGACATGATCTTGCTGGCGGCGGCCGCGGCCCCCACCGTTCCCAGCGGGCCGGTGGGATGCCAGCCGAGGTCATCGTAATAGGCCTCGCTCAACGCCTCGCCCACGGCGCAGGAGACCTCGAACCCGGACATATAGCCCAGCAGCATGTCCTTGCCCGATGCGCCGTACTCCTCGGCAACGGCTAAAGCGGCCGGCAGCAACACCGCGGTGGGGTGAGTCTTGGTGATCTGGGTGATGTCGTCGTAGTCCAGGGCGTGGGCCATGGCCCCGTTCACCAGGGCAGCGTTGGCAGCCGATGTCCTGAATCCTCTCCCTACGACGCTGGCGGCAGGATTTGCGCCCTCGCCATCGATATATCGGCAAAGGATGTCCGACAGGGATTCCCGGGAACCGGCCAACATGCACGCGAGGCAATCCGTGATGGCGCCCTTGGCGGCGTCGATGGCATCGGGCGGGAAGTCCTCGATGTCGGCGCCGGTAATGTAATCGGCGATGTGTTGCGTGATGTTCATGGTGAACCTCCTGACGGTTGGGGGCAGTGGTGATGCTACCATGCGCCAAGTCGTGATGGAAATGTCGGGTGTCGGAATCGTCGCGTGTCCTGCATTGGGGCGGAATAATCCGATGCTCGCAATGCCGCTTTCTTGACGAACACGTGCATATGGCTGGCGGTGCTCGGGCCGGCCAAGTTAAGAATCTGGCCCGCCAGCGGTTTTCCGCCCCGCCCGATATACAATGGCCCCATATGCGACATGGACCGGGCCTATCGAATGGACCGCAACCATCGATACGCCGTGGGACAAGTGACAAACTGGGAGGTGTACATGCCGGCCGAGAAAGGCATCATCCAAACTGTATTGGGAAACGGGTCGGAAGGTTGGGAAGGCGACGGCGGCCCTGCGTTACACGCCTCGTGCCAGACTCCGTACGCCTGCGAATTTGATCCCCGGGGGAACATGGTGGTGTGCATGGGCCGCCATCACCGGATACGCCGCGTGGACGGGAAGACCGGCATAATCACGCTGATCGCCGGCACGGGAGACCCGGGGTACGCCGGGGATGGTGGTCCCGCCGTCGATGCGCTCATCAACCAGCCGTACGGACTGGCCATCGACACCAACGGTGACATGTACTTTGCGCAGCGTTTCGACCCTTCGGTCAGAAAGATAGACGGTCGCACGGGTATCATATCCACCGTGGCTGGCACGGGCGAATTCGGCTACGGCGGCGATGGCGGGCCCGGCAACGAGGCCATGCTCCGGGAGCCCAATGATCTGTTCCTGGACGGGCGGGGCGGTCTGCTGATCGCCGACATACAGGACCAGCGCATACGCAGGGTGGACCTGAAAACCGGGATCATAACCACGTTCGCCGGAACCGGGGAGATATCTCGCGAAGGGGACGGCAAACCGCCCGCCGCCGCAAGCCTGATGGGCCCTCGGGCGGTCTGCATGGACAGCCTCGGCAATGTATTCGTATGCGAACGGGAAGGAAACGGAGTGCGGAAAATTTCCCCGGACGGATTGTTGACCACCATCGCCGGCGCTGATTCGGTGTACGGCTACTCGGGCGATGGTGGGCCGGCGCTGGCAGCAACCTGGGGAGCGCCGAAAGCGATGCGCTGCGACCTCAATGACAACATCATCGTGTTGGACTCGGATAACTGCGCAGTCAGGCGAATTGACGCGACCACGGGCATCGTCACCACCATAGCCGGCGGGCGCGAGGGCAGCGGCGGTGATGGCGGTCCGGCCACCGAGGCCGGTCTGATTCATCCCCACGGCTGCGGCATCAACGCGGAAGGCGACCTCTTCATCGCGGACACGCATAATCACCGCGTGCGCGTGGTCGGCTTGTGATTGCTGCTCTGGGGCGCGCCACCGTTGGCGCAAGGACAGGGGAGGTGACGGTCAGGGACGCGGGCTCTCCATCACAGCGGGAGCGCGGTAGAAGGTGCGCTTGCCCGATTTGAAAGCCATCATGGGTGAGATGACCTCGGACACCGCGGCAGAACGACTTTCGCAGTCCAACACCGCGAGATCGGCAGACTGCCCCACGGCCAGACCGTAGTCAGGCAGGCGCAGCAGGCGTGCGGCCCGGTTGGTCACCATCTCGTAACATTCTGCAGTTTCGCGTGGGTCGCCCACCTGGCAGATGTTGGCATAGAGGTTCGCCATGCGGACCAGCGAGCAGTCGCCAAAGGGAGTGAAAGGGTTGAGCACGTTGTTGGTGGAAAGGGAGCAGTTCACTCCTTCACCCAGCAGGCGATGAGCCGGAGCCACGCCGCGCATGACGGAATGATCCTGGTGTCGTCCCATCAGGTACAGGTCCGTGGCCGGCAGGACCGTCACGGCCACCCCGGCTGATGCGAGCCGGCGCGCCTGTGCGGTGAGGCGTTCCGGCGACAACGCAGAGAGCTTGGTAACGTGGCCGACTGCGACACGGCCCCCATACCCGAAGCGCTCGGTCAAGTCGCACACCAAGTCCATGTCCATGCTGTCAGCATCGGGTCCGAAGTCCAGGTGCATGTCGATGTCGATATCGAACTGGCGGGCTATTTCAAACACTCGGTCAATCTGACCATGAGGATCGCTGTCGGTATAGGGTGCGGCGCCCACCACCGATCCGCCCCGGCGCAGCCCCTCGACTATCAACTCGTCGGTCCCGGGATTATTGAGCAGCCCCTCCTGGGGGAATATGCAGATCTCGATATCCATCGCCCACCTGAATTCCTGCACCAGCGGCAAGATACCCTCCAGGCTGCGCAGGCCGATGACCGGGTCCACTTCAAGATGGGTGCGGATGTGGGTGGTGCCGTTGAGGACGCACTTTTCTAGGGTCCGCCGGGCGCGGTGATAGACGTTCTCCGGCGTGAACTCCCGCTTGAGCCGGGCGACCTCGCCGATGGCCGCATCGAGGCCTCCCTGGCCTGACGACAGCCGGTCCAATATGCAGGACTTGTCTAGGTGGATGTGTGTCTCGACGAAACCCGGCGTCACCAACCTGCCGCCGATATCGTATATTCGCGCGTCAGCGTTCAGGCGGCTTTCGATCGCGGTGATACGTCCGTTTTCGATGCCGATGTCTACCGACTGCGCGTCAGGGCCATCGGCGATCCTGACGTTTCGGAGAATGGTGTCCATCGCGTTTCCTCTCATGCGGGTTACGATCCTGCGGATTCGGAGGCACAGCGTGGGGGCCTGCGGTACAGGCGCACACAGCATTCATCCTCCGATTTCTCGAACCGAACCTTTCGCCACCAACCATACAATGAGCATGGTTGGTTTGCCACGGCCTCCCTCATTCATTCCAATCGGGGACGTGCGGTTTGCCGTAGCCCATACCGGCGGATATAATCCCGTGCGATCCCGCTGCGTCGCCGGAACTCCCGGCTTGAGATCCAATGCTGTTCGATGCGACGGCTTCGTCTCTTGAGATGTCCCACGCAAGATCGCGTGCATGACACAATAGACGCTGCGATCCAATTCCCCTGATTTGATTTGGAGCTTAAACGATGAAATTTGGCATCATGGCAATGCCGCAGCATCCCGCCACCGATTCCGCGACCCAACGGTTTCACGAAACTGTGGAATTGACCCGCCTGGCTCGTGACGCCGGGTTCGGTTCGATATCCTGCGGGCAACATTTCCTTTCGCCGCCCTACCAGAACCTGCAGAGCATCCCGTTGCTGGCGCGGCTGGCCGCCGATTCCGGAGACATGCAACTCGTGCTGTCCATCCTGCTGCTGCCGCTGTACTCGCCGGCGGACGTAGCGGAAACCATCGCGACGCTGGACGTCATCAGCGACGGACGCATCGTGCTGGGCGTCGGGCTGGGTTACCGGAACATCGAATACCAGGCGTTCAATGTGGAGCGACGGCACCGGGTTGGGCGATTCCTCGAGTCGCTGGAGTTGGTGCAGCGTCTGTGGACGGAGGACGAGGTCACCTTCCACGGCCGGCATTTCAACCTGGACAACGCGACTTGCGCCATACGCCCTGTCCAACAGCCGCACCCGCCGATCTGGGTGGCCGCCAACTTTGACACTGTTGTGCGTCGGGCTGGCGAACTTGGGTTGCCGTGGTTCGTGAACCCGCACGCCACGCTGGAGACTCTCGAACGTCAGACAGCCCTCTACAAGGACGGCCTGGAGGCCGGCGGGAAGGAGATGCCGGCAGACATGCCGATCATCAAGGAAATGCACATCGCGCCAACCCACGAAGAGGCGGTACGGAACGCGCAGCCGTATATGGAGGCCAAGTACCAGGCCTACGCCGACTGGGGGCAGGACAAAGCGCTTCCCGGCGAGGAGGATTTCCGCATTCCTTTCGAGGAGTTGGCGCGCGACAGATTCATCCTGGGCAGCAGCGAAGAAGTGATCCAGCAGATCGAAGATCACCACCACCGGGTGGGAGCGAACCATTTCATGTTCCGCATCTGGTACCCGGGAATGGATGTCCGGATGGCCATGCGAGTGGTGGAGCAGATGGGAGACAGCGTGATCCCGTACTTCGAAAGCCGGTATGGAGACGAGAACTAGCGACTTCAGGGGCGTTGGGCGCTAGGCTGTACCAGCGTATCTGCGTCGGTGTGCGGCAGCCCAGCCGATTCTATGGGGTGCCCACGTAAGCCCGGTCGATAGGGGCAGGAGCAAGTAGGACAAGTTTGCTCCTCCAGGCGCCTAGACAGCCGTTGCCGTTCGCAGTGTCAATCCGCTGTCGGTCCGGCAAGATTCGCCTGACAACGCTGCGTGAGCGGAAGGGTGTCGGCGGTCAGGACGCCTTACGCTGTACTACATCGGCAAAGCGATGATCTAATCCTGCCCGGAAAGCAGGCCAATCCTGGCTGTTGGCGAGTTTTGTGTTTTCCCTGGTGTCGTTCTGAGTGGGGCCCTCGCCGATTTGGGCGCTTTCGGCATCATGCGATCATCGTTGAACCGATGGTCGGTTAACAACAATCGAACGCATGCATGATCGCCCATATCATTTGACACCATTCGCCCGTTGTCCATATACTGCCTGAGGGTTCTGCGGGCTCGATCGCAAGGCAGCAGAAAGACAGATTCGAGCCGATCCGATCAGGACTCCGCCCTTCACCAATGCCCAGAAAGAATATTGTTGTTGTCGGTGGCGGCACAGGAAACCACACCACTTTAAGCGGCCTGCGGGCGCTGGATTGCAACCTGACGGCCGTTGTCGCAATGACCGACAGCGGCGGCAGCAGCGGGCGCCTCCGGGATGAATTGGGCCATCTGCCGCCGGGTGATCTGCGGCGATGCCTGATGGCTCTGTCGGGCGATGAAGAATCCGCCGGCCTGATGCGACGGCTTTTCGATTACCGGTTTTCGGCGGGGGCAGGGCTCAGCGGTCACAACTTCGGCAACCTGTTGTTGGCCGCCCTCACGGAAGTCACGGGCGATACGGTCACCGCCATCGAACAGGCTGGCCGGATCCTGGGGATCAGCGGGAGCGTGCTGCCGGTGACCCTGACCAAAGCCACATTGTGCGCACGCCTCGAAGATGGCTCCGAGCTGTTGGGGGAATCGACCATCGACTCCCGCCGTGACGGCCTTGACGTCGCTATCGACTACATCTACCTGGACCCCAAGGCGTACGCGTATCCGCCAGTACTGGATGCGATCTCTCGAGCGGACGTGATAGTCCTCGGGCCCGGAGACATCTATACCAGTGTTCTGCCCAATCTCCTGGTTGAAGATGTTGCCGAGGCGATCAGGGATTCCGCTGCGGTAAAGATCCACGTCTGCAACTTGATGACGAAGCCGAATGAGAGCGCCGGATTCCGGACCTCCAATTTCCTTGGACTGCTGACCGAATACCTGGGAACCCGCCAACCCCTGGATTTCCTGCTGTTCAACAACACCCCCATACCGTCACGGCTTCTCGCGCGATACGCCGGCGAGGGCCAGCATCCAGTGCGGTTGGACGAAGCGGAATCGCTCACCATGGTCGGGCGCATAGTGCAGCGCCCGCTGCTGGCGCCCGGGGTGTTCGTGAGGCACGATCCAGCGGCGTTGGCTGCTGCGATCATGGAGATCGCGGCCGAAACGCCCATTGCCACCCATGACGTGCCGGCGGCTCCGTTGGTTTTGGACTGCGACGATTTCAGCCCGCGCCTGATACCGGCCGTTCCGTATCGAGTCCAGCCGGTCCGACCTACTGACGACCGGCAGCATGTTGATGCCACGCTCACCGTGCGCAGCGACGATCCCGACGGCGGTTAGCATCGCATGTGCGGGATAGTCGGCTACGTGGGGGACCGGCAAGCCTGGCCCATAGTGGTCGAAGGGCTGCGGCGGCTGGAGTACCGCGGATACGATAGCGCGGGAGTAGCGGTTATCGAACCGGAAGGCGGTCTGCATCTACGCAAGACGGTCGGCAGGGTCGTTGGATTGCTGCACGACTCGACCTGCCCGGAACCGGAAGGTTCTGCCGCCCTGGGGCATACGCGGTGGGCCACGCATGGGCGCCCTACCGAAGCCAACTCACACCCGCATACCGATTGCTCCGGACGGATCGCCGTCGCTCATAACGGTATCGTCGAAAATTACCTCGCGCTCAAGACCGAACTGCGGAAGCGGGGCCATAAGTTCACATCGGAAACGGACACCGAGGTCATCCCACATCTCATCGAAGAGGGGATGAACGATGGCCTGAGCTTGCCCAATGCCGTGCTGCGCATGGGGTCGTTGGTACAGGGCCCGCAGGCGATAGTGGCGGTGCGGGAAGGAGACGACGACACGATCTGCGCGATGCGCCTGGGACACGCCGGCGGGGTCGCGGTGGCCCATCACGCGGGACAGGGCATAGTGTCGAGCGACCTGCCGGCTCTGCTGCCAATTATCGGTGAAAACGGTCTCCTCCCCGTTGGTTTTCTGGAGGACGGCGAGGCCGCTGTGGTAGCACGGTCCGGCATCACATTCCTGGACCGCCATGGCCAGCAGGTCGCCAAGCAGATGAGGCCCATATCACTCAACGATGTTTTGGTGGACCGGGCCGGATACCGGCATTACATGCTGAAAGAGATCATGGAGCAGCCGCAGGCCGTGATTGCCGCCATGCGCGACCGGGTCAACTTCACTGAAGGGCAAGTGACGCTGCCGGAACTGAGCATGTCAGACGCTGAATTGGCGCGTATCCGTCGTGTGGTGTTGATCGGGTGCGGCACCAGTCTCAATGCGGCGCAGGTGGGACGCCATCTGGTGGAGCGCCTGGCGGGAGTGCCCGCCGAAGCTGAATCAGCCTCGGAATTCAGGTATCGGGAACCGATGCTGGACGAACGCACCCTGGTCGTCGCCATCGGGCAGTCCGGCGAGACCGCGGACACCGTGGCGGCGATGGAGCAGGTGCGGAGCAGCCGGGCCCGGTTGATTACCATTTGCAATTCCCCTAACAGCCAGGCAACTCGGCTGGCCGACGCGACACTGCTGATGCGTTCCGGTATAGAGGTTGGCGTTGCCAGCAGCAAAACCTTCATCGCCTCTTTGACCATACTGAACCTATTGGCGATGCGCCTCGCCGCGGCGCGCGACGAGGCAGGGCAGTCCATGGCTCGGGAATGGGTCGACCAACTCGCACGTGTGCCGGGACACATTGCCAGTCTGGTGAGCAAACCGACGGACCTGGACGAACTGGCCGGCTCCTATTACAACCGGCGGAATTTCATCTACTTGGGTCGGGGAATAAACTCCCCGATTGCGGCGGAAGGCGCGCTGAAGCTCAAAGAGATCAGCTATATTCACGCCGAAGCCTACCCTGCGGGAGAGATGAAGCACGGTCCAATCGCCCTGATCGACCACCGGATGCCCACCATGGCCATCGCCCCGGACGATGCGCTGTACGACAAGATGGTCAACAACGTGCAGGAAGTGAAAGCGCGAGGGGGCGCAGTCCTGGGGGTGTTGACCGAGGGAGATAACCGGTTGGCGAGCCTGGTGGACGGGGCCATGTTCATTCCCGAGGCCCCGGATCACTTGACTCCTATCGTGGCCACGATTCCGCTGCAGTTGTTTGCGTACTACATCGCGGTGCGGCGAGGTTGCGACGTTGATCAACCGAGGAACCTGGCGAAGTCAGTCACCGTTGAATGAGATCGCTACAGATGGTCGCCTGGTCGATTGTCCCAACGAGGCGATGCGTCGTCGATCCGCTCCTGTGCTAAGCCGGCTAACACACGTTGAGTGGGCCTGGATCTCCCGAAACCGGTTTGCGATGTCGGTGTACACCGAGCATCAATGCCTTTAGTATATTTTGCCGTGCTATCAGTTAGGGAGGCAAACCGAGGTTGATCGACATCATTGAATACCCCACTGCGGACGCCGACCTATACCTCGAATTGCTTCCGCCGGAGACGACCGAACAACTCACCGGAGCCGCTGAACAGTTTCGCAACGGCAGCGTGATGCACATCAACAGCACGGCTTACGGCGGTGGGGTTGCTGAGATACTCCACTCGCTGGTTCCGCTCAGCAACGCGATGGGCATCGATACCCAGCGGGCTGTGATCAGCCCCAGGGACGTCCGGTTTTTCGACGTAACCAAGCGCATCCACAACATGCTGCAAGGCGCTGAGGGGGAACTGACAGACGACGAACTCGCCATTTACTACGGGTGCCTGGACGACATTGCCGGTGAGATAGATGAATCCGGATTGTCGGCGGACGTGTGGTTCTTTCACGATCCCCAACTGCTACCGCTGGCCCGATTGTTGGACCGGAAAACCGCCGGTACTCGGCTCTGGGTGGTGCACATCGACCTGACGGCCCCGAACCCCTGGTTGATGGACCGGCTGATGCCGCTAACCGATGCCTACGATCTGCTCGTCTGCTCCCTGGATGCCTACGCGCCGAGGAAGGTGCCAGGCGACGTCGGGATTTTCGTTGCGCCGCCGGCGATAGACCCGCTCGCACCCAAGAACAGCGCGATGCCCAGGCACAAAGCGGCCGACATAGCCAAAGCGCTGGGGATCGACTCATCGCGCCCGCTGGTAACCCAGGTGTCCCGGTTTGACGTCTGGAAAGACCCCTGGGGCGTGATAGACGCTTACCGACTGGCCAAGCAGGCGCACCCCGATCTGCAACTGGCGTTACTGGGACTGAGCCAGGCGAACGATGACCCTGAAGGTGAGCAGGTGCTGCGGTCGGTGACCGAGCACGCCAATAGCGACCCCGATATTCACCTGTTCTTTTCGCCCGAAAATCTGCCCGCCACCAACGATGAAATCGTCAATGCGCTACAGACTCACTCGCAAGTTTTGGTGCAGAAATCGACGCGCGAGGGATTCGGGTTGACGGTTTCCGAGGGCATGTGGAAGGGTAAGCCAATGATAGGGGGGAACGTCGGAGGCATCCGGCTGCAAATCGTTGACGGCGAGTCGGGATATTTGGTCGATAACGCTCGGCAGGCAGGGGAACGAATTGCGGAACTGCTCGCTGACCAGGAGTTGTGCGCTACAATCGGTCGCAATGCCAGGGACCGGGTGAGACAGCGGTTCCTGATCCCCAGGTTGCTCAACGACTACCTGCAGGCGGCGGAGCGAGCGTGTGCAGTCGCCGGGCAAGGAGTTTCGTGACGTAATGGCGACGACGACGATACTGGTGATGGTCGACGGACTCGACCCGCAATACCTGGAACAATGCCCGACGCCCAATCTGCGCAAGTTTGCCACCGACGGCTTCCACGTGACCGGCGGGGGAATGATGCCCAGCGTAACCAACGTCAACAACACGTCGATGGTTACGGGCCACTATCCGGCGCAGCACGGTATCGTGTCCAACTACTGGCTCGACCGGCGGGCCGGCATTGAGCAATACGTGGAGTCCGGCGAGTTCATTACGTCCGATACGATCTTCGACCTCTGCCGGCGTAATGCGGGGAAGTCCCTGCTGGCTGCATCCAAGGACAAACTGCGCCGGCTGTTGGGAACGAGCACGAACCTGGCGTTCTCGTCCGAGCAACCCACGGAAAAAGCCGTAGCGGCGGCGGGGGATCCACCGCACATCTACTCGGCGGATGTAAACGGATGGACGATCGAGGCCGCCCGGTCCGCCCTGCTGGAGGAGCACTACGACCTGGCGTTCATCGCCACCACCGATTACGCGATGCACATGCACGGGCCGCAGCATCCCGAATCGGCGCGTCATCTCCAAATCCTGGACGACGCCCTGGGTCGGCTGTACAACGACGTGCCGGACGTTCAGTTGCTGATCACCGCAGACCACGGGATGTCGGACAAGCGCAGGATGCTCCACCTTCCCGCGATATTGGCGCGACATAACATCGCGGCCCAGGCCGTGCCGGTCATCAAGGACCTGTACGTGGTGCATCACTCCAACCTGGGAGGGTGTATCTACATCCACCTGGCCGACCCAGCCTCGCTACAGGATGCGATCGGCGTGCTCGAAGAAACGAACGGTGTCGAGGGGGTATTTGCGCGTGAGGAGGCGGCCCAACGTTTCTCGTTGATGCCCGAACGGCTCGGCGACATATTGGTCACGGCCGAGGAGGACGTGGTGTTTGGGGACCCAGCTGAGGTTTCCCTGCCGCCCGGTCTCCGGTCTCACGGCTCCGCTCACGAAACCAGTGTGCCGATAATTGGATACGGCGGCGATTTCGGCGGGTTCGAGTTCCGCGAAAATCGCGACCTGGGCCGTTACGTCAGCCAACGCGTGTTGGCCTGAGACCCGACGACAGAACGGAGAACCCTGTGCCAACCGTTGAAGTACGGGCGCCCGCCACCACTGCCAACCTGGGCCCCGGCTACGATTGCCTGGGTATGGCGCTTGACCTGTGGAACCGCATCACAGTTGAGACGCAAAGCGGCGGCGGTGAGCCATCGGTCGAGGTGGTCGGCGAAGGCGCCGGCGAACTGGCTGCCGACGCCGAAAACCTGACCTACCGCGCGATGGCATTTCTCTACGGTGAGGCGGACGAGGAGTTGCCTCCCCTGCGGATGCGGTGCGAGAACACCGTCCCACTGAGCAGAGGGCTGGGAAGCAGTGCGGCGGCGATTTCCGGCGGGTTGGTGGCGGCCAACAGCCTCCTGGGGGATCCGTTCAGTCCCAACGACCTGCTGGAGATGGCTGCGACGATAGAAGGGCATCCGGACAACGTGGCCGCTGCGGTTCATGGCGGGCTCCAGTTGGTGGTTTTGGACGATCAACAACTGTACACAGCGGCGATTGATGTTCCGGAAGACTTGCAGGCCGTGTTGTTCATTCCTGACCGGCGCATCGCCACAGTGGACGCCCGTCGTGTTCTACCCGCCGAAGTGTCCGTGGCAGACGCGGTGTACAATATGAGCAGGGCGGCTCTGCTGGTCGCCGGGATGCAATCCAACCATCCGGAATACCTGAGCATTGCTACGCAGGACCGTCTGCACCAACCCTATCGACAGTCCATTTTCCCTCCCATGAAAGTAATTTTCGAAGCGGCCCGCAACGCTGGAGCGTTGGGGGTGTTCCTTTCTGGCAGCGGCAGCACCATTTTGTCGTTGACCAAGGACCGTTCCATGACCGTCGCGTACGAAATGTTCGACGCCGCCAGGCTGGCCGGAGTGGACGGCCGCGTAGAAATCACACGCCCGACCGACCGGGGCGCTCACGTTCAATCCGTGGGTGGTTCGTAGGCATATATGGCGCTTTTCGTGCACAAATACGGCGGGAGTTCCGTGGCCGACGCCGGCAAGATAGTCAACGTTGCCAAACGCATCGCCGGCGTCCACGATTCCGGACACCAGGTGGTTACCGTAGTATCGGCGATGGGCGATACCACCGACGAGTTGATCGACCTGGCGGGAACGGTTGCCGACGAACCGGATGCGCGAGAACTGGACCTGTTGTTGTCCACCGGGGAACTGGTCTCGATCACCCTCCTGTCGATGGCGCTACGGAATCTCGGCTACGACGCGATCAGCCTGAGCGGGCCGCAGGCGGGGATCCGCACTGACAACGCATACGGACGCGCCCGGATCAGTGAAGTTGACCCCGCGCGCCTGCAGCATGAACTGGCCAAGGGTCGACTGGTGATCGTTGCCGGATTCCAGGGTTTGACACCGGACGAGGATATCACCACCCTGGGTCGCGGCGGATCCGACACCACCGCGGTGGCCCTGGCTGCTGCGCTCAACGCCGACCGTTGCGACATTTATACGGACGTGGAGGGGATCTACACCGCCGACCCGAGAGTGGTGAGCAAAGCAGGCAAGCTCACCGCGGTCGGCTACGACGAAATGTTGGAACTCGCCTCCGCAGGGGCGAAAATGCATCCCCGGTCCATAGAGTTGGGAGCGGTGTACCAGGTGCCCATTTACGTGGCATCCAGTTTCACCGATGCCCCGGGTACCCTGATCCATCAACCTTCGGATGACGCACCCATGGAAGACCGCATCAAAGTAACCGGAATCGCGTATCAGACCAATGTGGCGAAAGTGACCGTTTGTGGGGTAGAGGACAAGCCGGGTGTAGCGGCCGCGCTTTTCGAGCCGCTGGCAGCCTCGGGCATCAACGTGGACACCATCGTTCAGAATACCAGCGCGGACCGGACGACCACCGATATCAGCTTCACGGTCACGACCGACGATCTGCCGCAGGCGATTCGCCAGATGTCCGCGATGAAAGCAGCTTTAGGCTCCGCCCAGGTGATCAGCGACAGTTCTTTGGCGTCGGTGAGCGTGGTCGGTTCAGGGATGCAGAACACACCGGGATACGCCTCCAGGATGTTCCGAATCCTCGCTGATGGTGGGATCAACATAGACATGATCACCACGTCGGAGATCCGGATTTCGTGCATCATCGACCGGGAACAGGCCCACGAGGCGGTACGCCTGCTGCACCGGGGATTCGAACTGGACGAGGGCTAGCCGGACCGTGGCCTCCGACGATGTCGTCATGTTACCTGTCGGTGGTAATCCCGGCCTATAACGAAGCGAGGCGGTTACCGGAGAGCCTTGCGACCCTGAATGACTACCTTACCGGCCGTCCTTATACCTGGGAGGTAATCGTAGCCAACGATGGCAGCGAGGACGGCACCGAGGCGGTAGTCAAGGAGTTCGGGAGTGTGCACGGCGGGTTCCACGTGCACACCTTCCTGCATCTCGGCAAGGGCGCAGCGGTCAAGCAGGGCATGCTGGCAGCGTCCGGCGACTACCGGTTCCTTTGCGACGCCGATTTATCGATGCCCATCGAATTGCTTGACCGGTTGCTGCCATCCGACGCCCCGGTTGCCGATGTAGTGATCGGTTCGAGGGAAGCGACCGGAGCGCGCCGGATAGGCGAACCGCTGGGGCGCCGGTTCATGGGCCGGGTGTTCAACGTCTTTACGCGCCTGATGGCCACGCCCGGAATCGCGGACACCCAGTGTGGGTTCAAGGTGTTCACTGCCCAGGCCGCGAACACGCTATTTCCCCTGCAAACACTGGATGGTTTCGCCTTCGATGCTGAGGTTCTCTTCCTCGCTCGAAAACGCGGGCTCAAAGTTGCCGAAGTAGGAATCGATTGGCATTACCGCTCGGAGAGCAAAGTCAGGCCAATTCGAGATGGCTGGCGTACTTTCCGGGATTTGGTGCTGATCAGGTGGCGGTGGATCTCCGGCAAATACGGCTGAACCAAGTCGAGCCTCATGCTCCCGCTCCGCTATCGGCCAATTTTCAGGAAATTCCAAAAACTTGCCCATCGTTTAGTTGGTCTTTGAGGCCGTGCGTGTGTAAATCTAGCGCTCCAGGATTGGAATGATAATTGATAAACGCGATAACGGATTGAATTGAGAGGACTTGCCATGATAATGCGCGAAACGATGGGTTCTGGGCCGCAAGCGGGCAGAGGAACGATGACGGCAAATCGATTCCGAATCAATCTGGGCAAGGATGCGGTGAAACTCGCGCTTGACGGTGAGTGGTCGAGGGCGGCTGAAATCAACCGTGCCATCCTCGAGCTTTACCCGGACGACTGCGAGGCCTCCAACCGCCTGGCAAAAGCCCTGATGGAGCTGGCTGATTACCCAGCAGCCCGACTGGTGCTGGATGACTTGCGTACCAGGCATCCCAGCAACAACATCGCTCGAAAAAATCTGGTCCGCCTGGAAACGCTGGAGTCGGCCGGGGCATCCCGCCCGCATGCGCCAGCGCACGCCCCGGTATCCTCGCCGCTGTTCATTGAGGAGGGCGGCAAGTCCTGCACCACAACTTTGCGGCGGACCGGCGGCACATCTGCCCTGGCGGATGTTGCAGCGGGAGACACCGTCAACCTTTCCATTTCGGATGATACGGTTGCCGTCCATTCGGGAGATGGACTTCAGTTGGGGACGGTAGAACCCCGATTGGCTCGTCGGCTGCGTAAGCTTATTGCCGGGGGCAACCAATACAGCGCTGCCGTGGTGAGCATCCATGAGAGCGCCGTGTCCGTCGTCATACGTGAGACCCAACAGCATCCATCGCTGCGGAACGTGGTGTCTTTCCCACCGTCGCGCCGTGAAGATGACGAGGGGCGCATGCAGGATTCAGACCCTCCCGGAGACGACGGGTCGGAAGGAGCCGAAACCTCTATACCCAACGTTGACGCCGGCACGGAAGCGGAGCAGGAGTCGGAGGACGCTCTGCCTGGCCTGGCAACCGATGAAATCGACGACGATGACGACGCGGACGAATCAAGCGTCGGGGTGCCGGTGTTGGACACCGACGATGTGGACAACGATCCGATATTGGCGATCGTACCTCCTCAACCGGAGGACGACTGGGAATAACCGGCGGGTTACGCCTCCTGGCCGGCGCCGCGAGCGCGGGAGTCAAGGCTGACCGCGACCTGGGACCGGAACGGGCGCACACGATTGGGGACGCCCTGAGCGCCCATGGGCACGACGAACACCGCCGATTGGCCGGCGGCGTGGGGCGAGAAGAACTCCACGACACTGTCATCGAAAAAGGTCAACCCCGTCGCTCCCAGCCCCAGCGCGTGCATTCCCAGATACAGCCGACCGCCAATGATACCGGCGAGGGTTTGAGCCATCCTGTAACCCCGAGGACCCAGATCCCGTTCAATTTGCTGCAGGTCGGCAGTGATGAAAGCGACTGCGGCCGCGTCGGCGGGTAACGCCTGCTCGAACCCCAGGTGGCCGGCCATCTCACGAAAATCACCGGATTTCAGCAGTCGAAGGCCGTTGTAAAAGGGGTTGTAGTAATAAGCGCCGGGCTCCAATCCTTCGACGGCGTTCACGATGAAATACAGACTCAAGGTAGAGCCATAGCCGCCTTCAACACCCGGCGCGTTCATCCCGCTGCCTGCGGCGTCGACCACGCTTCGGAATGCTTCCCAGGGGATCGGATCCCTCGAAAAACGGCGGGTTGAACCACGCGACCTGATGCAATCGCCCAGGCCCGCGGACTCGATCGCGCCGATGTCGACCCCGGCGTCAAACGCTCCGTCTGATCCCGAGCGCAACGGACGGAATCGGTCTCCGGTGCCGTCCAGTTCGTCCTTTTCCGATTGCGCCGCATTGGCGACGGCGGCGTTCCAGTTCGACAGGTCTTCATGGGTTTGCAGCGGTGAGGCAGCGTGGAGTGCGGCGCTCATGGGATACTCGATTGCGCCGGCGGCGAGGTCGTTGCTTTCCTGCGGCAGCGCGCCCGGTACGTCCCCCGGGCCGTCGGGGAGCATTCCATCCGGAGTTCCCAGCGACGCCACCAACGAGGGCGCTTCCGTCTGCCCGTCGATTCCCATGTATCCGGTGAGCATCCGGTCAACGAAACCGAAATTGAGCCGTACTGATAGGTTTTCCGCGTTTCCGGTGGCCAGCATGTTGGAGGCGATGGTTCCCAGATCCCAATAGCAGTATCGGTAACCGCGTTCGCGGTATTTCCACGCCGAGCGCCAGAAGACGGTGGTGAACACCAAACTCGCAGGATACGCCGCATGATCGCCGACCGCGCTGGCGACCCAACGGCGGAGGTCTCCATTCCGCAGACGAGCCAGGGTGCAATCGCGGGGGTTGAAATGATATACGCCGGCCCTCAGACCCTCCAGATCGCCGCACACGACGTAGATTTCCGTCGGGTACAGCGCGCCGGCGGATGCGGCCGCGCGGTAGTGGACCTCACCGTCACTCAGTTGGCGGCGACGGATCACGGCGGCGGAGTGATACAGCAGGGTGGTCAGTTTTTCCAGCGTCAGGGGCGCCGATGAGCCCGCGGCATCGTCGCCTTTGATGGCGGCAAGGGTTGGCATCTGGGGACCCTGCAACTCGGCGACGTCGGGCAGGCTGATCGCGCGGAGCCCGGGGTACACCTTGTACAGCGGCGGTTTGTTGTCCAGGTTGATGTACTGGAGTTTCGTGGCCTCGTTGAACCGCAGGGCGATCCCGCCGTGTGCTCCGTTGCCTGTCGTCGCCATCGTAATCTCCCTGGTCCTGATTGATGATTCCGTCTGATAGCCGGATTATCGCTGCCTATAGATCTCGACGCCGGCGGAGTCGATCACCGAGCCTCTGATGGGCGGGCGCGTTTTTTGCACCCTGACCCGAATGGCGTTGATCAACGGATGTTGATGCAAGACTTGGGTTGCAATCGTACCCGCCGCCGCTTCGAGGAGATTGAGAGGTTCGCCTTCCATAACGGTTTTGACCGCGCGGTACAGATGCGTGTAGCTCACGGTATCGGTCAGGCGGTCGGAATCGCAAGCGGCCCTCAGATCCATTTCCGCTTCCAGGTCTACGACGAAGGGTTGTCCCAACGCGCGTTCCTCGGCGTTCACCCCGTGAAATCCGTAGAACTGCATCCCGCTGAGGATGATCCGGTCGGCGGACATCGTCGATCTCTAGTTGCCCGCCGTCTGCCGTTCGATTTCGGCCACCAACGCCAGCAGATTCTGGGCCCGTTTCACCACTGGGACATCCACCATGCGCCCGTCAATGGACAGGGAGCCGCGGCCGGCGGCTTCGGCCTCGTCCCAGGCTTCCATCACGCGGCGGGCGTAGGCGACGTCCTCCGCGTTGGGCGAGAATGTTTCATTGATGATGTCGATCTGCGCCGGGTGGATGGCGAATTTGCCGGTATAGCCCATCTGGCGGGCCGCGCCGGCGTCTCTCCTGAGGCCGTCCGGGTCGCGGAAACCGACGAACGGACCATCGAGAGCCCCCACGCCGGCGGCTTTGGCGGCTATCGCCACGGAGGAGCGAGCGAAATAGCTCTCCTCGCCAAAGTCGTTGCGTATGATTCCCATGTCATTGGTGTAGTCCTCGCCGCCGAACGCGATGCCGGCGATGCGTTGCGACGCCCGGGCCATTTCGTAAACATGGACGATTGCCATCGCGGTCTCGATCCACGGGATTACTCGGATGCTTCCCCGGGGAATGCCGGCGCTGTTTTCCAGCGGAGCCAGCAGGCGGTCGACCTGTTGCAGGTCCCACCGGGTGTCGCCTTTGCCGATGCTGATTCCGGCGAGGTCGGGCGATACCACTGCCGAGAGTTCGCCGGCGGTGAGGCCGGTGTCCAGCGAGTTGACGCGCACCATGACCTTGCGGCCGGCCGCGCGCAGCCTGGGCACCCACTCCACGGCCATCTCGCAGGCAGTTCCTTTTTCACCGGGAGGGACCGAGTCCTCGAGGTCAACCATGACTATATCGGCGTTGAATTCCAGGGCTCGTTCCAGCATGTTGGCCCGGTTGCCGGGAACGAACACCAAGCTGCGCATCAGGTCCACAGACGCTTTACCTCACAATCGATTGGATTTGGTTGCCGGGCGGCTCCGGCAGCATTGAAGGAGATCAGAAGTCGCCCCACGAGTGGCCCGATTTCACGTCCACCTTCAGGGTGACATCGAGGTCCAGGGCCGCTGGCATTTCATCCATGGCCAACTCGGTCATGTGGCCCATCTCGTCGTCCGGCACTTCGAACACCAACTCGTCGTGCACCTGTAGGATCATCTTCGACCGCATCTGTTCCCTTTGCATGCGCGCCTGGACGTTGATCATCGCCTTCTTCATGATGTCGGCGGCGGTGCCCTGGATGGGCATATTGATGGCCATGCGCTCGGCGGCGGCGCGAGTGTTGTGGTTCGTGGACTGGATGTCGGGGAAATAGCGCCGGCGGCCCAGCAGCGTTTCGGCAAACATGGTCGAGCGAGTCTGGTCCTTCACCGACTCCAGGTATTGGTTGATTCCCGGGTAGCGGGACAGGTAGGTGTCGATGAAATGGCGGCCTTCTTCCCTGCTGAAGCCGGTCTGTTGGGATATCCCATATGGTCCCAGGCCGTAGATGACGCCGAAATTCAGCACCTTGGCGATGCGACGCTGTTCGCCGTCGACCTCGTTGATCGGCACGTTGAACATCTGGCTGGCGGTGGCGGCGTGAATGTCCTCCCCGCGGCGGAATGCCTCCAGCAAAGATGGATCCTGCGACAAGTGAGCCAGGACGCGGAGTTCGATCTGGGAGTAGTCGGCGGAAAGCAGCAGGCAGCCAGCGTCGGCGACGAAAGCGCGGCGCACCTGGCGTCCCAACTCGGTGCGGACGGGAATGTTCTGCAGGTTGGGGTCGCTGCTGCTGATGCGTCCCGTGGCCGAGCCGGTCTGGTGATACGACGTATGGATGCGCCCGGTATGGGAGTTGACCATCTCCGGCAGCGCGTCGACGTATGTCGACTTGAGCTTGGAAACCTGGCGGTAGTCCAGGATACGGTCCACCACCGGGTGCATCCCTTTCAGCGATTCCAGCGCGTTGGCGTCTGTCGAGTAGCCGGACTTGGTGCGGCGCGTTTTGGGTAGCCCCAGTTCTCCGAACAGCAGGTCGCTCAGTTGCTTTGGAGAGTTGATGTTGACGCTGTGGCCGATGTCCGCATAGAGATCGGTTTCTACCTGATCCAGTTGTTCCTTGAGATCGCGCGACATTTCGTGCAGGATGCCGGAATCGAGGCGAACGCCGGCACGCTGCATTTCCACCAGCACCGGAACCAACGGGAGCTCGACATCGTCCATCAGATCGACGAACCCCTGGTGTCCCAGCAACGGTTCAAAATGCTGACGCAGGCGCAACGTGAAATCCGCGTCGGCGGCGGCATACGGGGCGCCGTCCTCGATGGCAACTTCGTTGAACGTTTTCTGTTTCGCGCCACGGCCGATCAGTTCGGTGATCTCCGTCATCTCGCGGCCCAGTATGGAAAGAGCCAGAGGCTTGAGGCCGAGGCGATTGTTGCCCAACAGGTGCGCAGCGATCATGGTGTCGTGGTCGATGACACCGTTGGGATCGATACCGTAGTTGCTGAGCAGGGTCAGGTCGTAGTTGGCATTGTGGGCCACGCGACTGATCCCGTTGGCCGTGAACAAAGGGCGCACGGCCGACAGCACTTCCTCCAACGCGAGTTGCTGACCCTCTCGGTGTCCCACTGGCACGTACCAGGCCGGACCGTCCGGGACGGCGAAGCTCAGGCCTGCCAATTCGGCGGCCATGGGGTCGGTGCTGCTGGACTCGGTGTCAAACGCGAACGAACCGGCCGCCACGATCTGATCGATCATAGCGCGCAGTTCGTCGACGGATGAGACGATGCGATAGTCGCTCTCCACCGTCGGGGCGTCATCAGCGACCACCGGTGTCTGACTATCCGAATTGAGCGGAGCGGATGCCCACGGCGCATCTGGCGAAGGTACGCGCCCAACGATGCTGTGAAACTCCAGGGTGGTCATCAATGCGACGACATCGCCTCGCTGGTAGTTCCCGAATAAGGAGGCATCGAGGTCCAGTGCGGTCGGCGCTTCGCAATCAATGGTGGTTAGCACACGGTACTCGAAAGCCTCGTCCCGGTTGTTGGACAGGCTGTTGTGCACGCGCTTCTGGGTTATCTCGTCGAGGTGTTCGTAGATGCCCTCGAGCGTTTCGTAAGCGGTGAGCAAGGTGGTTGCGGTCTTGTCGCCCACCCCCGGGATTCCCGGTATGTTGTCGGATTTGTCGCCGACCAGGGCTTTGTAGTCCGGTTGCTGCGCCGCGGTGAGGCCGCCGTAGCGTTCCGCCAACTCTTCCTCGCCCACGATCCGGCGGTCGCGCTCACTGCTCGCCAGGTCGACTCGCACATGGGGCGTGATCAATTGGAACGTGTCGCGGTCTCCGGTGAGGATCACCGTTTCGAGATTGGCGGCTTCGGCCTGCTTGGACAGCGTCCCGATGATGTCGTCGGCCTCGTATCCCGGGAGTTCGTACACGGGCACCGCAAAGGTCGTCATCAGTTCCTTGACGCGGTCGAACTGGCCTCTGAGTTCCGGCGGAGTTGGAGGGCGCTGTGCCTTGTATTCAGGGAACCGTTCGTGTCGGAACGTTGGTGCGGGATTGTCAAACGCGACGGCGACGTGGGTGGGTTGCCACTCGTTCAGCGCGCGCAGAAAGACGCTGGCGAAGCCGTAAACGCCGGTGACGTCCTCGCCGGTGCTGGAGACCGTGAGATTCCGGCTGACGCTGATGGCGCGGAACGAGCGGTGGACCATGGCATGTCCATCGATCAGGAGCAACAGTGGATTCTGCCGGACCGCGCCACCGAACGACATCGGCATGGACATCTGGCCGCTGTTCACCATTGGGGCACCTCCATCGGGCAGCCTGGACTCACTGAGTCGCGCACTGTACTGACACGGCATTATACACAAGGCCTATCAACCCAACCCTGGCGGGCGCGTCGGGAGCGTCACCGGATTCTGCGATTCGGAAACCGATCTACCTGATGCGACTCTGCGCTGTGCTAAAATGCTGCTTGCCATGCCGATGTACGAGTACCTATGCAACGGGTGCGGCCAACGACAGTCCCGATTGGTCTACAGTTGGACTCCGGCCGACGGTTTGAATTGCAACCACTGCGCCAGCGGGGACCTCTCCCGGCTGATGTCCGGCTTCTCGTTTCACCGCTCTTGGGGTGACAGCCTGAACTGGATGCCCGACAATGCCGCCGGCGATCTGGACGACAGCCACGTCGGCAGCATCGATTCCCACATGGGGCGGATGAACGACGCCATGGGCGGCGTGGTGACCCCGGATTTCCACGAACACCGCCACGAGATCAACCACCCGGACCCCTGATCACCATGCCGATTTACGAATACCGATGCCAGGAGTGCCGGGCCGTGGAGTCGGTCTTCGTGCGTTCCATCAGCAGCCATGTTCCTCCGGGTTGCTCGACGTGCGGCAACAACACGATGGAACGGCGGATGTCCACATTCGCCATGGGCAAGACGGTCGCCGGCGTCCATGAAGCCAACCCGGCAGGCGGCAGCAGCCGTGATTACTACAGCGATCCGCGGAACATCGGACGCAATGTGGAAGATTCTTTCGCGCGCCACGGGGTGGACATGCCGGACTCGGTTCGACAGTCAATCGATGCCGCGCGCAGCGGTGAAACACCCAAGGGACTGGACCTGTGACCGCCACACATTACACCTCTGGATCCAACCTGCTTCCCGCCCTGATCGCGTGTCTCGACGGTATCCTGGCGTCGGACGCCATGCCCGAAGGGCTCATGCGAGGCGAGATCGGCTGGTTGGGTGACGGCCTCAGTGATCCGCAGCGCGAGTCCGCCATGGCCCGACGGGCACAGGACCGAAACGAGGCGCTGGACTTGGCGAGCACGGCCCGGGGCCTGCTGTCCGCCCTCGAGAATTCCGGGGAAGTTCCATCAGACTCCGCGTTGCAGTTGGCACGGGCGTTGGATGACGCCACGTCGCGCATCGGCGCGGCCATGCGACAGGCGCAGGCGGACCGGATCCACGGCCTCTACGTGATCATCGATCCTGAGGTTACAGGAGGGCGCGATCCTCTGGAAATCGCCCGCGCCGCCATCAACGGAGGCGCCCGCATGCTGCAACTCCGGGACAAGTTGCGCGACAAGGGAGAGCAGCTGCCGTTGGCGATGGCGCTGCGCGATCTGTGCGCGTCCAATGGGGCGCTGTTGATCATCAACGACCATGCCGACCTGGCCGCGGCGTTGGGGCCGGACCACGTGGGCCTGCACGTTGGGCAGACTGATTTACCGGTGGCAGAAGCGCGGAAGATCCTGGCGCCGGGACAGGTATTGGGACGTTCGAATCGCGAGATCGACCTGATCGTCGAGTCGCAGCAGATGGGCGCCGATCACGTGGCGTTTGGCGCGATGTACACGACCACAACCAAGCAGGTGACTCGGGCGCCGCAGGGCCCGGAACGTTTGAGGCAGGCACGCGCCGCTGCCCAGGTGCCTCTGGTGGCGATCGGTGGCATCACTGCCGACAACGTGGCCCCAGTGGTTGAGGCCGGGGCGGACGCGATTTGCGTAACCGCTGCTGTGGGCAGCGCCCCGGACCCGGAAGCCGCCGCCGCCAAGCTCACCGAGGCCATCCGCGCCGCCGGCGGGCGGGTCTAGGGTCAGGTCTGATGCCCACTCGCTTCGGGCCGCAGTTGGCCGCGCTGTCAGCACACGCGGTGTCGGAGTTGTCCGCCCGGCACCAGGCCAGGGAACGCGCCCTCACGGTTTCCCGCCAGGTCATCCGCAATTCGGCAAACGCGATTCGCGCGGTTCACCGGAACGATTTCAACGAAGCCGAGCGCCTCATCGCCGAAGCATCCGAGCGGCTGGATGAGACCGCCGGTATCCGCGTCGACAACCCGGAGATCTACTATGCGGGGTTCCTGTCGGATGCCCGCAAGGAGTTCACCGAGGCGAACATAACGTTGGCCGTCATTTCTGGCGGCGAGATTCCCGATGCGGAGACACTGGGAATCGATCCGCCGGCGTACCTCAACGGGATGGCGGAAGTCATCGGAGAATTGCGCCGCTACATCCTGGATGCGCTGCGCCGCGACGACACCGGACGCTGCGAAGAGTTGATGGAATTGATGGACGAGATCTACGGCATCCTGGTGACCGTGGATTTCCCTGAAGCCGTCACCGGAGGCCTGCGCCACAGCACCGACGCCATGCGTGGAGTCCTGGAGCGCACCCGAGGGGATCTGACGATTTCGTTGCAGCAGCGCCGCCTGGAGCAAAGACTGGCCGACCTGGAAGGCTGACCGCCAGTTGCTCGCGGGAGTTTCACGCCTGTTGCCCCCCGCTTTCCGGGCTGACTGGCAGAACCCGCTGTTGTTCTCCTGGCCAATTGCCCGGGAAGCGTTGGAACCTTGGGTGCCCGACGGCCTCAAGGTAGATTGCTGGGGCGGCAACGCTTACATCAGCCTGGTCGGCCTGCGGCTGGATTCGATCAGGGTGTTGGGCATCCCGACGCCAATCTCCAGCTACGATGAGGTCAACCTGCGGTTTTACGTGCGCAGGCGGTCGGATGAACGCGACCCCCGACCCGGGGTAGTCTTTGTGCGCCAAACTGTGCCGCATGGGTTCGTGTCGTTCATGGCGCGGTTCGTGTTTGGCGAGCCATTTGTAGCTGCGCCCGTGAGCCATCGGTTCTGCGAGTCCGATACTGATTTTGGGAAACTCCTGCGACGGGTTGCCTATCAATGGAGGCACGGCGGGCGTGCCCGACAATTTTGGGCCGAGATTGCACGCTCAGACACAACTCCGGCAGCGCCTGCCACGTTGGAGGATTTTTTGACCAGCAGGTATTGGGGTTACAACGGGAAACCGGGAACCCGCACCAAAACGTACCAATTGGACAGACCTGCATGGGCATTCCGCGAAATCTCCCGGTGGGAAATCGATTCCGATGTCGGCGAGATTTATAGCGATCCTTTCGCTGCCGCGATGCGCGATCAACCGGCGTCGGTGATCTTGGCAACCGGGTCTCGAGCGTCGATCGCATTCCCAACCGCGCTGGGAACTTGACCCGCACCGCCCATAGCGGAGTATTAGTTGTGATTGTGTCCCGGCGATTGGTAGAATAGCGTCGGTTCAGAATATTGAAGGAGCCGTTGAATGGTTGAACAAGTACAACGGGCCTCGGTGGTAGAGTACCCCGATAGCTTGGACGCGATCGAGGAGTGCTACCGGCGCGGCTGGACCGACGGCTTGCCCGTCGTGCCACCAACTGCGGAACGCGTTCAGGCCATGTTGGACGCAGTGGGACTGGCTCCGGAAACCGTGCTGGGCGAGGTTGAGGTCCGCCGCAGGACGCTCACCGCGGAACAGGCGGCGGCCAATGCGGTTATGGCCGGATGCCTGCCCAGTTATTTCCCGGTCGTACTGGCGACGATGAAAGCCCTTTTCGAGTTCGATCCCAACTGCATCCACGAGGTATCCGCCGTCACGAACTCCACCGGAGTGTTGACCATCGTCAACGGACCCATACGGCGCGAGATCGAGTTGAACTGCACCGACAACCTGTTCAGCCCGGGCTACCGCCCCAATGTAACCATAGGCCGGGCGCTGCGTTTGATTCTCATCAATGTATTCGAGCAACGGCCCGGGGTTCTTGATCGTGGGTGCATGGGCAGCCTGACCAAGTACGGAGTGGTGTTCGGCGAAGACGAGGAGAACAGTCCCTGGGAACCGTTCCACACGAGCCTGGGTTTCGAACCCGACCAGTCCACCGTCACGGTGGCGACCATCCAGGACCCGTCGATGCACGGCAACCGCTACGGAACCACCGGCGAGAGCCTTCTGGATTCCATAGCCGACGGTATGGCATCCCACGGTTTGGGCATATACTTCGGGCGTGGAATCAAGTGGGTGTGGGTCGTCGGACACTGGCATTCGGAGCTTTTGGGGAGACAGGGCTGGACCCGCCGGGACATGCAGGAATACCTTTACGAAAAATCGTGGCGTTCCGTGGGTGAGTTGAAACGGCTGGGGATGATGAACGGTGAGGTGGGACCCGGCGATGACGCGGAACGACTTTTGACTGTAGATAGTCCAGACGATATTTTGATCGTGAAGGCCGGCGGCGAAAGCGGCATCTACAGCGAGCTGATCATGAACTATTTTGGAGTGCCGGCCGTTACCGAGGTGATTTAGCACGACTGGCTTACCAGTCGAAGGAGACAGTGATGACCACCGCCAACCGACCAACCGTGCAATTGATTGATCCCACCGGGTTCGACCCGGGGGAAACTCCGCTGGTGATGGCGGCACGTCCTGTTGACCTGCGCGGTAAGCGCCTGGGCTTGCTGGACAACTCCAAGGCGAACTCCGATGCCATCCTGTGGGCCATCGCCCGCGAGTTGGACGCGGAGTTTGAGTTCGCCAACATCTTTTACGCCAAAAAGCATAGCGCCTCTCTGCCTCCTTTCCCCGAGGTGCTGGCGGACCTGCACCGCAACTCCGACTTCGTGATCGCAGGTGTGGGTGATTGAGGGGGCTGCTCGTCGGGCAGTTTGCACGACGGAATCACCCTGGAGCGGCAGGGCATCCCCGCGGCGACGATCATTACGACGGTGTTCGCCAACACGGCCCGGGCCTACACTCGGTTGATGGGTGTGCCGAATTTCCCGTACCTGATGTGTCCTCATCCGATCACGAATGTGAAGGGCGATGACCTCCTGGAGCGCGCGCATTCGCTGACGCCCGGGGTGCGGAATTTGCTCATCAACGGCACGTTGACGAACAACTAACTGAATCTCGGTTCGGACTCTGGCCAAATGGCAGGCTTTGGCAACATCCTCAGGCGTCTTGTTGGCCGATTGAGGGAACAAGAAACCGAGGCTCCCGGTCAGCGGGGGCTTGAGGCGGAACTTGGGCCGATCACGTACGACCCCCGGGACGGACCGGTTGATCTTGCCTCCGTAGAGGCAAGCCCGCCTGCAGGATCGGTCTTCGATCATCCCCCGGCGACCGCGGAACCTGCCGTCGGATATTCCGCCGAGGGGTCGCAGGCCTATGCTGACCCGACGGTGCCGTTGACGCGAACGGCCGAAACATCGCCAATGGCGTTCACCGCAGAACCGCCCGCGAACCCAATGGCTGATCCCCAAAGCACCATGGTTGCTGATCCCGTTGGCGCGGCGTCGATCGATGTCGGCCAAACCGGCTTGTCAGACGACGATGCCTTGATCGAGGACCCACTCGGGTCGAATTGCCCCTATTGCGGCGCGCGCAACCAACGCATCGGAACGCGTTGCGAACGTTGTTCCCTGGTGGTGGTGCGCCTGCCGGCCTGGGCGCAGCACCGACGACGGAACTGGTTCATCAACCGTTTGTCCTGGAAACGAATCATCATTGCATCCATCGCGGCGCTGTTGGTCATCTTCGTCATCTGGGTGAATTACCCGTTTGCGCCAAATCCTCTCATCATATTCAAGAATATCCAATCCCAGATGACCGCGGATGCGAGCCCAGGGGTTTGGACCGTCAGCGGGCGCGATTTACGCAACAGCCGAAATGTGCAGATCGGTTTTCCGCCTCCCAGCGGAGAGGTGATCTGGACCAGTTTCGTACCACAACCATTGAATTCCGAACCGGTGGCTCAACACTCAAACATCTACGTGGGATCTGCCGAAGGAATATTCTCGCTCTCCCAGCACGACGGACAGCAGCGGAAGGGATGGGATGGAAATACCCCAGGCAGGGTCACCGGCGCAGCCGCAGTGGTCGATTCGTACCTGTTCTTCGGGAGCACCGATCATACGGTCAATGCCTGGGACGCGTTGACTGGGGATGCGTGGTGGAGTTTCCCTGCGGAAGACACGATAGAGGCGTCTCCTGTCATCTCCGACGGCCTGCTTTATATCAGTTCCGGAAAAGGCTGGTTGTACGGGTTGGACGCATACAACGGCTCTTTGATCTGGCAGACCCGTCTGGACAGCGACGCCAGCGCGGAGGTGGCCATACATGATGGAAAGCTCTTTGTTGGCGACGATAAGGGTGTCTTCTATATTCTTTCGGCAAGGACTGGCCAGGAGTGGTTCCGTTACCGCACTCTGAAAACAATCGCTGGACCACCGGTCATATCGTCAGACGGAACACGGGCCTACTTCCCGTCCAGCGGACAACTGTATGCGGTGAGCGGAGAGGAACGCGAAGTCCCGGGCCTCTATCAATTCAAAAAGATCTGGGCCCAAATGTGGCTGTGGCAGGTGCCGGGAGTGCCGCGTCCGCCCGGCCAACAGGGAGGGCTGTGGCGCTTTTCACCCGAAAACCCGCTCCAGGGAATCTACAGTTCACCGGCCCTGGTGGAGGACGAAGACGGCAGCACGCTGTACGCGGGCGCCTACGACAACACCATGTACGCGCTGAATGCTTTGGATGGCACACGGCGTTGGACGTTCGATGCGGATAACGCGATTTTCGCCTCACCGATCGTTGTCAAAGACAAGTTGATATTTGGCGATGGGTCCGGGAACCTTTACTCTTTGAACCGGCATGACGGGTCATTGGACTGGAAGATCACGGTCAGTTCGGCCATCAAAATCCCACCCGTGCAGAGCAACGAATTTTTGATAGTGCGCACTGAGGATGGGACCATCTACGGTGTAAAGTAAAATCCAGCGGCGCTGAAACCAGCGACTGGCCCGTCAATAAAAGAAAACGCTCCTGGGATACCCCAGGAGCGTTTTTCGTGGGCTCGTTATGGTTCGTCAGTACAGATGGCACGAAACCCGGTGCCCCGGCGATACCTCTTTCTCCACGGGCACCTCTTCGGAGCATTGTGGCATGGCGAAGGGGCAGCGCGGATGGAACCGGCAACCGGTCGGCGGGTTGATGGGCGAGGGCACCTCACCCTGGAGAACGATGTCTTCGCGGATCAGGTCGGGATGGGATGGCAACGCTGCTGAGAACAACGCCCGCGTGTACGGGTGGAGAGCGTTGTTGTACAACTCCTCGGTCTCCGCATACTCCACGATCTGGCCCAGATACATGACCGCGGTCTCGTGGGCCATGTACCGCACGGTGGCGAGGTTGTGGGCGATCAGCAGGTAACTGACGTTGTACTGCTCCTGCAGATCCTTCAACAGGTTCATAACCTGCGCGCGGATCGAAACGTCCAGCGCGGACACTGGCTCATCGAGCACGATCAGCTTGGGATACGACACGAGGGCTGAAGCAACCGCGATGCGCTGCCGTTGTCCGCCGCTGAATTCGTGGGGGTAGTTGGTGGCTTGTTGGGAGTGAAGTCCCACCTGTTGGAGGACCTCAGCCACCCGCTCGTTCTTTTCCTGGGTGGTAACGTTCCGGTTCACGACCAACGGCTCTGAGACGATATCCCGAACCCGCATACGAGGGCTCAACGATGACCATGGGTCCTGGAAAACTGCCTGTACGGTAGTGCGGTAGTCCTGTAGCTCGGCTCCACTGAAGGTATTGATATCCCGCCCTTCCAACAGGATGTCGCCCTCAGTAGGATTCTCCAAACGCAACAGGAGCTTGCTGGTAGTGGTTTTCCCGCAGCCAGATTCGCCCACCAATCCCACGGTCTCGCCCTGCTTGATGGAGAACGAGATGCCGTCTACGGCCTGTACGTACCCAATGGTTTTCATCAGGATCAGGCCTTTGGTAACGGGGAAGTATTTTTTCAGGTTGCGGACTTCCAGAAGAGCGTCGGTTGTAGCCACTGCCATGGGGAGCGGTCCTCCTAAGTATTGGTCAGATTATAGCGGAGTTACCGGATCAGCCGGCTGTCCCGGTCGGCGGGACGAATTCTTCGATCGGCGTACCCTGCCAATCTGCGTCCAATGCCCAGCAGTCAGCGTGGTGGCCATCTGCCAGCTGGTAGGAGGACGGGTATTCCTCGTAGCACTGATCGCTGGCGTAAGGGCATCGCGGCGCGAACCGGCAACCCTCGGGCAGGTTGGAAAGCAGGGGCGGTTGACCGTCGATTGAGTAGAGCCGGTCCACGCTCTGTTCAAGTTTCGGAACCGAATTGATCAGGGCCTGGGTGTAGGGATGGGCAGGACGGCTGAAGATGTCGCGCACTTCGCCCTGCTCAATGATCCGTCCGGCGTACATCACCGCCACGCGGTCACACATCCGCGCCACCACGCCGAAGTCGTGGGTGATGAAGATGATGGCCAGGCCGGTTTCGGCCTGGATTTCCTTCAACAGGCGCAGGTACTGCAACTGGATTGTGACGTCCAGTGCGGTGGTAGGCTCGTCCGCTATGATGACGCCCGGCTCACAGGACATGGCGATGGCTCCGACCACGCGCTGTTTCATGCCGCCGGACATCTGATGCGGATAGTCGTCCAACCGCCGTTCCGGCGCCGCTACGTTCACCTTGCGAAGGGCGTCGACCGCCCGGGACAACATTGAGCTCTTGTTTTCCTTGTGAGCTATGCCCAGGGCTTCCCGCAGTTGGTTGCCGATGGTGAACACCGGATTCAGCGAGGTCTGCGGGTCCTGCAGGATCATCGAGATCTGGCGGCCCCGAACGTCCCGCATTTCGTCTTCGCTCTTTTGCAGGATATCCTCGCCGTTCAGGACGATCTCGCCTTCCACGATTCGCCCGGCGGGCCGGGGTACCAGCCTCAACAGCGAAAGGGCGGTCATGGTCTTTCCGCAACCGGACTCTCCAACTATGCCCAGGGTCTCGCCTTTCTTCAAGTTGAAGGAGATCCCGTCCACCGCTTTTACGGTGGCGGCACGCGTGAAGATGTAGGTTTTGAGGTTGCTGACCTCGAGGATGGTATCAGTGGCGGTCTGTACAGCTGTCATGGCTTAAACATTCCTCAATTTGGGGTCCAATTTGTCCCTCAGCCAGTCGCCCAGCAGGTTCATAGAGAGTACCGTAAGCACGATGGCTAGGCAAGGGAAAAGGAAGATCCACCAGGCTGTGGTGATCAGATCCCTGCCGTCCGCGACCATGACTCCCCATGCCGGCGTCGGCGCCGGTATTCCGGCCCCAAGGAAGCTGAGGGTGGATTCCAGGATTATTACGTGGCCTACCTCCAGGGTTGCCAATACTACCACCGTATTGACCAGATTGGGGAAAATGTGGCGCATCATTATGCGCACATTGGATGCTCCGGAAACGCGGGCCCGGTCGATGAAGTCCTGCTGTTTGATCGACAGCGCTTCGCCGCGCACAACGCGAGCGTATCGAGCCCAGAGCAGAACAGCGATTACCACAATCACCGTAGTGAAACCCGCTCCGATAGCTGCCACCAACACGAGAGCCAGCAGGATCGACGGGAACGCCAGCTTGATGTCGACGATGCGCATGATTATCGAGTCGGTTTTGCCGCCCCGGTACGCCGCAAGCATTCCCAGAATGGTACCCAATCCACCTCCCAGGAGGATGGCAAGAGAGGAAACCATGAGGGAAATGCGCGCGCCGTGCATGATCCGGCTCAGTATGTCGCGGCCCTGTTTATCGGTACCCAACGGATACTCCATTGAGCCGCCTTTGTTGGCCTGGAACCTCAGAGTATCGCCGGGGTCGACGGTGCCGTCTTCGCCGCCGCTCAGGATCGTGGCCTCCCCGCGGTCCACTTTGCGCCGCGCGTTCGTCAGGCCAATCTCCACGTCCAGCTTGTCCTTGTCCGCGCGCTGCACCACGGTCCGCGACTCGAAGCTTTCGGATACCCAGAAAGGCGGCAGCTTCGCGTCGTCCAGCACTCCGATGCGCTGGTTGTGAGGCGCCAGTTGGTTCGCGAACATTGCAGGAATAACCAGCAGGAATATCAGTATGATGAGGGGTATGAGCGGCAGTTCGCGCACCGCCCGGTATCCTTTCGCGATCCGACCTGCGCGCTGTTGCGTTTCAACCCCGGTTACCTCTGGGCTAGTAGTCACCGCTGCCATTTCACACCTCGTTCATTGCCGCACGACTCGCGCTGCCCGCAACGTGTCCGGTCCAATCTATGTGTACCGTATCCGTGGGTCTATGTACGCGTACAACACGTCCACCATGATGTTGATGATGACGAACGCGGTAGCAAACAACAGGACCACCGCCTGCACCACCACGTAGTCTCGGAACAGGATGGCCTTGATCACCAGATGGCCCAGTCCCGGCCATGCAAACACCGTCTCGATAACCACCGACCCGGTGATTAGTACCGCGCCAATGAGCCCGAAGTAGGTGAGAGGGACGATCAACGCGTTGCGGAAACAGTGTTTCCAGACGACTTTCCACTCGGGTACCCCCTTGATTCGAGCCAGCTTTACGTACTCGGTGTCGAGCACTTCCAACATTGACGAACGGGTCAGGCGCATCAAAGCCGCCACGTTGTAATATCCCAACGCCAGGGCCGGAAGGATAATGTATTCAACCCCTCCGCTTCCCGAAGTTGGGAAGAAATTCAACTGGACGGCAAAAATCCACATCAGTATCAGCCCGACCGCGAAGGTGGGGGCTGACTGTCCCAGGATGGCGAACAATTTGCCAACGTAATCAAACGGTGTGTCTTTCTTGATGGCGACCAGAACGCCCACCGGAAATGCGATCACGCCGCTGACGATGAGCGCAAGGGCGGATAACTTCACCGTGTTGGGCAGCCGCTGGACTATCAATTCAGTCGCCGTGGAATTTGGCCACGCAATGGCCTCGCCCAGATCTCCCCGGAACAATTTGCCAAGGTACTGGAGATATTGCATGTGGATGGGTTTATCCAGACCCCATTCCGCCTTGATCAATGCTATCTGCTCTTCCGAGGCCTCTTCCGGCAAAAGAACGTTGAGCGGGTCGCCGGAAACGCGGGCCAACGCGAAGGTTACCGTGCAGATCACGAAGATCGCCAAGATCCCTTGAGCGACTCGTCTCAATATATATGCCTGCATGTCCGGTCCGTTCCTTTGTCCCTGTGAAGGTCGGTTCCTCCGGCGTCAGCTCGGAGTGAGCCGACGCCGGAGGTTGAGACTGTCCAGATTGACGTTCCTGGGATTAACCGATCACATCAGTAGCGGACGCCCTTGATGTGCTCCAGGTCGGTGAACTGTCCGCCGTAGGGGCCGAGGTAGATGTACTCCTCAACCACTTCGGGGTCGATTACCACCTGAACCGAAAGCGTGTGCAATGGAATGGACGCCACCTCGTAGAACAATTCGTCCGTCGCTGCGTGCCAATGCCCCAACTGCTCTTCGAAGTTCAGCGAGTTCAGGGCGTTGTAGGTGTTTTGCCACACGGTGTCGCTGACGTAGAACCGCATGAAGCGTTCGGGACTGTAAGCGAAGTGAATCGTCGGGTGTGGCGGTTCGGCGTATCCCCGGAAGGGGTAGATGCAGCAGGTGGTGGTCGCGCCGCGATATTCCTGCCGCCATTGCGAGAATTCCATCTCGCGGATTTCCGTGGTCAGGCCGATGTTTTCCCACATGGCCGCGATAGCCACCACATAGTCCTTCATCTCTGGCAGTCCGCTCATCGTGTAGCTGATAATGGGGACGTTGAACCCGTTGGGATAGCCGGCTTCCGTGAGGAGTTCCTTGGCCCTTTCGGGATCAAAGCCGTACAGTTCCTCCCACGACTCTTCCCACTCGGGGTTGTACCCGGCGTATTCACCGCCGAATGCCTCGGCGCTGGGGATCAGTCCGGCCACGCGGCCTTCGGCTCCCTGTCCGTCGAAGATGTTCTCGCGGATGGAGTCGCGGTCAATGGCCTTGTTCATCGCCATCCGGACCATCTTCCCCGTGTCGCCCGGTGCTGCCCACGGCACGGTAGGGTCATAGGACGCTGCCGAGTAAGGAGCGAACTCCGGCCCTTCCTTGGTAGCGTAATACATGCCACCGAACACCATCATGCTGTTGACGGCAACCACCTGGCTGGGCGCAAGGTCCAGTCCGGCGTCCAACGCCTCTCCGACCAACGCCCGGTCGATGGTGGCCACGTGTGCTTCACGCGCCAGCATGGCGGCCAGTCGTGTCGAAGCCTCTTCAATGATCTTGATTTCGATGGTGTCCCAATCGGGGTCAACTCGGTAGTGCTCGCCGGGAGCGCGCTCCCAGACCCAACCGATGCCTTTCTCAAATTCGGCGAACTGGTAGGGTCCCAGGCGCGCCGGACCTTCTTCCAGCAGCGTTGGTTCTCCGGCCGAGCAATACCCTTCCAGGTGAGGCACCTCCGCGAAGGACTCATACTCGGCTGAGCCGTTGGGGCAGCCGGTGTCCCACTGGGCTTTGCTGGTCATAGGCAAACCGCGGTACCCGGAAATCCAGTAGTCGAAGATCAACTCCGGCCGAGCGCCCATGACGATATTGATCTCATGGTCGCTGATCACTTCCGGAAGAGCCTGTGGGTTGGTGCGGAAGTAGTCCGAGTAGGAGGCTCCGCAAACCGGGTTGGTGTAATAGTTGAGCGAGTTTACGACGTCGTGGGCAGTGAATTCGCCGTAACCAAAGTGGAAATTAACCCCCTCACGGAGTTTGAAATTCCACGTCCTGCCATCCTCGCTCACGCTCCAGTCGGTAGCCAGTTGAGGCTCCAGGGAGCCGTTGTAGCGGTTGGCGTCGATCAGGAACTCATGGGACGGCCGGTGTTGGCTCGTGGCGCTTCCGGTCACGTCGCAGTCCATGACGCCCTGGCGGGTCTGCTGCGAGAACAGGAAAACCAGGTCTTTGGTCTTCAACTCGCCGGCGCTGGCAGTCGTTTCCGCGGTTGGTTCGGGTTGGGCCACCGGTGTGGTGCCGACGAATGATGGTCGCGTGGGCGCCGAGGTGGCTGGTGGAGGAGCCGCCGTGGCAGCAGCAGCCGGCTGTTCTTGCTGTTGGGGAGCCGGGGCTTCTGTCGGCGCTTCTTGCTGGGCTGCCGCCGGCGCGCTGGCCGGTTGGCTAGGAGCCGCTTCTTCAGCCGCGCCGCCGCAACCCACGATAAACAGCGCTGTCAGCAATGTCATCGCGGTAAAGATGATCGGCCATCGAAAAATGCGTTTCCTTCTCATTACACCCCTCCTGAAAGAGTTGCGCTGCGTTAGTTTTCCTTGATTCGGCTTTGTTGTCCTCCGGAGTTTGCTGCTAGTTGTTCTGTTGTGCCAGTGGATCTAGACGTTTCGCAGCTTGGGATCCAGGCGGTCCCTGAGCCAGTCGCCCAGCAGGTTCATGGATAGCACGGTCAATACGATCGCCAGGCACGGGAACAGGAAAATCCACCACGAACTCGTGATGACCTCCCTGCCGTCCGCGGCCATCAATCCCCACGCCGGTTGCGGCCTGGGAATACCCGCGCCGAGGAAGCTCAACGTGGCCTCCAGGATGATCACGTGTCCCACCTCCAGTGTGGCGAGAACGATCACCGTGTTGAAAACGTTGGGGAATATATGGCGACCCATGATCCTGAGGTTGGAAGCGCCGGCCACCCGGGCACGATCGATGAAATCGCGTTCCTTGATGGTCAGGGCCTCTCCACGGACCACGCGAGCGTAGCGAGCCCACAACAGCAGGGCGATCACGATGACCACAGTGCTGAAGCCCGACCCGATGGCCACCACCAACGTCAGGGCCAGCAGGATTGACGGGAACGCCAGTTTGATGTCCACAATGCGCATCAGGATAGCGTCGGTCAAGCCACCCTTGAACGCCGCCAGCATGCCCAGTCCGGTTCCAAGGACACCGCCCAACAGGATGGCAAGGGCCGACACGGCCAGGGATATTCGCGCCCCGTGCATCAGTCGGCTCAGGACGTCGCGGCCCTGTTTGTCGGTGCCCAGGGGATACTCCCAATTGCCGCCGGGTTCAACGCGAACCATCGTCTCGCCGATGTCGGGTTGGCCGTTGCCGTTGGTATCTATCAAGGTTCCGGCGCCGCTGTCGAGGTTCCTGCGAGCGTTATTGATGCTGACTTCGGCGTTATTATCCCTGGCACGCTGGACAATTGTCTGTTCTGTCGCACGATCTGGGACCCAGGCCGGCGGTTCGAGCACCCGATCCAGATCGCCGATAGTGTGATCATGCTGGGCCAGTACGTCGGCGAAAACAGCAGGGACGACCAGGAATACGATCAACACAAACAGGGGTATGATCGGGATTCTCCTGATTTCTCCCCAAATGTTCGCGACCGAAAGCCCTCGCGCCGGTTGCGCGGTGATTTCGCCCGGCTGGCCGCCAGGAGCGGTGGTTTGCACAGCCATGTTCTTCTCCCTCCGGCGGTGTTTATCCGTATCGGATCCGCGGGTCAACGTACGCGTACGTGACGTCGGTAACTATGTTGATAGCGACGTACAGCAGCGCGAACAGCATTACCACGGCCTGTACGGTGATGTGGTCCTTGGAGTTGATTGCTTCAATCACCATCAGGCCAAGTCCGGGCCACGCGAAGACGGTTTCAATCACGACTGAACCGGTGATCAGGACGGCGAATATGAGGCTGAAGTAGGTCAGCGGTCCGATCAGAGCGTTCCGGAAACAGTGTTTCCAAACGATTTTCCACTCTGGGATTCCCTTGATGCGCGCCAGCTTGACGTATTCCGTGTCCAGCACTTCGAGCATGGATGAACGGGTCAGGCGCATGATGGCCGCCACGTTGTAGTAGCCCAGGGCAAAGCCGGGCATCAGCATGTGCTTGAACCCTCCTTTACCCGAGGTGGGTAACCATCCCAATTGCACGGCAAGGATCCACATCAGGATGAGGCCAACAGCGAAGGTCGGCGCCGATTGGCCAAGGATGGCGAACATCTTGCCCCCGGCGTCAAACCAGGAGTCCTTTTTGACCGCTGATAAGACGCCGATTGGGAATGCGATGATCCCCGTTATGACCAGGGCGAAGGCGGACAGTTGTATAGTTGCCGGAAGGCGCTCCGCTATCAGCTCGGCCACTGGGCGGTCCCACTTGAACGATGTGCCCAGATCTCCCGTGAGGAGACGCTTCATATAAGTGAAGTACTGCACGTGCAGCGGCTTGTCCAGGCCCCACTGGGCTCGAATTCGCTCAATCTGTTCCTTGCCTGACTCCTCGTCCAGGATGGCCGCCAACGGGTCGCCGGCCACACGCGAGAGAGAAAAAACAATGAGACTGATCACGAAAACGGCCAGCAGTCCCTGTAACAGCCGCAGAATGATGAAACGTTGCATGATGTCCGTTCCTACAGCGCGTATGACCCTTCAAGTTGCCAATGTCCCCGACGTGTCGACAATACGATGCGACGCGCCGGGGTGGATTGGCTCTGGGATTTAGGGTGCGTTATTCGCGCACGCCCTTCACGTGTTCGAGATACACGTAGTTTCCGTTGTTTGGCCCAAGGAATATGTACTCAGCGACCACGTCGGGGTCAACCACTGCGCTGACGGGCAACGTCCAACCGGGTATGGTGCCGACTTCGTAGAAGATCTCATCCGATACCTTCAGCCAGTCTGTCGTTGCGTCGGCTTCGTTGAGCGCGCGCAGCGCCTTGTTCTTGTTTTCCTGGATGTCGTCGCTGGTGTATGCCCTGAAGAAACGCTCCGCGCTGAAGTAGAAGTGCACGCGCGTGTCGATCGGGGCAGCCGGGCCGCGGAACGGGTAGATGCAGCAGTCGGTGTTCAAACCGCGGTACTCGTTCCTCCAGTTGGAGAATTCGATGGGGTCAAGCGACGGATCCAGGCCGATCTCGGTCCAGAACTTCGCCATGGCTTCCATCAGGTCGGGCTGTTCCGGCACTCCGCTCAGCGGGAAGACCGGGATGCGGAAGGAGAACCCGTTCGGGTATCCGGCTTCCGCCAGCAGATCCTTCGCCCTTTCCGGATCGTACCCGTACAACTCGTCCCATTGGCCCTCCCAATCGGGGTTGAAACCGCCTGGGAAGTCGGGTACCAGGGTGGCGACCCACTGGCGGCCACCGGCGCCCTTGAATATGGCGTCGTTAATCTGATCCCGGTCCAGGGCCTTGTTCATTGCCATGCGAACCAGCTTGCCGCTCTCGCCGGGCTCATTCCACGGCATCATCTCGTCCCGGGCGGCTACGACGTTGTAGGATTCCCGGTCGAGTTCCTGCTGCTCTGCGGAGGCCGTGGGGTCCACACCCTTCGCTCCTGTCGCGAAATACATCCCGCCGAAAATGGCGAAGGCGGTCTGGGCCGTTACCGAGCTGTCGAACACCTCGAGGCCGTCGTCAATGGCGTCCTGGAGCAGCGCCCGGTTGATGGCCGCTATGTGGCCCTCCCTGGCTTGCATGATCGCCAGGCGGGTGGCCGGCTCACGAACGTCCTTGATCTCGATCTCTTCGAAGTCGGGATTCACGCGCCAGTGGTCGTAGTCCACCTGGGTCCATTCCCAACCCACGCCCTCTTCAAAGCTGACGAATTCGTAAGGTCCGGTGCGCGCAGACTTGGAGTACACCAGGTCGCGGCTCGCCTTGCAGTAACTCAGGGCTTCCCCGCTGTCAGCGGCGCCAAAATCGGCATCCCCTCCAGGACAAGCCTGGTTCCACTGGGCTGCGCTGCTGATGGGTACGCCACGGTAGCCGGAGAACCAATAAAGGAAGTCCACTGCCGGGCGCTTCTTCATGTGGATGTTGACCTCGTAGTCGTTGACTATTTCGACGTCTCCACCTGGATCGGTGCGGAAGTAGTCCGAGTATGAGGCCCGGCATTCTGGGTTGGTGTAGTAGGCCAGCGAGTGTTTTACGTCCCGCGCGGTAAACTCACCCCAATCGTCATGCCACCGTACTCCTTGACGCAGTTTGAAGTTCCAGGTCCTGCCGTCCGGAGTGATGGCCCACTCTGTGGCCAGCATCGGCTCATAGGACCCGTCGAACCGGCCTGCGTCAACCATGAACTCGGCGGACATGCGGTAATTGACCACCCCTGATCCGGTTACTTCACAGTCCAGCATGGACTCGAAAGAAGGCGGGTCGAGGACGGCGATCAGCCGGTTGGTTACCAACTCGCCTTCAGTTTGAGGCGCGATTGTCGGCCGCGGAGTGGCCTGCAACACGGAAGCCCGCTGCGTGGGCGTGGGTGCCAACGTTGCATCTTGGGGAACCGGAGTGTTGGTGGCTCTCACCTCCGCCGGCGCCTGGGTCGCCTCGGCCGGCTGAGCTTGCTGCTGTTCTGACGCGGGTGCAGCTGTCGCCGGCGCCGTTTCTTCAGCAGCGCCTCCGCATCCCACGATGACCGCAGTAGTTGCCAACGCTATCGCCAGCATTACCACCGGATATCGCAAAAATCGTCTATACGCCATGGCGGCCCTCCAAATGATATTAGTGTAGATTTTCGGTTCATGCATGGCCCGACGGCTGAGACCGCCATCAACGCCACGCCCGCGCAATATAGGCAATCCGCAAGGCCTCAGTCAAACGAAAATGGCCAGAGGGTGATTACGAATAATCACCAAAATCAGAGCATACTTTGGTTGTTAGACGTTAATAGTCAACGGATTAGGCGTAATCCGTGAAAAATATCTTGCGATTTAACAATAAATTAACATCATACTTTCGAATGTATAATATCCTGAGCCTTGATATATTGCGAGATGTGATACTAATCCGGTGAATCCGCGCAATTAAATCTAAAGGGGCTACGCAATTCGTAGCCCCTTTGAACTATTGGTGCGTTATGGTGTTAATCAAGCGTGTCCAAGAGCGTATTTATCTCCAATATCCTGATATGCTATGAATTTCGTAATGCCGATTTTCGCAACGATGTTTGAGGTTGGGGCTCACAATACCGCTTCGGCGATTTTTTCCATTTCTTCCATCGCTTGCACGCTTGTCGTGTCCCCCAAGCGAACGATGACACGATTGGCGCCGGCATTTTCGAAACGACCGATGAGGTCGCGGTCGGCGGGTTGTCCAAAAACCGTGATGCCGATGCTCGCTGGATCCCTGCCCGATGCTTCGGCCAATTCATCTATAGCGGCGCGACCCGCGGCGATTTGCTCAGGGCTCGATGCGGTTGGCATCCAACCATCACCCCAGCGGGCCACTCGCCGGAATACGTTACGCGCGTTCCCGCCGAGAATTACCGGGGGACCGCCGGCCTGGGTTGGTTTGGGATTGCACTGCACCGGCGGGAAGTCATAGTAGCGGCCGTGATATTCCGCAGTGTCCTGAGTCCAAAGAGCGCGCATCACCTCGATGGATTCCCGGGCCTGTGTCCAACGATGGTCGAAGTCGCCGCCCATTACCTCCGTCTCTTCTCGCAGCCACCCGGTTCCTATCCCCAGCAGAAAACGCCCTCCAGAGAAACGGTCCAGAGAGGCGATGGCACCCGCCAATACCAGCGGGTTGCGCTCCGGTATCAAGGTAATGCCAGTGCCCAGTTTTATCGTGTTGGTGACCGCCGACGCCCGCGCTAAGCCAATGTACGGATCGGCCATGTCGCTCATGTAATCCGGTATCGAGCCATCAGGCGAACCGGGATACTTGGACGCCGGATTCACCGGCATAACCGGATGCTCCGGCAGCCAAATTGACTCGAACCCGAGCGCTTCTGCTTTGGCCGCGATGTCTGCTACGTCGATGGAGTTGGTGGATATCGACATATTCAATCCGATGTCCATGGGGTACCTCCAAATGGTTCGTTCGGGTCGCTGGTTGTTCCAATTAACGGCGGGATCATAGCACGGTGTTTTTGGGAATGTCATTTGACGAGTCAGGTCGTCCTACCCGGAAACCTGCCAACTGCGCCCCGTGGTACGAGAACGTCGTCCTTCCCACCGCCGGAAAGGGAGCGCGATTCCGCAGGGCTCCACGGGCGCGGCGAAATCGCCTGATGCTATACTTATCCCCGTTTGCCCCCAATCATCTATATGGTGCCGATAATGCCTTTGTACGTGATGCTTGCCAATTTCACCGAGCGCGGCCGCAGCATGGCCCAGGAGAACCCAAACCTGCTGGGTGAAGCCGCCACCTCGGTGGAAACCATGTCCAGCAAAGTTTTAACCCAATACGCCGTGTTGGGCCGCTATGATTTCGTCATAATAACCGAAGCTGCTGACAATCAATCCGTTGTGCGCCTATCGTTGGACCTTGCCAATCAGGCGGGCCTGAACATAGAAACCTTGCCGGCGCTGCCGATTGGCGTCCTCTCCGATGAAGAGCACCTCAGCCTTCTGCGTGACGCGGCGGTGGCGATGAACTTGCCGGCCGGACCCGACGAAACGCCCGAACCCGACGATTGGCGTATCCCGGACGAGCCCGATTAGATCGGCGCTTTGTCCGCCGATTGGTATATGCCATGACTTTGTCGAAACCGCCGACCGCGATGACAATTGCCGGGTCAGACTCTGGAGGGGGCGCTGGCATCCAGGCTGACCTGAAAACCTTTTCGGCGTTGGGAGTGTTCGGTACCTCTACTCTGACCGCAATCACCGCCCAGAATACGGTGGGAGTGTCCGCCGTTCACGAGGTTCCCACTGAGGTGATCTCCGCTCAGATTGATGCTGTGATGACGGATATCGGAGCCGACGCGGTGAAAACGGGGATGTTGTCCTCCGCTGCCATTGTCGCGACGGTGTCCGACGCAGTGCGCCGTCACGGGATCGACAACCTTGTGGTGGACCCGGTGATGGTGGCCAAGAGCGGGGACCGGTTGCTCAGGGAGGAGGCCATCTCGACGATCTGCAGCGATCTGATTCCGCTGGCGAGGGTGGTCACCCCCAACATCCCTGAGGCCGAGGATCTGACCGGCCTGTCCATTGATTCGGATTCCGAGGTGCGTCGCGCAGCCGAGGCAATTTTCGGTATGGGAGCACGATCGGTGGTTATTAAAGGTGGGCACCGCGATGGCCCGCCAACCGATACCCTCTACGATGGCGAAAGCTTTCTGGAATTCACCACCGAGCGAATTCCGTCCACCAACACCCACGGAACCGGATGCACTTTCGCCTCCGCCATTGCGGCTGGTCTGGCACGTGGGTTGGATGTGCCCTCCGCGGTGCAACAAGCCAAGGACTATGTGACCGCTGCCATCCGGTCGGCGTACCCGATCGGACAGGGGCACGGGCCGCTCCATCATTTTCACGCCTTCTGGCAGTGACGCCGTCGGCGATCGATTTCCCGCCGTCCAACGAAAACGGCGCGTGCGCTATAATCCTCTTTTATAGTGACACAAATCCGCCGACCGGGCCCCGCTAGCCGATCGGCGCAAGAGGTAAATCAAGTATGCCGGCTATGTTTGACGTGGTTACCAGCCGGGTCAATTTTCCCGATCTGGACGCGGAGGTACTCGACTACTGGAAGGAACGGGACGTGTTCCGTCGCTCCTCCGAAGAACGGCCCGACGCTCCGCTCTTCATGATGTACGAGGGGCCCCCCACCGCCAACGGGAGCCCCGGCATTCACCACGTCCTCGCCCGCGTCTTTAAGGACGTCATATCCCGCTATCGAACCATGAAAGGCTGCCGCGTCATCCGCAAGGGCGGCTGGGATACCCACGGGTTGCCCGTCGAACTCCAGATAGAGCAGGAATTGGGCATCTCCACCAAGCGGGAGATCGAGGAATTCGGCATCGCCGAATTCAACCGACGTTGCCGTGAAAGCGTTTTCAGGTACGTGAAAGAGTGGGAGGTCATGACCGACCGCATCGGCTACTGGGTCGATATGGATGACCCGTACGTCACGCTCGAAAACGACTACATCGAAACCGGGTGGTGGATTCTAAAGAGGCTGTGGGACCGCGGTCTGCTGTACCAGGACCGGAGGGGCGCTCCCCACTGCCCGCGTTGCGTCTCGAGCCTTTCCTCTCACGAGGTTGCGCTGGGATACCGGGAAAACACGCCGGATCCGTCCGTATTCGTAAAATTCGAAGCCAACGAATGGATCGGCGGCGCAACGCCGGACATTCCGTCCTACTTCCTCGCCTGGACCACCACTCCCTGGACGCTGCCCGGCAATACCGCGCTGGCGGTGAGCGTTGACGCCGACTATTCGGTGGTGGAAACAACCGACGACAACGGGCAAACCATCAGGATGGCGCTGGCCACGGCGCTACTGGAAGTCCTGACCGGCGACTACACGGTCGCGCAGGAAGTCAAAGGCAGCGAATTGGTGGGCCTCTCCTACCGCCCGCTATATGACGCCACCAGGTACGGCGCTCCGATCCGTCAATTCGTCGCTGGCGTTGACGGGCAAACCGCGTTGGAGGATGCCGAGAGCTATTCTACTCGCGTGGTGTCTGCCGACTTCGTTAGCATGGACGACGGCAGCGGGATCGTCCATATCGCGCCGGCGTTCGGCGACGAGGACCTGGGGTTGGGACGGGAACACCAACTCGCGTTCGTGCAGCCCGTTGATCTCCAGGGAATCATCACCGGCAGCTATCCATTCGCCGGCAAATTCGTCAAGGACGCCGACCCAGAAATCGCCGCGGACCTGACCGAACGCGGCCTCCTATACCACCAGGGCATCTACCGGCACACGTATCCGTTCTGTTGGCGTTGCGACACCCCGCTCCTCTATTATGCCAAGACCTCCTGGTATATCCGCACCACCGCGGTCAAGGACCAGTTGGTGGGGAACAACTCCCGGATTAATTGGTACCCTGAACACATCCGCGAGGGCCGGTTCGGGGAATGGCTGCGCAACAACGTGGACTGGGCCATCTCCCGGGAGCGGTACTGGGGAACACCGATACCCATCTGGCAGTGCGACCACTGCGGTGCGATGGACTGCGTCGGCGGCGTCAAGGAACTGGCGGAGCGGTCCGGCGAGGACCTGGACGATCTGGACCTCCATCGACCGTACGTTGACGATGTGACCTGGCCCTGTTCCAGCGATTCGTGCCCGGGCGCCCTCCGGCGCATCCCCGAGGTGATGGACTGCTGGTTTGACTCGGGAATGATGCCGCTCGCCCAATGGCACTATCCCTTCGAGAACCGGGAAATCGAGCAAGACGGTCGCCTGCCGGCCGATTACATCTGCGAAGCCGTTGACCAGACGCGCGGCTGGTTCTACAGCCTGCATGCCCTGTCCACGCTGATGCAGGATGACATCGCGTATCGCAACGTCATCTGCCTCGGCCTCATTCTGGACGGCCGCGGCCGCAAGATGAGCAAGCGCCTGGGCAACATCGTCGAACCCGATTCAATCCTGGATGCCCACGGCGCCGACGCCCTGCGCTGGTATCTGTTCACCGCCTCTCACCCTGGCGAACCGCGCCGGTTCTCGGACCGCCTGGTCCAGCAAACTCTCCGGCAGGTGTTGTTGACGCTGTGGAACGTGTATTCCTTCTTCACCAACTACGCCAACATTGACGAATTCGAACCGTCGCAGATTCCCGGCGACTGGCGACCTGAGGCGGAACTCGATCGCTGGGTACTGGCCGAGTTGAACCAGTTGGTCCAGGTGGTGGACGGCCATCTCGACAACTACAATCCAACCGACGCAGGCCGGCGCATCGCCGAGTTCATCGACGTGCTGTCGAACTGGTATGTCCGCCGTTCCCGCCGCCGGTTCTGGAAGAGCGAAGCCGACGCCGACAAGATGGGCGCCTACGCTACGCTCTACACCTGTCTGACCACTGTGGCCCGCCTCATGGCCCCGCTGGCGCCGTTCGTGTCCGAGCAGATGTACCGGAACCTCGAACTGAAATTCAACCCGGACGCTCCCGACAGCGTGCACCTGACGGATTACCCGGTAGCGGATCCGTCGCTCATCGACGAGACCATCATGGACGCCACCCGGCTGGCCATTCGCGTTTCCAGCATGGGCAGGGCTGCCCGCAGCAAGGCCGGTCTGAAAGTGCGCCAACCTTTGGCGTCGGTCGTGGTGCGGACGCGAACGCCGGACGAGGCCAAATACCTGGATTGGGTGGCAGAGCAGATTCTCGAGGAACTGAACATCAAGAGCCTCCGTGCCGATGGTGGTGAACAGGACCTGTACTCCCAGGTGCAATCCGCCGCGGGTGACGACGGCGATTCAGTGGTTTCCGTCGATGGGTATTCGGCCGCACTTGAGGCCGGCTACATGGTCGCAGTGGACGCCACCATCACACCGGAACTCGCCGATGAAGGCTTGGCCCGTGAACTCGCCCACCGCATTCAGAACCTCAGGAAGGGCGCTCGATTCGAAATCACCGACCACATCGTCACCTACTATCAGGGGCCAGACGATGTCGCTCGTGTGATGACCACCCACGGGGACTACATCAAGCAGGAGACGCTGAGCGAATCCCTGTTGCCGCAACTTCCTGTCGACGAAGCCCATGCGGAAACCGCCAAGGTGGAAGGTATGGAAGTCACCCTGGGCGTGCAGCGGGTTGCCTCGGGCTAACTGGCATGCCGGAATTACCGGAGGTCGAAAACACCCGTCAATATCTCATCCGCTCTGGGATCGTTGGGAGTCAACTGGGCGTGCCTGAAATCACCTGGGCCCGCACCGTGCATGAGCCCTCGGTTGGTGAGTTCATTGAGGGCGTCGCGGGCCGCCGCGTTGTCGATCTCAAGCGACGGGGCAAGTACCTTGTCGCGCCGTTGGACGACGAACAGCACCTGGTGCTGCACCTGGGCATGACCGGCAGCCTGCGGATCCACGACGCCGACCGTGAACCCCCGCCCATGGTCAGGCACACCTTCCCACTGGACGGCAGCCGCGAGATGCGGTTCATCGACCCCCGCAAGTTCGGGCATCTCTGGTTGTTGGCTGATCCGGCGGACGCCATGCCGAAGATGGGGCCGGAACCGCTGGAATCATCGTTCACGGAAGAGGCCCTGGCGGACGCCTTGGCCAAGCGGAAAGCGCCCGTCAAAGCCCTGTTGCTCGAGCAATCGGTCATCTCTGGCTTGGGAAACCTGTATGCGGACGAATCGTTGTTCGTCGCGGGCATCCACCCCGAGCGGGCCGCGAACACTCTCAACCACGATGAACTTTCCCGACTGCGTTTCGGAATAGTCGACGCTCTCACCAGGTCCACCGTAGCCTATGCCGCCGCCCGGGATGCCGACTGGCCTGACCCGCCAACCGCGCTGGCGCCCTGGACTATTCCACGCGCACCCGGTCTCCTTTGTCCGCAATGCGATACGGAGGTTCAACTCCTCAAGGTGCGCAACCGGAGCACGTGGTACTGCCCAGGTTGCCAACCGGCCAGTCCCGCCCCTGCCTGATGGCCAAAATGCGCTAAATCGACGGCGCAAACGAGTTGACGTTGAGCCTCCACCGCTCCGCTGCACGCTCGTTTATTGACGGCGTCCCGCCCGCCCGCTTACACTATCGCCAGTGAATCGGGCATGCCTTCGGCCTGTCCCGATATTGATGTATGGATGAATCTGCTGTAGGAGGCTGACTGAAATGGCCGGTTACCGCAAGCATGAAGCCCAGGAATGGGCATGGCAAAACCTCAAGGGGCAGTGGACCACGCTGGTCACTCCTTTCACTCCCGATAATCGGGTCGATACGGAAGGTCTCCGGAGCAACGTGCGCCATGTCCAGAGCCTCGGCGTCCGAGGTGGTGGCTGCACCTGGAACATGGGTGAATTCTGGAGCCTCACCGAGGCCGAACGCCGGCATGTCATGGACACCGTCGCCGATGAAGCGGCGGGCCTCTGGTTGATCGGAGCCCATGTTACCGACACCTCGCTCAAGGAGAGCATCGCGTTGGCTGACCACGCGCAGCAGGCGGGCTTTGATCTCCTGATCATCGCGCCCTCCTACATGGTCACCAAGACCGAGGACCAGGTCGTCGAGTTTGTACGCGAGGTAGCCGACAGCACCGATCTGGCGATGATGTTCTACAACTCCCCGCAGTTCGGCATCACCATCAGTCCCCAGGGCCTCAAGCGCCTCTGTGACATTCCCAACGTGGTAGGTGTCAAGGAAGCGAGTTTCAACCAGCAGATCTCCATAGAGACCCACCTGCTGGTCGGGCGCGACGCCATCATCAGCACCCCGGACGAGTGGATATTCCACAAGGCCAGGGAGTTGGGATTCCACCAGCAGGTGATGTTCGCCAACACCTCCGACTGGCGTTTCGACACCCCGTTGCATAACTACTACGTCCAGTTCATCGAGAAAGCCACCACCGGCGATCTTGACATGGACTTCTACAACCGCCATCTCAAGGACATCAAAGCGCTGTCCGACAAGTGGTGGGGCGGCACCATGAAGAGGACCGGCGGCGCGCTGCCCGTGTCGATGTGCAAAGCCTGGGGCGAGATGATGGGCATGGCTGGCGGCAGCGTCCGCGCGCCGTTGTCTGATCTCAACGACGAGCAAAAGAGCGCACTTTGGCGTGAACTCGAGCCCCTGATTCCGCGCCCGACCGCTTCTCGCGAACCGCAACGCGAGGTCATCCACGGTCGCCCCCATGCGCCTTGGCTCAACGGAGACCGCCAGCCCGGCCGTCACCTCGATCTCGGTGGGTCCGGCATGATGCTGCTGGTCAGCGCCCAGGATAAGGCTGAGGCGCTGGAAGCCGACCGGGGCGGCGCCGACATCATCGATCTGAAAAACCTGCAGGAAGCATTGGTGGGTTCCGCGCATCCCAGCTTGGTGCGGGAAGTGCGGGAAATCATCCCTCCCCACAAGCACGTCAGCGTTACGCTCGGCGTGGTTCCCAACCAGCCCGGCACAGTCGCCATGGCCGTGCACGCGGCAACGATGATGGATGCCACATCCGTAAAAGTGGGATTCCGGGTTGCCGACTACGAAACCGCCGTCGAGGTTCTGCGCGAATCTCGCGCTGCCATCGGCAACGCCGAGACCAAACTCATCGGCTCCCTGTTCGCGGACAACCTGCTGTTCGAGGGCGGACTCGATCCGCATCTGATGGTGCGGCTCGCCAAAGACGGCGAGTGCGACGGGTTGCTCATCGACACGCTGACCAAGGACGGGCGTAACCTGTTCGACTTCATGCCCGAGCCCGTCCTGCGCGATATGGTCATGGAGGCCAAGGCGGCCGGATTGAGCACCGCGCTCAGCGGCCACCTGAAGCTGGATAACCTTGACGAGCTGGCTCGCATCAATCCCGACATCGTTGGAGTCCGCGGGGCGGTTTGCTCCAGCGGCGAACGCGATCGGGCCGTCGCGTGGGAGGCAGTCGCCTACTTCAAGGAACAGCTTGATCTGCGCAAGAGCGGCCAGATCGACGTCCGCGCTCCCGTGGGCGCCGGCCACAATGGCAATGGCATCAGCAACGGCAACGGCCACCAGAACGGAAGCGGATGGACCGTGATCGACGGGCGCGGCAAAAACTGCGCCGGCGTCATCGCCGCCCTGAGCCGCCAGATGGAGTACGACCGCACCTCATTCATCGAGGCCATACTCCACGACGCGTTGAACATATACGACGTCATTTACTGGACGGAGCAGGCCGGCCACAAACTCCTGACGCAACGCAAGGAGAACGACGGCACACTGCGCGTCCTCATCCAGCCCTACGGCAACGGCCGCTAGTCGGCGCACAAACACGCTTACGTGGGGGCGGGTCTCGGATCCGCCCCCTTGCATTATTTTCGACGCTGCATGGCGGCGGCGTCCTCCCGAGACCGGTTTGTAATTTCTGGCCAAACGTGGCGATCCTGTTTGGCTATAGCGACCCGCGCGCCGTTGACCACGTTCACCGCCCAACCCTATAATCCGACGCATCCGGCGCGGCAGGAAACCCCGCTGACTCAGTTCCCAGACGAACAACAGCGCCGGGAGGGGAGGGCCCGATGGCTCGATTTGACTACCTTGAGCCGCACTCCGTGGATGAGGCGCTCCAAATGCTGGCCGAGCACGGGGACAAAACCCGCTTGGTTGCCGGCAGCACCGATTTCTTGGTTCGCTGGCGCACTGGCGTTTGGCGTCCCGAGTCCGTGGTCTGCATGCAGCACGTCCCGGGACTGGACTACATCAACTGGAATCCTGACGATGGCTTGTCGATCGGCGCGATGGCGAGCGTCCAGGATATCGAGTTGAACACCGAGGTCCGCAGCCGATACCCGGCGCTGGCTGCCGGCGCCACCTCGTTCGCCGGCGTGCAGGTCCGAAACCTCGCCACCGTAGCCGGCAACATCTGCAACGCATCGCCAGCCGGCGATACGCTGCCGGCCTTGCTGGCCTATAACGCGCAGTGCCGCATCATTGGGCCTTCCGGAGAGCGTTCGCTACCCCTGGATGAGTTGTTCGTCGGACCAGGCCGCACCGCCCTGGCAGCCGGCGAGATTCTGACCGAGATCCGGTTACCGCCGCCTGCTCCCAACACCGGCGGGTTGTACATCAAGCACAGCCCGCGTGGCGCGATGGACATTTCGGCGGTCGGTGTTGCCTCCGTGGTCAGTCTCAACGACGACGGTACGTGCGCCTCCGCCCGCATCGCTCTCGGATCGGTTGCGCCCACACCCCTCCGTGCTTATGGAGCAGAGGGCCGACTGGTCTCTCAAACCCCCGACGCGGCCAACATCGCTGAGGCGGCCCGCCTGGCCTCGCAGTCGTGCAATCCCATTGCGGATGTGCGCAGCGGAGCCGACTACCGCCGCGAGATGGTGCGGGTCCTGACCGAGCGCACGCTCCAGCACGGCGTAGCTACCGCTGGCGATACGCCCTCGTTTGATGACATCCGACGCCTCGCCGTTCAAACCGCCTGGTAAGACCGCCACCATCTCCGCTCATCCTGAGCCTGCCGAAGGATGCGCCACGAGGTCCCACTATGAAACAGCCTTTGACTCTGAACATAAACGGCGAAAGCCGCCTGCTCCTGGTGGAGCCTTTCTACTCGTTGCTGGATTGCCTGCGGGACGATGCCAGCCTGACCGGTTCCAAGAAGGGATGCGATGAGGGGGACTGCGGAGCCTGTACCGTGCTGATGGATGGAAAGCCCGTCACCTCATGCCTGGTTCTCGCCCACAGCGCCCACGGATCTGAGATAACCACCATAGAAGGGTTGGCAGACGTTGACGGGCTGAGCCCGGTGCAACGCGCGTTTGTGGAACACGGCGGCCTGCAGTGCGGTTTCTGCATTCCGGGTCTGATCATGTCAGCGACCGGATTCCTGCAGGACAACCCCGATCCCACTGAGGAGGACGTCCGGTTCGCCATCGGCGGCAACCTCTGCCGTTGCACGGGGTATAGCCGCGTGATCGATGCGATCATGGCAGCCGCCGCCGAAATGCGTGCATCCGCCTGACGCGCATTCCCCGAGTCACACCAGCCCAACTCCGACACGGAGGCAACCGATGACCACCACAACCCAGTTCAAAGTCCTCGAACAGAACCACCCCCGCGTGGATGCCTACGAAAAGGTCACCGGACGCGCCACCTATGCATCCGACGTGTATCTGCCGGGAATGCTGGCGTGCAAGCTTCTTCCCAGTACTCGAAACCACGCCCGCATCGTCAGCATTGATACCAGCGCGGCCGCCGCGCTGCCCGGCGTTCGTTGCGTGATTACCGGCACCGATTTTCCAGATATACGGTTCGGCTCCGGCGCCCTTCGCGACCGGTATGTCATGCCGCGCGAGGTCGTGAACTTCGTGGGCGAGCCCGTCGCGGCCGTCGCTGCAGACGATGAGGCCACAGCCCAGGAAGCCATCGATCTGATCAAGGTCGAATACGAGGACATCCCGTCGGTGGTCAATCCGCTGGCGGCTATGGGAGAAGGCGCAGCCAGCGTGCATCCGGACTTGGAGAGCTACGAAGGGTACGGTTTCACGTTGGGGCACAACGTCAGCACCCTTCTGGATGCCGACCGTGGCGACGTCGAGCAGGCCTTCCGCGACGCCGACGTGGTCGTGGAGGATGTGTATCGGTCCCAGGGAATCAACCAGGGATTCCTCGAGCCCATGGCCTGCGTGGCCGACGTGGAGCCCAGCGGACGGCTGGTCATATACGCTTCCACGCAGGGCCCGTACCAGATCCGCGCCGGCCTGGCTGCCGTGCTGGAGATCCCGGTGTCCCGCATCCGCGTGGTGCCCATGGAGCTGGGAGGAGGTTTCGGCGCGAAGCTACGGCTCGCCTTTGAGGCCTTTCCCGCCCTGTTGGCCATGCGGACCGGCCGGCCCGTCAAGTTGGTCAACACCCGCGAGGAGGTCTTCACCATGAATGGCCCTCGCCTGCCTGTGACCAACTACATCCGCTCCGGCGTCATGAATGACGGCACCATCGTTGCCCGCGAGGCGTACACCATATTCGACGTCGGCGCATACCTGGGGGCGGGTCCCAACTCCGGCATCGGCCACGGCATCGGCGCGTACCGCATACCCAACTTCCGACTGCGCTCCTACGGTGTGTACACCAACAAGATCTACGTCGGTTCCTACCGAGCCTCCGGTGTGGCGGACATGACCTTCGCCGTGGAGTCCCACATGGACCACATCGCCCACCAAATTGGCATGGACGCTTACGACCTGCGGCTGCACAACGCCCTGCGTGAGGGTGACGTGTCGGTCAGCGGCGCGGTGGTCCCCTCCAACGGCTTGATCGAGACCCTCGAGGCCATCAAGGAAAAGATCGACTGGCCCCGCCAATTGGAGGATGGACACGGTCTGGGTCTGGCCCTTTGCGAGTGGCGAAGCGGCAGCGGGCCATCCACCGCCGCCATCAGCGTCAACGACGACGGCACCGTGAGCCTGCTCACCGGATCGACGGATATCTCCGGCAGCGATACCTCGCTGGCCGCCATCGCCGCTGAGGCGCTGGGTATACCAATGGGCAGCGTCGTGGTTGCCAAGCGAGACACTGACATGGCCCCTTACACCGGCCAATCGGGCGGAAGTCGCGTCGTGTACAGCCAGGGTACTGCGGTGCAGCGCGCCGCCGAAGAAACCGTCCAGAAGCTGATCGCGCTGGCGGCAGAACGCCTGGGCGTCCCGGAAGATGCTCTCGGTTGCGAGGACGGGCGCGTTTACGTGATGGACAACGAGCCCCAGGGTTTGACCTTCGCCCAACTGGCCGCGGCCAGCATCACCTCTCGAGGCGGGCCGATTATCGGCACAGCCTCGCTATCCAGTATGCCGTACACCCCGGTCTTCGCTGCCCAGGCTGCCGAGGTCAAAGTCGACCGCGGCACCGGGCAGGTCAAGGTCCTCCGCTACATCCAGGCCCAGGACGTCGGCGTAGCCATCAACCCGATGGCGGTCGAGGGCCAGTTGGACGGCGGCGTGGTCCAGGGCATCGGCCGCGCCCTGACCGAGGACCAGCAGTTCGATCCCGACACGGGCGCGGTACGCAACCCGTCGTTCGCGTCCTACCTGATGCCGCTGGCTATCGATCTCCCCGAGTCGGAGGTCGTGCTGATCAAGGTCCCTGCCGAAGATGGGCCTTTCGGCGCCCGCGCCGTGGCGGAGCCTCCGGGCTTCGGCCCTCCTGCCGCGATCGCCAACGCGGTGTACGACGCAGTCGGCGTGCGTGTCAAGCAACTCCCGTTGTCGGGCGAGCGCGTGCTGGCCGCCTTGAACGGCGATTACGACGACATACCGTTCGACGTGGAAGCGCTGCGCCTCGCAGAGGGCATCATCTGATCCCTTGACCCGGTCCAGCAATCCATGGGGCAACCATCTGGTTGCCCCTTTTCAGTCCGTGCGTCCGTAAACGTGGCTCGGCGTGACGATCACGCCGAATCTGCGGTCGTCGCGCATCGCCTGATCGTATTCGGGCCAGTTGGGATGCTCCTGGCCCGCCGCGGTGCGGAACACGTTGCGCAGGGTTTCCCGGTATTCGTCCGCGCTGGCGTTGTCGACGCCCACCAGTTTGGCCTCGCCCTCCAGCACCACAAAATTCCGCCAGTCGTCGGTGCCCACCAGGATTGTGCAGCGCGGGTCCCGCCGCAGGTTGCGCAGCTTGGCGCGGTCCTCCGTGGTGGTGAACGCGATCCCGTCGCCGTAAATCCCGCAGGTGACGATGCTCATCTGCGCCGCGCCGTTCCTGCGGAAAGTGGTCAGCGCTCCGTTGTGATGTTGGGACAGAAACTCCCTTTGCGCTTCGGTCAGCATGGTGTTCGCTCCTTCTGCGGTGGCCTAGCTCAGCCAGAACTGCGAGCCCGATTCCGTTTTCAGCACTTCGATGCGAGCCGGGAACAGGTCCTTCAATTCTTCCAGGTGGGTGATGACGATGATTTTTTCGAATTCGTCCTGTATGGATGCGATGGCGTCGACGATGCGCTCACGGCCCGCCACGTCCTGCGTGCCAAACCCCTCGTCGATGAACAGGGTCGGCAGCGGGGCGCCCAGGCGTTGCGACAGCACCTTGGAAAGCGCAATCCTCAACGCCAGGTTGATGCGAAACGCCTCGCCCCCACTGAACAGCTCATAGTTGCGGGAACCCAACTCGTCGCTGACCAGGATGTCCAGGGTTTCGGTGGTGTTTCCGCCCTGGTTCACCCGCTGAGTCTCCAGCTTGACGGCCATCCGGTTGTCGGTCATGCGGCCCAAAAGGTGGTTGGTCTCGTTCTCCAGGTGCGGGACTGCTGCGTCAATCAGCATGGCCGGCCCCCCGCTCCTGCCGAACGCCCCGAAAAGCTCGGAATAGATACCCTGCTCAACCTGGGCCCCTTGGTGGCTGCGTTCCAGCCGCCCGATTTCCGACCGGTACGTTGCCATCCGTTCCGCGTCGCCCTGCAGCCGTCCCAGGCGCGCCACCAATTCATCCCTTTCCCGTGACAGCCCGGACAATACGGCTTCGGCTTTCTGCGCCGCCTGTTCAACATCGGGCAGATCCGTCAAAGCATCCCGGTCCGCCTGCAGGTTTCGCTCAGCGTCCTCCAGGTCTTGGCGCAACTGTTGCGCTCGCGCGTCCCCGCGCTGAACGTCCAATTCATCCTGCGGCAATCGGGCCAGCGCGGCGTCCAGCGCCACTTTCTCGGCCGCCCAATGTTGCAGCGATTGCGTCAATTCGTACGCGTCCGCTCGTTTCCCGTCGTCGTACTCGAGGTTAGATAGTTCGGCGTCCACCGCCTGCAACCCCTGCTGTTCCTCCAACGCGAATTGGCCGGTACCCAACACTCGTCGCAAGGTGTCCAACCGTGGCATCAAGGACGTCAGCAACTCACGTGCGTGGTCGCTCTGCTGCCGCTGTTGCTCAAGACGTCCCCGGTCCTGTTGAGCCGTCCGTTGCTTGTGCGCCAGGGCGCGGCGTTGCCCTTCCGTTTCAGCGGACAATTCATCGCGCTGCCGTGTGAGACCCTCAATCAATTTCGTGAGCTGACTGTGCTCGCCCAGTTTCGCCGCGATCTCCGACTCGTACCACTCGGCGATATTCGCGCAGGCGTCCTCTGACATGGGACTGCGACACAACGGACACAGCGCATCCGGCCCTTGCGCGTTGGACATCTCTCGTTGCTTGATGCGTAGATCCTTGCCCTCGGCTACACACCGCTCCCGGTCGCTGTTCCGGGCAGCGATCTCCGTCGCCAGGTTCGCCAACTCTTCCGTGCGGAGGTCGACCCTGTCTTGTTCTGCCGCCAACCCGCTTTCGATCGCTGTCAGTTCATCTAACTGGTTCGCCACGGTTCCCGCCAATAACGCGGCGGGTTCAAGGTCTTCCCGGATCCGCCGTTCCAACTCGCCAGCTTCAGATTCCAGCGAAGCCTGTTCACGGTTGATCGCGGTCACCAAAGTCATCCGCCTGTCTTGCAGCGCGGCGTGCTCACGGCGCACTGATTCCAGCCTCTCCAATTCGTTGCGCGCAACTTGCAGGAGTTTCACGCCTTCGCCGATTTCGTCAGCGCGTGCCGCTGTTGCATGTGCGGCTTTCACGCGCTCCCTGATGTCCGACAGGTTGGCTTCCTCCTGTTGCACGTTCCGCAGCAGGTTGGCGACCGCAGTTTCCGCCGCCGCCAATTCAGTTTGTTTGCGCCGCAATGCAGCCAGTGCGTCTCGGCGCTGCTGGGCCTCCGCGGTGGCGGCGTTCAATTCACCTGATAGAGCTTGCAACCGTCGTTGCACGTTCGCCAGTTCGTCGGTGGGGTCGGTCAACTCTTCCAGCGCAGACCGCGTCTGCATGAGCGCGCCTTCCGTTCGCGCGACGCTGTCCTGCCACTCCGAACGCTTGCCTCGCGCCGCCCCCTGCAAGATCTCATACAGATCCAGACCCAGGATGGATGACAGCACCTCCTTGCGCTCGGAAGGGGTTTTGCGTGTGAACTCGTCGGAGCGGCCCTGCAGCAGGAAAGCCGAATTCACGAACGTGTCATAGTCCATCCCCACCAGGTTCCGGATGCGACCGTTGGTCTCGTTCAGCGTATTTCCGGTGATCGGCCTCGGCTGGTCGGCGTCGTCCAGCACAAACAGGTCGAGTTCCGTGCGTCCCTGGCCGGCGCTCCGCCGCCTCCGGATCGCCCGGTAGGTCTGTGCTTTCGCCTGGAAATCAAGCTCGACCCGGCACTCCGACTCGCCGTAGGCGATCAGCGAGTTGTGGTTTCGGCTCCCCGTGCGGGCCATCCCCCAAAGGCACCACGTCATGGCGTCCAGCAGGGCCGATTTGCCGTGCCCATTCGCTCCACAGAGGCAGGCGACGTGCACACCCTGCAAATCAAGCGGCGGGACATCGTCGCGGTAACACAGAAAGTTCCGGACCGACAGTCTCAGGGGGATCATGGTGCGGGCGATTGTACCATCCGGGCCCCGGTGAACCCGGCCGGTGTTATAATTTCCGTCGGTCTGAACAAGATGGTGGCGGCGAACAATTACAGGGCGATGGACGGGGATGACCCCATCATTGTGGTGGAGGATTTGCGGAAACGCTATGGCGACGTTCAAGCCGTCGATGGCGTGTCCTTCCAGGTAAAGAAGGGAGAGGTATTCGCCCTGCTCGGCCCAAACGGCTCCGGCAAAACCACCACCGTTGAGATCATTGAGGGCATGCGCACCGCCGACAGCGGTCATGCCACCGTGGCCGGCATCGACGTCGGGAAAGACCCGCGCGCCGTCAAACACCTGATCGGTGTCCAGCTGCAGAGCAGCGCGTTTTTCGAGCACCTGCAACTCCACGAGTTGCTCAGGATGCTCGGCAGCATCTATCGGGCCAAGGTCGATCCCGAACCCCTGTTGCGTACGGTTGACCTTTGGGACCGGCGCTCCTCGTCATTTCGCACCCTTTCCGGCGGCCAGAAGCAGCGCTTCTCCATCGCCGCCGCCCTGGTCAACGACCCCACCGTCATATTCCTCGACGAACCCACCACTGGGCTGGACCCGCAGGCCAGGCGCTTGATGTGGGAGACCATATCGGGCTGGCAGGCCGAGGGCCGCACCATCGTGTTGACCACCCATTACATGGAGGAGGCCGAGGAACTCTGCGACCGCGTGGCGGTGATGGACTCCGGCAAGATCATCACGCTGAATAGTCCCGATGCACTGATCGAAGAACTGATCGGTCGCGGGTTCCATCGCGACCACGAGGTGCGGGCAGCGACGCTTGAGGACGTTTTCCTGGATCTCACCGGCCGCTCGTTGCGAGAGTTCTGAGTTGGCCTCCCATCCCGCAATTTACATAACCTGGATGTCCATGAGGATGTGGGCGCGAGACCGCGCGGCCCTGTTCTGGACGTTCTTCCTGCCCTTGGTCATCATGGTCATATTCGGGCTGCTGAATTTCGGCGAATTGGGCAAGGTGGACCTCGGCGTAGTCGATCTGGCTCAGAACGAAGCATCCGCTCGGTTCATCGAAGAAGCCCAGGGCGTCGAAGCTCTCCGCGTCACCATCGGCGAAGATGCGGAAGAACGCGCTGCCCTCCTCGACGGCCAGCGGGACTTGATCGTCATACTGCCCCCGAATTTCGGCCCCGTTACAACCGGGCAGGACACCGTTTGGGAGCCGATGACTATCCAGGCCTTGTATCACGCCGGGCGGCAAGCGGAGTCCCAGGTCGGCTTGGGCATCCTGCGCTCGGGCGTGGACGAGATGAATTTCGCGTTGAGCGGCGTGGATCGGCTCGTAACCCTGGAAAGCGAAGCGGTGGCAGCCCGTGACCTTGGATACATCGATTTCCTCATGCCGGGCATCATCGGCATGGCGATCATGCAATTGGGCTTGTTCAGCGTGTCGTTCAGCTTCGTGACCATGAAGCGAGAGGGCGTTCTCCGCCGTCTGCTGGCGACGCCCCTCAGTCCGGTCACCCTGCTCGGGTCGCAGGTGTTCACCCGCCTGTTGGTGGTTATCGTCCAGACCCTGATCCTGACCGGAGTTGCGGTCTTCCTGTTCGGGGCCGAATTCGCCGGAAACTTCTTTGCCGTTCTATTGGCCGCGGGTTTGGGTGGCGCGGTGTTTCTCGCCCTGGGCTTCGCCGTATCCGGTTGGGCCCGAACCGAGCAGCAGGCCGCGCCCCTGGCCAACATAGTTTCGTTGCCCATGATGTTTCTGTCCGGAGTTTTCTTCTCCCGTGATGTCCTGCCTGACGTCCTGCGGGTCGCCACCGACTATCTCCCGCTCACGTTCCTGGTCGAGGCGATTCGCGGCATGACGGTGCAGGGTGACTCGATCATCGCTCAGTGGCCGAACTTTCTGGGTATGGCGGTCTGGTTTGTGATAGCCTTCGTCATCGCCAACCGCACCTTCCGCTGGGAATAGTCATTCAACTCGTCATCCCCACTCCAAACCTTGATACCTAGCCTCCGACCGTCATTCCCGAGAAAGTGGGAATCCAGCCCGCAAGGAACCCCGCGATGTTTGACAACCTTACTGATCGACTAACCGGTATATTCAACCGGCTGCAGGGCCGCGGCCGCCTCAGCGAAAAGGATATCGACGATGCGCTGAGCCAGGTGCGCCGTTCCTTGCTGGAAGCCGACGTGAACTTCCGCGTAGCCCGTGATTTCGTCGCCACTGTGAAGGAGAGGTCCCTGGACAATTCAGTCCTCGAGAGCCTTTCGCCCGGTCAGCAGGTCGTCAAGATCGTCCATGAAGAGTTGACTGAAGTCCTCAGCGCCGGGGATCACCGGCTCACACCCTCCAGCCAGTTGCCGTCGGTGCTCATGCTCGTGGGACTGCAAGGCTCCGGCAAAACCACCACCGCCTCCAAGCTCGCGCTCCAGATGAAACGGCAGAGCCACAGCCCCATGCTCATCGCCGCCGACCTCCGACGGCCTGCCGCCATCTCCCAGTTGGAGACCCTAGGCAAACAGCTGGATATCCCGGTTTACTCCGAGGATCCCAAATCCTCAACGCCGGCCAAGGTCGCCGCTGCCGGCGTGCGCCGCGCCACCGAACTGGCCCACACTTGGGCCATCGTCGACACTGGCGGCCGGCTGCATATCGACGACGACCTGATGTCCGAACTCGAGGATGTGAAAGCCGCCGTTTCGCCTCACCAGACCATCCTGGTGGTCGACGCCATGACCGGCCAGGACGCGGTCAACGCGGCTCAGGAATTTCACCAGCGCGTCGGCCTCGACGGCCTGATACTCTCCAAGATGGACGGGGACGCCCGTGGCGGCGCCGCGCTTTCCATCACCCGCGTCACCGGCGTGCCTATCAAGTACATCGGCACCGGCGAGCGCAGCGACGCCCTCGAACAGTTCCATCCCGACCGCATGGCATCCCGCATCCTGGCCATGGGCGACGTGATGACGCTCATCGAACGCGCCCAGGAGGCGGTCGATGAGGACAAGGCGCGTGAACTCGAGCGCAAGATGCGCACGGCCAGTTTCACGCTGGACGATTTCCTCGATCAGATCCAGGGCGTGAAAAAGATGGGTGGGCTGTCGTCCGTTCTCGAAATGATGCCGGGACTGGGACGTCAGACCAAGAAGATGCAGGAGCAACTGGACGAGTCCGAACTGCGCAAGACAGAAGCCATCATCCGGTCCATGACCCTCCACGAACGCGCCAACCCGGAGATCATCAAGGGCAGCCGGCGTCGCCGCATCGCGTTGGGCAGCGGCACCAACCCGTCGGACGTCAACCGCGTGCTAAACCAGTTCAAGCAGACCCAGCGGTTGATGCGGCAGTTCTCCAGCAACCCCAAGGGCCTGATGCGGATGCTCCGCTAAGCGCTCCCGGCGTTCAGGAACCCGCCACCCTGCCGGCTCGCAGCGCCGCAAACAGGTATGCGGTGGCGTATGACCGCCACGGCGACCACCTCTGCGAGAACTCCAGCAACTCCTCGTCGTTGATCTCGGCCCCTTCAAAGTAGAGGCTCGCCACCGTCCTGCGCAGCGCGAGATCCCCAATCGGGAACCCGTCCGGCCGCGCCAACGCGCGAACCAGCACCCACTGGGCCGTCCATTGCCCGACGCCCCGCAGCGCAACCATGCCCTGCACCACCTCATCGTCTGGGAGGTTGTGCATCCCCTCGAAACCGTCCGACGATTCCAACGCCGCCCGCGCGATGCCCTGGATGTACTCCGATTTGCGCATGCTCAGCTTGAGTTGCCGAAGGTCCGACACCTCCGCTCTCGCCAACGTGTCGGGCCTGGGAAAGGCGTACCACTCGCGATCTCCGACCGTGGCCCGCACCCCGTAGTTCTGTATCAGCAGGTTGCGCACGATGCGCGCCACCGCCGTCGCGATTTGCTGACCCATGATCGCCTGCACCAGCGCTTCGAATACCGAAGCTGTCCTGGTGTTGTGGTACCCGTAGAACTGCCCGACTACGTCCCGCAGGATAGGGTCCTCCGAGACGGAATCGTAAAACGGCCGCAGGTCCTGGTCGCATCCTAGCAACCATGAAATCTGCTTACTGGCCTGCTCCGCGTCATCGTCGGTCAGACCGTCGCCGGTCAGCGCCACAGTCAATTCGGGGTCGTCCACTGAACCCGTCGATTCGACAGCGGCCAGTGCCGCCTTGTCCCCCAAATCCAGCAAACGGAGGTATGCCCCGTCGACGTATTCCTCGGTCTTGAACTCCTGCTCCCGCGAGTAGTTCGGTTGCCCTGCCGTGAGTTCAAAGTCGTACGGCGCGACCGGCGTGATGACCCTCGTCAATGTGGTTTCCATCAGATCTCAACCTCACCCAGGTTGGAGTAAATCGCGCCCTGCGGCGTCAGTTCGCTTTGGTAAAGCCGCACCGCATTGGCGCGCCACGGCCCCAGCGCGGGAACGGAGCATTGGGACATCGCGGTGGCAATCCGCCCGCGGTCGGTCGACGATGCCCGGTCTCTCACTCGGCCCAACGTAAGGTGAGGCCGGAATGGTCGCCGCTCCGCCGCCCAGCCAAGTCCAACCATCAGCGATTCCACTCGTTCGTACCAATCCTCCAGGGTGTCCAGATCTCCGGAGACTCCCGCCCACAGCACTCGTGGGTTTCTGCTGTTGGGAAACATGCCCAACCCCGACAGCGAAAGCTCAGGAACCTGCGCCCCTTGCAGCGACCTGTCCAATCCGGTCAGGATGTCTGGCACCAACCGGGCGTCGGTGGACCCCAGGAACTTGAGCGTCAGATGGATCCCCGAGGGCTGCACCCAACGCACAGCGCCGGACGTCGAACCGCGCAGTTCGCCGATTACAGACTCCAATACTGAAGTCCATTCAGCCGGCAGGGGCAACGCGATGAACGTCCTCAGCGTGCTGTCGCCGTCAGCCACCTTTTAGTTCCTCCCGCCACTCGCCCAACTTGCGGTACCAGCCGGTCAGGTCGTCCAGCGAATATCGCGCGTTGGCCGGACTCGGATTCGGGAGCACAAACACCCGGCTGTTTCCGATGCAAAAATCCTGCCTCCCCAGGTCTATGCTCCCCGCGTTCGGCGTGTTCTCCGCGTACCGCAGGTATGCGCGGTACGCGGTCAGCCCGTGAAAGCAGGCTATCGTCGGGCTGGCATTCACGATCCTTGCTTTGAGTCGAGGCGCGTCCCGCCGATAATCCGCCGCGTTCAGGCCCGAGGCTTGCGGCGTGGCTCGTTTCACCAGGTCCGTCAATCCAATCCCCAATTCCAACAGCGTAGCATCGTCCTCAGGTCCCACCTCGCGACCGACCAACCCCGACGCTGACAGGGCCGCCCAGAAGCGGTTTCTCGGATTCGCGAAGTAGTGCCCCATTCGAACCGAGTAGGCTGAGGGGTTCAGCCCGATCAGCACAATATCCAACCCGGGCCGCAGGTAGTCCGGCAGCGTTTCCGACGTTGTCTCTGTCGGCGTTTCAGGCATTCTTCGGTCCAAACAGCAGCGCGGACGCGTTGCCCCCGAGGATCGCGTCGACATCGTGGGGATCCAGCCCGGCCGCCCTGACTCCGTCCATGACGCGCCGGTGACCCAGCAGCGGATAATCGGTCCCGAACAACACCCTGTCGGCCCCGGCGGTTGTAACGCTCGCCGCGATGGCTGTGGCGTCATAGAGGTAGGGCAACGCCGCCGTATCATACCAAACGTTGGACAGCGCCCTGCCGACCTCCGGCATCGCGGCGTAGAAGGGCAGACCGCCGCCAAGGTGGGCCAGGACAATCCGGTTTTCCGGGAAATGGGACACGAACTGAAGCAGCTTGTCGGGAGTGGTTTGCCCCTTGCCGGGATAAACGTGGCCCACCGGTTCGGAGGCGTGCACTGTGATCGGCAAGCCCATGCCAGCCAGCAGGTCCATCAGCGGCTGCATGACATCCTTGTCGCAGATATCAATACCTTGCGTATCCGCGTGTATCTCCCCAATCCCGACGGCTCCAGCGTCCAGACACCGTTGCGCCTCCGCTACCGCCGCATCGCCCCACGCAGGATTCACCGACGCGAACGCGGATATGCGGTCAGGATGGGTGGTCGCTGAGGCGATCAGATAATCGTTCGCCGCCGCTGCAATCTCCGGGTCGGTCCAGCCGAAACCCATGGCCACCGCATGATCTATGTCGGCCAGATCAATAGCCTTCAGTAGTGTCTCAGCGTCTGCGATTCTCCCTGCGCCGTCCGGGAACAGGGAGGCATAGGTCGCGTCCCGCCTCGACAATTCGTCGTGCCGGCCGGCGAATTCCGGCGGCATGATGTGGCAGTGGAAGTCAACAATCATGAGAGTAGCGGCTTTTGGCCCGACATTCTATCTTACCTAATATGGACACTTGCGAGAGCGGCGAATATAATTTTCTTCGCCCCCAATATTATTCTCGTCGATAGCAGGTGACGCTTTGGCTGTAGTGACCCAACCGATGTTGTCCGTCGAGGAGATGCGCGCCACCGCTCTCGAATCTCGACGGGAAATTCTCAAAATGATTTTCGATGCCGGCAGCGGGCATACCGGCGGTTCCCTGTCGGAAATCGACATCCTGATTTCGCTCTACTTTGGCGTCATGCGCTATGACCCTGCTGACCCCAAATGGTCGGGCCGCGACCGTTTCATTCTCAGCAAAGGGCACGCCTCGCCCGGTTTTTACGTAACCCTGGCCAGGGCGGGATATTTCGATCCCGTCGAACTCGGTTCTTACCGTAAAACCGACGGCCTGCTCCAGGGCCACGCGCACCCGATGACTCCTGGTGTCGAAATGAACTCAGGATCTCTCGGGATGGGGCTTTCCTTTGCCCTCGGCCACGCGTTGGCCGGCAAGATGGACGGCAGTGATTACCGGGTCTTCGCCCTGCTCGGCGATGGCGAGTGTCAGGAGGGCGAGGTCTGGGAGGCCGCGATGTCGGCGGCCCACCACGGCGCCGATAACCTGACCGCGATAATCGACCGCAACCGTATCCAGAACGACCGGTTCACCGACGAGGTCATGACACTGGAACCGCTGGCCGACCGTTGGCGCGATTTTGGTTGGAACGTCATATCCTGCGACGGCCACGAGCACGCCGATGTTCTCCACGCCCTCAGTGCCTCCAACACGGGCGGTCCCACCGTAATCATCGCGGATACCGTCAAGGGCAAAGGCGTCAGTTTCATGGAGAATAATCCGGGTTTTCACGGGCGCGCTCCCACCGCCGAAGAGTACGACGCAGCCCTGAAGGAGTTGGCCTGATGACCACCAACCGTGAGTCGGCGGCAACCCGCGAGACCTATGGCCGCACCCTCCTCACCATGGCGGAGGAGCATCCTGACATAGTAGTGTTGGGCGGAGATCTCAACGTTTCCACCTTTGTCCATCTGTGGCGCGATCAACACCCCGACCGGTTCTTCGACTTCGGGCCCGCAGAGCAGAACATAGTCGGCGTGGCTGCCGGATTAGCCGCGGCCGGCAAGATACCGTTCGTCAGCACCTTCAGCGTTTTCGGTACCGGCCGTCCCTATGACCAGTTGCGGGTCCTGGTGTCTCAGCCTTCGCTGAACGTGAAATTGATCTGCACCCACGCTGGCATCTTGACCGGCGAGGACGGTATGTCCGCCCACAGCATCGAGGACCTTTCCTTGATGTGCTCGTTGCCGTCGTTCAGCGTGGTTACGCCGGCGGATGCTCCGGAAACGGAACAGGTCATCCGCTCCGCTGCGGCCACGCACGGTCCCCTGTATGTCCGGTTGTCCCGCGCCGCGACCCCCGTGGTTCACACCGACGGCTACCGGTTCCAGATGGGCAAGGCCGAGACCATGCGAGAGGGCGCCGACGTTAGCATCATCGCGTGTGGTTCGCTGGTGGCCCCGGCCCTGGACGCCGCCGAAACCCTCACTGGGCAGGGCGTCCAGGCACGGGTTATCAACATGCACACCCTGGCTCCCGCCGATGAGGCAGCGATTATATCCGCCGCCCGGGAAACCGGAGCGATCGTCACCGCCGAAGAGCACTACGTCCACGGCGGTTTGGGTAGCGTGGTAGCCGGAGCGGTTGCCCGCAATCATCCCGTTCCAATTGAAATGGTGGCCCTCCACGGCTACACCAGTTCCGGCCCCGCCAACGAACTGATGGCCAAGAACGGCCTCACCGCCGACGGCGTTGCCAACGCTGCGCTGCGCGTCATCAAGCGCAAGTAAATCACTCGTATCAATCGCGGCGCGGGCGAGAGGAATGGTGGGGCTGTGGGGCTGAAAATCACACGTAGGCAAAATCGCGTATCGTCCGCGGACCGGTGCCGCCAGGCATCGGGTTTGCCTTGCCCCGGCTACCCTGTTTTCCGTTGCGGATTTGCGTTGCGCCATAGCGTCGCCCGCGCCTGTTTTGGTTGACACTTTTACGCGCCCGGTGCTAGCATAATTCGCCGCCGTTTCGAGCGGAAACGCCGACGGCAATGGGTCGCTGACCCTGATCAAGGAGGACACAGATGGCCGAACAGCCCGAAATTCATCGCGGTTTGATGAACGTTTACATGGACACCACGGAGTCCAGCTTCATCGACGGCGAGATCGGAAAACTGCTCTATCGTGGCTATGACATCCACGATTTGGCCGAAAAGTCCACTTTCGAAGAAATCATTTACCTCGTGCTCTACGGGGAATTGCCCAATAGCGACCAGCTGGCCGAGTTGGATGGTTTCCTGCGCGCCAACCGTCGGATCCCTAACGAGATCATCACGGTTATCGACGCCGTCAAATCGGCGCATCCCATGGACGTGCTCCAGACTGCGATGATCGGCCTGGCCGCCTTTGACGAGGAATCCGAGGACAACTCCAGGGAAGCCAACGTTCGCAAAGCCCTGCGGCTCACCGCCCAGGCGCCCACCATTGTTACGGCCCACCATCGGGTGCGCAACGGGTTGGAACCGGTCGCTCCCAACCCCGATCTGAACCATGCCGGCAACTTCCTGTACATGCTGTTCAACGAGGTGCCGGACGAAGAAACCATCGCTCTGATGGACGTGGACTTCATCCTTCACGCCGAGCATGGCGTCAACGCATCCTCATTCGCGGCCCGCGTTGCCGCGTCCACCAACTCGACCCTGCACGCCGCAGTGTCAGGAGCCGTGGGAACTCTCAAAGGCCCTGCCCACGGTGGCGCGGCTGAAGAAGTCATGAAGATGTCGATGGAGATCGGCAATCCGGAAAACGCCGAGGAATACGCTCGCCGCAAGTTGGATAACCGAGAGCGCATCATGGGCTTCGGCCATCGTGTGTACCGGGCGGAGGATCCCCGAGCCCGCCACCTGCGCGAACGCTCGCAGGCGTTGGGCGAGAAGCGTGGCGATCCGCGCTGGTTCCAGATCCTCACCCACCTGTCCGAAGATGTCATGGCTCCGTACCGTGACCGCGGGATTTACGTCAACGTGGACTTCTACGCTGGCTCGATTTATCACCTGCTGGGCATCGAGTCCGACCTGTTCATACCGATCTTCGCCCTGGGCCGCGTCCCGGGCTGGTCCGCCCAGTGCATCGAGCAGTACGAGAACAACATTCTCCTGCGGCCGCGACTCCTCTACACCGGCCAGATGGACCGCGAGTACGTTCCCATAGACCAGCGCTAGCCCGGCAAACGGGTCGACCAATGAGTAGGGGCGGGTTTCAAACCCGCCCCTTTTCGTTGACTGGGTTGGACCCTTACCTCGGGTAGACCTCCAGGTTCCCCAGGTGAACTTCCGCCACGATCTCGCTTTCGTCCTCGTGATCGTGACCATCGTGGGTATCGTGCCCACCGTGGCCGTGTCCGTCCGATGCAGAGCCCTGACCCACGTCGGGAACAGTTACGGTGATTGTGTCCTCGGCTACTCTGCCGTTGTACACCAATTCCCGGTGGTCGTTGGTGTTCAATGAGACCCTGATTTCGTGATCTCCGGGCGACAGGCTTTCGATGTGATAGCTGGACTCGAACACTCGGCTCAGATTCTCTCCGTCCACATAGATGTGGGCATGTCCGGCGCCGGCAGCGTGCGCTTGATCAACCAATTCGGGCGCAAAGCGCATGCCCTCAGCGGCTATTGCCACATCCACGGAACCCTGCGCATCGACCTCAGCCGTGATTGAGACGCTCACCGGGGCGTCCGAGACGAACGTCTCTGCGGCAGCGCCATCGTGCCCGTGCTCGCCGGAGTGGTCATCGTCGTCCATCTTTCCGGCAGCGAAGACGTGGAAGTTGATGCCGAATGCCCCGGCGCTTTCGGCTTTGAATTCCAGTTGCCCCGGGTGTTCCGGTGACACCTGTGCTGTCAGGTCGTAGCCGTGCAGGTGTATTTCCCCATGTTCATCCGCTGTGAACTTGAGGCGCACGGTGTCGCCCTGCGTTACGCGCAGGTCTTCCCGAGTCAATGTGGTGGCGCGGTTGGCGATGGCCAGGTCTATCACCCTGGCGTCATCGCTCGCGGTTGTGCCGCCCGCACCGTCGCTGGAATGGGATTGGGTGTCATCGGTGTGGCTCTCGCCGGAAGGCGGGCTCGCCGATGCCGTGTCGGCAGCGGGCGCTTCGGGTTCGGCTTGCGCGGCGGTTCCGCAGGCGGCCAGCACCGGTACCACGACTAATGCGAGTAGTAATGCCAGCCAAAACGCCGGCCGGCGCAGTTCTGCGTGATTCAGTCGCATCACGAAAATCCTCCGTTGCGTTTAAATCGAAAACGGTTGCGTGAGGATTTACGAGATCGGAGGCGGCAGTGGCGGAGCGACGCTTTGTTCCTCGGGTTGCCTGAGTATGGCAGCGAATGGGGCCAGCGGATTGGACTCTTTTCCAGATGGTGGCGCCGGACGCAACGCCTCCGGTGCGTTGTGCCAGGGTGCGTTCAAAACCGCCAACAGCATGCCGACGGTGGGGTCGGTCAAATATACCGTCGATCCTGCGCCGGTCCAGCCGCTACCATCCTTGCCTGCCATCGTCGCGCTGATGTGCCGGTGCGCTGCCCTGCTTTCCAGCAGGTGTTGATGTTCTGCAGCCCGGCCATCCAGGTAAATATGGGCATGCGCATGGGACCGTTCGGCGAAGTGGTGGTCGTCCAGCGGGCCCACAATGGGGAGAGCGAGCGCAAACAATGCGAACGCCAGAAGGAACATCCGCGCCAACGATGGCGGCTCGTACGCTTGGTGAGGCGGATGGCGTTGTATGACGCTGGCGCGGGGTTTCATGGCCGGAGTGGGTGCGAGATTTCGTTGACAGTGAAACAAGCATAGCAGATAATGTCCGGCAAAATGTCGAGTACTCTATAGGAGGCTAAAAGATGGCATCTCAGGACATCGCATTGATGGCCCACCTGATGCGCCGTGCCGGTTTCGGGGCATCCCGCGAAGAACTGGAAGAGCGGGCGGCCAGAGGCTACGAAGCCACGGTCGAGGAACTGCTCAACCCCGAAAGCCAACCGGCCATTGACCGCTACGAGCTGGTTCGCTTCCAGCCTTGGACCTGGCGCCCGGGCACCATCCAGGGCATGGGTTCAGCCGAATGGCTCCACTTCATGGTCACCACCAAGCGCCCGCTCGAAGAGAAGATGGCGCTTTTCTGGCATCAGATTTTTGCCACCGGTGTGTCCAAGGTTGACCACTACGACGAGATCACGCGCATGGTCGCCCTGTTCCGCGAAAAGGGCATGGGCAATTACAAAGACCTGCTGCTGGAAGTCGCCAAGAACCCGGCGATGATCTACTGGCTGGACAACTTCGAAAACCACGCCGACGCAGTCAACGAGAACTGGGGCCGCGAGCTGCTGGAGCTGTTCAGCATGGGCGTCGGCACCTACACCGAGGTCGACGTTCGCGAAGCCTCCCGCGCCTTCACCGGCTGGACCTTCGAGCCCAAGCTCCCGCGCGGGCCTATCGGCCGCCACGACTGGCAGTTCCAATACCTGCCGGAAGACCACGACGACGGCGAGAAGACTTTCCTCGGCGAGTCGGGCAACTTCAACGGCGAAGACATTATCAACATCGTCTGTGAACATCCCGCCACCGCCACCTTCGTCGCCCGCCACCTTTACAACTTCTTCGTGGCGGATGAGGCGCAGGTTCCGGCATGGCAGGTGACTCCTCCAAAGGACGAGGACGCCATCGATCTGCTGGCCGACACCTTCGTGGACTCCGGTTGCGACATGACTGCCGTCCTGCGCGTCCTGTTCAACAGCGACTTCTTCAAGAATGCGCGCTACGCCCGCCTCAAGAGCCCCGCCGAAGTGGTTGCAGGAACCCTGCGGCTCGTTGGCGGCTTCGACTTCCCCGGGCCCGGCTTGGGCGAAATGGCCCGCCAGCCCACCTACATGGGGCAGGACCTGCTCAACCCGCCCAGCGTGGAAGGCTGGCACACCGGCGTCGAGTGGATCAACAGCGGATCCCTGATGCGCCGCATCAACTTCACCGCCGACATGGTCAGCGACGTCAACCGCCCCGGCATTCGGTCCATGATTAGCCGCATGCAGGCCCAGGGCGACCTCACCCCGCAGGCTATGGTGGACAACTGCCTCGACCTCATGGGTCCCCTGGACGTTGACGATGCCACCAGGCAGGAATTGGTTACCCACGCCGAGACCGCTGGCACCGTTTCCTGGGCTACGGACTCCGATGTCAACGCCTCAGAGGAGCGCATCTCCGAAATGCTGCAGCTGATCGTTTCGCTGCGCGATTACCAGTACGCCTGACGACCTCAGCGCGGCGTAGCCATCACGCAATCGCCGCGCTCACCGTCTCGGAATCCGCGCACGCGGAACGATACTTACAGGAGCAAGCAACATGACCTCTACGAAGAAAGACCCGGTTCTCGTAGTCCTGCAGCTCAGCGGCGGCAACGACTACATGAACACCGTCATCCCCCACGCTGAGCCGCTGTACCGTGAAAAGCGGCCCGTGGTTGGCGTGCCCGACGAGCGCATCCTCAAGCTGAACGATAGCATCGGTCTCCACCCCGAACTGGCGCCTCTGCGCCGATTCTGGGACTCTGGCGACATGGCCATTATCCACGGCGTCGGATATGCCAACAGCCCGCGCAGCCATTTCCGCAGCATGGACATCTGGCACACCTGCGAGCCCGACACGCTGGGCACCGAGGGCTGGCTGGGTCGCGTTACCCGCGACATCGACCCCCACAAGGAAAATGTCGTAACTGCGGTCAGCTTCGGCCCAAGCCTGCCCCGCGCCCTGGCTCTCTCCGGCGTCCCCGTCGCGTGCGTGGATGACCTGGAAAACTTCGGCATGCTGACCAGCATCCAGGAAGAGATGCAACGGGAAAAGATCATCGACCGCTTCTCGCGCCTCTACTCCCCCACCATCGGCAGCGGCTTCGTCATGGACTACCTGGGCCAGACCGGTTTGGACGGCCTCAAGGCTGCCGACATCCTCAAGGTGGCGCCGGAGCAGTACAGCAGCTCCGTCGAGTATCCCGACACTCCCATCGCCCGGAAGCTCAAGGGAATCTCCCAGGTGCACCAGGCCGGTCTGGGCAGCCGGGTCCTCTACTGCGACCATGGCAGCTTCGACAGCCACTCCAACCAGGTTGGCATGCACGACGGGCTTTGGCGCGATGTCTCCGCCGGCGTGTCCAGTTTCTTTGACGACCTGCGGGAAAACGATGCCGCCGACAACGTCATCCTGATGATGTTCTCCGAGTTCGGCCGCCGCGTCCACGACAACGGCAGCGGAACCGACCACGGTGCCGCCGGACTGGTTCTCGTCATGGGCGACCCGATCAAGGGCGGAGAGTACGGTGAATACCCGTCCTCCAAGCCTGAGGACCTGGAACAGGGCGACCTCGTACCCGGCACCGACTTCCGCGGCGTCTACTCCACCATCCTGGAAGATTGGATGGGCCTGGACGCCAACCCCATCGTCGGTGGACAGTTCGAAAAGTTGGCCTTCGTCTAAAGGCGCAAGGGTTCCGGTCTCCGGGACGCGCCGACGGGCAGCAAAGGCCGGGGCCGGCGGGTGCGAATCTGCTGGCCCCGAACATTTGAGACAACACACTAGCAGCAAGCAGGTAAAACTATGCTTACGCAGATCGCAAAGGGTCGCGTGTACGACTATAGCCATTCGGTCGGACGCGGCGCCGCCTCCGGAATGGGTTTCAGCCAACCCACTTCAATGGCTTTTGAGGGCAACACGGTATACGTGCTGAACCGGGGCATCGAAGGCATCTCCAACGTACCGTGGAACAAGCTGGCTTATGGCGCCCGTGTCAGCATCATCGATTTGGGCGAAAACCCCGGCGACGAGGAGTTCACCGGCGAGTTCGGGAAGTACGGTGACCGCGACGGCGAGTTCATCTGGCCCTCCGGCATGGTGCTCGCCCCCAACGGCCATCTCTACATCGCTGACGAATGGCTCAACGAAGTCTCGGAGTTCGACAAGGGCGGCACGTTCATCAACAAGTGGAGCGCCGTCGCCGACGACGGCAAGGAACATGCCACGTCCAGTCTGGCAGTCGACGCTGACGGTAATATCTACTGCACCGACGGTCGCAGCCACCAGGTCCGCAAGTTCACCGGCGAAGGCCAGTTGATCACCAGTTGGGGATCCTTGGGCGAAGGCAACGGCGAGTTCAATTCCCCGTGGGGCATCACGGTCGACCAGCGCGATGGGTCCGTCTACGTGGCCGACCACCGCAATCACCGCGTCCAGAAATTCACTGCATCCGGCCAGTGGCTGATGCAGTTCGGAGAGCCCGGTACCAAGCGCGGCCAGATGCACCTCCCGGTGAAGGTCACCATCGATCACCAGGGCGATGTGTACGTCGCGGACTGGAGCGACAACGGCATGCACCCGGGCCGTGTCCACGTCTTCGACAAGGAAGGCAACTTCATTATCTCCCTAATCGGCGATGCACAGCAGTTGAGCAAGTGGGCCGACATGACGGTGGTTGCCAACGCCGACTACCTGAAGCGGCGCCGCGAGGTTTCCACCACCGAGTCCGAGTGGCGGTTCGCCCTGCCCACCGACCTGCATTTCGACGAAGACAGTGGCCGCCTCGTGGTGCTGGATGCCCAGCGCAGCCGGCTGCAGATCTACAACAAGATGGACAACTACCTGGTTCCTCAGATGAACCTGTGATCCATTCCAACGGATAGCACGTGTAGGGGCGAATCAACATTCGCCCCTACTTTTACCCACGCGGCAGATATGATTACTCAGGCTCAGGAACCCGAATACGTCCAACTGGCGGAGGCGTCCCCTGCCATGCTGTGCCGCGACGCACCCCCTGAAATTCTGGAAGCGTGCGCCCTCGACAACGAGCCCACGCCGTTCCTGGAGCAGTTCTTCGAGGCGGGGATTCGCGCTCATGCTCGTGCGGCCCACGGGCGTGAACTGCCGCAAATGTACGTGAACAACGCCATACTCGTGCTGTGGTTGCGGGCTTGCCGCCTCTACACCAACGGTCTCTTGGGCGTTACGGACCCTGACTGGGAGAAGGAATTCTTCTCCAGCGCTGATGTGACCCCTTCTTGAACCGACCGTAGGTTATCTTGTCCAAGGCGCCCTCAGGCTGATACCGGCGCTCGCTGACCCAAAGGGGATCGAACATGACGACCATATTGGACCCCAAAGCGGCCGGCGCTCGGCGTTTTGACGGCCAGGTCGCCGTCATAACCGGCGGCGGTCAGGGTATCGGCGCGGCCACCGCACGCCGTCTCGCCCAGGAAGGCGCATCCATCGTCATCGGCGATATGGTGGAGGAATCATCGGAGCGGGTGCGCGCCGCCATCCGCGAGTTCGGCGGTTCGTGCGAAATCTCCCTCGGGGATCTTTCGCGTTGGGAAAATGCCGAGGCATTGATGGCCGCAGCCCACGACGCCTATGGCAGGATCGACGTTCTCGCCAACATCGCCGGCGGCACCATTTGGTTCCAGTCGTTCCAGTACTACACGCCTGACCAGATCCAGGCGGAGATCGACCGCAGTTTCTGGACCGCGATGTGGTGCTGCCGCGCCGCTCTGCCTTACATGATCGACCAGGGTTCAGGCTCTATCGTCAACATCGCCACCCACGCGGTCACGGGTCGTTTCCGGGTGCCATACGCCGCCGCCAAGGCCGCGCAAATCGGCCTCACCACGTCGTTGGCCCGGGAGGTCGCCCACCTTGGCATACGCGTCAACTGCGTCGCGCCCAGCGGGACAGCAGCGGACGACCGCATCACGCCGCGGGACCACGGCGTCGACGTTATCCCACCGGAACTGCCCGCCAGCGAAAGGGCCGATCAGGAAGAATATCGCTCCGCCACGCGCAACTCGGAAATCCCCATGGGCCGCCGTGGCGAGGCCGATGAGCAGGCCGCGGCCATCGCATTCCTGGCATCCCACGACGCCTCTTACGTCACCGGACAGGTGCTGGCGGCGGGCGGCGGCCAGCCGTACCCGTTCTAGCCGCGATCCACCTGGCGCTCCCCCGGTGCGGGAATCGACTGTGCCGAGCACCGCGCGCTCCGTTTCCTTGACCATTCTGCTAATATGGCGGAAAACCACCATGTTTCGAAACGGGGGCAGCGATTATGGGACTCAAACGCCTTCTGCTAAAACCGCTTTCCGGCTATCCCGGTGGCTACAAGAAAATGCGCCGGGGAACCCAGGGTTTCGACTCGACACCGCCCTTCAAGGTCCCTGACAATCCCAGGGACCGGCGCAGCCGCATTCCTCCGACCGGTTTCAAAGAATATTGGTATCCGGCCCTGCCGGAGAAGGACGTCAAGAAAGGCGAGCCCGCGATGTTGCGGATGCTGGGAAGCGACGTAGTCTTCTTCAAGGACAAGCAGGGCGAGGTTCAGGCCTTGCTGGACTGGTGCCCGCATCGTGCGGTTTATCTCTCCATGGGCCGCTGTTACTTCGAAGGGTTCCTGACCTGCCCGTACCACGGCGCCACCTTTGATGGCGACGGCAACTGCGTCGCGTTCCTCACTGAGGGCCCCGACTCCAAGATGGTCGGTGCGCCCGGCATGAAGGCCAGGAAGTTTCCCACCGTGACGCTCAAGGGAATGGTTTTCGTCTGGATGGGCGAGGGTGAACCCGTGGAGCCCGAGGAAGACATTCCACCCGAAATGTTCGAAGAGCACAATATCTGTCGTCCCTCATTCGACATGTTCGACTGCAACTGGGTGCTCGTTCTTGAGAATACTATGGACGCCCACAATGCCTTCATGGTTCACCGGAATGCTCTGCGCATCCTGGGCAGCCGGGTTGGTGGGCGACCCCGGACGCCTTTGGGGTATCGGGTCAACCTCGTCAACAACAAGAACGTGCACTACCGGCCGGGTAGTGGGAAGTCCTCCGTGGAGAAGTATTACTACGATGAGGACGGCAACATCCCCTACCAGATGTACTACCCCGGCGTGGATGGCGTTTGGCCCCTGCACCGTTGGCGTCTCCTCTGGACGTGGTACTTCGATTGGAAGGCCCGGCGCAAGGGGCAGGACCCCAACTACCGTCGAGCCACGGGCGCCAACACACCCGACCTGAATGAATGGAACGGCACCCGCCTGCCCGGGATGTCGCGCACCGGCGGCAACAACCGGTACTTCCGCAGCACACGCTGGCCCGTGCCCGTTGAGGACAATCTCACCCGCATGGTGTACCTCAACGTGGAACGCTACGAAACACGCCCCGGATTCTTCCGCCGTTTGGTCCGCGGAGCCACTTGGCCCTATCGCAATTGGGAGCTCAATTTCAACTTCCGGAACCAGGACTACGACGCCGAGAAATACACCCAGTACGACATGCCCGAGTACCTGTCGTCCACAGATTCGGTTGTCGTGGGCATGCGCCGGCTCTTCGCAGACCACAACCGCGATGTGATCCGCCAACGCGAGCGCGAGGAGATCCTCCCCGAGGTCATGGAAGAGAGCGAGGCCGAACGCATGGTGCGGGAAGGCGACGTCAAGGTAGCATCGACGACCGAGGCATTCGATGCTGACCGACTGGAGCAGGAGCTGATGCGCCGCGTCTAACCGTCCTCGCAGTCAGGTCATTCGGGGCAGCGTTACCGCGTTGATGTGCGGTCGTTGCCCCGATCCATTTGTGAGAACGCGAAAAACTTCGGCGTGGGTGTGACATTCCCTCGTTGCCGCGTGTTGCCATCGATCCCTATACTGGATTCATCAGGCGAACAATTGTTTATCACCACGACAAAATCCATGCCAGGGTTTCGGGCCTAGCGGCCAACCAGTCAGCAAAAATCGCATACCAGGGTTCCTGTCTGCTAACGTCTGCCTAGCGCATCAGCAGCGTGGCCGTCAGTACCCCAGCGTCAGCCACAGCGTTCCGTGCTGTGTGGCGGGCCGTCTGTAGAGGCGAGCCAGCCATGTGGGCCACGGTAAATACCGAGCAAAACTACCATGCGTACCAAACCGGCCGCGCGCTGACAACGGTCCGCTCGCAAGAGTCCGCCACCGGCGGGAAACCCTGGCAAAAGCAAATCAAACCGTTCGCCACTCCATCGCCTGATTCGCCACTCCATCGCCTGAAAGGAGCCCAACCGGAAACATCACAGATCAGAGAAATAACGGCGGCATTCCTGCCTGATACGCCGCCGTTCCCAAACCGCGCACGTGATCACCTGGAGGTGTCGCCAAAGCTTTTCGTGCTTGTCATTGCACTGGAGATTCGGAAGCCGGGTCTCCTTGCTATACTGTATGCGGCCGTTGATCGGCCGTCGCGGAGGGATGGCAGAGTGGACGAATGCACCGGTCTTGAAAACCGGCAGGGCTAATACCCTCGTGGGTTCGAATCCCACTCCCTCCGCCACAGCGCTCCCTACACCCGATTGCCCCAATCAATGTATTGCGCCGCGCCGACGTGGCTGATTTGAACGCGTTGGCGGTAGTTGCCCGACTGCGCTTCGTGCGTCGTAACCCATGCCTGTGCTGAGGACTTCGGGTTGTCCGCCAAGGCTTCGTCAAGCACCCTCCCGTCCATCGCTGGTACAACGTCGTCAACCCCCAGCAGTTTCAGGATGGTGGGCGCAAGATCGATATTGCCGGATGGGGTTTCCACCACGGTGCCGGCGCGCAGGGATGGCCCTTTGGCCAGTCCCACGTTTTGCATTTCGTGCCGGCTCATGCTCCCGTGTTGTCCTTGGCCCGCCTTTCCACCTGTTGAGTAAGCGTGCCCTTCGTATCCAACCCCGTTGGGTACGCTGGTCCAAAGGAATGACATGCTCAAATCAGGAGACCTCGGGCCGTCGCACCCGATCAGCGATGCCGGCAGGGTGCCACTGGGTTGGCCGACCCTCTCCGATGCGAACAGCGACCCGCACCATTCGTGATTGGTGAGCCATTGAGCCACTGATTCCGCAGTGTCGTGATCGTTCTCGTGTACGTAAAACAGGGCCGATCCCCCGTTGCCGGCAACCGCCACGCCGCCGGGCTGGTCCACCGTTGGAAAACCTGATTCCCGCATCATGCTCTCAATCGGAATGGCCTCGGTGATTGTCGAATAGCCGTGGTCGGATGCGATAAGGATGTCCGTGCATTCGGAACGCCCGTTGCGCTCGAGCCAACTGAGTATCTCGCCGAATTCCGCGTCGGCCTCCCGCAACGCCTGTGGCGCCCTGCCCGATCCCACGCCGTCCTCGTGCTGGGTCTTGTCCGGCTCGGACAACCACAGCAGCGCGACGGCGGGGTTGATCTCCGGCAGCACGTACTCGGTCAGGATCCGTCGGCCATGCATCAACCGGGCTGTATTGGGCAGGATCTCGGCGGGCCACTCGCCGAAGTGCTCTGCCAGTTCCGCGTGCAAGGGCCTGGGCAGCGTAAATTGCGGATGAATGGTGGCGCCGCCTGAAGTCGCTGCGTTCGGGTTGTGCACATAGGCGTTCCCGCTGGTGCCGGTCCCAATCGCGACGTACTCCATGCCGTGAGCATGGAGCCGATCTGCCAGGGTTGGAGCTAACAGTGCGCGGCCCGTGGCATCGACAACGGCCTGCAGGGTCGGTTCCATCGCCGGGATCACCTGGTTCGGATCGTAATCTCGGCACAGGTAAGTGTTTCCGGCCAGTCCGTGCTGACCGGGCCGGCAGCCTGTAACCAGGCTCGATGCGTTGACCCTGGTCACGGTCGGGAATACCGGATGGTGATTGGCGAATGTCACACCGGTCCGGGCAAATTCGGCCAGGTTGGGCATCAATTCCTCGGTGATTTGCGCCGGCTGCAGGCCGTCAAACACCACCACGAGAACGCTATTTTTTTCGGGCATGTTGTATCCCTCGCCTACTCCCAGTCCAACAGTTCCTTGATCGCTGCCCAGGCGGCATCGCTGTCAACTCTGTCGGGGGCCGCCACCTGGATCGGCCCCTGATTGGCATCGACCACCTCGCACTTGCCCCACATCGCAGAGTCATCAGTGTCGTCCGAGTCAACCACCCTCATGGTCATGCCATCCAACCCAACCACCTGGGGGTGTGTCGCCGCAAGCACAGCCAACGGGTCGTATAGATAAAACTGCTGGCGGGACGAATCCCTCGCAAACCAGCCCTCCAGCAGTTCCGCCGCCAGCGTCCCCATTTTGCTGCCGCTGCGCACCGTCTCCGCTTGAGCCCGTGAGATCGCTACCCGCTGGCAGGCTGCCAGATCTATCAACGTTAACGGGAGCCCGGAATCGAAAATTACCTTGGCCGCCGTGGGGTCGCTGTAGAAATTGAACTCAGCATGGGGACTCGCATTGCCGCGAGCGTTCACTGCGCCTCCCATGACCACGATCCTGCCCGCCGCCCGCAGGGCGTCAGGATTGCTCCTCCACAACCTCGCCAAGTTGGTCAGGGGTCCCAACGCGATAAGCGTCACCTCGCCCGGGTGCGCGTTCAGTGTTGTCGCCAGAAAGGGAATCGCTTTGGTGTTGGACGCGCCGATGTCGGGTTCTTTCATACGCCGGGTCAAACCGGATGCCGAATGAACTTGCCGCGCGTAGGCATATCTCCCCCGTATGGGCCGCGCGGCTCCACGGCACACCGGTATGTCCGAGCGTCCGATATGTTCCAGCAGTGCCAGCGAGTTGCGAGTGGAGCGAGCCAGGGGGACATTGCCTGCCGTAGTCGTAAATCCCAGAACGTCAAAACTTGGGTCGGATAAGAGCATCAGGATGGCGACGGCGTCATCAACCCCGGGATCGGTATCGACGACTACTGGGACCGGCTTATTGTTGTGCCGAGCGTTCATACCGAGTGCTTGGCTCCATCAGATATGAGTGGCAAAACGCTCGAGCGGCCTGTTCCGAGGAGAATTTACTTTTGAAACCTGCCGCTTGCCGCAATTTGGTGTCCGAAACGATCAGAGGATGTTTGGCGAGGTTGAGTTTTTTGGACACCGCTCGGTTCTGGGGAATACGGGTCTTTTTCGTTCCTGTTTTGCACATGTCCCGGAAGCCTCGCGTGCCTATTACGCCGCTCCCTGCCACGTTATAAATCCCGTCGAGTTGATGAGTGATGGCAAATACGACAGCGTTGATCAGGTCGTGTTGGTGGATCAGTTGTATTGGCACGTTTCCGTTTTTTCCCGATGCCAACGTATTCCACAAAAGTTCATCGGCAACCGGGCTGGACGCCGCGGGACCGACCGACATGGCCGACCGTAGAATCGCAATGTTCAATCCGCCCTGGTTTTCCGGTTCATGCAAACCTTCCCGCAGCTTGGACTCCGCCTCCAACAGGGAACGGTGTTCCGGTGCAGGCTCTGCCTCGAAGCGTTCAGTGACGGGAACCGGGTTTTGTGATCCCGCGCCGTAAACGCGGATGTCGGAAATATAAACAAACTGCCGCACGCCTCCCAACCGGCACGCCTGTACCCAATGCAGAGAATCCTCCAGAAATGCCCGGGAATTGGGGCGGTCATAATGACTGCCCACATGGATGACCGAGTCAACGGATTCCAGGTGAAAAACGTCCGGTGCGTCTGCAATGGTCAACCGCCGGTTATCAAGGACTAGGTCCCAGGCTTTCATCTGCATGATCTCCGGGATGTCTTCGATTGTAAGTATCGCTCCCGTGCGGTTGGGTTCCATGCGGTACGCCGAAACCTGCCTGACTGGTCGAATCAGCGGGTGATCATCTATCGCAACCAGTTGGCAGTTGGGCAACGTCGTTTCCAGTTGCGACAACATCAGGGCGCCAAGACTCGACGATGCGCCGACTACGGCAATCACCTTGGGAAACTCGGTCGGTGTTTGATTGGGCGTAGTCATGTGAGGATGTATGTGGCTGGCGGCCTACGGTGACTGTTGGTACCAGTCGATCCGCCTAGTGGCTGGACCGGAACATTTCCATTTCTGTAGCTATCGCGTCTTCGGGCAATGTGGTCGCAGCGCGCGGGCCGAAATTACGAGCGTGCACAAAAATTTGCGCCAATCTCTCGACCAGGTCGGCCACTTCCAGGGCTTCCCAAATGTCAGGGCCCACGCTCACGACCCCATGGTTTCGCAGTAGGGCGGCGTTCCGGTTGCCCAATGCCGCGTAGGCTTCCTCGGCCAATTGCTGCGTGCCCGGGAATGCGTATTTGCTAACTTTGACGGGACCGCCGATCGTGAGTAGCATCTCGTCGATTAGTGCCGGAATGTCGCGCCCGACCACAGATGCTACCGACGCGTATATCGAATGGGTGTGGACCACGGCTTGAACGTCGTCGCGATTCCGGTATATCTCCAGGTGCACACGCGTTTCTGACGACGGGGCCATCCCGCCCTCCTCGACGGGTTCGCCTTCCAGGTCAACGACCACCAACTCTTCGGGTTCCAGCCGATAGTACGGATGATGCGTTGGGGTAACCAGCAACAACCCATCTGCACCCGACCCGGACAGCCTGAGGCTCGTGTTCCCGGAATACGCCCCCACCAGCCCTCTGCGGTACATTTCCCGAGTTGCTTCGGTCAGTTGCGAGCGCTGTTCACCCCATTGATCGGACACTGTCACTCTCCGAGCGGACGACGGTGGCGGCGGACGACATCACCGCGTTGGCAGCATTATAGCCGCTGATAAGTGCGCCCTCCATAGTGGACGGCCAACCTGTGTCAGTCCATTCTCCCGCCAGGAACAGATTGGGCGCTTCGGTGTGGGGACCGGGGCGGAATCTGTTGGCTCCGGGGGTGCATCTGAAAGTCGCGTTGCGTTGTTTCACCACCACGGCATTGAGCAGCGTCGCATCGCGCGTTTTGGGAAAAGCGTGGGACATTTCGCTGGCTACGATGCTCGCCAAATCGGATCGCTCCAGGTCGATGTAATCCCAAGCGGCGCTGATCGACACTGACAACGACTGGCTTCGCTCATCGCTTTCACCGCCGAAGATACGGGTCGAGTTGAACACCCATTGCAGTGGGTTGTCGAGGAAATAGCAGAAATCGTCTTCCATGACTGCTCGATCGTACCGGAGGTGGACATTGACGATGGGGGACGTTCGGAGGTTGGACAGTTTGCCGTCGGTCAATGACTCGGCCAGTGTTCCTGACAAGACGTTAGACAACGTCCAGAATGGCACCGCACTTACGTAGGCGTCTGCACGCATTGCGGGGCCGTTGCCGACGGTGATGCTGTTCACGACACCTGCAGCATCGACGTTCACGCAGCGGACTGGATTTCCGGCAATAATATCGACGCCCAAGCTTTCCAGGTACCTCTGAGCCGGTTGAACAAGAGCATCCATCAATGGAGCAGCGGGATAGCCCACGTTGGCGGTGTTTTGACCGGCCAGCAACCCGTCCTGCACGATCATGAGGCCCATGGACGCGCTGACGTCCCTGATGTTGTCATTCAACGTGCCTTCGACCAGCACATTCCAGAGGTTTGAGATAACCCGTTCCGATTGGCCCCGAGTCCTCAGCCAATCATAGAAAGGCACATCCTCAAGACCAGGGTCGTTCCGTCGAGTCATCATGATCGACACCAGACAACGCGTCGCATTAATCTTGTCGAGCAAACTCAGGTGAGGGTACGAAATGAATGATGGCAAAAGGTGTACGGGAGCAGGGCCGCTGACACCATAGAGACGGCCGAGACGGTAAGAACGGTCGTACACCGCCACGTTCAACCGCGGCTGCAGATGCCAAAGATAACGAGCGCCTATCGTTTCCAGGAACGCAAGCAAGTTGGTACAGGCGCCGACAATTACGTGCTGCCCGTTGTCCAGTACTCGGCCGCTCTCGAGGTCCGTGAAGGAAAAGACCCGGCCGCCCAAAGTCGACCGGGCTTCCACCAGGGTTACGTGCCATCCGGATTCAGCGAGCCTGGCAGATGCCGCAATCCCTGCCAAGCCTCCACCAAATACCAACGCAGTACGACGTTCGGTCTCAGCAGAATTCCCAGACGAGCGGCTTGGGACGGTTACTTCAGCCATGGACCGATGAGCCAGGCCTTGGTCATTAACGCCAGTTTTGCGCCTTTACTGACCGTGATGCGGTCGTCAAACACGTTGTATCCGGCGCGCTCGATGCGGTCCAATAAGCCACTGTAGATGAACCCCAACGCGGCCGGGCATGCGCGGGAACGTTTGGGGAGGTATGACAACAACCCACGCCCGCTGACGAAATATTCGCGAGCCCGGTCGATCTGGAACTGGATCAACTGAGCGAAAGAGTCGGTCACCGTGCCTGAGGCAAGATCCTGCTCCGTCACTCCAAAACGCTGCATCTCGTCCTGTGGCAGATACACTCGGCCGAAATCCCAATCCTCGCGGACGTCTCGGCAGATGTTGGTCAACTGCATCGCCAAGCCCAGGTCGATGGCGTGTTGGCGGGCCACTTCTTCTCCTCTGTAGCCGAAAATGTGAATGCAAATGAGACCCACCACTGAGGCGACCTGGTAGCAGTATTGGCGCAATTCCTCAAAATCGGCATAGCGTGTCTTCACAAGATCCGATTCGACGCCGTTCAACACCTCCTGAAAATATTGCTGAGGGATCCGGTACTTCGCGGCGACGTCCGCCAGTCCGACGAACAGGGGTTCAGCAGCGCGGCCATCGTAGGTCTCGCTCAGCATGTGGCGCAAACGCGATATGCGGGCCAGTTTTTCCTCCGGGGTGCCTTCCGCATCGACTGAGTCGTCGCAATAGCGACAGAACGTGTAAGCAACATAAATGGCCTGTCGTTGCTGGGCTGGCAGCGTCAGGAATGCGAAGTAAAAGTTCTTGGCTTCGCGCCGCGTGATACGGCGACACTCTGCGTATGCCTCGGCCAAAGTGGCGGGCGAAGCCGGCGGAGTGGCAGACCCGTGCGTGGCCATAGGGTCTCCGTCAATTGGATGGCAGGCCGTAGCCCAGGCCCATTTTGCTGCGCAACAGGGCGGAGGCCAACAACCGGGCTTTTTTGCTTTTGGACAGGGAGGGTCGAGCAGTCAACACATCGTAGGATTGGTTGCGAATCGCGTCCAATACGGCTACACCTCCGCGGGTGAACAATGCGACTGGCAAGCGCGCGGCTGGCTCCAACGAATGCACCAGCGGGGCCCCATCCCGGAAGAGTTGCCTGGCATACTCGCACTCATGAGACAGCAACGCCCGGAATTCGTTGCTGGCGTGTCCGGATGCGATGTCTGACTCGGTCGCGCCGAACCGCGCCATGTCCTGCTGGGGCAGATACATGCGGCCGCGTTCGTGATAGTCCCGGGAGACGTCCTGCCAGAAATTGGTCAACTGCAGGGCGGTGCAAGTATTGTCGGCGAGGCCCTGCCGTTCGGGATCAGAATAGCCGAACAAGTACAGGTACAAGTGGCCCACCGGATTAGCAGAATAAGTGCAATAGTCCAGGACGTCGTTCAGGGTCGCAAATCTCCCCGCTCCCTGGTCGAGTCGGTTGGCGTGAATCAGGCGGCGGAATGGTTCTTTCGGTATTTCGAATCGGGCAACCGTATGCTGTATTGCCACGTTTACCGGATGTGTTGGCTGGCCGGAGTAGACGAGGTCCAACTCGGACTCCCACCAATCCAAGCGGTCCAGTCGATGCTGGGACACCGTGGAATCAATTCGGCCGTCGGATGCGGGTTGCGTTGGCTCTTGTTCAGGATTGACTTCGTCGCCGAGGTCGTCGACCATCCGACACCAAGCGTAGATGGCGTGCACGTGAGGCAACTTGTCGCGGGGCGTGATCCATCCACCCACGTTGAAGTTTTCGTAGTGGCTCCGCGCCGACTGGGCGCAGAACTGGTAGGCGTCGTCCAACCCAATCGTTGGAGCGGTCCGGATCATCGTGGACAGCGGATCTGGGCCCCCGGTGTCGGTGGTGGTGGGCATGGTGGACCGGGTAGCGTGGGAGGCCTATTCACCCATGATTTGAACCATCACCTCCCGCGGTCGCGGGTGGTCGAGTTCAATGAAGAAGATGCTTTGCCATTGCCCAAAGGGGATCGTGCCATCAACCAAAGGAATGGTTTCGCTACAACCCAACATCAAGTGCTGCAGATGGGCATGACCGTTTGGGGACTCATCCTCAGTCATGTTCACGGTCCGAATTGAAAAATCGTTATGCCGATAGTAAGCGTCTCTGGGTGCTATGCGCTCAAGGAACTCAGCCATATCCTCGATCAGCAGCGGTTCGTTTTCATTTATTTTGACCGCGGCCGTGGTGTGCTTGGAGTACACCAGGACGAGCCCATTCCTGATATGAGAGTCAGCAACGCAACCTTTGACCCAATCGGTGATATCGATCAGTTGGGGCGCATCTTTGGTATCGACTTTCAGGGAAAAGTTTTTGACTTTCATGGTCGACTCATTTGGAATCCGGGTCGGTGCTATGTGATGTGGTCAGTTGGCAGGAGATTTGGATTTTCGGGCTGGAGAATGCCCGTTTTGTCGAGATGGATGTTGTGGCGATTGGGAGTATAAGCGATTCCGATAACGACCGAGGGCAAGCAACGGCCAAGTGTTCCGGTACAGATGGTAATTTATCATAAATCCGGCGGACAATTCCTTTCCCTGGAAACCGCGTTCGCCCGGACCCGGGATACGCTGGACACGTTCTCCTCTCATGTATCCGGGGAAACCGGTGCCGGTGAAATAAGGCTCATCCCACTGGCCGTCGGGTCTCTGCGTTTGCAATAGATACTGAACTCCGCGGCAAGTTGCAGGATGGTCGACCTCGCCAGCCGCTATCATTGCCATGATAGCCCATGCGGTCTGGGATGCGGTGCTGGGACCGACGCCATGTTGGTCAGGATCAACGTAAGATGCGCACGACTCACCCCAACCGCCGTCTGAATTCTGGTGCTCGACCATCCATTGTACAGCGCGACGAACGTACGGTTGGCGCATGTTCTCGCCGATCGATTCAAGAGCAGGCAGGACGGCTCCGAGGCCATAGACGTAGTTCACCCCCCAACGACCGAACCAACTACCGTCATCCTCCTGCTCTGACCGCAGATAGCGATACGCGGCCTGTATTGAGGCCGAATCCATCCCGCATCCGAGTTTGCCGTACATCTCAAGCACGTGTGCAGTAACGTCGGCGCTGGAAGGATCCAGAACTTCGCCGAAATCGCTGAACGTCAGAGCGGTCACGTAACCGTGGTTATTGTTTTTGTCGAAGGACGCCCAACCGCCGTCCCGGTTCTGCATGCCGCCAACCCATCCGGTGGCGCGTTCGAGGGACTGGCGCCGGAGGTGATCCTCTTCATCGGGCAGACGTCCCAGTCGCAACGCAAGCACCACCTCAGCGGTGTCGTCGATGTCAGGGTAATAGTTGTTGTGGAACTCGAAGGCCCAACCGCCTGGCTGTACCTGGGGCGCCTGCACCTGCCAATCACCACCCACCAGGATTTGCTTATCCACCAGCCAACGGGTTGCTTCCACGAGCATCGGGTCGTTTGACGGCAAACCGCTTTCCGCGAGCGCCTGAACAATGAGGCAGGTGTCCCACACCGGGGATATGCAACCCTGGACGGTCCATTTATCGCCTTTCTGGATACCGAATCCTTCCAGGCCTTCGAATCCCCTGGCCATGGCGGGATGTTCGTTGTCGAATCCACACACGCTCAGGGCGATCAAGCTGTATACCCATGGCGGTTGGATCCCGCCCCAACTGCCGTCGGCTTCCTGATGCTCCAGGATCCATCGAATGGCCTTCTTCTCGGCGGCTTTGCCGAATGGATTGAACCGTAGGCGATGGTAGAGGGTGCCGATGGTCTGTTCGACAAGATGGACCAGGCGCGGCAGGTTGAACCCGGGAGGTTTAGGCAGCGAGTAGTCTGTCCCGTCCTTACCATCGGGCAGCAGCTCGTAGATAGTGTGCTCTGGAGGAATCTCCCTGATTGGATGGCGTGAAAGGACGATCGACAACGGGACGATACAACCGCGAGCCCAGCTGGCGAAACGGTAGATACTGAACGGCGCCCAGTGGGGCAGGAGGATCATTTCGGTGGGCAGGCGAGGAGTGCCTTCCCATTTCCACTGACCAAACAGTGCCAACCAGATCCTGGTGAACATACGGGCCCGGGGAATGCCTCCGCGCTCCAGGATAAACTCGCGGGCGCGGGTCATCGGGTCCGATTCGGGGTCGACGCCGCAGAGTTTCAGCGCGAAGTAACATTCTACCGAGGTGGACAGGTCGCCGGGAGCGCCGTAGTAAATTGCCCAGGAACCATCATCGTGCTGCTTGCTGAGCAAGTAATTGACGATGTGCTTTTCCCGTTCCGGAATATGGCGTCCCAGGAAGCGGCAGAGCATGACGTACTCCGCCTCCATGGTGTTGTTGGATTCCAGTTCGCCCCACCAGTAGCCTGACTCGTCCTGTATGTCCCGAAAATAGTCATGGAGCCTTGAAATCGCGGCGTCCACATCTCCGACGGGAGGCGCAGTCGCTCTTGATCCGTTCAGGAAACGGGTTTGTATTTGATGCAGCATCATCGTACGGTTGGTGTAGCCGGCAGTTTCAGGAAGGCCGGTTGGGGAGGTAACCATAGTCTGAGAACCAGCGTATGGATTTTTCCAGGGCGGTTTCAACGGGTGTTTGAGGGAGGCCCAATTCATCGATTGCTTTGGTTGAACTGACGTACATGGGATGGCGAGTTATTTTGATGCCCTCAACGGGAATGGAGGGTTCGCGGCGCATCAGATCGCTCTCTAACCATTGGTCACAGTAGGCGACGGCCATGACCAGCCAGTGTGGAAAGCGGATCCGGGGCGGACGCCGGCCGGTAATCTCGGACAGAATGTTGAAGACCTGCAGGAGAGTCAGGTTGCGGTTGCCTAGAATATATCGCTCCCCGGGTTTGCCGTGTTCCATCGCCAGGATGTGGCCCTGGGCAACGTCGGCAACGTCGATCAGGTTCATGCCTGTGGAGAGGTAGCCGGGAATACGCCCCCGAGCGAAATCTAGTGGGATGCGCCCGGTGGGGGTCGGTTTGACGTCCCATGCGCCGACCGGGGCACATGGGTTCACCACCACGACGTGAAAATTCTCGTCGCTCTCGGCGACTGCAAGTTGTTCCGCCTGGTATTTGGACTGCTTGTAGCTGCCGACGAGGTGCGAAGGCTGGGGCGGCATTTCCTCGCTACCCAAAGGCCCGTCGGGGTCTGGGCTGTTGGAATACGGCAGGCCGATGGTGGAGACCGAACTGGTGAATACCACCCTCCGCACGCCGGCGGAACGTGCGGCTCGCAGGAGGTTCTGGGTGCCGCGGACGTTGGTCTGATAGATGTCATCCCGCTGGCGCGACCAGAACGAGTAGTTGGCGGCGCAGTGGTACACCGTGTCGCAGCCGTCGACAGCTTCGCGGAGAGATTCAGGGGCGAGCAAATCGCCGATCATCCGCGTGGTCTTGATATCCCGGATGGCCAAATCGTTGGAGGTTTGCCTGACCAGCACCCGGACCTCCTCGTCGCGTTCAACGAGGGCGCGAGCCAGGTTGCCGCCGACGAATCCGGTAGCGCCGGTCACGAGAGTGGTCATTTCGGCACCACCGGCAGCGCGGGGAGTTCCAACGACAGGGTTTCAATGGCGGCGATCACGCATCGGGAGAGGCTGTTGCTCGCGGTACGTACCAGTCGTGCCAAGCGTATCAGACCGGGCAGTCGACCCGGGTGGATCAGCAGACTCGTCAATATGCGAGCGGGGCCGATTGGATTGGCCGACAGGTAGCGGGGGATCTCGGCGTTGGCGCGGTCCAACACGGCGCGGACCGACGCGAACGGCACGTTAACGGAACGGGCGGCGCGGGCAACCCAGTAATCTTCCATGTTGACCGATGCAGACCCCGTGGTTTCATGCAGGCGCATTTTTGCGTCACGGCCGGCGACGGTGTTGACAGTGGTCGAGGTTCCCGCGACGACGCGGCCTCCCGCGCTCCTGCCGGCGCATGACAATCGAGCATTTAGCATGGGGTCTGCGTCGATAGCATCCGACGAATCGGGGTTCAGAAATGACCGTGCGATGTGCAGGTCTCCCGGCGCGAGGGTGGGATCAGCGCCTCCGCAGAATCCAACCAGGATCATGGCATCGGGTGGGCGATCGAATATTCCGGAGATATAACGTTCCGACGGCTCTTTTCCGATCCCGATTACGCCGAACGCAACTTCCCGAGCGGGGGCGTCGGGTACTGACCGCTGGATGGCGGCTAGTTCGATGGCCATGGGGGCAACTATCGCTAACATCACGCTGAATCGATGGACGATACCTCGTAGACGAGCTCGGTGGCGAGAGTGTGGCTGACGAACTGGGTGGGCAGGCGATTACGTGCTTGGTCGTCCCGGTTGGGACCGGGCAAACTAGCCCACGCTGATACCTCCCTTGTGAGCCGCTCCAGACTTAACTAATGTCACCCATTCCCGGGGTTTTCCGATCGCGTTGAAGATGGTTGCGGATTCGAACCCGCAGTGCATCATGCAGTTGCTGCATCGAGGGTCGCGACCGACGCCGTACTGTTCTTCCCAGAGGCGCGGTTGGTAGAGGTCGTCAAGTTCCTCGGTGTGTTCATCCGCCAAGGGATAGCAGGGTTTGCGCCAACCCATAACCGTGTAGGTTGGATTAGACCAAGCGGTGCACTGGTATTCCCGGTCGCCGCGGAGGAAATTGAGGTAGAGGGGATTGTTGTAGAAACGCATTCCCTCCATGCGCGTGGGGTCGAGCAGGTTCCGGAACACGTTGCGGGATTCCTGGCGAGTGAGGAAAAGGTCCTGATCCGGCGCGTCCTCGAAGTCATAGCCAGGGGAGATCATGGAGCCTTCGACGCCGAGGTCGCTGACGTAGCGGAACATTTCGCGCAGGTCTTCCACGTCGCTGTTGCGGAATACCGTGGTGTTGGTGCAAACGCGGTAACCGCGGTCGATGGCCATGCGTATGCCTTCGATGGCTCGCTTGAACACACCCTGCCGAGCCACGGACTCGTCGTGCTTATCTTCCATGCCGTCCATGTGGATGACCCAGCAGAAATACTTTGAGGGCGGGATTTTGTCCAACATGCGGGGCAGCAAAAGGGCGTTGGTACAGCAGTAGACGAAGTACTTTTCAGCAACGAGGGTATTGATGATCTCGTCAATGTGGGGGTGGATCGTGGGTTCGCCCCCGGCGATGGAAACGATGGGAGCGCCTGATCGGTGCACCGCGTCCAACGCTTCGGACACCGGCATCATCTTGTCCAGCACCCCGCGGTATTCGCGGATGCGACCGCAACCCACGCAGGCGAGGTTGCACATTTCCAATGGCTCGAGCATCGTCACCAAGGGGAATCGCCGTCGCCCACGCAAGCGGTTTTTGAGGATGTACCATCCCATGCGGACGCCCAGTTCCATGGGGCGTTTGGCAGGAGGGTGATTGGGGGCCTGGATTTCGCTGGGTGGATCAGTATTGGTTTGAACCATGAATATTGTCTCCGGTGGCTTGGGCGCGTTCCGATGAGTCAGAGCATATTTGGGTCGTAGCGACGGCAGGTCAGAACAACCGGTTGGCCATGAAGTCTATGAGATTCTCAGCATCTGTTTGCGCCCACTGGGGCATTTCCAGAACGGCCAAAGCCGTCCTGGCTTCTTCAGCAGTCGATTCGGTGAGGGCGTCGGTCTGTACGGCGGCGCCGATGTCTTCCAAAATATCCAAGACGCGATCTACGTCGGGTTCGTCGAGAGTTTCCTGGGCGTAGAGCCTGGTTAACTCGGTGCGGTTGGAACCGCTGGACTCCTGGAAGGCGTATACGATGGGATAGCTTTTCTTGCGCTGGACGATGTCGCTGTCGGTGGATTTGCCGGTGATGGCATCATCGCCCCAGATGCCCAAATAGTCGTCGCGGATCTGGAAGAGACGACCGATGGCCCGTCCGAATCTGGCGACCCCGTCGATGGTTCCGGCATCCTCAGTAGCCAAAGCCGCACCGATGACGAGACTGCTACGAATCAGGGCGCCGGTTTTCAGGGCGATCATGTCGAGATATTCGTCGGTTCTGATGGTTTCGCGCTGCTCGAACTGCAAATCCCGGCATTGGCCTTCGATCATCTCCAGATAACTCTCAGTGATCAGACCGGACACCCGGATGGCGGTCGTGGGGGAAACTGAGTCGGTGGCGAGGATGGACGTGTGGTCGCCGAGCGACTGCATGGAATCTCCGGCGACGAGCGCGGGAGAGGTGCCCCACACGGCCCAAACCGTTGGTTGGTGTCGCCGTTCGTAGCCACGATCCTGAATGTCGTCATGGATCAGGGAGAAGTTGTGGATCAGCTCGAGGGCGGCGGCGGCCGGAGCGGCGTCGGTCAACTGGCCGTCGAATGCCTCGCAGGCGAACATGCAGAGGGTGGGCCGGAGGGCTTTCCCCTGGGAGGCGGGAGTAGGTGAGGGGGCGCCGTGCTGGTCGGACCAGCCAAGGTGGTAACGCAACAAGGCGTTGATAGGATGTTGGTCGAGCGGAGGGACGGCATCCGCCATGGCGTCCTCCAGATACAGCCGGTACCGATCAAACATAGATGGGAGACTCGGTCCGGAGCTGGCCGGTGCACCGTTGGCGGCGTTACCCGCGAGTTGGACATCCGCAGAGGCGGTTGGTGTTGTGCCCATGTTTGGTAGCCTGCCGAGCGATAGAGATGAAGGGGTTAGCGCGGCGCGCCATTCATAGAACCGGGGCGATTCGTTCCAACGGCGAAAATCTAACGGACTGTCGCCACCCTGTCAAGCGGACGTGGGACAGATGTACCGGAGGAATCAAAATTTTGATTTACAAAAACATGTGCCTTAACGAGGAGTCCAAGGCGGCAGCCGGGGAACGGAGGGCAGCCAGCCGAAGGATTTGGATCCGCTGGGGGCACTGGCAACGGATTTGATGGAACGTGCTGCTGACTTGGTTAGTGTCTGCTGGCGGCGCTGGATGGGTAGGGTACGGAGCGCAGCTTCCGGGCACGGTTGCCGGCGCACAAGGGCGCATTATTCTGCGGCGACGAGAGCCTCGCATACGCGGGCGCCATCGAAGATTTCGCTGAGGTTGGCGGTTTCCCTGGTGGTGTGGAAATCGCGGACGCCGATTCCGACGGGGAGTGCGGCAATGCCGTGTTCGAAAAATACGTTGGCGTCGGAGCCGCCTCCGGTGGTTTCGGTGGAGGGAGTCAGGCCGGAGGCATCAACGCAGCGGGATATGAGAGTCAACGAGGGATGGTCCTGGGAGACACTGTAGGCGCGATACTGACTCCAGATGTTGAGATCGATGCTCGCCAGCGGGTACATGGATGCCACCTGGTCGAAGGCGCGTTCGAACTCGGCGGTGTAATTATCAAGCTTGGCCTGGTTGCGGGAGCGGAGTTCGCCGTCCAGATAAGCGTGCTCGGGGACGATGTTGCGCTTGAGGCCGCCCTGGAGCAAGCCGATGTTGCTGGTGGTTTCCTCGTCGATGCGCCCCAGGGGCAAACGGGTGAGGATGTTGGCGGCGACGAGCAGAGCCGACACACCGTTTTCCGGCTCCAGGCCGGCGTGAGCGGCGACACCGGTGATGTTGGCCTGCACGATGTTCTGGGCGGGGGCCCCGACGCAGATGCGGCTGACGGGTCCCTCGCCGTCGAATACGATGCCGGTTTCGGCGTGCACCAGGGAGAAGTCCAGGTTGCGAGCGCCATTGAGTCCGCCTTCCTCGGCGCGGGAGAATACAACCTGCACGGGACGGCGAGGAGTGCCAGCTTCAACCGCCGAGGTCAAACCTTCCACGACGATGGCGAGACCGGCCTTGCAGTCGCCGCCCAGGATGGTAGTGCCGTCCGAGCGGAGGGTTTCGCCGTCGGGGTCCAGGATGGGTTTGATTCCGCGGCCGGGCTCGACGGTGTCCATGTGAGCGGACAGCATCACCGGGGGCTGGCTGGCGGAGCCATCACTACCGGCGAGGGTGGCGACCAAATTGCCATAATCGTCGTGCCGGACGACTGCGCCCAGGTTTGCCAGGAGGTTGGACAGGTGGGCGTCGATGGCGTCCTCCTCTCCGGTGGGGCTATCAATCCGGATGAGTTCCATGAGGGTCTGGGTCAGGCGCTGTCGGTCGGGCATGGGTCGCCTCCTGGCGGGGTCGGTGTGACGCTGGCATTATGCGCGATGGGCGCAAATTGCGCCAGTGAGCCGGCCGAGCGGCAACTGTTCACACTTACCGAGCGATTTCCGCGTCCAACTCGTCATTCCGGACTTGATCCGGCTTACCGAGCGATTTCCGCGTCCAACTCGTCATTCCGGACTTGATCCGGAATCCAGAAAATCCTTGCCCACTCACGCTTGCCTGTCGTCAGGTCTCTCGGCTTTCGCCGGTATGACGGTTTGGGTTCTTGACGGTTTCCTCAAGTCTGAACAGTCACGCGCGACCGGCCGGCAAATGCGCTGCGCTCCACCGGCGTTCGACAGACACCGTTGCTCGACAGACAGCTTGCTCGCCGAACCGCGTCCCAGTCGCCGAACCACATCCTGACTTAATGAAATGGCCTCGGTGCGGGTGGGGCAGGACGATCTGCGGTAACAGTTTAGAGTTGGCGGCAGCCGCGTCATGTAGGCGTCATTCCCGCGGAACCGGGAATCCGGAAGCCCGCGTATCACCAAGCGTGAGTAGTGCCAGTAACTCATGGCTACCAGTCCTCGCCGGCCAGTAACTCATGGCTACCAGTCCTCGCCGGCCAGTAACTCATGGCTACCAGTCCTCGCCGGTATGATCGTTTTGGTTTGAGGCGACCATTTCAACTCTGAACTGTTGCGCAAGATGGTAACTGTTCACGTTTGAGGGGATGGAGGCGATCTCCAACGGACATTTTGTCCTGGACTGACCTCCCGGAACAGGCCAATATCGCTGCGGATCCCATCAAGCCTGAACAGATACACAAAATAATCTGGAAGGAGAAATATGATGCTGGATCAACTCCTGAACGCAGCGGGTGCGTTACCTGACCGCGAGTGGGGCCACCGGTCCGGCTGCCCGCCTGAACGTTGCCACCTCAAAGAGTTGCCACCTCAAAGACAAGACTGGCGTCACCCGGTACTGCAAAGACCGGCGCTGCGAGAAGCCCCAGGGCAAGTTGTTGCGGATAGTGGGCCTGCTGCCCCGCTGCTCAGACGAGTGGAAAACCGAGTACAAAAAGCGGACGACGATGGAACGGCACTTCAGCAGCGTGAAGCATAGTCGGCTGATGAACCAGCGCCGCAACTTCAACATCATTCAAAGGTTTTCTACTCATGCCATCAGCGTAACCGACGTCCCATCCTCACCCCAGGAACCATCCCCGCACGTTTGGCCCGTTGTCACACACCCTCTAAGCCAGCTACTGTGGCAAAATGCCGTCCATGAGTAAGCCGAGCTTCAAGCAAATCACCGAGGACTACTTCACGACGCTGCAGCAAGTCGGACGCTCTGGCGGCGCGACCGGTGAGCGTTCTCTGTATGGCCCCCTCGCCAACCTGCTGAACGCAGTAGGAAGCACGCTGAGACCAAAGGTCTTCTGCGTCCAGGAACTCGCCGACCAGGGCGCAGGTCATCCCGACTTTGGCCTGTACACGACGCGGCAGGTGCAAAAGGGCACTCCGAAATCGGGGCAAAAGCCGGAACGCGGGGTGATAGAAGTCAAATCAGTCGAGGACGACGCACGGCTAATTGCCCAGAGTGACCAGGTCGCCGGCTACTGGCAGGGTTACCGGCAGGTGCTGGTGACCAACGCGCGCGACTTCGCGCTGGTGGGCGAGGACGCCGCCGGCAACCCGGTGCGCCTGGAGTCGCTGCGGCTGGCGGATTCGGCGGCGCAGTTCGACGCCAAACTGGAACATCCGAGGGCCTTCGCCAACGAGGTCGGCCCCGGGCTGGGCGAGTACCTGACCCGCGTGCTGTCCCACGCCGCGTCGCTGGCCGAGCCGAAGGACGTGGCGTGGCTGCTGGCGTCCTACGCCCGCGACGGGTTGGCAAGGGTGGAAAAGGCCGGCGATGCCACGTCGCTGGCCACATTGCGGCAGGCGCTGGAAGATTCGCTGGGGGTGCAATTCGACGGCGAGCAGGGCGCCGCCTTCTTCCGGTCCACACTGGTGCAGACCCTCTTCTACGGCGTCTTCTCCGCCTGGGTGCTGTGGGCGCGGCAGACACCCAAACCGGACGGCCTCTTCAACTGGCACGACGCGGTCTGGCATCTGCGGGCGCCGGTGCTGCGCGCGTTGTTCCAGCAGCTATCCGACCCCGGGAAACTGCAACCCCTGGGACTGGTGGAGGTGCTGGACTGGACCGCCGTCGCGCTCAACCGCGTGGAACGGGACGCCTTCTTCGCCAGGTTCAGCGAGGGTGAGGCGGTGCCCTACTTCTACGAACCCTTCCTGCAGGCCTTCGACCCCGACCTGCGCAAGCAGCTTGGCGTCTGGTACACCCCGGCCGAGGTGGTGCGCTACATGGTGGCGCGAGTGGACAAGGCGCTGAAAGACGATCTTGGCATCCCCGACGGGCTGGCCGGCGAGAACGTGTACGTGCTTGATCCCTGCTGCGGCACCGGCGCGTACCTGGCCGAGGTTCTGCGCCGCATCGCCGCCAACCTGCAGGACAAGGGCATGGGCGCGCTCACCGGGGCGCAGGTCAAACAGGCGGCCACCCAGCGCGTCTTCGGCTTCGAGATCATGCCGGCCCCCTTCGTGGTGGCGCACCTGCAGGTCGGACTCGCCATGCAGGAACTGGACGCCCCGCTGTCCGATGACGGCGACGAACGGGCCGGCGTCTTCCTCACCAACGCGCTGACGGGCTGGGAGCCCACGGTGCAGAAACCACTGCCCTTCCCCGAACTGGAGCAGGAACGAGAGCGGGCCGAACGGGTCAAGCAGGACACGCCGGTGCTGGTCATCCTTGGCAACCCGCCCTACAACGGGTTCGCCGGCATGGCCGTTGACGAGGAACGCGAACTGTCCCAGGCCTACCGCACCACCAGGCAGGTACGGCGTCCCGAAGGCCAGGGACTGAATGACCTCTACGTCCGGTTCTTCCGCATGGCGGAGCGGCGCATCGCCGAAAAGACCGGCCAGGGCGTGGTGTGCTTCATCTCCAACTACTCGTGGCTGGACGGCCTCTCATTCACCGGAATGCGCGAACGCTACCTGGAAGCCTTCGACGCCATCCGCATCGACTGTCTCAACGGAGACAGGTTCAAGACGGGCAAGACGACGCCGGAGGGCGCGCCCGACCCCAGCATCTTCTCCACGCTCGAGGATCCGGTGGGAATCCAGGTTGGCACCGCCATTGCCACGCTGGTCCGCAAGGCCGACCATACTCAAGCGCAGTCCGTTGAGTTCCGCCACCTGTGGGGCCAGACCAAGCGCGATGAGCTTGCGGCGACTTCGGAGAACCAGCCCGAAAGCCTGTACGGTGGCGTTGCGCCGCTACTGTCGTTGGGGTTGCCGTTCGCCGACCTTGCGGTGAGCGACGGTTGGCAGGACTGGCCGGCGCTGCCCGATCTGTTCCCCACGTCATTCCCGGGCGTAACAACTAGCCGCGACAGTTTCTTGGTGTCCATCACGCTCGAGCCTTTGAAGCAACGCGTCCGCGATTACTTCAATCCAGCTTTTAGTCACGACCAGGTAGCGTTGCGGTATCCGGAAGTAATGAAGTCCACGGCACGCTATGACGCTCGTGACGCTCGTGACGCACTTCTCACTCGTGGGGGTCCTGTGGAATCGGGGTTTGTGCGTTATGCACATCGCCCGTTTGATAGCCGTTGGCTGTATTGGGACAGAGACACCAAATTGCTTGACGAAAAACGAGCAGAATATAAGCCGCATGCTTTCGACGGCAATATCTGGGTAGAGGTACGACACAGGGAATCCAGAGAGGCGTTTTCACGCGGCACGTTCGTGCGGCACTTGGCAGGCGATTTTGGCAATGGCCGGTCACATTTTGTCCCTGCGTGGCTACGCAACGACGGTCTCGGTATTGACGGTGTTGGGTCCCTACGCCGCCCCAACCTGTCGCTCGCCGCGCAACACTATCTGGGACGCCTGGGGCTGGGCGTTGAGGACCTGTTCCACCACGTCATCGCCACGCTGCACGATCCCAAGTACCGCACGGCCAACGCCGGCGCCCTGCGCATGGAGTGGCCACGCATCCCGCTGCCCGGTTGGCCCGACGGCGACGCTCACGGCGCGGCGGATGCGCTGGCGGAATCGGCGGCGCGGGGCCGGCGTCTGGCCGCCCTGCTGGACTCCGACACCCCCGTCGCCGGCGTGACCGACGGCGCGCTGCGTCCTGAACTCGCCGCCATCGCCGTGCCCACGACGACGGACGGCGGCAACATGGCCGGCGACGACTTCGCCGTGTCCGCCGGCTGGGGACACTTCGGCACGGGCGATGCCGTCATGCCTGGCCAGGGCAGAATCGTGGCACGCGACTACACGGACAAGGAACGAGCCGAGCTGACCGACGCCATCCCGACGCTGCACGACACCACCTATGACGTTTACCTGAACGACCGTGCCCACTGGCGCAACGTCCCCGCCGCCGTCTGGAACTACCAGCTCGGCGGCTACCAGGTGCTGAAGAAATGGCTGTCCTATCGCGAAAGCAGGGTGCTGGGGCGCCCTTTGTTGCCGGAAGAAGTTCAACACTTTACGGACACCGCACGACGGATCGCTGCGATCCTGAAGTTGACGAAACAGCTTCAGAACTGAGGACGGCTCAGGAATGATCTACGATGTACAGAGACTGGTGAAGAACTGTCTCACGGCGTTGCCCGTGGCCTGTGAAGGCGTTTCAATCGAGGCTTTGGAAAACCGCATACTGACAGACCTCCTCGGAGGGCGTCAGCCTACTTTTCGTTTAGAGGGTGTTCTCCGGCCGGCTGGTTGGTACCAGCGCCACCATGGACTACTGGGTGGTGGATTGGAGCTTCAGGCCGGAAGGTGCTACTGCACCTGGGAAGCCAAACAGGGGAAGCCAGACAGGCTTGTGAGGATCGCAAGAGCATCCCTGCATCGAGTGCGTTGCCCGAAATCACCACAGACTACGAAACCAACCTGCCGGCGGCCTTCTGGAATTGGGTATGCAATCGGCAGGCGGGCGACAACCCACGAGGCGACTTCATTCGGGACACCAGGGATCTGCTGAGGGTAGGCAGAGATTCACCGGACGAAGTGCTCGAGAGCGCCTGCGCAAAGGCAATCGGAGAGTACGTCACCCTCCGCACCCGCTGGGCGGCTGAGGTTGGTGTCCATCCCTGGGACTGTACCCCGCTTGACGGCAAAGCGAAGGTCAAGGGATCTGGATGGTACTGCTGCTGCTCGCAGTGCGACAACTGCGACTGCGACGGCGTGAGCGGGTGCAATTGTGGCTGCAATAACTGCTCAACTGAAGAATGAATCAACCCACCTTGAAGAGAACGACGCGGACCACTCGGATACGCGCGAGGCTTCATGCAATATCACCTGGACCTGTTTACTCCTGAGACATGGCAGGCCTTCACAGAAGCTGGAGCAGCATGCACAGGCGTCGGAACCCGACTACGACGCGTAGCCAACGAACGAGTCAAACCGGGGACATCCTCCTCTGCTGCATGACGCGCGTATCCCGCTGGTGCGGTGTGCTGGAAGTCGAATCCGGACCGTTCGAAGACGATACTCCGAGGTTTGGCGCCACTGACCCGTACCCAATCCGGTTCAACGTCAAACCAGTCGTCATCTTGAACACGGAGTCGGCGGTACCCATACGAGACCCACAGGTCTGGCCGGCTTTAACCATCACCAACCGGCTCGAGCCTGGCAACCCTTACTGGACAGGATTCTTCAGGCAATCCCTGAATACCTTCGACGACGACGACGGGAGTTTCCTGGTGGATCTTCTCAAAAGACAGCAGTCAGGCCCGGAAGCGTACCCGCTCACCGACCAGGACCGGCGTCGGCTCAACCAGAGGCAGAGAGTCCGTACACTGACCGGAGAGGTTGAAGTCAGCATCCCAGACGCTGAGGATGAAGAACTCTCACCTGAATCGAGAAACGCGGAATCGGACCAACGGACCAACTACCAGGAATCCATCCAATACCAAGCGAAAGTAGCCCAAATCGGCGTCGAAATGGGATTCCATGTCTGGGTGCCGAGAAGCGACAAAGTGCGGGTCATGGAACTCCTCCAGCCGGCAGCACATGAAAAGAGCCTACGGTGGAAATCTCGTTGGCCCGGCATCAACGCTCGTTGCAGTAGAGTCCCAGGAAGTGGTGTAACAGGAACTGGGTGGCAAGAAGAGAGCCACCGCGTCATCCTTATCGGAACTACAACAAACCCGATGAGGGAGGGTCGCGATGGCCAAGAACAGCATGGACTTATTGGACCTATTGCGCAAGCGCGGCATGGAGGGCGACGTGGACTTTCTGCGGGAAGCCCTGCAGGTGCTGGTGGAGGGGATCATGGACGCTGAGGTGTCGGCGCAAATCGGCGCCCAGCATGGCGAACGCAGTCCAGACCGTCTCACCCACCGCAACGGCTATCGCAGCCGAGATTGGGACACCCGGGTGGGCACCATGGAATTGCGCATCCCCAAGATCCGGGGGGAGCTACTTTCCCGGGCTGTTGGAGCCCAGACGGCGCAGTGAGAGAGCCCTGTTGGCGGTGATCCAGCAGGCCTACGTTGAGGGGGTGTCCACGAGAAGGGTGGATGATCTGGTCAAGTCCCTGGGTTGTGATGGGATTTCGAAAAGCCAGGTCTCACGCATCTGCCGGGATCTGGATCAGGTGGTGGAGAAATTCCTGGGCCGACCCTTGGACGGCGGTGCTTACCCCTACGTGTGGCTGGACGCGTTGACCCAGATAGTCAGAGAGGGCGGTCGCATCGTCAACGTCAGCGTGGTGGTGGCCACCGGGGTGAATGCTCACGGTCAGCGGGAGATATTGGGCATGGATGTGGGCGCCAGCGAGGACGGCGCATTCTGGCTTGCCTTCCTGAGGTCGCTGAACGCTCGAGGTCTCAGCGGGGTGGAACTGGTCATCTCCGATGCCCATCAGGGCTTGAAAAACGCCATCGCCACCGTGTTTGCCGGCGCAAGCTGGCAGCAGTGCCGCACTCACTTCATGACCAACCTGCTCACCCGAGTGCCCAAGTGGTCTCAACCCGGCGTCGCCGCGATGGTGCGCACCATCTACCAGCAGCTCTCACCGGAGGAGGTCCACGCCCAAGCCGACCGGGTGGTGGCCCAACTCCAGGAGCACTTCCCCTAGGCTGCCCAGATGCTGGCAGACGCCTTGCCAGACATCCTCGCCTTCGCCGCCTTCCCAGTGTCGCACTGGCAGAAGCTCTGGTCCAACAACCCCCTGGAAAGACTGAACAAGGAGATCCGCCGGCGTACCGACGTGGTGG
>JAPOQH010000076.1 GCA_026710825.1 Chloroflexota bacterium | reverse complement strand
TGGTTGTCAGAATCGGGATTACCGAGGTTGGAGGATCTTCAGGATTGCGGATGCCGCATTTGGGTTGGGCGCCGGGATGGAGTTGGGCGGTTTGGTGGTTGGATCGTTAAGTTAAATGGTACGGATGGGTGGATGGCAGGGGCAAGGGGGAAGTGTCAGTGGGTCAGGGCTGTTAGTTGGTTTGGGCGAGGGTAGGGGCGCGATAGTATTCGCGTGTACGAGGTTCGAGCGGGAGGCGCATCCTTCGACAGGCTCAGGATGAGCGGACTGCGTTGCGATAGGAAGATATGCGATAGGCTCCCGCCAGAGGCGGACCGGCGGCTGCTCCCGCCTCAGGCGGACGTTCCGCACCATGAGCGGACTGGGTCGGCAGCATGCAAATAATCGAAAGGCCTTGGCCCGACCCTCCCCCACTCTGGCAGCCCCTCGCTCGCGCTGTTATGATGACCGCGCACCTAACCCATACCAACCTGAGGACTCACCGAACCATATGACCCAACAATCCGTAACCGCCCCACCTTCACTGACCCCCGGCCTCACCGGACATCGCGAGGTGCTGGTGTGCGAGCACAACACCGCGCCGCACACCGGCAAATTGAGCACGCCGTCGATGATCCGCGCCATGGAGCAGGCCTCCCAGCGCGCCATCCTTGATCTGCTACCGCCCGAGCAGTCCACCGTCGGCTTCGAGGTCAACATCCGACACGTCGCCACCGCCGACATGGGCGTCACCGTCGTCGCCAACGCCGAGTTGGAGAAGGTAGATGGCCGCTGGCTCTACTTCAAGGTCGAAGTGCTGGACGGCGAACGCACCATCGGCGTGGGCACTCATCGCCGCGCCATCATCACCCTGCCGCCCGACGCCACCAACCGCGGCGGCGGAGACGACAGCCACCGGCACGAACTGTAACGGCGAGGATGCATCCCCTCTACACCCGACGCCCAAAAGGAGATTCGCAATGGAACCCATCATCCACAACATCAAGGACTATCCGGAAGGCGCGGTTGCCCGCCTCATCAGCGCTGACGACAACCCCAACCTCGTAACCCTGGCCTATTCGGTCATCGAGCCGGGCGGAACGAGCTCGCACCACATCCACGAGTGGGAGCACGAGGTCTATATCATCGAGGGCAACGGCACCCTGGTCGCCGACGGCAAGGAATATCCGGTCAAGGCCGGCGACGCCATGTTCATCCCGCCCATGGTTGACCACGTGACCCGCAACGACGGTGACAGCGACATCCGCCGCATCGAGATCAACCCCCTGGCCGCCTCCAGTGGGAACGCCCGCCCCGGCGGTTCCGAGCCCGGCGCCGGCACCCCGCCGGTCATCCGCAACCACGCCGACCTCAACGACGAGACCGGCCACACCATGCTCGGCGGGCGCGACGGCTGCCCCAACTACCTGATGCTCTACAACGGCTACATGCAGCCCGGCGCGGTCAGCCACCCCGAGACCGGCGGCCACAACCACACGTGGGACCACACCGTGTTCATTCTTGAAGGCACCGGCACCATAGTCATCTCGGGCAAGGAATACACCGTCACCGCCGGCGACGCCATCCTGGTCCCGCCGAATGAGCATCACCAGTGGAAGAACGAGACCGACGCGCCCATGCTGCGAGTCACGTTCAACGACATTGTGTCAGAGGGGCACGGCTAGCCACCCATGTCCGGCTCGACCACCATCGCCGCCGTCCGCGCCCGCGAGGTTCTCGACTCGCGTGGCAACCCCACCGTTGAAGTGGACGTTCACCTGGACGGCGGAGCGATGGGTCGGGCCATCGTACCCTCCGGCGCCTCCACCGGGCGGCACGAGGCGATCGAGCTGCGCGACGGGGATCCCGGCCGCTATGAGGGCAAGGGGGTTCTGCGCGCCGTCGCCGCCGTCAACACCATTATCGCGCCCTCCGTGTGCGACTCAATTGACGCGACGGACCAGCCGGCGCTGGATGAATTTCTGCGCGAACTGGACGGCACGTCGAATAAGTCCCGCCTCGGCGCGAACGCGATCCTGGGCGTTTCATTAGCGGCTGCCCATGCGGCGGCATCGGCGTCGGGTCAAGCGTTGTACCGGTACCTGGGCGGGCCGGACGCCACAACCATGCCGGTGCCGATGGTCAACATCATCAGCGGTGGTCGCCATTCATCCGGTGGCCTGGACATGCAGGACTTCCTGGCCATCCCCGTTGGCGCTGAAACCTACAGCGACGCGTTGCGGATGGTCGTTGATGTTTACCGCGCCGTTGGTCGCGTCTTTTCCCAGTCGGGTCCTTATCGCTACGGCGTCGCCGACGAGGGCGGATACGGCCCGCCGTTGCCCTGCCATGAGGACGCATTAGCTGTCCTCTACGACGCCACCCGACTCGCCGGCTATCGCTGTTCTCGCGACGGAGACATCGCCATCGGCATGGATGTTGCTGCGACAGAGTTCGTTGCTGACGACGACAATTATCTCCTGCGGGCGGAGGGGCGCTCGTTCACCTCCACAGAGTTGACCGACCTCCTGGTCCACTGGAGCGCGACCTACCCCATCATATCTATCGAGGACGGCCTGTCCGAGGACGACTGGGACGGATGGGAATACCTGACCCAACGGATGGGCGCGACCACCCAGCTAATCGGCGACGACCTTTTCACCACCAATCCGGAACGGCTGGCGCAGGGAGCAGACGCCGGTATCGCGAACGCCGTACTCATCAAGCTCAACCAGATCGGCACCCTTACTGAAACGCTTGAAACCGTCCGACTGGCGCAGCAGCGTGGATACCTGCCGGTGATTTCAGCGCGTTCGGGCGAAACCGAGGACACCACCATCGCCGACCTGGCCGTCGCCACCGGCGCCGGCCAGATCAAGATCGGGTCGATTACGCGCTCCGAGCGGCTCGCAAAGTACAACCGCCTGCTCCGAATCGAGGAAGAACTCGGCGAGCGTGCCCACTACCCCGGGCGCGACATATTCGCCCGGTTCCTGTCCTGATGACGGTCGCGTCCGATACCGTGCCCGCTGGATTGGGCATGGAAATCTTGGCCGAGCACGCCCCCAAGTTGGGGTTGACCCTGACATCCGGCCAACTCGCCCAGTTCGCCAGGTACACGCAACTGCTTCAGGCCGGCAACCAACGCGCCAACCTGACCGCCATCACCGACCCTGCCGAGGTCCAAGTTCGCCACTACCTTGATTCACTGACTGCTGTACTCGCCGTATCCGAATGGCCCGATGGCGCTCGCGTCGTTGATATCGGAGCCGGCGCAGGATTCCCCGGCGTCCCTCTCAAAATCGCCTTCCCAGGAATCCGCCTGACGCTGGCCGAGTCCACGGGCAAGAAAACAGCGTTCCTGCAGGGATTGGTGAGCGAGATGGCGCTGGACGATGTAGAGGTGCTGACAATTCGCGCTGAGGATTTGGGTCGCGCCGAGGGCTACCGGGGTCAGTTCGACCTGGCGTTGGCGCGAGGTGTGGCGTCGTTGCCTGCGTTGGTCGAATACGCGCTGCCGTTATGCAAAGGACACGGGCGCATGCTGGCTTGGAAGGGCAGCGACGGCCCAGCCGAGGCTGAATCGGCGGCCAATGCCCTCAAAGAATTAGGTGGCGAAATCTCCGGCCTGCACTCGGTGAACGAACTGTCGCCGCCTTTGCCGGCCGACCGGTGGATTATATCGGTGGAAAAGGTCAGGCGAACGCCCGGACGCTACCCCCGTCGCATCGGCGTGCCGACCAAACAGCCGCTCTGACCGACATGCCTTCGGGTTGCGACGCGGTTCGGTCCTCCTGATCCGGAAACCGCCCCGATAGGTTCCGGGCCAATGTCATGTTACCCTTCGCACGAAAATCCGTGATTTAACCCGACAGAGAGGACATCATGCCTCGCGCCGCTTTCATCTACGACGACGCCATGAGCCAGCACGTGCTGCGGCAGGACCACCCCATGCGGCCCATTCGCCTGCGCCATACCTATGAACTGCTGGATGCATATGGCGCGTTCGACAGCGAAGAGTCGCTGTTGGTAACACCGTCTCTTGCCGATGAGACCACCGTCGGCGCATTCCACTCCCGTGATTATATGTCTGCGGTGCGCACTTTCAGCCTCGGGCTGACGGGATACCAGCCCCAGCGGTTCGGCTTCGCCCAGGGCGGCGACAACCCCACGTACCCAGGCATGTACGAGGCCGCGATGCTCAGCACAGGCGCAACGGTGCTGGCCGCGCGCATGGTGGCCGACGGCGAGGTGCAGGCGGCGTTCAACATCAGCGGTGGACTGCATCACGCAGCCGCCCGCAACGCCAGCGGGTTCTGCGTGTTCAACGACCCTGTCGTCGCCATCCACTACCTGCTCAATCGCGGACTGCGTGTTGCCTACGTGGACATCGACGCCCATCACGGCGACGGCGTTCAGGACGCTTTCTACAACGACCCGCGCGTGCTCACCATCTCAGTCCACGAGTCGGGACAGTACCTGTTCCCCGGCACCGGTTTCGCCGGGGAGGTCGGAGCGGGCGATGGCGTCGGTTACGCCGTAAACCTGCCGCTCTACCCATATACCGACGACGAGATCTACCTCGACGCGTTCGAGTCGATCGTGCCGCCGCTAATCAATGCCTTCGCCCCCGACGTCCTGCTCACCCAGCTTGGCATCGACTCATACCACACCGACCCGCTGACCCACCTGCAGGTCACCAGCCGGGGATTCATCGAAGCGGTCACACGCCTCGGAGGTCTCGGCTATCCGTGGCTGGCCACCGGCGGCGGCGGGGACGATATCAGCGCAGTGGCCCGCTGTTGGACCCTGGCCTACGGCGTCATGTGCGGCGCCGACTGGCCCGACCGAATACCCACCATGGCTATCGACCGTCTGGGTCGCACCATCCTGCGCGACACCGAAATCCCTGAAATTCCCGACCACATCCGTTCCGACGCCCGCGCCCTGGCCGCCGAGAGCGTGGCGGCCATCAAAGACGCGGTGTTTCCAGTTCACGGGTTGAGCGCGTAGCCCTGCCGGCTCGGCGGAACGCAACGCACCGCCGTCGTGATGAACCCGCTGTGAGCCACCATCCGGTGGGCCGGCCGCACGCTGCGTCGCGTGACGTTCCAGCCCCGCAGCATCGTCTCGGCGGTCTCGATGCGCGCGTAACGCCCGTCGTCGTGCAGCGCCATCACCAGTTCGTGCACCTGCAACACGGTGGGCAGAAAACACAGCAGGATGCCGCCGGTATGCAGCGCATCGGCGGCGGCGTCCAGAATCCGCCACGGTTCCGGCAAATCCAAAATGACCCGATCAACATCGTCCTCGCCGACCCCCTCGGCAATGTCGCCGACTTTCACCGCCCAACGCGACGTATCCGACACCACCGACTCCACGTTTGACTTTGCCTTCGCCACCACCTCGCCGTTTATCTCGTATGACACCACGCGTCCCATAGGCCCGACCGCACGGAGCAGGCCCGTCGTCAACGCGCCTGATCCCAGGCCCGCCTCCACCACCGTCGCCCCCGGGAATATATCCGCCATTGACACGATGTTGCCGAGGTCCTTGGCGTAGATGACCTGCGGGCCACGGGGCATCAACCGTACGTAATCGCCCAGCGTCGGCCGGATGCCCAGCAGCACGTGTCCCCGGCTCGTTGTATACCAACCGCCCACCGGCTGTCCGACGACCTCGGAATGAGGTATGAACCCCAGGTGGCAGTGAAACTCCCGCCCCTCGGTCAGAGTTTGAAGATACGCCCGCCCCTTGCGGTCCAGGAACAACGCAAGTTCGCCCGCAACAAAACGGTTCCCGCCGGTCGCTTCACATCCGTCCTGAACTTCCGCGTCATCTGCAACAGTCATTGCTGTATTATACAGACGCGATGATGGAGCGTCTGTTCACATATGAAGAAGCCAACGAGCTGGTGCCGTGGCTCGAGGAACGATTCGACGCAATCGCACCAATGCGGGATGAGTTGGTGGATCGCCAGGAGGCATTGCTGGGCCTGCTCAGACGCCGTCGCAGCAACGGACACTCCAGCAGCGAGGAGGAGATCGCCGCCGCAGAGGGAGTCGTCACCCGCCTGACCCGTCAATTGCAGGACGCAGTTAAAGAGATAACCGACCGGGGGATCCTGGTTAGGGACGTCGGTCGGGGTCTGGTCGACTTTCCATCTGACCGCGAGAACGAAACTGTTTACCTCTGCTGGCTGCGCGGAGAACCCTCCATAGATTGGTGGCACCCCACCAACACGGGATTCGCCGGCCGGCGGCCGCTGTAGCGAATCAGCGGGGCGCCATCTCTTCCAACGCCACCCGGATCTCGTCGGCGTGCACGGCGTAGAAAGTGCCCACCACTGTTGCGCCGCCCTCGGAACGTCGCGCTGCCGCCCTAATCATTCCTATCACCTCACCCGCGCCATTCAGGACTGGACCTCCGCTGTCACCGGGATCGATAGCGGCGTCCATCTCCAGGTTACGTCCGTAGCTGTCCGGCCCAAAGTTGGTGATCTGCGACAGGATGCCAGAGTTGGCCTTGGGCGACCCCACCGTGCCCTCCCGCTTGACGCCGCTGCTGGAATATCCCAGCGCCAGGAGCGTCGTAGCCACATCGTCAATGCCCGCGTCCTCCAACGGCAGCGGCCTCGCGTCGGGTTCCAACCCCGCGTTGTCAGTGTCGTAGCGCAGCAGAGCCACGTCCCGCCGCTCGTCCAACCCCACCACATCGGCAACGAACGTCGGCGCGGTGGCCTGCCGCACGATCACCTGCGTCCGTCCTGACACCACATGCGCCACCGTCACAATCACGCCCGGCTCCAACAGCCATCCGGTTCCGTGCTGTCCGTCGGCAGGATCTATGTAGAACACCGACGCCCGCGTCTCACGGTAGATGCGATTCAGGTCAGGTGTAGTCGACGACGCGACTGCCGTCGCCACCGCCCGGTCAATCCGGGCATCCACATCTCCGCTGGAAACGCAACCGACGGCGGCCAGGATCAGCCCGACCGCCGCCAGAAATAAAACGCCGTAAACGGGAATGCCTTGATTCTCCCGCAAACCTAAATCGACTAGATGAACCGCGCCTGCGCCCGCGCTTCGTCTGCGTAGTCGATGTATACGGTGATGACCTCGCTGAAGAAGTCCACCGCCTCCACACCCTGCTCCCGCTGGCCCACGCCCGACGCCTTCAGGCCGCCGAAGGGCAGGTGTACCTCGCCGCCCAACGTGGGTGCGTTGACGTGCACCATGCCGGCATCCACCGTGTTGATGTACCGGAACGCGCGGGGAATGTCCCGCGTATACACCGATGACGACAGGCCGAACTTGACGCTGTTGGATATCTCCACCGCGTGCTCCAGATCCCTTGCGCGGAACACCGTCAGCACCGGCCCGAAAATTTCCTCCCGCGCGATGCGCATGTCGGGAGACACATCGGTGAATATGGTCGGCTCAACGTACCAACCCTCGTCGTAGATTCCGCCCTCCAGCGTGCGCCCGCCAAACGCCAGCGTCGCGCCCTCATCCCTACCCGTGGCGATGTATTCGGACACGGTCCGTTGCTGTGACTCACTGGACAACGGACTCACGTCGATACCGTCGTCCAACCCGTCGCCGATGGTGAGCCTGGAGGTGCGGTCAATGAGTTGAGCCATAAACTCATCGTACACCCCGTCTTCTACGATGACCCGGCTGGTGGCGGTGCACCGTTGGCCCGTGGAGCCGAACGCACCCTGAACGATTCCCCCAAGCGCCTTGTCCAAGTCGGCGTCGGCCAGCAGGATCACGGCGTTCTTCCCGCCCATCTCGGCCTGCACCTTCTTCAGCAGCGACGCGCCGCGAGAGTACAGGTCGGTGCCAATCTCAGTGCTCCCGGTGAACGAGATGCCCGCCACGTCCGGCGACTCCACGAGCGCGTTGCCCACGCTTCCGCCCGGCCCGGTGATCAGGTTGAACACGCCTGGAGGCACTCCCGCTTCTTCGAACACCTCGGCCAACTTAACCGCGCACAGCGGCGTGCTGGAGGCAGGCTTGAACACGATTGCGTTGCCGCAGATCAGCGCCGGCGCCATCTTCCACGCCGGGATCGCAATAGGGAAATTCCACGGCGTGATAATCCCGACGACGCCCAGCGGCCGGCGTACCGTGTAAGCGACGGTGTTGGGCAATTCCGAGGGCGTAGTGTAGCCAAACATCCGCCGACCTTCACCCGCGGCGTACTCCATGATGTTCATGGCCCGCTTGACCTCGCCCCGGGCGTCGGGCAGCGGCTTGCCCTCCTCCTCGGTGATGGTCCGTGCGATTTCCTCGCCGCGCCGTTCCATGATCTCCAGCGCCTTGAACAGCACCTGCGCGCGCACCGGAGCCGGCGTCTCGGCCCAGCCATCCGCTGCCTCGGACGCGGCCGCCACGGCGCGCAGCGTGTCCTCCGGATTTGACAGCTGGAAATGCCCAAGCAGGCGGTCCTTGTGCGCCGGATTGTAGACGGAGTAGGTCCGCCCGGAATCGGAGGGCGTCCATTCGCCGTTGATGAAATTCAAATGAGTCCTGACGTCGGTGGTAGTCATCGCAGATCAAAGCTCCTGGAGGCAATCGCATCCGCCCAAAACGAGCGTGCCAAGCAGAATACTACCGCCGACAACGGTCGGCAAGCAGCCAGCGAAATACTTATGGTTCAAGTCTTAACTGTGGGAAGTGCTCTCAATCCAAGCGCCATTCAGCATTCAGCCTGTCTATCAGGTCACTCTGCCGCCTCTCCAATACATCGGGACCCCATTTATTTTCGGCGACCACCTGGGTAGTCAAGGCGAAAGGAGAAGTCCCACCCCTTAGGAAGTATTGAGTCTTCTTGCGATCGAATTCCCAATTTGATGCGCTTGTGTTTTTGCGGTGGGACAGCAATACCAAATTGGCGAGTCTGTGCGTCCAATGAGCGCGTACTTCTTCGTCAGGGAACCAATCGAGCCAAAGAGAGCCATCAGATGGATTTTGCGGAATGACGTGTTCTATCGAGATTATCGAATGTTCGTAAGTTGCCCCAGCGTCGGCCAATAAACTGTCCAGCCGCAACAGTAACGGGCGGGGCACGCGAGGCAGCGTGTAGATCGGCCCCGCCAGTATTTCCTTGATCTGGTTTTTCTCGTTTGGGGTCAATTGAAGTGGTCCATCCTCCTGCCAAATCGCTTCACCTTGCTCGATGGCATTGAGGACTTCCCCATATCGTCGAATACGTTCGTTGATGTCGGCTCGCCGGATAAACAATCCGTACGCCAAGCGCTCCAAATCTTTGGTGAATCTTGACGACGCTCCAGGGTTTTGCCGGTAGCGATGGATAAAAGACATCGCGGGAGGAATCCAATCATCGTTGTCGAGACGACGCAAATGTGCCAGATATCTACCGGTTGTTTGGGCGCTATTGATTCCATCAGCAGGCAGACCTAGTACCGTTTTGTACGCATCGTCGTACTGATCTAGCACGCTGTCTACAAAATCGATAGCTGCGTGCTGCTTCAACACATGCTCTCGGAATTCCTCCTGCAAACCACGCCGCTGCTTGGCCTTTGCGTACACCGACCTGATGTGGGCGAAAAGAGAACCGAAGCTATCGCGACCCAGCTCTTGCTCAATATCTTCCCATTTGTCGGCATATATGCGTTGTTCAGCGTCGTTTGGAAGTTCCCCGATGATTTCCGCTTTCAAGATATCGGTGACAGACAGATCCAGCCCTCTGTCATTCATGACCGAGAAAATTCGGTACGCGGACGTCATATCAGAGGTGGAGACCACGACGAGATAACAATGCTGGATAACAAATGCTGCCAAACTGGTGCGCTCGTCTGCATCGAGGGCGGACAATTTCTCGTGTAGGTACTTCGCATTTTCTAGGATGCGTTCTTGGCTATCCGTCCCCGGATGTGGTGGGTTTTCCAGCAACGTGGAAACTCCGCCATCGCTTTGCACATTCGTGTAGAAAAAATTGCGGTCAAGGTCCCTCAGCTTGAAACGAACCACTTCTTTAGTCCCAGCGATGACGCTCCCTTGCTGACGGATGTACCTGTCCAAATCTAACTTGATCTGGCCTTCTGATAAGTCCCGCAGCACGCACAGCATCATCGTCAAGGTGGTCAACCGTTGCTGGCCGTCAACTACCTGGCTATCGGCATCGTCTCCCTTGATGAGCACTATGCTACCTAGGAAATAAGGTTCGTCGCCTGGACGGCGCATTGCGTATAGCAGGTCATCTAGAAGGTCGTCGACCTGCTCAGTATCCCAAGCATAGGGGCGTTGGTAAACAGGGATTTCGAACAGGTAGTCGTTAGAGAATACTCTGTCGATGTTCTGTTCGCTAGCCTTGATCGTCTCTGGCATTGGCTAATCTCCTTTCTGACAAGTGCTTTCAGTGCCGCCTACGATGATATGTCGCGGTTGCGAAGTATTCGATCAACACGGCGGAGACGGAACGTGCCTGGCATCTCATGATCTTCAACATGACGTAGGACTGCATCTTGGACCATGACCTTCAGTTCATCCCACGTATCACCCTGGGTGATGGTGTCGTGACCCACAGCCAATGCATAGTAGCCGCCTTCCTCCGTTTCATGGACCTCAAAAATCAACTCAGACGCCATCCGTACGCGTCCTCCATGCCAGGTGTGTCCACTCCAACCGACATTTGCCTCTACTTGCTGAGAGAATGAGACCCCTACCCCACCACCACGTTATCAATCAGCCGAACCGAGCCCAACCGCACCGCCGCCGCGATCATCAACCGTCGTTCCACAGGAGAGATCCCAACCCATTCCATAGTTTCCGCATCCACCACGCTCACGTAATCCACGCGGGACACCAGCGGCTCCCCATGTAGCACATCCAATGCTGCCGTCCTAAGCTTCCCGCCGTCTCGCTCGCCCGCGCGCCGCAGCGATTCAGCCGCGCACAGAGCCCGATACACGACCGGCGCCGCAGTCCGCTCCTCTTCCGTCAGGTATGCGTTCCGACTGCTCATTGCCAACCCGTCCGGGTCACGGATCGTCGGCATCGTGACTACATCGACACCGAGGTTCAGATCGGCGTTCATCTTGCGGATGACGGCCACCTGCTGACCATCCTTCTGGCCGAAATACGCCCGGTCAGGGCGCGTGATGGTGAATAACTTTGCCACCACCGTGGCGACGCCGCGAAAATGACCGGGACGCGCCGCGCCTTCCATGCCTTCCGCCACCTCGCCGGGTTCGATATACGTGTCGAACCCCTCGGGGTACACCTCCGGCGGCAGTGGCGCGAACACCAGGTCCGTGCCCTGCGCCTCCAGCAACTCCAGATCCCGCTCCATGGTGCGAGGGTAGGTGGCAAAGTCCTCGTTCGGCCCGAACTGCGTGGGATTCACGAATATCGACACCGCCATCGTCGCGTTGTCCGCGCGCGCCTGCCGGGTTAGCGACAGGTGCCCGTCGTGCAGCGCTCCCATGGTCGGCACCAGTCCCAGCGGGCGCCGCGCCTCCTTGCACAACGCCATCATTTCAGCACACGTCTCAACCACCCTCATGTTCAAATTCCCCGTGGCTCCAACATATCGATGCGAAACTCACTCGGGCGGAAACAGTTCGTCGATCTCGCGTTGCATCCGCTCCGCTTCCGTCTCGGCCAACGCTCCCACCGGAATCGAACCCGCGGCGGATGTCGCAATCGCCATCTCAGCGTAAAACGACTCATCGTAATCCCGCGGCCGCACCACCACCGGCATGGGGACGGCGTGTCCGAACACCAACGCCTGCTGCTTGCTATCTAACCGGGCCAGGACTCCGCGCAGTTGATTGGCATCCCTCGCTCCCATGAGCACAGCGTTCATGTCCCGGTCGTCGTTCAGCGCGCACGACAACCGAGTCCCAAGCTGGCTCATCACTTCCGAGTCGATACCGCTGGGCCGTTGGTCCACGATCATCAGCGTTACGTTGTATTTCCGCAGTTCCCTCGCTATGGACCCGAAAATGGTCTGAGACGCCACCTCCGGCGTCAGGAACTTGTGAGCCTCCTCGATGAATATCACCAGCGGGCGCGGTTCGTCGCCCTGCCCACCGTCGGCCAGTTCCTTGCGCCGCACCCAAGTCTCGTGGATCCTCCGGGTCAGCAGGTTGCTCACCAGTACATACGCCGCCGTGTTGCGTCCGTACTGCCCAAACTCCAGAACCACGTGGTTGCCCCGCTGCAACTGTTCGATGATCCCGCCGGCGCTGCTCCTGCCCTCGCCGGTGTCCGCCAGGAACCCGAACCGCGACCAAGCGGACAGCCGTCGATACAGCGTCTGCAGTGCCGCCAGGTTCACGCCCAACTCGTTGGCCAGCTCACCCACATCGGCGCCGCTCAACGCCAAAAACGCCCGCAGCCAGTCGCTGCGACCGTAGTGCCGTTCCAGGTTCCAGGCGGTGGACGCTGCGACTTCCGACAGGTTCAGCAGGTCACGCAGAACCTCGATGTCGGCCGGCTCGATCTCGTCGTACCCGATGCGCACCACGCCGTCCGGCGTAACGCCCCGGCGCCGGCTGCTTTCCTCGTCCAGAGTGAACGTCACCACCCGGCTTGGGAAAAGCTGTTTGAGTCCCTTGACCTGCCGCCGGCGGTCGTTGTCCTGTCCCTGCCACCCGTATTCGCTTTCCATGTCAAAGACCAGCGACACCGCGTCGCCCTCTTTCACAAGCCCAGCCAGCAACATGCGCGCCAGGAATGTCTTGCCAGACCCCGACGCCCCGAACACACCCACCGAGCGGCTTGCCAGTGTGCCCAGATCGAGCCGGATCGACGCCGTCTCCATACCCTGCGGGGAACCCAGCGAGAACGCGTCACTGCCCTGCGCCCTGAAAACCGCGTCAATGTCCGCCTGGGACGCCGCGTACACGGGGGCAAAGTGCTCCGGTATCGTCTTCGCCTGTTCTGCGAGTTCAGACGTGCCACCGCCGGCGACATCCGAATGCAGCGGAGCAGTCATACTCGGCATGACCGACAATTGCCCATACGCCAGTGTACCCGCCATCACCTCCGCATGAAAGTCGTCGCCCCCCGGGGAGCGAGTCGGCGGGAAATGTCGCACGCTGTCGTCCACTGTGCGCAACTCCAGATCGGTTACCACCGCAAAATACCGTTGCCGGCGTCCCACGACGGTTACGAATGACCCCACCGCGACGTCTTCCAGAGACGCGTTTGCTGATCCATCCAGACGAACGTCCAGGCCGCGAGAGAGCGACCCACCGACCACCACGCCGAGCCTCCGCAACGCTGCAGAATTTTGTCCGTTTGGCGCGATCACGTCGTGGTCTCGCGCAAAATAGCCTGGAGCCGCTGTGGGTCACGAGATAACTCTGCCGCCAGTGTCCGGCCTGCCCTCAGCAGAAATCCCTGGCGGTCGGCAACCACGGCCGCCGAGCGGCGCAGGAATCCGGCCAGCGCTGAGTCGACGGCAGGCGAACCATCCGTTAGCAACAGACGCATCCAGCCGAGATCGTTGGTAAATGCAGCCGTTTCATCGGAATCGCAAGCGAACACGAAAGCATGCAGGTTAGGCGGCTGTGGTGGTAATCCGAACCGAACGGTCGGGCCAGCTCCGAAACCAACCACGAGCCCCGCAAAACGGGTGGTGAGCATCGCTGATAGCTGCGGGTTGGCCGCGTATATCTCTTCTTCCGTTTCCAGATTCCGCCCTCTTGGAGTCAGTGGTCGGCTCGGATCCAATGCCTCGTGCCAGATCTCGCGTACCACTGCATACGCGGGCGGCGACCCGATGCGCAGCAACGCTCCCAGCGGAGGCGCGCCGTGCAGGTCGTAACATTGTGCCTCGATGCGCTGCGAGTGCGACACCATCACTTCACCAACTCGCTGTCCCGCGATTATGTCCATTGTGGAAATCCCGGCCACCGCCAACCTTTTTATCCGTGATTCTAGCATGGGGCCAAGCCTGAACATCGCCGGTACCGGGTCATCTAAGTCCTTCACCGGCGTGGGCTGTGTGCTTGCTACCCAAACCCCTCGGTGCTAGAATTGAAAGCCGTCGCCTCGATGTTGAGCATCAGCATGGCGACGTTACCGTTCCCCGGTAGCTCAGCGGTAGAGCGGGCGGCTGTTAACCGCTAGGTCGTAGGTTCGAATCCTACCCGGGGAGCCAATTTCGGCCCATCTCATGGCGCCAGTTCCGCCGCCTTTTCCAGATCCTGTTCGGACTGGGCGTGATTCCCCAAGGATTTGTGCGCGAAGCTACGCGCCTGATAAATCCGAGGATCATGGGGATTGAGTTGGATGGCCCGGTCGAAGTCCCGGACCGCTTCATCAAACCGACCCAGGTCCACATACGTGTTGCCCCGATTTTTGTACGCTTTATGCAGATCGGGATCCAATTCGATGGCCCGATCGAAATCCTCAAGAGCTTCACCGTATTGGGCCAGTTGGGCGAGAGCGGTTCCGCGATTGTTGCGCGGTAGCGGGTCCTGTTGGTTGATGGCGATCGCCTGGCTGAAATCCCTGATCGCGTCCTCGTATAATCCCAAGTCCGCGTAGGCTGTCCCGCGGTTGTCAAAGGCCCGGACAAACTTGGGATCAATTTCGAGAGCCTGACCGAAATCTTCTATCGCCCGCTCGTGCTGCCCCAGGTCGGCGTACGCGGAGCCGCGATTGTTGTAGGGCAGGGGATCGTCGGGTTTCAGCATGATGGCCCGACCAAAGTCCCTGATGGCTTGGTCCAATTCACCCAGGTTGGACAGCGCGACGCCCCGGTTGTCGTATGCGCGGTGGAACCAAGGGTCCAGCGCGACCGCCCGGTCATAGTCGGGTACCGCGTCGCCGTATCGCCCCAACGCGGCGTACGCAGATCCGCGGTTGTTGTACAGCGTGGGGTCTTCGGGCCTGAGTTCCATGGCTCGGCTGTAGTCGCGAATCGCATCTTCGTACCGACCCAACGCCGCGTGCGAGTACCCCCGGTAGCCGTAGGCCAGGGCGTTGTCCGGGTCGTTGGCGATTATTGTGTCGTACCTGCGGATAGCCGCCTCGTAGTCGGACGCCGCCGCATCTATTCCCGCCGTCGTCCGGGCCGGGGGCGGTGGTATGCTCGTGGAGTAAGACGCCAGCGACGTCTCTTCCGACTGCGGCCAACAGCGGCCCAGGAATCCGTCGAACGTCTCGCCGAAGCAGGCCCCGGATACCATGGTCATCGTCAGCGCGCAAAACACCAGCGCAGCGAACGCCCGGCCGGTCGGTCGCCGTGATCGCTCCAGTCGGTCCGTGGAAATTTCCATTGGTTATCTTTTGATTATCTGAGGATGGGTTTTTTCGTTATCTCGGCAACGGGCCCATGGTGTTGCGATGAAAGTCCTGCATCAATAAGCGGCAAGCTCTAGCCTGTCCAAATGCGTATTCGACTCCGCACGATGTTACCAGAGAGCATCGGGTCACCGTTCTGTGCTTTTCCTTATATTCTTGTCGGGCCGCTCCTTCCTGGAAGGGGTTGCCACGGACGTCTCCGGCCCGTCCCAAACTTGAAAGGGGTATCTCGCCAATTCGCTGGGTCACGCGCCCCAGCGCGAATACCGCACATTTCGGAACGGGTTTGTGTTTCCAGTGTGCTAAACTCTTCTTTTAAATGCCGTTATCAGGCAATCATAACCTTCTCACGGGAGTTAATTATGAGACCTTCAATTCTCAAGTATATGTTGCCATTGGCGCTCATACTAATGACCATCCCACTGGTCATCGCCTGCGGTGGGGATTCATCCCAACCGCAAACCGAAACCACCGCGCCGGCCGCTCCGTCCGGTGCCGCCACCGCAGCGCCCGCTCAGGGTTCCGGCGCCGGTTCTCAGGGATCTACCGCTCCGGCCCAGGCTGCCACGCCCGCGCCCGACGCCATGTCAAGCGAGCCATTCCGCGTTGGCGTGATGGAATCACTGACCGGACCCGGCGAGACCTACGGCAACGTTTCCGTCCAGGCCAAACAGTTGGCCGTGGATGAGATCAACGCAGCCGGCGGCATCAACGGGCGCATGCTGGAACTCATCATCGAGGACTCCAAGTGCGCCGCCCAGGATGCCATCACCGCCTACAACAAGCTCACAGACGTTGACGGCGTGAAGATCATCCTTGGCACCTCGTGCAGCGGCGCCATGCTCGGCGCAGCCCCGTTGGCCGAGGCGGACGGCGTCATCCTGTTCTCCGGTCTGGCGACCAATCCGGACATCGCCCACGCCGGCGATTACATCTTCCGCACCTCCATGAACGACCTCCAGGTCGGCATCGATACCGCCAACGTCATCTGGTCCGACGGGGCGCGAAAACTCGCGACCATCACTGAGACCACCGACTATGCCGAGGGCGTGCGCCGCGTAACCGCCGAGCGGTTCGTTGAGCTGGGCGGCCAGATAGTGGCTGAAGAACGGTACGCCTCCGATATCACCGACTTCCGGACCCAGCTGACCAAGATCATAGGCGCCAACCCCGACGCCATTCACATCGCCGCCCAGGCTGAGTTCTCCGGCGGCACCGTGGTCAAGCAGGTACGGGAGCTGGGGTACGAGGGACCCCTCTATTCCGAAATCGTTCCGGTGGGAGCCACCGCCCTCGAGGTCGCGGGCGAAGCCGCCACCGGCCTCAAGGCCATCACCGCCGAACTGGATCCCAATAACCCCAAGGCTGTGGAGGTCCTGGACAACTTCCGCGCACGCTACGACTACGTCACCCTGCCGTGGTACCTGGCGTCCGGATATGACGACGTGTACATCACCGCCGAATGTCTCAAGCAGACCGGCGATGACCAGGACGCTGACGGCTTCCGCGACTGCCTCTATAACATCACATGGAGCGGCGCAATCGGCGAGAATTACAGCTTCGACGATCAGGGCGAGGTCGTTGGGCTGGCCAATGCCGTCGTCGTGGTCCTCCCCGAGGCGGAGCGTTCCGACGCCAACAACGGATACCGCATCCTCGGCCCGGCCCCCGGCGCAGAACCCGACTCCGGCGCAGCCATGATGGAAAAGTCCGACGAGCCCTTCCGGATCGGCGCGATGGATGCCCTTACGGGTCCGGCCGAATCGTACGGCAACCCACTCATCCAGTCCAAGCAACTCGCCGTCGAGGAGATCAACGCCGCCGGCGGCATCAACGGCCGTATGCTGGAACTCATAGCTGAGGACTCCAAGTGCAACGCCCAGGATGCCATCACCGCCTACAACAAACTCACCGACGTTGACGGCGTCAAGATTATCTTGGGCACCACGTGCAGCGGCGCGATGCTCGGCGCAGCCCCGCTCGCAGAAGACGAGGGCGTCATCTTGCTCTCCGCCTCTGCCACCAGTCCAGATATCGCCGGCGCCGGCGACTACATCTTCCGCACGGCAATCAACGACAATCAACTCGGCATCGACACCGGCAACACCATCCACGTGGATGGCCACCACCATATCGCCACCATCACCGAGTCCACAGACTACGCGGAAGGCGCGCGCCGCACCACGGTGGCTCGGTTCGAAGAACTGGGCGGGCACGCGGTGGCCAGCGAGGGCTTCACCTCCGACATCACTGACTTCCGCACGCAGCTCACCAAACTCATCGCCGCGCAGCCTGAGGCTGTGTACCTCGCCCCACAGACGGAATTCTCTGCCGGCACCATCATGAAGCAGCTTCGGGAACTGGGATTCGAAGGGCCCATCTATGCCGAAACCGTCGCAACCGGCCCCGAATCACTGCAGATCGCCGGCGAAGCCGCCACCGGTATGAAGGCCATCATCCCCAATCCGGAGCTTTCCACGCAGGCGGGTATGAACTTCCTCGCAAACTTTGAAGCCCGCTATGGTCGTGTCGCCACCATTCCCTGGTTCCAGGCTTCCGGTTACGACGACGTCTACATCGCGGCCGAGTGCCTCGCGGTCACCGGCGACGATCAGGACACCGACGGTTTCCGCGACTGCCTCAACAATCTCACCCGCGACGGCGCAATCGGCGACAACTACGGTTTCGACGAGAACGGCGATCTCACCGGCCTCGGCAACGTCGTCGTACAGGTGCTCCCCGTGGCCGAACGCAATGACGACAATTTGGGTTACGTGGTCCTGGGTCAGGCCCCCACTCCATAGTCTCGTTCGCGATACCTCACAAACCCGGACCGGCCGCTGAGAAGCGGCCGGTCCTTTTCATTGTGATATTATTTGCCCACTTGAAACCACACGATAACTGATAACAGTGTGAGGACATACATCCATGTCCACTCAACGTGAAAGCGCTCGGGGGCTGCCCCAGTTGCTGAATATTCCCGGCACGCGCTTGCTCGCCGCGGTATTGGCCGCGGCGGTAATCGCCTACTTAGCCTGGAAGATCGGACAATCACCGCCTCAAGCCCTCCAGTTCGCCTTCAACGGTCTTGCCGTCGGCGCGGTGTACGCACTGCTCGCCATTGGATTCACCCTGGTTTACAGCACCGTCTGGTTCTTCGACCTTTACTATGGCGCCGCCGCAGGATTGGGGGCTTACGGCGTTTTCTACTTGCGGACCTCTCCGGCCCTGGGCAGCCGCGCCGACGTCAACAGCATCTACGTCAACGCGGTGTTCGCGGCGATCGTCGCCGGCGTGGTCGCCTGGACGCTGCATGCCGTGCTGTATCCGCGCCTGCGCGGCCGATTCAGTCCCAACACCATCGGAGTCGCCATCGGTCTGTCAGCCGGAGCCATCGGCGCTTACGCCGGCGTGGTGCTATCGTACCCCGCGATTATCCACGTGATGCTGAGCCCGGCAGTAGGCGTTGTGGCCGCCCTGGCCGCAATCGCCATACCGTACTGGATCATTCAGTCGTTTTCTCCCACCATCCGCCTCTCGCTGGTCGCCGCTTTCGCCGGCCTGCCCGCCGCCCTGATCGGCGCGGCATGCGGTTACCTGGTCTCGGGCGCTCCGGGCGCGGGGCTCTACCTCAGCTGGGCCGTGTCATGCCTGCTCGCCGGATGCGTGGGCCTCGCCCTCTACCGCGGTCTCTACGTGTACATGCGCCAGCGCGCCCGCTCACCCCTGATCATGCTGGTTGCCTCCCTGGGCATCCTGCTGGCCATTGCTGCGTTCATCGTAATAGTTTTCGAGAGCGCTCCCCGGCCGCTGCCTGACGCGTTCGGGAGCGCCCCCTGGAAGATTGGCGGCGCCCGCATCAAGGCATTCAACGTCTTCGGCATCGGCGTAGCCGTGGCCGGTTTCGCCGTCCTCTGGCTGCTCCTCAAGCAGACCTCCTTCGGCCGCGCCATCCGCGCCATCGGCGACGATGAGGAAGTCTCCAAGGTCGTCGGGATCAACACCACCGTCATCATCGCCGCCGTGTTCTTCATCGGCGCAATGTATGCCGCCCTGGCCGGAATTCTCACCGGACACGACACCGCCGTCCAGCCGCGCATGGGCCTGCTGTTGCTGCTCAAGGGCTGGATCGCCTCCGTGGTCGGTGGCATAGGCAACCTCTACGGCGCAATCGTCGGCGGGTTCGTCCTCGGCGTCGTCGAGCAATTCGGCATCTGGGACCTGGCCGGCGAGTGGAAGGACGCCATCGCATTTATCCTGCTCATCCTGTTCCTCTCTTTCTGGCCTCAGGGCCTGCTGCCTCGGAGGTGATGCCGTGCCTTTCGGTACTCAGCGCATACGCGAGTTGACCGGGTTGGTCCGCGACCCCGCGCAACTGGCCCGTCATGCCCGCAGCAACATTGAGCTTTGGGCCAGCCTGTTCATCATCGGTTGGGCCATCGCCTTCATGTTCTGGCAGGGCGTCGGTTTCGCCATCATTATCGGTACCGTCTTCGCAATCTGGGCGATCCTGTCCGTCAGCCTGAATCTCATCGTCGGATACACCGGCCTGCTCTCCGTCGGACACGTCGGGTTCTTCGGCATCGGCGCCTACACCATGGCCGTCCTAACTTCAAATCCGGCCTACGAGCAACTCCGCACCGAGGCCATCCCCACCTTCGGCTGGCCTTTCTTCGCCGTCCTCCCGATATGCGCGGTCCTCGCTGGCCTGGCCGCCGTCCTGGTGGGCGTGGTGTTCAACCGTTTCCGCGACGACATATTCGTCCTGGCATCGTTCGGTTTCGCCATCATCTCCTTCAACGTTTTCCTGAACCTGCGGCCGGTTACCCGCGGAGCGTTCGGCATCCACGAGATCGCCCGACCCCAGATCGGCGGTTGGCTTTTCGACGGCGAGCTGGAATTTCTGCTGCTTTGCCTAGTGTTCCTCGCCCTGGTGATGCTGGTGTCTTGGTTCATCGTGTCATCATCATTCGGGCGCGTGCTCACCGCGATCCGAGAGGACGAGCAGGCCATTGAGGTGTTCGGCTACAAGGCGACCCACTACAAGCTCGCAGTGTGGGTGATATCAGCGATGATGGCTGGCATCGCCGGCGGCCTGTTCGCCAGTTGGACCACCTTCATCGATCCCAACTCTTTCATACTCCTCGAATCCGTCCTCATGGTATCCATCGTCATCCTCGGCGGCCTGGCCACCATCTGGGGCTCTCTACTCGGGGCGATGGCCTTCGTCCTCCTGGAGGAGGGCATGCGCTTCATCCCGTATCTGCCTGCCGAATACATCGGACAGGCGCGTCAGGCTGCCCTCGGAATCATGCTGGTGCTGCTCATGTTGTTCCGCCCCCAAGGCCTCGTTGGGAGGTATCGCCTATGACATCAACGCAATCCGACCATACCGACTACGCCCTCGAGACCGAGGCTATCTCCAAGCACTTCGGCGCCGTCCGCGCCGTCGACGAGTTGAGCCTGTCCATCCCGCGCCAGGGCACCACCAGCATCGTCGGACCCAACGGCTCCGGCAAGTCGACCCTGGTCAACCTGCTCAGCGGCGTCCTCCCTCTGGACGGTGGCATGGTAATCATCGACGGCGAGGGCCTCCGCGTCGTCAAAGCCTACGAGACCCCCGACCATGGCCTGACCCGCACTTTCCAGGAGGTGCGACTCTTCGACCAGATCACCGTTTGGGACAACATCATGGTCGTCCTCACCGAGCGCCGTTTGTTCCCCTCGCTGTTCGAGCGAACCAGACCGTCCACCCGACAAAAGGCGCAATCGATCCTGGAACAGGTGGGCATGTGGGAAAAGCGTGATTCCCTCGCCCAGGAGCTGTCCTACGGCCAGCGCAAACTCCTTGAGATCGGCCGCGCCCTGGCCATGAACGTCCAGACCTACCTCCTGGACGAACCGTTCGCCGGCCTCTTCCCCCAGATGCTCGAGCGCGTCAAGGACATCATGAAGCAGATGCGCGAGGACGGCAGCACCATCGTGTTCGTCTCCCACAACATGGAAATCGTCCGCGAACTCTCCGACCGAATCATTGTGCTCGACAGCGGCGCTCTCCTCGCCGCCGGCGACGTCGAACCCGTCCTCAACAGCGAGGAGGTCATCGAGGCCTACCTGGGCGCATAACCAGCGTTCGTGCGCTCATGGTGAGCCTGTCTAACCGCACCGGTACCAATTCTATGGAAGCCAACGGCAACCCGCCCCTGCTCGAACTCACCGGCATATCGGTCGAGTACGGCGCAGTCCGCGCCCTCGACGATATCTCCATGCAAATCCACGCCGGCGAGATCGTCGCCGTCATGGGACCCAACGGCGCAGGCAAGTCCACCGTCCTCAAAGCCGTCATGGGCCTCGCCCCCGTGGTGTCCGGCACCGTCTACTGGCGCGAGCAGCAATTGGCCGCCGAAACCCACGAGATCGTCAAGGAGGGAATCGCCTTCGTGCCTCAGGGTCGGCGGGTTTTCACCCATCTGACCATCGCCGAAAACCTGGAGATGGGTTGCATCTACCTGAACGACCGGGCCGAGAAATTCCGTCGCCTCGACTCGGTCATGGAATTGTTCCCCGTCCTGTACGAAAAACGGCGGGATTACGCCAGCCAGATGTCAGGCGGCCAGCAGCAGATGCTTGCTCTGGGTCGCGGCTTGATGGCGTCGCCAGAACTGCTACTGCTGGATGAGCCGACTCTCGGTCTCGCTCCCATCATCGTGCGCGAAGTATTCTCGAAGGTGGCTGAGATCAGCGAACGCCTCAACACTACTATCATGGTGGTTGAGCACAACATCAAGGGTGTCCTCGATATCGTGGATCGCGCGTACGTCCTGGATAAGGGGACGGTCGTGCACAACGGCACGCCGCAGTCCATCCGCGACACCGACATCCTCACCCAAGTGTTCCTGGGCAGTGCCTGATCGCTTGTCGAGAAGTCCTTGGCCGGTAGGCATGGGGCCAGAGTTCCCATGGTGGTTCGTCAGCCCGCTACCGTCGCCGTACCAACACGTAAACCAGGACCGCCAGAACCGCGAGCAACCCTGCCATCAAGCCGACCTGGACGATTGCAGCAGTTCCCCAGGAGCCTCCGCCATGACCGGCTGAACCGCTGCCCGCCTGTTGAACTTGGGAGGGGTCGGATTTGTCGTCATGGTCCGCGACCAAGATTTCGCGACTGCTGACCCCGACTCCCCCTTTCCGGCAATCCATAGTGGCCGTCAAGCGGATGATCCCCGCTGCCATCGCCTCCATTTTCCACTCAACGTATTCCGGATCGAGTTCACGGGTTCCAACCACCTGGGCCGACCCGTCCCCCTCCATGGCAAGGGTCCAACTCCGTTCTTCGGTTTCTACACCAACAAACCAAGCGTGCACCTGGTCGCCCACCAACACCGCCTGATCGCTGATGCTCAAATGAGTCGTGCAATCCCCGATTGCGGGTTGTGAGGCAGGACTGGATATCGAATCCGGCGCTCCAGGCAGGACCATCAGCGTCAATGAATCGGCGCCGTGGCCTGGTTTCTCGCAGACCATGTCGACCGAGATGGTAATTTCACCGGCCTTTTCACCGGCGACGGTCCACTCCACGAACTGCGCCCGGGGATCTATTTCTCGCGCGCCTTGCAGAATCAGCGAACCGTGTCCATCGACCTTCAAATCCCAACTGTCCGGCTCCACGCCGACGCCCCAAATCCACAGGTGCATGGATTCGCCGACACGCACTTCCGGGTTTTCCGCGCCCACAGCAACCAGACATCCATCGATCTCCGGTTGGGGCGCCGGCGTTCCCTCCTGCGCCGCCACGGGAGATTCCAGGCTCCACATGACACCCACTGCCGCAACGATTAAGAGCGCGACCGAAAGCGAACGGCGCAACCCTGCTTCGCGGCAATTACGCTTGATCAAACACCTTCCCCCATGCCACGAACAAATCTTACGAGACCGATACGCTCACTATGCTTTCGGGGATTAACGCGGCACGGTTGTGACCATGATGCACATTACAGACGGCCAAGAGCGTGACTGGGTTTCGGGGTCTCACCAAGAACGCCGGGCCAAAAAATCAGGCCGCGACTGGAGCCGCGGCCTTGCCGTAGTTGATTCAGCTGTGGGATCAGAGTTCGCCGGCAAACATCGCGGTCTGCTTGCTGAACACCTGCACCCGGTGGCGGGCCGTTTCCAGCACGAACACCCGGCCGTCGTCGTCAACTTCCACGGCGATGGGACCCTGGAAAGCCCCTTCCCGCTCCTGAAGGTTCAGGGCGCGGTTCCGGGCCTGCACGATCGTTGGGTCCAGGTACACACGCTCGGCACCCCACTTGGACAGGCCGGCCTGACCACGCATCGTGGTCACATAGCCGCCGTCTTCGCGGAATACCTGGACGCGGTCGTTCTTGTAGTCGGTCACGAAGATGTGGCCGTCCTTGTCCACCGCCACGCCCGTTGGGCGGTTGAACTGGCCTTCGCCATCGCCCGATTCGCCGAACTTCATCAGGAATGTTCCGTCCGGAGCGAACTTCTGGATCCGGTCGTTACGCCAGTCTGCCACGTATACGTCCCCGTTGTGGTCGATCTCGATGCCCCAAGGCAGGTTGAACTGTCCGTCACCGTCGCCCTTGCCACCCCAGCCGAACTGGTATTTGCCGTCCTTCGTGAACACCGAAACCCGGTGGTTCCGGCTTTCGACCATGTACAGGTTGTCGTTCTTATCGAACGCCAGGCCCGCCGGTCGGTCGATTTCACCCGGCGCATCGCCGGGAATCCCCCACATTCCGATCCAGTTGCCTCGCTCCTGGTCATAGATCGAAATCCGGTTCAACCATTCGTCCGCCACGTAAGCGTAGCCATGGCTGTCCAGCGCCACCGACGTGGGCCACATGAAGGATCCATTGGGAGTGGTCTCATCAGCGTCTTCGGGCGGAATCTTCTGACCGAATTCCGCAAGGACTTCCTCTTCGTCCGGGTTGAACACCGTAACCCGTTTGCACGGGAAGAACGCCGGCGTTTCGGTTCCTCGGCTCAAAACGTAGAGCAGCCCGTTGCCGTCGCGCGTGATCGCCACGGGGTTGAAGAACCCGTTGCCGCTTCGCACTTCCTGGCGCCCGATGACGTGGCTGTACTGGAACGTTACCGGCGCAATGTCAGTCGCAGTAACCATTGTATTCACCTTTTTGCGTAGATGTTGCTGTGCCGACACTGACCGCTGTTGAAAATATGCGGGGCAGGCGTGGAACCTGCCCCTATCTGAATTGCGCCAGTGTCAGTACGACGGGGCCGGTAGCGGCCGTTTACTTGATGAAGTCGAACTGTTCGAACTCACCCTGCAGGATCGCCTTGTCGTCCAACTCCAGCCACTTGTCCAAAATGGTGGCGTAGGTGCTGCGGAAGTCGTTGTTCCACCGCAGGTCGCCCTCGTCCAGCTTGTCCGGCTCGAGTGACGGGTAATCACCGTACAGGCCACCCTTGACGGCATCGCCCATCACGAAGGCCACGCTACCCGAACCATGGTCGGTTCCGGAACCGTTCTCCTGCACACGGCGGCCGAACTCGGTGAACAGCACCATCACCACTTCCTGGTTGGCGTCGTGTTCTTTCAGGTCCTGGTACAGGTCGTTGACGGCGCGGGAAACCTCGCCCCACAGCTTGGCGAAGGAGGTCGGCTGGTTGGCGTGTGTATCAAAAGCACCCGGATTCAAACCGGTGTACAGGACGCGCGTGCCAAAACCGGCCGTGTGCACCTGGGCCACGTTCTTCACCCATTGCGAGAACATGTCGCCGCCGTACTCGACGCTGGAAGAGTAGATCTCCGGCGCCGTCCGCAGGATGTCGGCGCCCTTCAGCGCGTCCAGGCCCGTCTGCGACAGGTAGTCGTTGATCGGCCCGTTGCCCACCATGGGCGAGTACATGCGGGAGAAGATGTCCAAGGCGTCTGCGCGCTGGTCTTCACCGTCAATCCCGGTCAGTACGCCGTAGGTTTCCAAGCTGCCCACTGACGCGACGGACACGCCCGGGGCGGCCAGCGCGCGCGGGAGTCCGCGACCGAAGTTCACCGCCGTCAGCACGTTTTCCTTGTTGGGGTCCAAATCCTGGATCGCCCGGCCCAACCAGCCTTCCGTCGCCATCTTGGTCGGCTCGGCGGTGTGCCAGATGTCCATGGAGCGGAAGTGCGACCGGATGGGGTTCGGATACCCGATGCCCTGGATCACGGCGACCTTGCCCTCGTCATACAGGTCCTTGATCGGCGCCATCGCCGGGTGGAACCCGACATTGCCGTCAATCGCCAGCACTTCCTCCGGCTCCACCTTCAGGTGCGGCCGGTAGTCTTTGTACAGCGGGTCGCTGTAGGGAATGATGGTGTTCAGCGCGTCGAACGCACCGGACATTTGAAGTACCACCAACACCGGGTCTTTCTTCGTAGCGGTCACGATTTATTCCTCCCGTCGGGATTGCTTGCTCTTTCTCTTAATCTATAGCGCCAGCCGGTGATGAAACGGGCTAGGCGTAAATGTACTCTTTGGTCGCCACAATCATTTGCAGCAGTTCGCTCACCCGGGTGCCGAATTCTTCGGTGTCGGTGTGAATGGTGCCGCCTTTGGCAACGCCGGCGGCCAACATCTGACGCGTCTCGTCCGCCAGCTCATAGTGGCCGAGCAGTTGACATGTCGACTCCACCATCTGCTCCGGCGAAATCACCGGGCCGATTTCTCCCAGCCGGTTCACGATTTCTCGCACACCGGGCTGCTTAAGGTCGCCCACGAAGTCCGCCGTGAAGTTGATACGGTGCACCAGCGTGCCACCGTCGATCCACTCCTGGCCCGTGTGCCAGCCTTCAACCGATGGCGGGTTGAATATTTCCTGCCCCATGTGCTTCATCTCGTCGAAGATGAACTCGAACCCGGGCTTAGGCTCCGTCCAGTCGCCCACCAACCTCAGCGTTCCCATCACGGTTTCCACCGGGCTCTTCACCCGCTGGAACTGCGCGTTCAAGAACGCGTCGGAGTGGAACAACACGCGCAGCATGGACTTGATGTTGTAGCCGGAACGGAAATATTCGTCCTCCAGCATCTTGATGGTTTCCGGATCCTTCGGCGGGGTTTCCATCCACGACGGCACCTGCGCCTCGTCCGAAATGAAGTAGCTGTACAGGTGGCGGGAGAGGAAACGCGCCGTTGCAGGCTGCTTAGCGATGATGTCGATGACGTCCTCGCCGTTGAAGTTGCCGGTCTCGCCCAAGAAGGTCTTCGTGCCTTCGTCGTGGTCTTCGGGGTTGAACACGAACTTGGCCCGATAACGACCGTAAGGTTGGCCCGGCACGTTGTTCGCAATCGTCCACCCGGTGAAAGCGCGGGCGCATTCTTTCACGTCGTCCTCGGTGTAGTTGAACTCGCCGTCCATGCCCACACCCATCGAGAACAACTCCAGCAACTCGCGCCCATAGTTCTCGTTGATTGCGCCCTTGTGGCTCAGGCAGTTGTCGAGGAAGAAAATCATTGCCGGGTCGCGGGAAATCTCCAACAGCAGGTCCCGGAAACTTCCCATCCCGTACTGACGAAACATCTCGATCTCGTCATACGACGTCGGGTAGCTCTGCACCTTGCTGTCCGCGGTGCACAAGATCCCGTGCCAGAAGAGAACCATCTTCTCCTCAAGCTGGCACCTTGAGTTGATCATGCGGAATGCGAAATATTCCGGCACACCCCTGGTCTGGTGGCTCCACTCGATGAAACACCGTTCCGCAACGTCCAAGTCCATCCCGTGATGGTTGACCTCGGGGTTGAGCAACTCTTCCACCGTCGCGTCATAGCCTTTGGCCGCACGCTCTTCGAGTTCAGCGTACTGTGCGCCAAAACCGGCCCGCCGCATCAGGTGGGCCATCAATGCGATATCATGGTTCTGATCTGCCATCAAAAAAGACCTCCTCGACTTGAGCTAACAAATCGCCTGCGCCATCCTACCATTAAGCACATCATCACTCAACCTTAAATCGTCACGGCCGGCCCGATTCGATAGCCCATTCCGCCATCCGGTCATCACCACGTTGTCGCCGCCGTAAATGCGATTGCAACCGGGCAGTTGCTCGGGCGTGCACACTGACGTGCGAGTCATCCCCGGCCCGACGTGATGCTCCACGTCTATAATGACTGCCCAAAAACCACGCCCGGAGTCCCATTCATGCCCGAGGATTTGGTCAGCGTCGCTCAAAGCCTGGTCCCCGATATCCTGTCCAATGTGGACCGCATCGACGAAGAATGTCAACTGCCGCCTGAACTCGCCGACCGCATGGCGAAACACCGCCTCTTCTCGCTGTACGCCCCTGCAGAACTCGGCGGACCCGAGCTTGACCCCCTCACCGCATTCCGAGTCGTGGAAACCATCTCCCATGCCGACGGTTCCGCCGGCTGGTGCATCTTCAACGGCACCGCCATCACCGCCGCCGTCTCCCGCCTGACTCCAAAGGCCGCCATCGAATTGTTCGGCGACCCGCCCAATCTGCTCGGCTCCGGCTCTGCCCGACCAGAGGGCACCGCGACCATCGCCGACGGAGGTTACATCATCAACGGGCGATGGAACTACCTCAGCGGCATCGACCATTCCACCGTGTTGTTCCTCAACTGCCGCCTGCTTAACCCCGATGGCAACCCGCACCTGAACGACGAAGGCGTGCAGGCCACCCGCATCGCCGTCGTACCCGTGGCGTACGGCACGGTCATCGACAACTGGACCACTCTCGGCATGCGCGGCACTGCCAGCAACGACTGCGAATATTCAAACGTCTTCGTCCCGACCCGCCACACCTACACCCGCGCCGACATCGCCCATTACGAAAGCCCCCTCTACCATCCGCCGCAGAACGCGATTCTCCTGAGCTGGACCCTGGCGGCCGCAAACGCCCTGGGCATGGCCCGTGGGGCGCTCGATTGCTTCCACGACCTCGCCACCGGGTCCGGCACCACGAATTCACCCGCCCTTCTAAGGGACCGTTCGTATGTGCAGATCACCTATGGCGAGTGCGAGGCCATGCACGACGCCGCGCGGACGTTCGTCCTCGACGGCATCGGCTCGCTCTGGGACGCGCAGGTGAAACAACTCCCCGACCTGCCCGACCGCGCAATTCGCGCTCGCCTAGCCATCACCCATGCCATCCGCCGCTCCGTGGATATCGTGGACAACCTGTTCAACGTTGCCGGAACCAACGCGATCCACCGTTCCGTGGGCCTCGAGCGTTTCTTCCGCGACCTTCACGTCAGCGGACAGCACATCTCCGGCCTGCCATCCAATTACGAATACGCCGGCCAAGTCCTCATGGGCGCAAACGTGCCCGCGTCCCTGTATGCCTGACCTTGCCTGACAAACGCGGGGCGACCTGTGGTCGCCCCGCAGAGCGTGCATCCCGCAAACGGGTCTAAAACTCTACTCTGGGAAAATCCTGCGGTAGACTCCCGGTGAGCCTTGGCCATGCACCATGTGCGGACGCACATCATGCGTCCAAACCGGCGTTACTATCTGGCTCCAGTTCTTCCACGCATCGCTCTCCGCCACTGCCAGCGACTCCATCTCATGCACCGTGCAGTACTTCGGCTCGCCCATCATCGCCTGGAAACGCCGCGCACGGATGTAGCCGGGAATATCCAAGGCCATCGGTAGCCGCTCCTCGTTATAGGCACGGTTCCACCGCTCCTCCATCTCGTCGGGAACCGACATCCGGCCCACCAGGATCAACGGCGACATCTCCGCCTGCGTCGTCTCCTCGGACAATTCCTGAGGATGCACCCGCTGGTACAGGTTCCGGATGTACTCCGTCCCGATCACGCTGGGCGACATGCGCCGCGACCCCTCCGTCGGCTCCCGCAGCCACTTCTGCCACTCCTCAGAGTGCCATGCTTCGTAGGACTCCAGCTCGTACACCGCCAGGTATTTCGGTCCGCCCTGGACCGCCTCATAGCGGGCCGCGTCCAGCACTCCTGGGATCGACAGGCGTTCGGGGATGTGCTCTTCGTTGTACCAGCGGTTGTATTCCTCGTCATTCTCCGGCGCCACATCGCTGTACACCAGCAACAGCCCGTCGCCCTTCCTTTTCGTCGCCATATCACCCCCGGTTCCGGATGGTTCGAATCGTCGGCGAGTATATCACCCACCGTCGTGTCCCAATGCGGCGGCGACATCGTGGCTTCTTGTGATGCAATCCACCATCCGGGGATATCGCCGCGGGCCGATGACTGGCGGGGCAACTCACCGGGGCGTGCCCTGAGTTACACGACAAAGCTTGCGACGTTCAAACGTGACACAGGTGGCAGGTTATTGGCAGGACAAGGGAACTTCGCCCTACTATCTGTTTCGCCACAGAGCCGATTCGTGGCGTTTCACGATTTTCCTGTCGTTTGGCCTCGAAACAAAACGAGCGGAACCACGCGTTAGGGAATCGTCGAGTGCGTGTTCTGCCCCGCGGTGATATCGGGCGACCAGATCGCAAGCGAGGCGTTGGACGGCTGATCCTTCGAGGCGATCATCAGGGCAATGACGATCAGCAAAAATATACCCAAGAACCCCCACGCCCACATGACCTTGTCCCCGCGGGCACTCCGGCCGTGCCACCTTCTATTTCGTGCCCGATCCCAATTCATGACCCCTCCCGCGCATTATGTCCGCGTGTTGGCGTTATCTTGCAGGCCCATTTTTATATGACGGTGATCTCTTGATTATATTTGTATGGGGATCAACCTGATCACGCGAACGCCTCTGGGACCGGCCAAATCGCCGCCATGCCCCCGCGTGAATGTAAACACTGTGTAAACGTGCTTACAGGATAGCAGACGATTGTGAAAATCCAGAGGAAACGGCTCTCTCAAGTAGTGAACGTAATATAAAGATTTCGTGAGAATCGCCTCGGCAACCCGTCCATCCCGCCGCTCGGGTTGTCCGTCCGCCGCAACACCATCGCGCCTGCCGTTTGTGGCATAATACCGGAACTCTTTTATCCCAACGGAGGTGCACCCCGCATGGTTGACCTCAGGCGCGCTGCCGCCATCGTGGGCATCCACGAGCACGTCACCCGCTATTCGCCCGACAAGAGTGAGCTCCAGATCCAGGGCGAAAGCGTCATCAAAGCCCTCGCCGACGCTGGCCTCGCCAAGGACGATGTTGACGGCCTGTTCACCGCGTCGAGCAGCATCCGCAACAGCGGCATGAACCTGGCCGACTACCTCAACATGTACCCGTCTTACGTGGACAACACCACGGTCGGTGGCGGTTCGTTCGAGTTTCACCTTTCCCACGCGCTCACCGCCATCGCGGCCGGCCGCATCAACGTGGCCGTCATCACGTACAGCAGTCTCGCCCGCTCCGGCGGCGTCTCTGTCGGCACCGGCGGCGTCGGACGCTTTGGGCACCCCATCCTGGACCCATCTCCAGACAGCTTCGAGGAACTCTACGGCCTCACCACCGTTGGCCTCTACGCCATGATCGCCCGCCGCCACATGCACCTCTACGGCACGACCTCCGAGCAGCTAGCCGAGGTATCCGTAGCCATGCGGCACCATGCCTCCATGAACCCCGAGGCGTTGTTCCGCGACCCCATCACGGTCGAGGATGTGGTCAACTCCCGAGTCATTTCGGATCCCCTGCACCTCATGGACTGCTGCATAATCAGCGACGGCGGCGGCGCGGTGGTCGTGGCCTCCCCCGAGGTCGCCCGAAACTGTCGCCACACTCCCGTCTGGGTGCTCGGGGCTGGCGAGGCCATCGCACACCAAGGGGCCGGCAAGCGCGACCTGATCTACATCGCCGCGCACCAGAGTTCGCCCCGTGCATTTGAAATGGCCGGCGTCACGCATGACGACATCGACATGGCGATGGTGTACGACTCTTTCACCATCACCGTCGTCGAAACTCTTGAGGACCTCGGGTTCTGCAAGAAGGGCGAAGGTGGAGAGTTCGTCAGCGGCGGTCGCCTCAAGGTAGGGGGTGCGCTACCCATCAACACCGACGGCGGCGGCCTCTCCTCAAACCATCCGGGGATGCGCGGCCTGTTTCTGCTCCTCGAGGCAACCCGCCAACTCCGGCACCAGTTCGACGGCACCGGACGCCAGGTCCCCGATTGCAAGATAGCCCTGGCCCACGGCACCGGCGGCGCCCTGGGTTCCCGCCACTCCGGCGGCACCGTCATCCTCGCGAGGGATTAGCCATGACCACCACCTGGAATCGACCACTACCCAGTATCGCCGGCGAAACCAAGCCCTTCTGGGATTCATGCCGCCGAGGCCAGCTTGTTATCCAGCGCTGCGATGATTGCGGCGAATACCAGTGGTATCCCCGCGGCATCTGCGCCAACTGCTGGAGCGAAAACATCCAGTGGGTCCAGTCCTCGGGCCGCGGAACGGTATGGACTTACACCGTCACGCAACAGAACCGCACCACCGGCTTCGCCGAGATGGTTCCCTACGTGCTGGCCCTGGTTGAACTGGAAGAAGGCGTGCGCATGTTCACCAATATCGTGGACTGCAACCCTCGGGACGTCCATATCGGCATGGCCGTTGAGGTAACCTTCCAGACCGCCACGCCCCAGATCACCATCCCATTCTTCAAACCCGCCACCTGACGCGAACGTCAAGTAACCACAAACCCGTAGGGGCGAATGATTATTCGCCCCTATTTCTTGTCGATGTCGACTCCAACGCTATCTCCACGTCCTCAAACGTATCTCCTCGCTGGTGTCCATGTCAGCTTGCGCCTCATCCGGCTGGTCATTGAACAGGTAAGACAGCGACCTGCGTGAATAGTAGTTGTCGTCCTCCGGGTCGAGGCGGATCGCCGCTGATAGGTCTTCGATAGACTGCTCGTACTCGCCCACCTCGTACCAGGACACGCCCCGGTTGAACCACGCATCCGCGCAACCAGCGTCCAATTCGATGGCCGCCGTGTAGTCGGCAATGGCCCGCTCGTAGACACCATTGCGACTGTAGCGGTTGCCACGTTCGACGTATTCCTCAGCCGTCGTAGGTTCAGGCGGCTGCGTAAATTGCGGTCTGGAGGTCGTCATTGGGATGGCAGGTCGGTAATCTTGTCGGCAGGCAAAGCGGCTACATCACCGACCGTACCAGCCCACCGTCAACCAGCATGGTCGTGCCGGTGATATAGCTGGAGCGCGAGGACGCGAGGAACGCCACCAGGTACGCCAGTTCGCGCGGCTCTCCGATGCGCTTGAGCGCCGTTTGTTCGGCCCGTTGCGCCAGCGCGTCCTCGATCGGGATACCCTGCGTGCGCGCCCGGTCCTCAACGTTCTCCATCATCCGCTCCGACATGATGCTGCCGGGGCACACGTTGTTGATGAGTATGTTTTCCTGGCCGATGTCGTCGGCCAGGTTTTTCATGAACCCGATGACGCCCATGCGCGTCGCGGCCGACAGCGCCAGGTTGGGTATCGGCGTGTATACCGTGCTGGCCAGGATGTTGATGATGCGGCCGCCTCCCTGCGCTCGCAGGTGGGGCAATGCTTCCCGCGTCATGCGGGCGAAGAAAAACAGCGACCGATTTGCGGAGACCTGCCAAAGTTCTTCCGTGGAATCCTTGGCATAGGCTTGCGGCGGTCCACCGGAGTTGTTGATCATAATGTCCAACTGGCCAAAGTTGGACACAGTGCTCGACACCAGTTCCGCAATGGTCTCTTCCTTGTCCAGGTCTCCGGCGAACGTATAGATTTCACCGCCCGTCGCCGCTCGGATCTCGTCCGCAGCCCGCTCCAGATCGGACGCCGTACGCGCGCACATTGCGACCCGCACTCCTTCCTCGGCCAACACCTCCGAACACGCCCGCCCAAGCCCCTTGCTGGCACCACCCACGATCGCCACTTTGCCATTCAGTTCCAGGTCCATTGCCCGCCTCCTCAAATGCTGACGCCGATTATAACAGCCGTCATCCCTCCACACTGCCGGGTTGCCTCGTTCCAAGCGACACATCAACGCAACGACACCGTAATGCCCGGACACCGTCATGGTGTACAATCCGAGCCGTCATGAACCTTCCCGAATCCGACCTGATGCAGATCGAGTCCGCCGCTGCCGAGTTCGCACGGGGCGCCGGCGATCTGCTCGCTGGGCACTTCGGCAAAACCATCAGCGTTGAGTACAAGGACAAAGCCCAACAGGATCCCGTGACCGCCGCCGACAAGGAGACGCAGTCCTACCTCGAACGCCGCATTGCCGAACGGTTCCCAATCCACGGGATCCTGGGCGAAGAGGATGACGCCAGCGCCGACGGCGATACAGTAGCCCCGGACTACTTATGGGTTCTTGACCCGCTGGACGGCACCACCAACTTCATGAACGGTCTGCCAGTATATGCGTCGTCGATAGGTGTGCTGCATCGTGGCATTCCTGTTGCGGGTGCAGTGTATATCCCGTGGCCCACCGAAACCGGCAGCGGTATCGTAGTCCACTGCCGCGCTGGCGGCGGCGCCTTCGCCGACGGCGAGCCCATAAACGTATATGAGACGGAAAGATTACGCGGCGATCGCCTGGTGGGCTTGCCGGGTTCTTTCGGCGCGTCAACAAGAATGGGCAAAGGACTCAAAGGGCAACCCCTGGGGCAACTGCGCGTAACCGGCAGCATCGCCTACGAGTTGGCGATGACCGCCATGGGGGTGCTTCAGTTCGCGGTCATCGGCGCGCCCCGAATGTGGGACATGCTCGGCGGAGCAGTGGCGGTACAGGAGGCCGGCGGCACGGTGATGACGCGACTGTCAGGCCGCAAGCAGTGGCATCCCATGGATTCACTGGTTCCGACGTGGGAGGAGAAGCCTCCGACGATGGCCGACCTGAGGAAGTGGGTCGCGCCGCTGGTGGCCGCCAATCCAACCCTTGCGCCGCTGATCGCCAACAATCTGCACCAGCGTCGCCGACCGATACGGCGGGCCGTCCGGGGGATCAAGAAGGCGTTTGCCAAATCGTAGGGACGAACTCGCGTCCGCCCCTACCGTGTCTGGATGTCTATTCCTCGGGCCCTCTCAACAGGTCCAGGTATTTGTAACCCGAGCCGGTGTTCAGCAGCACCACCTCCTCGTCGGCGCCGATGCTTCCATCGGCCAATAGCCGTTCGAGGCCGACCAGAGTCGCGGCGCCCTCAGGACACGCTATGATTCCCTCGGCGGCAGCCAGTCGGTACATGGCATCCACCATTTCGTCGTCGCTGACCGCCAAGGCGCCTCCGCCCGTTTCACGGATCGCCTGCAGGATCAGGTAGTCCGCGAACGGTCCGGGAACACGCAGGCCGTCGGCCTTGGTTGCAGCGTTCGGCCAAGGTTCCGCAGTGTCCGTTCCATCGTTGAAGGCCTTGACGATGGGTTGGCATCCGTCGGCCTGCACCGCGTAGAATCGCGGCGGCTTGCCCTCTATCCATCCCAGTTCCAACAATTCCTGGAAACCCTTGTACATGCCGATGATACCGGTGCCGCCGCCGGTGGGATACACGATGGCGTCCGGCATCCGCCATCCAAGCTGGTGGGCGATTTCCAAGCCCATCGTCTTTTTGCCCTCGGCCCGACACGGTTCTTTCAGCGTTGACAGGTCGAAAAGTCCCTGCTCGGCGGCGATGCCCACGGATATGCGGCCGGCGTCGCTGATCAGACCGTCCACCAGGTTCAGTTCCGAACCCGCGACAATGGACTCCTTCTTGTTGGCGTCCGGGGCGTCCTGGAGCATGAACACCTTCACCGGCGTTCCCGCACGGGCGCAGTAGGCGGCCGCTGCACCGGCCGCATTACCAGCGGACGGCATAGTGAACCCACGCGCCCCCACTTCCACGGCCTTGGACACGGCAGCAGCGATGCCCCTGGCCTTGAAGGTGCCCGTGGGATTCAGGCCCTCCTCTTTCACGAGCAATCGCCGAATGCCCACTTCACGGGCAAGCGTGGCCGCGTCCAGCAACGGCGTACCACCCTCGCCGAGAGTGATAACGTTTCCGGCGTCCGTTACCGGCAGCAGTTCGTTGTAACGCCACATGTTGGATGGCCGGTCATCGAAGATGGACCGATCTACCTCCCGCCGCAACCTCGGCAGGTCGTAACGCACAAACAACACTTTCCCGCAGCATTCGCTGACGGTAGCCAGGCCATCATACGGGAACTCCCTGCCGCAGATGGTGCATTCCAAGTGATCGATGTAGCTGAAGTCTGACATCCCTACTCCGGTTGGTAATATGTTTCGGCTGATTCACTCGCCATTACCGGGTTGCTGACGGTGATTCGGTTCAACCCGAGTTGGTCCCTGACGAGATCACTGGTGCGGACCAGGCGTATCGCAGACGTCGGGAACTGGGGATTGTTCGGGTTGTGCACGTCGTGCCGCTCGATGAATCCTTCACTGATCCACTGATCCACCAATTTGCGGCACTCGTACTCGTTCCAGGCAATGCCCCAGTCAAGCATCCACTGGTTGCACAGCATACTGTACCCAACGAAGTTCATGCGACTTTCCAGCTTGCCCATTTCCTGCACGAACAGTTGGAAAATATCCTGCGCCACGGCTTCCTGATGCTCCTGCACCGGAATGTCGCCGTGTTCGGCGAGCTGTATGCCGAGTTCCGCCTCCAGTGGGAATAGCGGCGCCACCGCCAGCATATCGCGCGCCACCGATTGGCTGAAGGCGCACAGGACGATGCGGCGGCCCATTCCCCGGGCTTTGTCCACCAATATCTGGAAATCTGAATCGCCCGAACCGAGCACTATCACCCCACAATCATCACGATCGCGAAGCCAATCGTAAACTTCCAGCAGCATCGCCGGGTCGCTTCGGTCCTTGCCGGCCAACGTCCGCGGCGCCTGGTAGGGCTGAATCCCCGTTTCACTGAAAGCGACGCCGTCATCGGGTCGCAACCCCCAATCGCCAAACGCCTTTCCTCCCCTGACCTCCCCAAATACCTCCCCCACATTCCTCATGGCGTCATATAGCGTCTGTGGCGTCACACTCCGTTGATACAGTTGCGCTCCCCTCCGGATGTTCTCCCAATCTATTGCGATCAGGACTCCATTAATCGACTCATCCAATGTGGTACCTCCAATCGTATCCGTGGCCTCCGGGTTATGTATTCCCTTTGATGAATGTCCTATTTTGGTTTATTCGCCCAATGCGGGCGACGGATAATTCCCAATTATCGTCAGAACTCGTCGTATGGCGGGCACTGTTCGGGGCGCATTATAGCCTAATCACCACACCGTGATGACTGCCCATTGCGTGCTATAATTTTCTGCCGCATCCCGTTTGCAGGAATACTGTCAATGACCGATTACGAATTCGTCCTCTACGATTGCGACTCCGATGCCGGAGTCGCTCGAGTCACCCTGAACCGTCCGGACCGCCTCAACGCGCTGAACGACCAGATGCAGATCGAAATCGCCGACGCGGTAGCAAAGGCGGATTCCGACCCCAACGTTAGGGTGGTGGTGATCACTGGAGCAGGCCGGGCCTTTTGTGCAGGCGGGGACCTGAACAACCTCGGCGGGTCGGACGACGGTTCCGGCGAGGGTTGGACTTCGGGCAATGCGGACGAAGTTCGCCGCAGCTTCCGGTTGGCGCAGGAGATGATCCTGGGCGTCCAGCGATGCGAAAAACCGGTTATAGCCATGGTCAACGGCGTCGCAACCGGGGCTGGCCTTGATCTTGCCTGCGCATGCGACATCCGAATTGGCACACCGCGTTCGCGCTTTATGTCGGCCTACGTGCGCATCGGGCTCTTCCCCGGGTTCGGCGGCACCTGGCTGTATCCCCGCACGCTGGGCAGCCTGGGGCGTGCTGCTGAAATGCTGTTCACCGGCGATTTCCTGGAAGCGGAAGAGGCATATCGCCTCGGGTTTCTGAACCGCCTGGTCCCAGAGGACGAATTGGAAGCTACGACGATGGCAATGGCCGAACGCATCGCCGCCGGCCCGCCCATAGCTATTCGCCTGTCCAAGCTCATGCTGTACAAGGGGCTGGAATTCGACCGGGAACCCGCGATGAAAATGGCAGCCGCCGGTGAGACCATCACCCTCACGTCGCGTGATCACATCGAAGGTGTAGCGGCATTCCGGGAAAAGCGGGACGCACAATACCAAGACCACTAAACGGCGGCGCCTACCCACAACTCAGGGGCGATAGCAGCAAATGACCTCCGTCGACAACGGCCTTTCACCCCACGGAGGGACGCTGGTCCAGCGCGTACAACCTTTGCGTTCCGCCGGCGATGTCGCAGGTTGGCCAACAATCGAGGTTCGCGAGCAGATCGCCCACGAGTGCGTCAACCTCGCCTATGGGTTTTTCTCGCCGTTGACCGGATTCATGGGCAGCGCTGACGTGGCGTCTGTAGCCGACAACATGCGCCTTGCCAGCGGCTACGTGTGGCCGATACCCATCGTACTCGACGTCCCTGACGCAGAGTTGACGCAGGCGGGCGTTGCTGCCGGCGATTCTATCCTACTCACCCACCAGGGCAACCCGTTGGCTACCCTCGATGTCACCGAGATATTCGCTGCCGATCTAAGCGACCTCGCGGGGAAAGTGTACGGGACAACCGACCCGGACCACCCGGGGGTGCAGCGCACTCTGAACTATGCCAACCGTTTCGTCGCCGGCGATATTACGCTGGTTTGTGAACCGGTCATCAGCCCGCCATTCGACCGTTACTGGCGGACACCGGCCCAGCTTCGTTCTGAGCTCGACGAGTTGGGATGGCAGCGGGCGGTGGCCCACCAGACTCGCAATGTCCCGCACTCGGGGCACGAATACCTGATGAAGGGCGCGTTCATGGAGGCGCAGGCCGACGGCGTCCTGGTCAGCGCGGTCATCGGCGAAAAGAAGGTTGGAGACTACATCGACGAGGCCATCGTCCTGACCCATGAAAACCTGCGGACTCATGGTTTCTTCCGCGATGGGATACACCGGACCACCGCGTTGTTATGGGACATGAGGTACGCTGGCCCGAGGGAAGCCGTGTTCCACGCCCTCGTGCGCAAGAACCTGGGCTGCACCCACCACATGTTTGGCCGCGACCATGCCGGGGTCGGAGACTACTACGGTCGCTACGCCGCCCACGAAATTTTCGACGACCTGCCCGATCTCGGGATTCGCTCGGTTCTGACGTTGGAATGGTGGTATTGCCCGACGTGCGGAGGCGTGGCCTACGAGGGGATCTGTGGACACCCTGACACCAAACAGGATCTCGCCGGCCGGCTGATACGCAGCATCATCGACGGCGGGGCGGAACCCGCGCCCCAGACACTGCGGGCCGAAACGTTGGCCCTGGTGCGCCAGTGCGCCGACGAGTACGGCTTTGGCTCCCCATTCGTGACCGAGCAATATCTGAGCGAACGCACGCCTGTCCTCACGATTCCGCCGGCTCCGGTCTGACCTGAAGGTAGGCTATAATCTGCTGCCAGGAAATGATTGGGAGGAACCACGCTATGGTGCTGGAATCTGGCAGGATCACTGAAGAGGGACTCGAACGGCTACGGAGCCGGGTGGGCAGTTTCAACAGGCCACGGCAATATGGAGTCGGCCTGTTCAACGAGGAGGCATCCCGCAGCGCCATTCGCCATTTCTGCCAGGGCATCGGCGACACCAACCCGCTCTACTGGGACCGGTCATACGCGCAGACCTCCAAGTTCGGCACCATCATCGCGCCGCCGTGCTTCCTGTACAGCGTCTACTGGTGTTCCGGCCGCACCGGCGGCTTGCCCGGCGTGCATGGATTTCACGCGGGCAACGACTGGGAATGGTACCGGCCCGTCTATCTGGACGATCAGATCAGCGTCCAGGAACAGTTCACCGGGCTTGAGGAGAAGGAGAGCGAATTCGCCGGACGTATCGTCATCCAATCCAGCGTCACGCACTACTACAACCAGCGAGGCGAGGCAATCGCCAAGACCAAAGGGTGGCAGATCCGGGCCGAACGGAGCGCGGCTCGCGAACGCCAGAAATACACCTTTGAACCCTATCAGTATTCACGGGAAGAGCTGGAAACTATTCACCAGGCCGTGCTCAACGAGGAGATTCGCGGCAGCAACCCCCGCTGGTTCGAGGACGTGAGCATAGGCGATGAATTGACCCCAGTGGTCAAGGGACCGCTCAGCCACGGCGATATCACCGCCTTTGTCGCCGGCTGCATCGGAGGCATCAGCCACGGGATTCAACTGCAGGAGATGCTGCGGCACCCTTCGTGGGGTTTCACCGACCCGAACACCGGCGCACAGGAGGCGATCATCCGAGTCCACGACATCCAGGAGGCTGCGGAGTCAGCGGGCCTGCCCGGAGCGTACGACTACGGATGCCAACGGTGCTGCTGGATGGGACACCTGCTCACCAACTGGATGGGCGACGACGGTTTCCTCAAGGCTATGCACGTGGAGCTCCGTCGATTCAATGTCGTCGGCGACACCACCTGGTGCAAGGGCAAAATTACCGGCAAGCGCGTCGAGGATGGCGAGTACCTGGTGGATATGGACATCTGGGGAGAGAACCAGAGACAACAGGTAACGACCCGGGGCAACGCTACAGTTCGGCTGCCGTCTCGCGAGGCCAACAGCAACTGGCCCTAGTCGATCCCGCCGCGGTTCGGTGGGACGGACGTAGGGTTAGCGGATGTACTGCTCCGCGGCGCGAGCGAACCCGTCCATAGAACCCTCCAGGACCCGGTCGTCCAGGCAGTATGAAATGCGGAAGTGTCCGGGCGTTCCGAAACCCTTGCCCGGCACCACCAGCACGTTGTATTCCTGCAGGGCTGCTACGAACGCTTCGTCATCTTCCAGTGGCGAGCGAGGGAACAGGTAGAACGCCCCCTGCGGCTTGACGACTGAGTAACCCATACCGGTAAGGCTATCGTATAGAAAATCGCGCTTGCGCTGATATTCGCCCACGTCCACCGAGGCATCCTGGACGGCCCTGACCACGTGCTGCATCAGAGCCGGCGCGTTCACGAATCCCAGCACCCGGTTGCAGAAAACCAGGCCGTCCATCAACTCCGCCTTGCCGGCATAGTCGGGGTGCACCGCGATGTGGCCAATCCGCTCGCCCGGCAGACCAAGGTCCTTGGCGTGGGAGTTGACCACGATGGTCCGCTCGTAATGCGGAAAGACCTGCGGATAGACCAGCCCGTCATAGATGATGCGCCGGTACGGCTCGTCGCTGATTATGAAGATCTCCGAGCCGAACCGCTGCTCGGCCTTGCGCAGAACGTCAGCCAGCATGGCCACATCCTCGTCTGGATAGACCACGCCTGACGGGTTGTTGGGCGAGTTGAGCATCACCGCGCGAGTCCGGGAGGTAATGGCGGCGTCAATCGCGTCCAGGTCCAGCCCGAACTCGGCGTCGGTCGGCACGATGATCGGCACACCCTGATGGTTCTGGATGTAGTAGGTGTATTCGCCGAAAAACGGCGACAGGATGACCACTTCGTCCCCAGGGTTCAGGATCGCCCGGAGGAAGACGTTGGCCGCGCCCGCGGCGCCGCACGTCATGATGATGTCGCCGACTCCAAAGGACAGACCAGTTTCGCCGGAAAGGGTGTCGGCCACAGCCTGCCGGGTTTCGGGGTAGCCCGCGTTGGGCATGTAGCGGTGCATTCCGGGGGTTGGCGCGCTGGCGATACGGAGCAGCTCGGCGTGGAACTCGTCAGGCGGCTCCATGATGGGGTTGCCCAGCGAAAGGTCGAATACGTTCTCCTCACCGTACTGGGCCTTGAGGGCGATGCCCACCTCAAACATGCGGCGGATCCATCCGCCTTCTTCCATTGAGCGGCTGACGTATTCGGATATCGGCATCGGACAATCTCCGGGGCGGTGTGGGCGTGAGTTTGACGCGCAATTATAGCGTGGGCGTTGCGGGAGCATCCTTCGACAAGCTCAGGATGAGCCAGTGTGGTTTCAGGATGAGCGGGGCGGTTTACGCAAAGAACTCAGCGGCGCGTTCGCCGATCATTACCGCCGTGGCATTGGTGTTAGCTCTGACCACGTCCGGGCAGATCGAAATGTCGACCACCCGCAGGTTGTTGACGCCGTGCACCCGGCAGTATTGATCGACCACCGCTGTAGGATCGGTCGACGGACCCATCTTGCACGAGCCGGACGTGTGGAACGTGGTGAATACGTTGCGCAGCAGCCAGGCGTCCAACGCGCCATCATCCGCCAATTCGCTTTCGGTGGGCGAAACCGCCGAACCGGCGATGTCAGAAAACGCGGGCCGAGACAGTATTTCGCGACACAGCCGCACGGCCTCTCTCAACCGTTGTCGGTCTCGCTCGCTCCTCAGGTAGCAGTAATCTATGTGCGGTTTATCGTGCGGGTGGGCAGAAACGAGGCGCAATTCGCCGGCGCTTTCCGCCTGTTGCAGGATGCAGGTCATCCTCAGCATGGCCCGATCCGTGCCGGGTCCACTGCCGAGGGGACTCGGACCTGACGCGACGTTGTTCACGTACAACTGCATATCGTTTCGCGATGGCGAGCCGGCGGTCGTGTAGCGCAACATCGTCTGGATCCGGGAGCCGTTGAAATCGACGTCGGCATAGTCCGCGTTCAATGCAGAGTCCACGTAGACCAAGGGGTGGTCGCGCAGGTTCTGTCCGACGCCGGGCAGGTCGCAGATGACGGGGATGCCCAGATCCCGCAAGTGGTCAGCCGGCCCGACACCGGAGAGCATCAGCAACTGGGGAGACGCGATGCCACTGCAGCTAATGACTATTTCGCTCCCGCGAACCTGGAACGTCTCGCCACCGCTCTCAGCCTCCACGCCGACCGCAGTATTGCCATCGAACAGCACGCGCAGAGCGGTTACATTGCCGCGCACCGTCAGGTTCAACCGATGGCGCGCGGTAGACAGGTGTGCCAGGGCACAACTCATGCGGATGCCGGCGGGGTTGTTCATGGGCGCTGCGCCAACTCCGCCGGACTCAGGGTGGTTCATGTCTGCGTCGGCGGGATAACCCATGGCAACGCAAGTGTCCACGAAGGCCTGCTGGAATGGATGCCAGGTTTCGCGGGAGGCGCGCAGCACCGGTATCGGGCCGTCGCCGCCGTGAAAGTCGTCGTGCACATCGGCGTCGGATTCGAGGCGTCGGAAAGATGGGAGCACATTTTCATAGGACCATGCGGCGTTGCCGGCGGCCGCCCATCCGTCGTAGTCCTCCGGTAGACCACGCAGGAAACCCTGCCCGTTCACAGCCCCAGAGCCGCCGATGGCACGGCCCCGGGCAATCTCCATGGGCCTTTCCTGTTCCGCCGTGCCGGTCGCCTGGTATGACCAATTGTATGGGCCGCCGGGGGTAGATGCCTGCTGGCTGGTTCCGTCCCTGAGTTCCGCCGGCCAATGCTCGAAATCGGTGAAATCGGGGCCGGCCTCCAACAAGAGGACCGACCTGCGGGGATCCTCCGACAGGCGCGTCGCAAGCGCACAGCCAGCCGATCCGCCTCCGACGATGACAACGTCATACCTCATCCGGATACCACCGCGGCAGGAGTCCAAAATCCTGGCAGAAACGCGTTCCGACGATGTTGGCCACGGCGTTCATTGACGGCAGGTGGTCCAACTCTGCGGCAAGCGACGTGACCGCTCGATCCGCGATGCCACACGGCACGATATTGTCGAACATCCGCAGATCGGGGTCGACGTTGATGGCAAAACCGTGGTACGCCACACCGCCGGAGATTTTCACACCTATGGCGGCAACCTTGCGCCGCCCGTCCTCGGTCCAAACTCCGGTCAGGCCGTCAACCGTTGCCGCCACCAATCCAAAATGCGCCAGGCTATGGATTATCACCTGCTCCAGCGTCCGGACGTACCAGTGCGGGCCGCCGCGGCCCTTCAGTCGGACGATGGGATAAGCCACCAACTGGCCGGGGCCGTGATATGTGATCAACCCGCCACGGTCCGTTTCCACCACATCTATGCCTCGGGCGACAAGCGATTGCGGGCGCTCCAGCAGGTCGCTGTCGGGCGCCAACCTGCCCCTGGTGTAGGTGTGGGGGTGCTCCAGCAACAGGAGGGTTTCCGGAGACGAACCGTACCGCACGCGCTGGGCAATCTCAACCTGGCGCTCCCACGCCTCGCGGTACGGAACCAATCCAGCCCTGATGATCCGGCAGGCGCGGGGGTCGAGCGCAGTACGATCGCTAATAGATGGGAGTGTCGCCATCGAACGCTTCCAGGCGACTCTTCACCGATTGCAGGAAAGCCCCCGCCTCCGCTCCGTCGTTGATCCGGTGGTCGAAAGACATGCAAAGGTTCATCATCCACCGGATTGCAATGGCATCGTTGATGACTACGGGACGCTGCCCGGCCGCTTCCGTGGTCATGATGGCAGCCTGGGGGTGATTGATGATGGGTCCGCCCAGGACACTGCCCAACGCGCCCGTGTTATTCACCGTGAACGTGCCGTTCTGGACGTCTTCCAGACGCAGGCTGCCGGCGCGCGCACGGTTGGACAAATCGTCCACGGCGTGGGCCAATCCCGCGATGCTCAGGCGGTCGGCGTCGTGGATCACGGGCACGACCAAACCCGATGGGGCTGCCACGGCGATCCCCAGATTAATCCGTCGCTTTAACACCACGCAGTCCTCGGCCCAGGACGCGTTCAAAGTGGGGTTATCCTTCAGTGCGCCGGCGACGGCTTTCAGAGCAAAGGGCAGGTAGGTCAGGTTGATGCCCTCGCGCTGCCGGAATGCGTCCCGCTCTCGATTGCGCAGCGCCACCAAGCTCGAGATGTCCACCTCGACCATGCTCCACGCGTGCGGAATCTCGCGGACGGAGCGCGCCATTGCGTCGGCAATCATGCGGCGAATGGGGGTCAACGGGACCCGCTCTTCGTCGGCTCCGTCCCTGCTGATAGGCGCCGCTACGGGCGCTGCTGGCGGTGCGGCAGGCGTTGGCGGAACCGTTGCCCCCGTGTCCAGGAAAGCCAGCACGTCGTTTCGGGTTACGCGGCCACCCATCCCGGTGCCAACGATGCTGTCCACGTCGATGCTATGCTCTCGAGCCAGGCGTCGCACCGCGGGCGACAGCCGATTGGGCCCCTTTTGGCCGTTGGCGCGTCCTGGGGCGGAGATGGGATCCATCGTTTCGACCCGTACCGCCGTGGGGGTTGGCGGCGGCGCTGCGGGTTCCTCAGTTTCAGAGCGCGCTTCCAACGCGGAACCGCCGGTGGGACCGACGGGCTGAGCGTCGATCAAGTAAGCCATCGGAACCGAAGACGGCGTTGCGGGTTGCCGAGCAGGCGACGGAGCGGGTATGGCCGACACGTTGGCCGAGGGGGCTGGGGCAGTTGCAGCGGGTGTCGCCGAGGCCGTTGGTTGTCCGCCCTGGGTTTCCACCTCTGCGATGGGCGAGCCCATGGGAACTGTTTCGCCCTCCTGGGCGATGATCCGGAGCAGTTCACCAGTCACCGGTGACGGGATCTCCATGGTCACCTTGTCGGTTATCACTTCCACCAACAGGTCATACCGTTCGACCCGGTCTCCTGGCTGCTTCAGCCACTTCCCGATGGTGCCCTCAACGACGCTCTCGCCGACGTGGGGCAGCTCAATCAACTCTGCCACGGATCAATTTCCTCAGGTTAGTACGCAGCCAGCCGCCGGATTTCCGACGCGATGGCTTCCGGGCTGGGCATGTAAGCGTCTTCCAACGTCTGCGCGAAGGGCATCGTCGGAACGTCGGGCCCGCACAGTCGCGCGATGGGCGCATCCAGGTACTCGAAAGCTTCGTCCGCAGCCAACGCCGCAATTTCTGCTCCGATGCCACCGCTGATATTGTCCTCGTGGACAACCAGAAGCTTTCCGGTCTTCTGAACCGACTGGAGTATGGTCTCGGTGTCCAGCGGTTTGAGGGTCCGGAGGTCCACCACCTCAGCGCTGATGCCATCGTCTGCGACGGATGCCGCAGCCGCCAGGCAGTAGTGCATCGACAGCCCGTAGCTCACGACGGTTACATCAGAGCCCACGCGCTTGATGTCGGCCGGGCCGATGGGGAGAGTGTATTCCTCGTCGGGGACCTCGCCGCGCACGAGGCGGTAGGTCTTCTTGTGTTCCAGGAAGATTACCGGATTGTCATCCCGTATTGCCGATTTCAGCAGTCCCTTGGCTTCGTAGGGCGTCGAAGGCGTGACCACCAACAAACCCGGGGTATGGAAGAACAGCGATTCAACGTTTTGAGAGTGGAACAGACCGCCTCGGATCCCACCACCATAGGGTATGCGCACGGTCATAGGCACTCTGAGCGCGCCGTTGGTACCGTAGTGGACGCGCGCCGCCTCGCCGATCAACTGGTTCACGCTGGGCCAGACGAAATCGGAAAACTGCACCTCGGGGATGGGCCGCATACCACGGAAAGCCGCTCCGAGGGCTATGCCCATGATGGACGCTTCGGCGAGCGGGGTGTCCATAACTCGCTCCGGTCCGAAATCCTCGATGAATCCCTGGGTCGCCAGGAACACGCCGCCACGCTGGCCGACGTCTTCGCCCATGACGAACACGCGCTGGTCGCGCTCCATTTCTTCGTGCAGGGCGGAGCGCACCGCTTCGATTAGCGTCATTTCCGGCATCAGGCGCCTCCCTCAACATACAGGTGGTCGGAAATGGTCGAGGCATCAGGTGGAGCCGCCGCGTCGGCAAAGTCGGTGGCGTCGTTCACCTGGCGCATGGCATCCGAACGAAACTCGTCGATCTGCTCCTGGGTTGCGACGCCCTGCTGAACCATTTGAGCGGGAAATACAGCCACCGGATCGAATTGCCTGGCTTCCTCCAACGCGTCGCGGTCCCGATAGCGTCGGTCGTCGTCATCGGTGGTGTGCGGCATGAAACGCTCGACCTTCATCTCGACCAGCACCGGGCCGACGCTCCTTGCGTGCTGAATGCCCTCACGGGTGGCCTCGTAGCATGCCATGAAATCCATGCCGTCGATGACGAACCCGGGGAAACCGTAGCCCTCGGCCCGGGCGGCCACGTCGCTCACCACCATCTGCGAAGCCTGGGGCGTCGAGATGGCGTATTTGTTGTTCTCGCAGATGAACACCACGGGCAACTTGTGGATCGCCGCAAAGTTCATAGCCTCGTGGGTTTCGCCCTGGCTGGAGGCGCCGTCGCCGAAATAGCAGAGGGTGACGGTGTCGTCGCCCATCATCTTGCAAGCCAACGCGTAGCCGACGCTCTGGGTCAATCCGGCGGCCACCACGTTTGAAATCTGGATGATATTCCGGGGCAGGTCTGCGCCTTGAAGGGGGAATTGACGGGCACCTGAATACGGTTCACCTTCCTTGCCCATGAACGACAGCATGACCTGACGCGGCGTCAAACCAGCCGCCATTTTCAATGCCAGGTCGCGGTAGTAAGGGAACAGGAAGCAATCGCCGTTCTTCTGGGCGGCCAGCAACGATCCCAACTGCGCCGCTTCATGCCCCTGGCACGATGCCGCGATGGGTACCTTGCCCTGGCGGTTCATCATCCAGATGCGTTCGTCCATGGTGCGCACCAGGATCATCTGACGGCACACTTCCACCAGATCGGCGGGGGCAAGTTCCTGCGGCAGCTGGGCTTCTATCGACGCGTTGGTGGTCGCAATACCGGCGGGTTCAGCATCGGTAACGTTGGCCTGGGTCATCGGGCTGATCGTCTCCTGATAGCTGTGGCTTTAAGTATAAGCCGGCGACCGTGGCCGCCTGCCGCAATGATAGACCAACCGGGCAGGGCTGGCAAACCAAGTCGATGGGGAACCCGATGCGCGACTAATCGATGTAAGTGTTGCGGAAACGGTAGAGGGTGAACTCGGGTTCCACTGGGGCGACGGGCATGTACTCCTCGGCCTCTTCGATCTTGGCGACGATGAACCACGGGCCCGGCTCGGTCATGGCGCGGCCGAAGGCTTCTTCGAGGGTTTCAAGGTCGTCGACCGTGGTGGTCTTCGAGATGCCGCAGGAGTTCGCCACATCTTCGAGGTTGGTGTTGGTGGCCGTGTGGCTGGGCTGGCCGCCGGTCTGGCCCCATGCCTCGTTGTCCCAGACCACCACCACCAGATTTTCCGGCATTTCGCGGCCGATGGTAGCGACGGCGCCCAAGTTCATGAGGAGCGACCCATCTCCGTCCAGGGAAATGATCTTGTCGTCCGTGGACAGCGCCATTCCGAGCGCGATCGACGAACACAGGCCCATGTTGCCGTAGGTGTAGAAATTGCGGTCGCGGTGACCGGCGTGGTAAAGCTCGTCGCTAGTGGGGCCAAGGTTTCCGACGATGGGGGAATCGCCGGCGTGGCGCAGGACGAGTTGGGTTGCGTCGAACCTAAGCAATTTTGCCTCCGTGGAGCATGGGGGTCATACAGATGGCGACCGGGTTGCGGTGTGCGTAGCACAGTTTCATAACACCGTCGAGCAGGGTATCCATCCGGTCCTCGGTCTCGATGGTGTAGTGGGCGATGCCAAACAGGTCCAGGATGGGCTTGGTGTTGCGGCCCATGGCGACCTGGGAGATGTTGAATTCGCCGACCTGCCCGCGCAGGTTCATGAAAATCGGGATAGGCGTCCGCGCCGGCAGGCACAGGCTGGCGATGCCGTTGATGCTGTTGCCAAACCCGCTGGACTGCATGAACACGGCGGCGTTACGGCCCACGGCATAGCTGCCGACGGCGACACCGACGGCCTCCTCCTCCCGGGTGCAGGACACCAGGTGGAAGAAGGGATCCTCGGCGATGATGCTGGTCACCTTGTCAATGGATATGTCGGGGACGTACGCGATCAGCGACGTGTCCCACTTTTTCAGGGTGTCGACTATGGTTTCCGCCCAAGGCATAGACTTGCGCTCCTCGGAATAAGTTGGGGCCTAGTATATCGCAACGCATAACCAGGCCGCGCTTCGATCATGCGTCTTGGGCGATATGCCGCCGGACGGCGCTAAATCGGCGATCCAGCGGAGGTTGGGGACGGGATGCTCTTCGGATGACGCGACCGGAGGTCTATGCTAAAATCCGGGCAACTATCGCGGGAGCAATCGGACTACCGCGTTATCAAACGATGGAGGTGCCGCAATGGCAGACACCGATTTCAAGGTTTATTACGATTTCCGTTGACCCTTCGTGTACAACGCTGCCATGTGGTGGGCGAAAGTACGTGAGAACACTGACCACGAAATCAACGTGGAACTCAAGCCGTTCTCGCTGGTCCAGGTAAATCACGACAATAACAACGACGACGGGTTCAAGTACTGGGAACAGGACGACTCGGACAACACCCTGCTCGAACTGCGCGCAGGCCTCGCGGCCGAACGCCAGGGTGAGGAGATCTTCGACCGGTTCTTCATCAACCTGTTGAGGGCCCGGCACGAAGACCGCATTGACCTGACCGACGCCGCCGCGATCAACGCCGTGGCCGAGGCTTCCGGTGTCGATATGGGCCGCTTCGCTGAAGATCTGGCGGACCCGGACATCCTGCGGGAGATTGGCGAGAGCCACACCGAGGCCGTTGAAGTCCACGGAGCTTTCGGCGTCCCCCTCTACGTCTTCCCCAACGACAACGCCGCTTTCGTCAAGATGTTCATACCGACCGACGAAGAAGCCGGCCCGATCTACGACAATCTCGTGGAATTCATGGCCGACCACCGGCATGTGGGCGAGGTCAAGCGACCGTCCCCGCCGTGGCCCTATGAAGGTGTCCGCGCGTAATCGCCCGGACTTTCCAACAATGGGTCCCGCCGGCGGGAGTCACCCCGCCGCTGAACTCGAACAAGCCCTGGGCCTGGAATTCCGGGACCGGGGCTTGTTGCGTCAGGCACTGACTCACCGGTCCTACGTCAACGAGACCAGCGGCGATGACGCAGACTCCTACGAGCGGCTGGAGTTCCTGGGGGACGTGGTAGTACGGCTGATAGTTAGCGAGGAGCTCTACCACCGACTGCCCGATTGCGACGAGGGAGGGCTGACCCGCAGGTTGGGCGCCCTGGTCAGCCAACAGGCATTCGCCGCGGCGGCGAAGCAACTGGGCGTAACGCCGTATGTCCAACTGGGGCACGGCGCACGGTCTACTGGCGACCAACACAGCGATGGCGTTCTCGGTGACGTGATGGAATCACTGATCGCCGCCGTATACCTGGATGCGGGATATCAGGCAGCCAGGAGCTTCGTCCTGTCAACGTTGTCTTCCGAGATCGAAGCTGCCTGCAAACCGGGCTGGCGGCCCGACAACCCCAAGGCGGAGTTACAGGAGTTGCTGCAGGGTCAGGGCCGACCGACCCCGGTTTATCGCGTGGTTGACACATCGGGTCCAGCACACCAGCCTCAGTTCACCGTGGAGGTGGTGGCGGACGGAGAGGCGATTGGGGTGGGATCCGGACGCAACAAAAACGCGGCGGAAGCGGCAGCCGCACGCGCTGCTCTGACGGTTTTTGCCGAGCTGAGCACTGCCGCCGGATGAACGCCGACTGCTGCTGGCGTGTCGGGAACTTGCGCCGTTGAAACAGCGCTGATAACCTCAAACGCGATGTTTTCCATATTCAAGCGCAACCGCGAACAGGTCAACCGGGAGCAAACCGACGCTGGCGTCAAGCGCAGCCGGGATGGCTGGTTTGGCCGAATCCGTGGGCTCTTCGCGTCCGCCCAACTGGACGACGCGATCTGGGACGAGCTCGAGGAGATACTGATATCGGCGGACGTGAGCGTCGAAACCACCATGAACGTGCTGGACGAGCTGCGATCGGACGTACGGGCTGGTCGAGTTGCGGACGGCGAACAGGCCTTTCAGCGTCTCAAGGAGTTGCTGGCGGGGGAGTTGGCCGCCGAAAGTGATGCCGACGCCTGGGCGGACGATGAGAGCCTGGCCACACCGTACGTAATCCTGGTATGTGGCGTGAATGGGGTGGGCAAGACCACCAGCATCGCCAAGTTGGCGCATCATTTCACCACGTCGGGCAAGAAGGTCGTGCTGGGCGCTGCCGACACTTTCAGGGCGGCCGCCGAGGAACAGCTGGAGATTCTCGGCGAGCGGGTGGGCGTCGACGTGATCAGCCACCAGCACGGAGCCGACCCCGGAGCAGTGACCTACGACGCGTGGCAAGCGGCGCGGGCGCGGGGAGCAGATATTCTCATCGTGGACACCGCGGGCAGATTGCATACGAGAAACAACCTGATGGACGAGCTTCGCAAAGTGCGCAGAGTGATCAGCGGTCTCGATGACGCAGCACCGCACCAGGTTCTGCTGACGCTGGACGCGACCACCGGCCACAACGGGTTGACTCAAGCGCGGGCTTTCACCGATGCCGTCGGCTGCACAGGCATCTTCCTGGCGAAGATGGACGGGACTGCGCGGGGCGGAATCGTCCTGTCGATCCGGCGGGAACTGGGCGTCCCGATCCTGTTCATAGGCACCGGCGAAGGGTTGGGCGACATCGCGCCGTTCGACGCCGGTGAGTTCGTGGATGCCATGCTGGCCCCGGCAGCCTGACCCGTTGATCTAGCTCCCCAACCGTGCCGGACATTCTCGCCTGGCTCATCGTCCTCTGGGCACTATCCCTGATCGGGTTCCCGATTGCTGCAACGGCGGTTGGGTTGGGTCGTCTCGGAGACCGGGGATGGACGGTGGCGCGCCCGCTGACGCTGTTGATCGCAGCGTGGATCACGTGGGTCGGCGGCACGCTGGGGGTGATTCCCAACTCGGCCGCCGGCATCGGATCGACGTTGGTTGCCGTGGGGGTGGTGGCTGCGTCGCTGGCGTGGCGACATCGGACCGAGATGGTGGATTTCCTGCGCCGCCGCTGGTCGGTGATAGTCGTGACGGAGGGGTTGTTCATCGGGCTGTTCCTGTTCTGGGCCCTGGTGATCAGCGAGGTCCCGGGCATCAATCACACCGAAAAGCCGATGGACTTCGGCATTCTGAACGCGGTACTCAACTCCGCCCAATTCCCACCGGAAGACCAATGGCTCTCCGGGCACAGCATCGCCTATTACTACGGCGGCCATTACGTGGCCGCGATGCTCACAAACCTGAGCGGGGTTTCCTCAGACGTCGGGTACAACCTGGCGATGGCAACCATACCGGCAATGTTTGGAGCGGGGGTTCTCGGGCTGGTGTACAACCTGCTGAGGCTGGCGGGCGCCGGCGCGGTCCGAGGTCTGTGGGTCGGGGTTGCAGCCGCATTATGTATTGGGCTGCTGGGGAATCTTTCCGGCGTTCTGGAGTTCGCGTACGTGCGCGGAATCGGAGGCGACTGGCTCTGGGAGTGGATAGGCGTGAAAGGGCTGGAGCCGCCGGCAGGGGGCGACGGCTGGCTGCCGGACGGATTCTGGTGGTGGTGGCGAGGCACACGAGTCATAGACACGCTGGGAAGCGGCGGCGCGTCTCTGGACTACACAATAACGGAGTTTCCCTTCTTCAGCTTCCTGCTGGGGGACCTGCACGCACACGTCTCCGCGTTGCCGTTTTTGACGCTGACGTTGGCCCTGGGGCTTTCCCTGCTGGTCGCGACGGAGCCACCGAGCCTGCAGTGGGTGAAGACCCGCCCGTGGGAGGTCGGGGCGTTGGCTCTCTCCCTGGGCGCGCTGGCGTTCGTCAACGCGTGGGACTTCCCCGTTTACCTGTGCATCCTGGGCATGCTGGCCATAGTGCGGTGGCTGGCGTGGCAAAACCGCGCGCCGACGGTCAACATGCACGGCCCATTGCCGACGGAGGCCAGTGGCCCTGCCTCAAACACGACCGGCCGGTTGACTACATCGATGGGGCATGGGGCCCTGCTGACGGTTTCACTGGCTGCGGCCGGGATCATACTGTTTCTGCCGTTCTACCTTTCGTTTGACACCCAGACTTCGGGGATCCTTCCGGTTTCGGGACCGGCGACGCGCCCGGTGTTGTTCATGTTGGTGATGGGAGCGCCGGCGATTCTCTCAGGAGGGTTTGTAGCGCGGGCGGCGCTGGATGCCGGATGGCCGACAGGAAACAGACGCCCAATTGCGCTGCTGGCGGGCTCGTTGACCATCGGAGTGTTCGCGCTGTGGTTGATCGCGGTCGCGGTGAGGGTATCGATTTCGCCTGATGACGTTGACCTGGCGGACAACCTGGTGATCGGGCGGTTGATGCTTGCTTTGCCCATCCTGTCGATGGGCAGCGTGGCAACGTACTGTGCCCTGGTGCTGGCGAGCGGGCGACGGCCGGCGCACTGGATAGTTTTCGCGCTGGCGTTGGCAGCGGTAGGGTTCTTCCTGCTCGGCGGCGCGGAACTGTTCCATATCGCGGACCAGTTCGGCAACAGGATGAACACGGTGTTCAAGTTCTACTACCAGGCCTGGCTGCTGCTGGGGATCGCGGGCGCGGTGGGCATGTTCTACATATTGGCGGTGCCGTTGCGCAACGCGTGGGTGGATGAGTTAGCGCTGCTGCTGGACGGGTTGAGGGTAGCCTGGGTCGGGGTGGTTGCGATTCTGCTGATGGCGTCCGCGTACTATCCGGCGGCGGCGGTAGTTGACCGGACCGCGTGGGCATCGGGCGGAGAAAATCGCGCCGACAACACGCTGTCGGGGCTCGAGCATCTCCGGCAAACATCGCAGGGGGAATATGAGGCGATAATCTGGCTACGGGACTCGGCGGAACCGGGACGCATCGTGGAGGCAGTTGGGAACGACTACGATGCTCATGGGGGCATCTCGGCCGCGACGGGACGCGCCACGCCGCTGTCCTGGGAGGGCCACGAGCGCCAGTGGCGAGGCGAGGACATCAACCCCGAACTGGCCCGCCGGCGCGCCGAGGTGGAGTCCATTTTCACATCCGATGACAGCGTTGAAACGCGCGGTCTATTGCAGCACTACGGTGTCCGGTGGATGGTAGTTGGACCACGGGAGCGATCGTCTTACGGGAACGATATTGACGAGCGGATGGTAAAGTGGGCGGACGAAGGTTGGCTCGAGCCAGCATTCGAATCGAACAATGTGACCGTTTACGAAGTGGCCGGCCAAGCCGGCGCCAACTGAGAATTATCAAGGGAGGAATCATGGAATTCAGCGACGTGAAGCAGTTTTTTGCCAGCAACCACCGGGGGGTGATCAATACGTTCCGCAGGGACGGGTCGGCCCAGACCAGCATCGTGGTCTGTGGGGTCTCTCCGTTCGAAGGCGACGATGGACCGATATTTGTGACGGTGCGCGGGACGTCCTACAAGGTGCGCAACCTGCGCCGGAACGGCCGCTGCAACGTGATGGCGGTGGCGGAGGACTGGCGTCAGTTCGCGGTGGTGGAGGGCACGGTTACGCTGGCCGACTACCAAAACACCGATGCCGAGGAGATGCGGGTCAAACTGCGGGACGCCTTCATGGCCTGCGGGGACAACGAGCATCCCAACTGGGAGGAATACGACCAGGCGATGGTGCAGCAGGACGCGGTGATCGTTACGCTGAAACCGGAGCGGGTGTACGGGCTGATACGGTAGAACGCGTTGACTGCGACCGTTCAGACCTGAGGAAGCGGTCCGACACCTGAATCACCATACCGGTGGAACCTGGCATCCAGGGCCTGGGCGCGATCAATGTTGGCCGATGCCCAGGATTCCTGGATGCCTGCGTTCGCAGGAATGACGGTATTCGTGGACGCGCATCAGAGCAATGTTGGAGATGCCGCGGTCGATTCCTGGGTAGCGGCATCCTGAATGAGGATAGAAGCCGGGTCGGACAGCAGCGCCAGCAGGCGGTCCTCGTCCAGGATGGGGACGCCGAGGCGTTCGGCAGTGGCGAGTTTGCTGCCGGCGGATTCTCCGGCGACCAGCCAGTTGGTCTTGCGGCTGACTGAGGATGAGGCGCTGGCCCCGAGGGCTTTCACCTTGCCCTCGGCCTCGCGGCGGGTCATGGTTGACAGCGTGCCGGTGATGACAAAGGTCTGGCCCTTCCAGGGTTGATCCCCGGCGTCGACCGGGGCGAGTTCCTGCCACAGTCGGACACCGGCGTCGCGCAGACCGGCGATGGTCTCCTGGTTGCGTTCGGTGGCGAAATAGCTCACGATGCTCTCGGCGATTCGGGGGCCGATGCCGTCGATCTCGGTGAGGTCGTCGATGCTGGCGGTAGCGATATCGTCGATGCTGGCGTAACGGGCGGAGAGCAGTTCGGCCACCTCCGCGCCGACATGCAGGATGCCGAGGGCGAAGAGGATGCGGGCGAGCGGGCGTTGCTTGCTGGCCTCGATGTTGGTGAGGATGCGGGTGGAGAGCTTTTCTCCCATGCGGTCGAGTTCGACCAATTGATCCATGGTAAGGCTGTAGACGTGGGATACGTCGGAGACGAGGCCGCGGTCGATGAGGATGCGGCACCAGCGTTCGCCGAGGCCATCCATGTCCATTGCGCCCCTGCTGACGAAGTGCTTCAGTGACTCGAAGAACTGGGCAGGGCAGGCGGAGTTGGGGCAGCGGTGCATGGCGTCGCCGAGTTCCTTGACGACGGCGGTCTCGCACTCCGGGCAGTATTCGGGCATGCGGAACACGGGGCCGCGCTCCTCGCCGGGCATTGGCACCGGGCCGATGACGTGGGGGATGACATCGCCGGCGCGCTCGATTTCCACCATGTCGCCGATGCGGACGTCCTTGCGGTGGATGTCCTCCTCGTTGTGGAGCGAGGCATGTTGGACGGTTGCGCCGCTGACGACGACGGGTTCCAGGATGGCCTGGGGGTTGAGGCTGCCGGTGCGTCCAACGTTGATAACGATATCGAGGAGGCGTGTGTTGGCGCGTTCGGCGGGGAACTTGTAGGCGATGGCCCACCGGGGCTCGCGTCCGGCGAACCCGAGGGCGTTCTGCTGGGCGATGCTGTCGACCTTGACGACCAAACCATCGGCTTCGTATTCCCAATCATGCCGCTGGGCCAGCATCCGGTCGTAGAAATCGCAGACCTCGTCAAGGGTGTCGAAGATGTGGTTCTCCCGGTTGACCCGAAAGCCCCAGGACGCAAGGGCGGACAGGGCGTCCCAGTGACTACCGGGCAGGGGCGAGTCGCCAGTGTCGTTGAGGCTGTAGGTCCAGATTTCCATGTTGCGGTCGCGGACGACGGTCGGGTCGAGTTGACGGATGGTGCCGGCGCCAGTATTGCGGGGATTGGCGTAGAGGGGTTCTCCGGCACGCTCCCGCTCTACGTTCATGCGGCGGAAACTGTCGAGGGGCAGATACACCTCGCCGCGGGCTTCCACAACGGGCGGGTAATCGCCGACGAGTTGATGCGGGATGCTGCTCACCTGGCGCAGGTTGTGGGTGACGTCCTCGCCGGTCTGGCCGTTGCCGCGGGTGGCGCCGAGTACGAATTCGCCGTTGCGGTACACGAGGCGGACGGCGAGGCCATCGATTTTCAACTCGGCGACCATTTTGAAACGCTGGCCGTCGAGGAGATCGGTGACGCGGCGATGCCAGGCCTCCAAGCCGTCGCGGTCAAACGCGTTGGCGAGGCTGAGCATGGGTATGGGGTGTTCGATCTGAGGGAACCGATCCGACGGACTGCCGCCGACCATCTGGGTTGGAGAGTTGGCGGCGCGACACTCGGGATAATTGGCTTCCAGGTCGCGCAATTCCTGCATCAGCGCGTCGTACTGTCCGTCGCTGATCACCGGCGCGTCGTTGTTGTAGTAGCGGTCGTTGTGGAACCACAACTGATCGCGCAACTCCTGGGCGCGCTGGACGGGGGACAGGCTGTCGGGGTTTTCTGGTGACGAGGTAGTCATATGCTGCACCATCCTGCACTGCAACACAGAGGGTTAAGCACAGTATAAACCGGGCGGGTTTTGCATCGCATCGTGTGCCGCACGCAGGAGCGTCGGGTTCGGCGACGGCGTGTTGGACAGCATGCAATAACCCGGAAATCGGCTCGGTTACTGATGGAGCAGGAGTCACAGGAGTCAGGGGATAGGCTTTCGGTTAGTCGAGCAGCGTCGCAGTTCAGGGCGGATCGCGGAGGCTAATGTTTCTCTCCTTGCTATGATGATCGCGGTAGCGCCGGATGGTTGGGTTTGGTCGCCTGCCCGAGGTGATGGTGGTCGTTGTCAGCCCCACGGCCGAGGGGTTACGCATGGGTTTTTGCCCACTCAAGGTTTGGCGGACAGCGCACGGGTCGGGAGGAATCCCTGGCCCTGGCCTCTCCCG
>JAPOQH010000047.1 GCA_026710825.1 Chloroflexota bacterium | reverse complement strand
CGGATTGACCCACCGGAAAGAAGAGGTGAGACGGCGCTGCCGGACCATCCTCCAGTCACGAGCCGAGGCAATCCTGTCAGACTTCCGACCTGATTCACAACCCCCGCCAAATGCACATCCCACCTTGGCTTTGGTTTAGTAGGCAGTCGGTAAACCAGCGTTTCGCGACGCCGGGGCCACCCGGCGTCGTTTTTGTGCTGGCATCGTGCGGCAGCGCGAAATCCGCTGTCGGCGTCCCTAATCGCCTTCGCGGATGTTCTGGTACACCGCCAGCGGAGTGGCGGCCAGCAGGCCGGCGTCGACCGGCAGCACCACGCCCGATACCCAACGGGACTCGTCGCTGGCCAGGAACAACGCGGCGTAGGCGATGTCCCAACCGTTGCCCTCGACGCCCAGCGGGCCGGCTTTGCGCCTGAGTTCTCGGGTGCGATCGGGCATCGCGCCGGCGACCATTGGGGTGTAGATGTGGCCCGGGGCGATGACGTTGACCCGGATGTTGTCCCGACCGAGATGCACCGCCATGGTCTCGGACATTCCGATGACGCCCGATTTGGATGCGGAATAGGGGATGCTGGCCAAGCCGCTGCCCGCTCGAACGCCGGCGATGGACGACATGTTGATGATGCTGCCGCCGCCGGAGTCAATCATCTTGGGAGCCGCGTACTTGGTGGTGAGCATCATGCTCTTGAGGTTCACGTCCAGCACGTTGTCCCACACGCTTTCCTCGACGTCGGTGGGCGTGCCCGGCCCGGTGATGCCCACGTTGTTGAACAGGATGTGCAGGCCCCCGTAGCGCTCAACCGCGGCGTCAACGATGGCCTCGCAGTCGGCAGCGGACGTGACGTCGGCGGCGATCACCGAGCCTTCGCCGCCCTCCTCGTGAATCACCGCGAGGGTCTCCTCGGCGGCCTGGGGATTGCGGTCGACGAGCAGGACCTTTGCGCCCTCGCGGGCAAAAAGGATCGAGGAGGCCTTGCCGGTCCCCATGCCGGGGCCGCTGGATCCGGCTCCGGTGATGATGGCGACCTTGTCCTGGAGCCTGGGGCGTCCTGAAGGGAGCAGTGTCATGTTGAACCTCCGGTAAATCAGTAGGGGCGAATGATCATTCGCCCCTACACAGTATTGAGCGAGAGAGGGGTCAGGATACGGGTACGGCTTCGGAAGTGAGGAGCCAGTCTTGTGACTTTTGCGCTTCATCGGAGAGCCACTGGGCCATGGCGGCTTCCCGGCCGGCGGGGATTTCCACGCCCAGTCCGTCGGCCAGGCGGTTCATGAAGTTGAACATGCAGGTGATGGCTACGGTGGACAGAATCTGTTGGTCAGTCAGGCCAATCGAGCGCAGGCCAACGATGTCGGATTCCCCCATGGCGGCCGGCGTGAGGGTGAGCTTGACGGCGTAGTCCAGGATGGCCCGCGTCTGCGGATCCAGGTCGGCTTGCCGGTAGTCGTGGATGATGTGGGAAGCGTACTCCGGATCGCCGGAATGCTGACGGAGGAACCCTCCGTGGGCGACGGCTCAATACCGGCAGCCGTTGACCAGCGACACCACGGTGGCGATGGCTTCCTCCTGGGTGCGGGTCAAGGCGGACGACCCGAATGAGGCGCTGTGGTTCAGGTTCTGCACGGCCTCCATGAGGGCCGGATTGATGGACATGCACTTTATGACTGCCGGCACGGCGGCATCCGTTTCACGTATCCAGGACATTGGAGGGCTCCACGATTGATGAGCGAGTAGGGGTGGACGAGATGTTCAGGATTCCAGGGCCGATTGAGGCACCACGGCCATCTTGTGCTCGGCGGTACCAAGCACCAGATTGCCCAACTGCGCCACCACCTCGAAACGCAGCCTGTTGCCGGAAACGTCGGTGAGGGTTGATCGTCCGGTCACCCGGCTGCCGACACCCGCCGGGGCCAGATGCTTGACGTTGACCTCGTAGCCAACCACGGTCTGGCTGTCGTCCAGCAATGATCGGATCGCTGCGAAAGAGGCCTGTTCCATCAGCATCACCAGGGCCGGAGTGCTGAACTTGGGCGTATGGGGAGCGAGATGCTCGTCCGATACGGTCAGATCGACCTCGCCCACCAGACCCGGTCGGATGGCCGGGTTCACTGGTGGGCGAGAAGGGTTCGGGTTATTGTTGGCAGCCACGGGCTACTAACGAGCGAACCTACGCTGCGACCGGCGCTCCGGTGAGGATGGACTCAACCTCGTCGGCAAGCTCTTCAGCCCTTTGCTTGACCTCATCGTCGGCCAGGCTGGACAGCGGATGCTGCGCGACAATGTACCGGTAATCCGGCACGCCCATCATGCGGGTCATGGCCTGGGCGGTGTTGAGGAACACGTGGGTGATGATGGCCGCGGTGGGGACGCCGCGCTTTTCCATGTCGATTCCGTCGTGCACACTGCACGAACTGCAGGACCCTCAATCCCCAACCCCGGTGATGAGGTAGTCGACCTCGCCCAGGATGGAATCGATCACATCCTGCTTGGCGGGCAGGCTGGCGTGGTGCTTGCTGAAATACTTGACCTCGGAGAAACCGTGGCGTTCATTGAGGATGGTGCCGAGTTCATGCAAAAGCTTGTCGGCGTTGGCCTTGGAGTTCTCCATGAGTCCCAGGCGCTTGCCCGACAAACCGCCCGAGCGGTCGTTCATGCGGAACTCGGTCTGGGGCAGCTCGGTGCCCTTGGGGTTAACCAGCCTGAGGCCGGATGCAGCGGTGGTCATGTTTTACCTCCGTAGGTGGTGCCAGTCGGACATTGATATGTGGGCAGATTGTACCGCCAACGGGCGCGGTTGCGTAACCCCCTGGGCGGCGTTTTCGCGGTTGTCGAAGGGGACGGAGTTGGGATCAGTTGCCGCCGATCTTGCGGGTGCGGATGCGGAAACCGGTGGTGTCGATGATCGCGCTGTAACGGCCGCCGGTGCCGCCACCGTGCATGATCAGGATGTCGTTGGGGTCGTTGGCGCAGCGCATGATCAGTTCTTCGTCGCCGGGACGCTCGGGCCCCTGCTTGGAACCCAGGCGCACCAGTTCGGCGCGGGAACGACCGCTGTTTTCGATCAGGAATTCCTGGATGCCGGTCCGGGTCCAACCGTCGGCCTGCAGGGTCAAGGCGTGCTCGGGACCGATGACGATGACCCACTGGGCCGGATAACGGTGAGCCAACGCGGCGGACCGCAGCGCGTCGCAGATGGCAAGGAGGATTGCCTGTCCGGAGTGGGCGTAGCTGTTGGGCACGCTGACCGGGTTGTAGGCCACGGCCACGGTTACGACGCTGTCGGATGCGTTGAAGCCGCGGCTGACGTGCAGCGGTTCCCAGGGGGAGTCCTCTTCGTTTTCAGCGATGCAGAAGGTGTACTTGGCCGGCGTGCCCAGGGTTCCCCGGTCCAATTGGCCCGGCCAGGCGTCGAAGCCGTTCATGAAGCAGAGGCGGACGGCGCGGCCGATCCTGGCGTTGGCGCGGAAGCCTGGGCCGAACAGGCCATCGCGGCTGTTGATGCCCAGAGCGTCGCGGATCGGGCCGTTGAGGACCATGAGGATGCTTGGCGAACTGGTGGAGGATGCCGCCATGTTGACGAAGTTGCGCTCTTCCTCCAGTGTCTTGAGCGCGGTCACCAGCACCGGGAAATACTCGGCCTGGCAGCCGGCCATCACGGCGTTGGCGGCGGCGTTTTCGGACGTGATGACCCGGCTCCGCATGTCCAGGTTGAGGAGTTCCTCCTCGCCGGTGAGTCCGGCCACCGACAGCATCTCACGGACCTTGTAATCGGCTGGCGGGACCACGGGCAATCCGTCGGTCCACCCCATGCGAAAACATTCCTCGATGGCCTCGATGGTGTCGGCGGTTTCAACGTGGCGTTCGGCGCTGCTGGTCATCGTAAACTCCTGGTGTTCAGTCGCGAGGGTTTTTCAATTTGCCGGTGACGATCAGACCGTCGGTGACGCTGTAACCGTGTCCCGGGTCGGCCAAGTCGGTGTTGGAGGCCATGTAGGCGGTGCGGCCGCTGACGATCGGGGCGATGGAGATCACCTCGTAGCCGGCGGCGTCGAGATCGTTGCAGCATCGTTCCAGGAACTCTGCCATTTGCTGGAGTCGCGCGTGCTCCTCACTGGTGATGCTGACGCGCCCGACATTGCCCCCGTGGGTGGACAATTGGGTGTCGGCGTACACGTACCGGGTGGCGTATTTGGGTTTGTCCTGGGCGGGATACTGTGAACGGAACAACGGCTGCGTCTCCACGATCGGCAACGTGTCGCAACAAGATGCCGCCCCCATTATTGCGCTACGGGGGCGGCGTGGCAATCCCGATGAACGGAGGTGTCAATCGGGACGGCGCGATTTACTGGTTGGCATGGTTATCGTACAGGTCAAGCAGGTTGGCGATAAAACCCTGTGTTTCGACGACATGACCCTCGACATCCTGAGGCCGAAGGTGGCTATTGTAGAAATGACCGTGCAATGCCCCAACCGCGTGAACGCCGTGTTGAAGATCCAATTGAACCTGGTGTCCCCTGACCAAGTGGTGGATGACTGAGCCAACCCTCGGTAGTCTGGTACCGTCGCCGAGTTGGTGCTGAATCGCTATGGCGTTGGTGATTCGGTTTACGGTACCCCACAGCATCTCCGCCATCGCGACGTCGTCGCCATCCGATTGTAATTGTTCCGCGAGACGATTGAGTCGAAAGGCCACCTCCAAGTGCTGCGCCTCTGTCATGCGTCCGCTTTTTGATACGACAGCAGTCGTTCCACGAAGTCTCGGACCAGCGGACGGCCCAATTCCATGTCTTCCGGCGCCAAGAAACTGTGAACCGCGTTGTCGCGGAACGAATTGGCTGTCCGCAAGTTACGAGCGTGCCAACCGTCCTCCGTGCCGTGCTTGCGATCAAGCCACTCGGCAAACTCCCGCAGTTCGTCGCGCGTCCCGGCAGGTTTCCCGACTTCCTCGGCGAGTCGAGCCAGAGCGCAATGCACAGATTGAGTCAACAGAACGGATCCGCCATCGTGATTTCCGGCCGCAAACTCCCGGTCCGCTGCGGCCAGGTAGTCGCCGGGAGTCTTGTTTGTCGTTCCGAAATCCGTCATCTGCGTGCGTTTTCAAGTGCCGGTTTAGCGGGCTAGTCTATACATCGTAGTCGTTGCGCATCACTCGCCCATGCCGCCGAAGCGCAGTTGTACGCCGGATTTCTCCTCCTGCAGCTTGGCGACGGCGTCGGAGTCCTCGGGGCCCCAACCACGGAACAGGGCCTCGACGTGGCGCTGGTCCACGAGGTTGGACAGTTCCATGGGGATGCCGTACTCGCGGCCCAGGTCGGTGGCCAGTCGAACATCCTTGGCCGCCAGGGCGGTGGCGAATCCAGGCTCGAAGTTGTCGACGAACAGGTAACGCGGGAACTTTTCCACCAAACGGCGGTTGCCACCGCTGCTGTTAGCGATCACGTCGGCCAGCGTTTCCAGCGACACGCCGGCCTTGACGCCCAGCGTGAGAGCTTCGGACATCAGCACGCCGATGCCCATGGAGAGCAGGTTGTTGCAGATCTTGGTAACCATGCCGTTCCCGATTTCGCCGCAATAGACAACGTGGGCGCCGATGGCGTCCAGCATGGGCTTGACGTTGTTGTAGGTCGCCTCATCGCCGCCGACCATGACGGCCAGCGTGCCGGCGGCTGCGCCATAAACGCCGCCGCTGACGGGGGCGTCCAGCACGGTAACGCCGCGCGCGCCACATTCCGCGTGAATGCGGCGGATGACGGTGGGGGAGTTGGTGGACAGGTCGACGTACACGTCGCCATTTCCGGCGGCGGACATGATGCCGTTCTCGCCCATCACCACGGCCTCCACGTCCCGCGGCACGGGCAGCGAGGTGAACACGGCGTCGTTGCCGGCCACGCAACCGGCGGGGGTATCAGACCACTCCGCTCCCATCTCCAACAGGTTGGTGGCCGACTCGCGGCGCAGGTCGTGAACCGTGAGTTGGTGCCCTGCCTTGATCATGTTTGCCGCCATGGGGTTGCCCATGTTGCCAACGCCAATAAATCCCGCTTTCATATTCTCATCATCTCCTGGATTTGCCCCGGCTTCCGGTCCGGCGGCAAGTGCCGGAATTATAGCACCGGGCCCCGTGTATAATGCGCTGGAAAGTTCACCCTGAGATGCCCGCCAAGGAGTGCGGAAATGGCTACCGAATCGGATCTGGTGGCGTTCGCCACCCAGGTAACTTGCCCGGATGACTTTGACCAGTTCTGGGACGGTGTTCTCTCTGGTCTCAACGGGATCCCCCTGGACTCCAAAGTTACGCATGACCCGTTGCGCAGCACGGAAACCGCCAGCGTGTACCAGGTTTGCTATCGGAGCTTGGACGACCTGGAGATTTTCGGTTGGTACGCCGTTCCCGCTCCCGGCGATGGGCCCTTTCCGGCTGTCCTGATCCTGCCGGGCTACAAGTCTGAACCCGCTTTACGGCGCGACTGGGCCGGCAAAGGCGTGGCGGCGCTATCGGTAGCGGTTCGGGGCAAGCTGCCCAGCAGCGCCGAGTTCAACCCTGGCTACCCAGGCCTGCTGACCCACGGCGTCGAGGATCGGGAAACGTACAGCTACAAGGGAGTGATCTCCGACTGCGTGCGGGGAGTTGATTTTCTGCTGTCCCGTCCGGAGGTCGATGCATCGCAGATTTACTGTTGCGGCAGCAGCCAGGGCGGCGGACTGACGCTGATCACGACCGGGCTGAGGCACGAGATCAAGGCCGGAGTGGCGGGTTATCCGTTCCTCTGCTGTTTCCCTGAATCCATGCGGATGCTGCGCAGCTATCCCTACGACGAACTGTCCTGCTACGCACGGGCGTATCCGGACCGCGTTGAGCAGGCGCTGGACACGCTGCGGTATTTTGACGCGGTGAATTTTGCGCCGCGCATTGAGTGTCCGATGGCGGTGGGAATTGCCATGGAGGATGAGGTTTGCCCGCCGGAAACCGGTTATGCGGCCTACCGTCTGTTGAACCCCGAGCGCGAGTTGCGGCTGTTCCCCAATTCCGGCCACGGAAACGCCCACGCCTATCCCGCATGGGAGGCCGCGTGGCTGCAACAGCGCATGGGAGCCACAGCGTCGTAAGGAGGACCGGATGACCAGCGCACCATCATCCTCAGCGGCGTTCTGGGAGCAGACCGAAGCCCAACTGGCGGAAACCCCACCGGATATCACGCTGGAGCGGGACGCTTTCTATTCGCAGCCCGAATGGGATGTGTTCCGGATGCACTACAACAGCAGCGGTGGGCACCGGTTGTATGCGTGGTTTTCGGTCCCGCACGGCGACGGGCCTTTCCCCGCGTTGGTGCGGATGCCCGACTACGGGAGCGTCCACGACATTATCTACACTCCGTTGCGCCAACATGCCGTGGTGATGAACCCGACCTACCGGGGGCAGCGCAACAGCGATGTACTGGTCCGCGCGGCGTACCCGGGGCTGCTGACCGACGGCATCGATAGCGCGGAGACGTACACCCTGCTGGGCGCATACGCGGACGCGCTGCGCGCCATCGACATCTTGAGAGAGCAGCAGCAGGTGCAAATCGGGGCGATTGCCTTGACTGGCGCGGGATTGGGGGCGGCCCTGGCGTTGGCGACGGCGGCGCACCGTTCAGGTATCGCAGCGGTGGCCGCCGATACGCCCATGGCATTGGGGCATCCCACCGCGTTGCAGCCGGGGTTAGGCTATCCGCTGGGCGAATTGGGCGACTACCTGCGCGCTTATCCAGACAGCCTGGAGACCGTGGCGGGCATCACGTCGCTGGTCGATCCCATTGGATTCGCGGGGTCCGTGCAAGCCCCGGTGCTGATGAGCGCCGGCCGTTTTGACCGCAGCCTGTGCCCGCTATCGTTCGCGGAGGCACTGGCCGCCGCGCTGCCCGATTGCGATCTGCGCGTGTACGAAGGCGCGGCAGAAGGCGGCGGACACGAGCATGGGCAAGTGCGGGGCGCGTGGCTGGCTGAAAAGCTCGGCGTCTCGCGGTAGGCAAACCAGGAGATTTTGCATGGGATTTTTTTCACTGATCCGGTTCAGGCTGTCTGCCATCGTTTTATTCGCCGCAGTCGCTGGTTTGACAGCGATGGCGTGCGGACTCCCGAACCCAAACGGCGCCTGGCCGGTGGTTGCCGAGGCAGAAACCTTCTCGATCGCTGGCAAACCGACGGTGATTGTGAGCAACTTCAACGGAAGAGTCGTGGTTTCCGGTAGCGACAACACAGATCGGGTTGAAGTGGTGGCGGAACTACGGCGTCCGAAACAGCTTGAATACTGGGCAACACAGGACGGGGACACCGTGACCGTCGGTGCAGCGGGGCGCGGCTTCTGGGCAGGAATTTTCCCCTGGGGCCGGCGCGCCCAAATTGGAATTGTCTTGCCGAGCGATTCGGACGTAGAGGTACGAGTGGAAAACGGCGACATCAAGATCGGAGGAGTAAGCGGTACAGTCCAACTGCACGCGTCCAATGGAAGTATCCAGGCGGATGATGCCTCGGGTGAATACGACATAACGACGTTCAATGGCAAGATCGCTGTGCAGGAAGGAATGGGGGCGTTTGATCTCTCGACTTCCAACGGTCCAATCCGATTTCAGGGGGAACTCGCGGCCGGAACCGACAACCGGTTCAGAACATCGAACGGCAGTGTCAAGGCAACGCTGCGGGGCGAATCTCCCAGCGTGAGTGTGCAGGCCAGGACCAGTAACGGCAGCATCGATATCGGCGCCGGCGCCGCGCAAAGCGCCCTAGGTCGGAACCATAAGGAAGCCGTCATCGGCCGCGGCGACGCCCGGCTGGAGCTGGTCACTTCCAACGGTTCCATCACCGTTGAGTAGAGGCAGCATGTACTTCAAAGGCTATGGCCGATTGCATGACGCACCCCGGGACCGGTGGCCCACAGGGAGTTCGTCCGGCTCCCGAAATCCCGGGTGGTGGTCCGCAACCCGTTATTCGCGGTTCGTCTTGACCGCATTCGTTGTGGTGGTCGTGGGCCTTTCGTTGGCCTGCGCCAGCGACGCGGAACCCGACGCCTCAGACTTACCTGCACCGCCGCAACCCCTGAATGCGTTGCAGCAACAGGCGCAGCAAGTCCTGGCGGAGCGGCTGTCGGTCTCTGCCGACGATCTGGCGTTGGTCAGCGACGAAGCAGTCGAGTGGGCGGATTCTTCGCTGGGATGTCCCGAGGCTGGCATGATGTACGCCCAGGTGATCACGCCGGGCCATCGCATTACCTTCAGCTACGCCGGGAATGACTACGAGGTTCACACGTCCGGCGGCGGCGATTCTGGTTCGCCGGCGATGATGGTGTCCTGCGAGGGCGGGACGTCTTACTGAGGCGGGCAGCGCGCTCGCGAGCGTTTTTTCGCACCGGTCGCGGGGAGCCTCTAGCGGGACACGGCACAACGTGCCCGACAGGATCTGTCGGCGTTGTCGCGAGGCGGGCTGATGCCCACTGGTAGAATGTTAATAAGGGACAAAGCTACCATCGATCGTATAACTGATCACAAGATACATTCATCATCACATACAGATGCGGGAGGGATACTCCATGCAGAATTCATTGAACTCCCAACACATGCTGAGGTGGTTCTCATTTGGATTCGCCCTGATCATCGCCGCGACCATCGCCTTGTTGACCACATCGCCATCGATTGCGTATACCGCTGACCTGCAGGGCGAGCGGCTCGAGCCTCGGCAAAATCAGGATCCGCAAACGGGCGCGGACTCGTGGGAACCGTCCAGGCTCGTGGTCGAGGCTCGCAACGTCCTGGCCGACCGTCTGTCGGTGTCACCCGACGACCTGGAATTCGTTAGCCAGGAGGGCGTACGCTGGCCTGACGCGTCTCTGGGTTGCCCCGAGCCGGGGCACATGTACGCCAAGGTGATCGTTCCCGGCTACCGGTTCACCTTCAGCTACGACGGCAGCCTATACGAGGTTCACACCGCCAGCGAAGATGGGTCAGGATCACCACCGCTGGCCGTTTCCTGCGAGGGGGGATTGGCGTACTAACCGCGACGCCCACCGGGTCTACCGGTATGTGGCCGGCCGCCGACCGGGCGTGTGCTAGAATAGCAATTGCCCCCGTAGCTCAGTGGATAGAGTGCTGGCCTCCGGAGCCAGAGACCGGAGTTCGAGTCTCCGCGGGGGTACTTGCGTCTCTGGCCCCGGCCAGCAAATTGGCCTCGGTTCGGGGTGTGGCCTAGCGGCAAGGCGCCTGCTTTGGGAGCAGGAGATCGGCAGTTCGAATCTGCCCACCCCGACCAGCCCGTCACACCGGCCAGTCCTCCAGCGTCCACCCCATTTCCCAGAATGCCTGCTCGTAACGCGTGCAGGTGATGTACGCCTCTTTCATCATCGCGATCTCAGCAGAGCCCGCCGTGGATGCCACGCGGTCGCAGATGGCGCGGCACTCCTCCGCCACGGACTGCTGTTCCGCCGCGGCGTACATCTGGATCCACTGGGCATAACCCTCATGGTCGGGCAGGCCCTGGTCGGCCAGGCGTTCGCCGACGCGCCAGTAACCCCAGATGCACGGCAATAGAGCGGCGACCAGTTCCCCGAAGCTCCCCTGGTGGGCCACCCTCAGCAGATAGCTGGTGTAGGAGTAGCACGTGGGCGCGTGCACCGTCGCGTCCAGTTCCGCCTCGGTGATGCCGAACTGTGCGCAGTAGGAGCGGTGCAGATCCATCTCGGTGTTCAGAATGTAGTCCACCGAGCGGGCGAACCAAGACATCGTCTCCAGGTCGGGCGCCTTGGCAGCGGCCAGGGCCAGGCACCGGGCGAAATCAATCAGATAGACATAATCCTGGGTTATGAAGTGCTTGAAACTGTCCATGGGCAGGGTGCCGTTGCCGATGCCCTGGACAAACGGATGGAAGGCCATCGCCTCCCGCTGTGCCTGCGATTCGAGTTCGATTTCATCACAAAAGGACATTTGGGCACCTCAATGTGTTGGGTCGTACCGTGATCAACTCTGCTGGGGATCCGCGGGTGGTTGCTGCGCCGCCGCGAGTTCGGGGAATTTGGCCAGGGGCAGGATATCACCCTCAGTTTCCCATCCGTGGACCAACTGGCGAATGGCATCGGGAACGGGCCTGGTGCCGCCGGTGTCGGCGTGAAACCCTACGTACACGGACTCGATGGTCGTCAACGGCGCCCGATCCGGATCCTCGCCTTCGGGGAAGATGGCCACCTCCAGGATGAGGCTGGTGTTGCCGATGCGCGCGACCCGGGCCCGCAGGTCCAGCATCTCGTCCACCCGGACCGGCGCCTTGTATTCGATGGTGATTTTGGCGACCGCGCTGTCGAAATAGCCGGCGGCAGCGACCCGGTAGATGCTGAAGCCCAGGTTCCGGAAGTATTCGGCCTGGGCGACCTCCAGCCAACCCAGGTAGCTGCCGTTGAAGGCGATGCCCTGGGCGTCGCACTCCTGCCAGCGCACGCGCACCGGCACGCCGAAGCGATAATCGCCTCGGTTGGTTGCCGTTTCAGGCATTTTGGCCGCCGTCCCAGCCCAGGCTGGCGAGGTAGGCGCGATCGGAGTTGGTCAAAGGCGCCGTTTCCAGCAGATCCGGCCTGAATTGCAGGGTGCGCTCCAGGGATTTGTGCCGCCGCCAACGGTCTATTTCGGCGTGGTTTCCGGAACGCAGCACATCCGGCGTTTCCATGCCGAGGAACTCGGCCGGACGGGTGTACAAAGGGTGCTGCAACAGGCCGGACGTGATGCTGTCCTCCTGCACGTTTTCCTCGGAGCCGACGACGCCTGGAACGAATCGGGAGACGGCGTCTATGATGACCATGGCAGCCAACTCGCCGCCGGTCAGCACGTAGTCGCCGATGGATATTTCGTGGGTGATCAGACCGGTACGGATGCGCTCGTCCACGCCGGCGTAGTGTCCGCAGATGATCACCATGCCGGGGGCGGCCGCGAGCTCATCCACCAACTTCTGGTCCAATAAACGTCCCTGGGGAGATGTGAGGACCACTGGGGTGCGTTCGCGATCATCGCCGGGCACGTCATCGAGCGCCGCGCCGACGGCGGCGAATACGGGCTCGGGCTTCATGACCATACCGGGCCCGCCACCGAACTGATAATCATCGGCGGTGCCGTGCCGGTCGGTGGTGTACTGCCGGATGTCGGCCGCTTGTACGGAAACCAGGCCGTTTTCCACGGCGCGTCCGATAATACTGTACTGGGTGATTATCCGGAACGCGTCGGGAAACAGGGTGAGCACATGGAAACGCATCTTGCCGAACGGCAGGGGGAAGTTCATCCCCCTGCACTGCCATTACGTCCGATCTAGGCCGGCTGCAATTCCCGAACTGGAAGGCGGTTCTTATAGGCTTCGCCGCCCTTCATGATCAGGGGCAGGCGTTCCCGGTCCCGGAGCACGGATATGTTCTGCAGCGGGTCGCCATCCACCACCAGTATGTCGGCCAACATGCCGGCCGCTATGGTGCCGACGTCCTTGCCCAGGCCGCAGCATTCCGCCGCGTAGCCGGTGGCGGACTGGATGGCCAGCGACGTGCTCATGCCTTTCTCCACCATCAGCTCCAGCTCTCGGGCGTTGTCGCCGTGGACAAAGCCGCCGGCGTCGGTGCCGGCCACGATGCGCACGCCTTCCTTGATGGCCAGTTCGACGCTTTGGATGTGGATATCCATCAGCGCCTGGGCTCGCACCCTGATGTGCGGCGCGCTGATGGTGCTGTGGAAGTCGTACACCTCGAATGTGGGCGTAAAGAATGTGCCCTGGTCGGCCATCATCTTGAGCATGTCTGGATCGGTGGCCAGGTAGCAGCCGTGCTCGATGGATCCGGCGCCCGCCCGGATGGCGATGGGCAGGCCGGTGCCGCCGACCGCGTGGCACAGGGTGCTGCGACCCAGCGCCGCCGCCTCATCCACCAGCGCCTTGGCTTCGTCCAGCGCGTAGGCCTGGTCCAGCGGGCCGTTGCCGGGGCGGCCGGAGGCTCCGCCGGTGGTGGCGAACTTGATCTGGTCTGCGCCGCAGCGGACCAACTCGCGGACCTTGGCGCGAACGCCATCAACGCCGTCGGCGACGCCATCGGGAGACAACGGATCGTGTCCCAGGATGACCTTGCGGTGGCCGCTGCCGCTGACCTTGTCTTCAATCCCGCCCGTGGGCGACATGATGTTGACCGAAATGATCAGGCGGGGGCCCTTGATCAACCCTTCCTCCACGGCCATTTTGTAGCCGGCATCCAGACCGCCGGCGTCGCGCACGGTGGTGTAGCCGGCGGCCAGCGTGTCCTCGATGACCTGCGCGGTGCGGATGCTGAGCAAGGACAGCGGTTCGTCCATGCCCCAGCGTCCGGTGAGGCCGTAACCCCCAGAGGCCAGGTGATCGTGCACGTCGATGAGGCCGGGCATGATGGTGTGCCCGGTAGCGTCGATGACCTCGGTTCCTTCGGGGATTGGGACGGAGGCCCGAGGCCCAACCTCGATGATGCGCTCTCCATCAATGAGAACGGCCACGTCCTGGATCATCGGTGATCCGGTGCCGTCAATGAGATTGCCACCAACTATCGCCAGCATTACGTACCTCTCGTGGGATCCGGTTTGTTGGCGGCCATTATATTCGAATGTGGCGCGGGGCGGTATGGTATTATTGCCGCCAGCAGAATCCAGGTATTTTCGAACGCAAACATGCATCGACTCGCCATTCTCACAGTCAGTACGTCCGGGGCCCAAGGGCAGCGTGAGGATACCGGGGGGCAGGCAATACGAGACAAGTTGCCGCCGCCGGAATATGAGGAGGTCCGCTACGAAATCGTCGCCGACGATGCGGGCGTGATAACCGGACGGATCAGTGAATGGGCCGATTCGGGCGAGGTTGACCTGATTGTGACCACTGGCGGCACGGGCATGGGTCGACGGGATGTCACTCCGGAGGCAGCGCGCCGCGCGATGGACCGGGAGGTCCCCGGGATGGCGGAAGCGATGCGCGCCGAGACACTGCAGTTCACGCCAATGGCGATGCTCAGTCGCTCAGTGGTGGGAATCCGGGGCTACACGCTGATCATCACCCTTCCCGGGAGCCCCCGGGGAGTCGGTGAGTGCCTGGATGTCGTCCTGCCCGTTTTGCCGCATGCGCTGGAGTTGCTGCAGCGCGAGTCGGTGCAGGAGCACCCCCGCTAACAGCAATCAACAACATGGAGATCACCGCAAGATGACCACCGACGCTAACCCCAACGAAACCGCTCCCGTATATTGGCCTCGAGTGAAAGAACTGCTCGACACCATCATGGACCGGTGGATAGAACGGCATGGGCGACAGCCATATCCTGGAATCCACGAATACTGGTGGGAAACGCCCGAAGAACTGGCTGCGTCGGTGCTCAATGGCTATCCGTCCATTGAACCGGGCAAGCCGGGGGCGGAAACGCACCTGGTGCGCTCTCTGCGGCTGGGGTGCGGCACGTTTGGACGGATGCCGCTGCGGGGGCCGTTCCTGTCGCGCGCCGAGGCCGCCGAAGTTGCGGCGTGGATCGACGCCGGGATGCCCAAGGGGCCGGAGGATGCCGAATAGGCATATGCGCAGCGCGAGAGTTTGGAACCCGCGGGTGAAGGGAAAAACATAGGGGCGGATAATCATCCGCCCCTACTTTGGGCAAGGCTCGGTCCGCTTTTTACAGCAGGACGGGATCCTTTTGCTTCTGGTAGACCTGGATCCGGCCACGGGTGTGGTCGAGGACCGCGATCTGACCGTCTCCCGTCACGCGAATGGCGCACGGGTTGGAGAATGCCTTCTCGAAATCGCCGCCATCATGGGTGATGGCCATGGTCCGCTGGCGGATCATGTCGGGGTTCGAGTTCAGCTTGCTCTTGCCCCAGCCGGAGATCTGGTGGTCGCCCTTCAACTGGGCGCGGAACCGTCCGTCGGGAGCCAGGATCTGCACGCGGTCGTTCTCGCGGTCGCAGACGTAGATGTCGCCATCGTTGTCGACGAACACGGCGTTGGGACGCTTGAACTGGCCGGGGCCGTTTCCGCTGGTTCCGTAGCTGGCCTGCCACTCGCCGCCCTGGGTGAATACCTGGATGCGGTCGTTGCGCCAGTCGGCCACGTAGATCAGGCCGTCCTTGTCGATGCAGATGCCCCACGGAAGGTTCATCTGGCCATCGCCGGAGCCCGAGGCGCCGAACTGGCTCTTGAACGTTCCATCCAGGCCGTAGCTCTGGATGCGGTTGTTGCGGCTGTCGACGATCCACATGGTGTCGCCGTCGATGGCGATGCCGGAGGGACCGTTGAACTGGCCTTCGCCGTCGCCGCCGGTGCCCCAGTGGCTGAGGTACTCGCCGTCGCCGTCGAAGATGGTGATGCGGTTGAGCCACTCGTCAGCAACGTAAAGGTTGCCTTCGCCGTCCAACGCGCAGGCGGTGGGCCAATAAAGGTCGCCAGGGGCCTCGCCGAACTGGCTGAACTCGCCTACGAAGTCCTCGTCCATGGTGACGATGGAAACGCGCACACCGTCGGGACGGTTTTCGTAGGAGCGGTTGACCACGTAGACCTTGCCTTCGTCGTCGATAGCCAGGTCCATGGGGTTGCGCAGGCCGGTTCCGTTGAACTCGTTGCGCCCGATGGAATGGCTATACGTGAAAGCAGTGTCCACGAGACCGAATAGGTGGGTACTCATAGACTTCCCTCTCTTTGATCGTCAATCGGAGGGCCACAGTCGGACCGCCCTGACGGCGATCCGCTATGGCCGAATTTTCGTTCAGCAGGCCTACAGGAAGGGGACCTTCTCGAAGACGCCGCGGTTGATGGGGTTGGAGTCCAGGCCCATCCAGTCTTCCAGGATGGTGGCGTAAACCTGGCGGAAGTCCATGTTGGACCGGAGGTTGCCGCCCTCTTCCTGTGCGCCGGGCTCGAGGGACGGATACGTGCCGTAGATGCCGCCCTTGACCTTTTCGCCGACTGCGAAGGCAACGGACCCTGCGCCGTGGTCGGTGCCGGAGCCGTTGTCAGCCACGCGGCGTCCGAACTCGGAGAACATGAACGTGATGACGTTGTCGCTGGCGTCATGGTCCCGCAGGTCGGAGACGAAGGTGTCAACGTTGGCGGACACGTCGGTCCACAGGCGAGCGTGGTCGGACGCCTGGTTGGCGTGGGTGTCGAAGCCGTTGTAGGGGCTGGTGGTGAACAGCACGCGGGTGCCCAGGTCAGCCAGGTAGGTCTGCGCGATGTTCTTCATGTACTGGCCGACGGTGGTCGCGGAGTACTCCACGTTGGAGGTGTACTTCGGCGGCGCGGTGGCCAGGATGTCGGCGCCGATGCGGGCGTAGGTCCCGGTGGAGCGCAGGTAGTCGTTCACGAAGCCCTGGCCCACGGTGGGCGCGTAGATCTTGCTGAAGAGGTCCAGAGCCTCGGCGCGCTGGTCTTCACCCTCGATGCCGGTGAGCAGACCGTAGGTCTCGAGGTTGCCGACAGAGGCGACCGGGACGCCTTCCTTGGCGAGGGCGCGGGGAAGTCCGCGGCCGAAGTTAACGCCGGTGATTCCCTGGCCTTCGTTGTTCGGGTCCAGTTCCTTGATGACCTGGCCCAGCCAGCCTTCGGTGCCGATGGTGTCCGGCTCACAGGTGTGCCAGATGTCCATGCTGCGGAAGTGGCTGTAGGACGGGTTGGCGTAGCCGATGCCCAGGAAGATAGCGAGCTTGCCCTCGTCCCAGTACTTCTTGAGGGGACCCATGGTGGGGTGCAGGCCGATCTCGCCGTTCAGGTCCAGGACTGCCTCGGCGGGCACGCCCAACGCGGGGCGATAGTCGCGGTAGTGGCCGTCGTTGAAAGGAATGACAGTGTTCAGGCCGTCGTTCCCGCCGGAGAGGGAAAGCACCACCAGAACGTTGTCTTTGTTGGTAGAGACCATTTGATAGTCCTCCGTTGTACTTGCTTTATCTCTTGTTGGACGGCCAGGAGGCTGAGGTTCAGGGGTTGGCGCTCCTGACCGTGTGGTTGCTTTCCGAATTACTCGAACTGGAACTCCGAGGTGGAGGCGATGATCTGGAACATCTCGCCGGACCGGCGCTCGAACTCGGCGCGCTCGGCGTCGGAGCCGTGGGTCAGGTTGCCACTGCGGCCAGCGTGGGTAATCAGCTGATCGCGGGTGTCCTCGGTGAGGTTCAGGCAGCCAACCAGGTCGGCGCAGGAGTCCACGAACTGCTCGGGGCTCAGGTTGTCGCCCTGGGCCATGAGCTTGGAGATCATGCTCTGGACGCCGGGGAGATCGGTGCGGCCGAGGTAGTCGGCGGCGAAGTTGATGCGCTCGACCAGGGTGCCGGAGTCGATCCACTCGTGGCCGGTGTGCCAGCCTTCAACGGTCGGCGGGTTCATGAGGTCCATGCCCATGTACTTGGGCTCCTGGCTCAGTTCGAACATGCCGGGCTTGATCTCGCCGCGGTGGTCGCCGACCATGCGCAGGGTGCCTGCCACCATCTCGGCCGGGTTCTTGACCTTGGCGTACTGGGCGTTCTTGAAAGAGTCGGAGTTGAACAGCGTGTTCAGCATCGCGGTGATGTTGTAGCCGCTGTCGAAGTACGCCTGCTCCAGATCTTCCAGCAAGCCTTCGTCCTTCGGGGGAGTCTGGCGCCAGCTGGGGACCGGGACCTCGTCGGCGACGAAGAAGTTGTACATGTGGCGGGAGATGAACCGGGCGGTGGCCCTGTTTGCGGCGATCATTTCGAGGATGTCATCGCCGTTCCAGTTGCCGGTATTTCCGAGGAAGGTCTTCTCATCGTCGTCGTGGTCGGCCGGGTCGTACCGGAATTCCCAAGGGCTGCGGCCGTAGGGGAACGGAGGGTACGGGGGCGCGATGTTCCAGCCGGTGAACGCGCGGGCGCAGGCCTTTACGTCATCCTCGCTGTAGTTGAAGTCTTCGTTCATGCCAACGCCCATGGAGAACAGTTCCAGCAGTTCGCGGCCGTAGTTCTCGTTGATGTTGGTCTTGTGGCTCTCGCAGTTGTCCAGGTAGTAGACCATGGCGGGACTGGTGGACAATTTCATCAGCAGGTCCCGGAAGTTGCCCATGCCCTGATCGCGGAACATCTGGATCATCAGGCCCATTTCTTCGCCGGAGTCGATCTTGGAGTGGCCGGCGCAGAAGATCATGTGCCAGAACAGCGCAATCTTTTCCTTGAGCTGGTACTCCGTGTTCACCATCCGGTACACCCAGTTCTGGATGTTGATTTCGATGGCGCCGGCGTGGTTGTAGGTGGGGTGATACCGCAGCATCAGGTCGTCTTCCACACCGGAAGATTCGCCTGGATTGAGCAGTTCTTCCACCACTGTGTCGTAGCCTCTCGCAGCAGCGGCTTCGATCTCGTCGCGGCTGGCGCTGAAGCCCGCGCGGCGGAGAAGGTGAGCCATCAATGCGACGTCATTGCTTCCTGCCATTGTTTCCTCCTTTTTGTTCCTGTTTTTCAGCCCGTCAAGGGCAATTTGCGATGCAAAAAATATAGCGCACGAACCTCGTCTCCGCAATATCCGCGCGCTTATCCCGCACGAAAAATCTGCGGAACCGTTATCAGTTTATAATCGTATCGCCGGAAGGAACGGCTGTCAATACCATCCATTACATGGGACGGGCACTTGCCCGTCCCTGTATTTCCCGTGTTCGGTACCTACCGTGTGCGTCTCAGGCGTGGGTCCAGGGTATCCCGGAGCCAGTCTCCGAAGAAGTTCATGGCCATCACCACGATTGTGATGGCGAGGCCGGGGAACAGCGCCAGCCACCAGATTTCAAAGATCTGGTCCCGACCCTCCGACACCATGATGCCCCAGGCCGGGTCTCCCGGCGGCACGCCGACACCCAGGAAGCTCAGCGACGCCTCGAGGAGAATGGTCTGGCCGACCAGCAGGCTAATGACGATGAGCACCGTATTAATGACGTTGGGGAAAATGTGTCGCCACATGATCACCGGAGCGGATACCCCGGCAACGATGGCCAGCGTAACGAAGTCACGTTCCTTGATGCTCAGCACCTCGCCCCGGGCCTGCCGCGCGAATCTGGCCCACACCGTTGCCGCTACGGCCAAAATCACGTTGCCGATGCCGGCGCCGCCGGCGATGGCAACGATGATGAGCGCTAACAGCACGGTTGGGAATCCCAGCACCGCGTCCACCAGGCGCATCACCACGATGTCGACGCGGCCTCCGAAGTAGCCGGACATCACGCCGAGGGCGCTGCCGACCACGGCGCCGGTGCCCAGCGCCACCAGGCTGATGAACACCGAGGTGCGCGCGCCGTAGATCAGCCGGCTCAGGATGTCCTTGCCGGACTTGTCGGTGCCCAGCAGGAACTTTGTGCTCTCGAACGGCGGCACCTCCCGGTCGCGCTTGTTCAACTGTTGCGGGTCATGGGGAGCCAGCAGCGGTGCGAATATGGCCGCAACCATGAGCACCACGAGTATGAAAATGGGGATCCACGGCAGTTTTAGCTCCCGGGCCTTTTGCCAGGCTCGGGTGGGCGCGTTTGCCTGTGGCAGTGGGGTTGCCAGGTCTTGCGTTGCCAAGGTGATAAGCTCCTGGGGCCGGTGACGGTGTTGTCCCTATCCGAACCGGATCCGGGGGTCAACATAAGCATAAACAACGTCGACAATGGTGGACATCACGATGTAGAGGAAACCGGAGGTGAGGATCGTCGCTTCGATGATCGGTACGTCCCTGGTCCGGATACCCTCGAGCATCAGGAGGCCCAGGCCGGGCCACGAGAATATGACCTCCACCACGATGGATCCATTGAGGAGTCCGGCAAAGCTGATGCCGCCGAACGTGAGCACCGGAATCACAGCGTTCTTCAGCGCGTGCTTGAAGATCACCAACTGCTCAGCCAGGCCCTTGATGCGCGCGAATTTGACGTACTCGCTGTCCAGCACTTCCAGCATGGCCGAGCGGGTGAGGCGCATGAACCCAGCCATGGTGAAGACGGCGATTGAGAACGCTGGAATGATGAAGTACCGGGGATCCAGCCCGTCCTTGCCGAAGGTGGGCAGCAACCGAAATTCCACGGCGAAGATCCACATCAGGATGATCGCCAGCCAGAATTGGGGCATCGACATGCCAAGGATGGCAAACGATTTGCCAAGTCTATCCAGAAAGCTGTCCCGCTTTACGGCCGATAAGATTCCTAACGGGATTCCGATCGCTATCGCGATGAACAGGGCGCTGATCGCCAGTTGGATGGTGTTTGGAATCCGCTCCATGACAACGTCAAAAGCCGGCTGGCGCTTGTTGTATGACCTGCCGAAATCGCCGATGAACAGGCCGCCGAGGTAGTCGAAATACCGTATCACCACGGGCCGGTCCAGACCCAGGTTCTTGCGGATAGCCTCGATCTCCGACGGTTTCGCGTCTCCAGGGGCCATGGCAAGAGCGGCGTCGCCGGTCAGGTCGGTGCCGAAGAACACGGCCGCGCTCAACACCACCAGCGTTGCGATGGCCTGGATGATCCTGAATAAAATGAAGCGTGCCAAAACGGTCGCCTCCCCGTGTGGGTTTGGTGATTCCGGCGGATTATAGCAGAAATCTCGGCGTGGGAAGCCCCGTGCCATATCGATACCAGCGGCCCTGGATTATTCCGGATTTACCGCGTGATTCGCTCGTCATCTGCCTGTAAAAGCGCTAGCTTACGGTAACGTGGGATGCGTTCCGACGACGTCCCTGGCGCGCTGTTGGCGTGGTTGCATCCACCGGTTTGAATCGTCTCCGGCTATTGCGGCAATATCTCGAGATTGCAAAACGAAGAGGGGGGCGGGCATAAAGCCCGCTCCCCTCCCGAGAGCTTCAACCGGTTCCGTCAGGGGACTAGTTGGCCCAGCGGATGGTCCACAGAGCGCTGGGGGACGGGCGCAGAGCGCGCGGCCTCCAGTCCTCGATGTCGGGGCTCATGGCGTACGGGGCGTCCAGATAGCCGGGCGCGAAGTCCCAGTGGCCCTCGTGGGCCTGGCGGAGAGCCTGGTAGTAGTTCTCCTCCTGGGTTTCGGGGCTGGTGGACGAAACCGCGGTCGCGATCAGCGGCTCGGTGAGCGGGTCGTAACTGATGTACGAACCGACCGGGTCGCCGAAGCGACCGATGAGCTTCGAGCCGGTGTCATAGGAGTGCTCGTTGGAGCGCACCAGGTACTGTCCGGGAATCTCACCGCCGTACTGACGGTCCTTGATGGCCGCTTCCTCACCGACGTTGACCTTGCAGTTAAGGCCCAGGTAGGTAGACCAGTCGTCGCAGACGAACTCTACGATCTGCAACATCTTGGGGACGGTGGCGCCGGCTTCCCAGGTCCACACGTTCCACTCGTCGCCGCCGCCTGGCATGACCGGATCCTTGAGGTTGGTCACTGCCGGGAAGGTGCCACCGGCCGGGTTGGGCGCCTCGGGGACGTTGTAACCGGCTTCAATGAACAGTTGGCGAGCTTGTTCCGGGTCGAAGGGGAAGGGGTCCAGACCGGCGTTGGGGCGATACCCGATGCCGGACGGAGCGGCGGCGGCGGTTCCAGCGATGTGGAACACTTCGCGTCCGCCCACCAGTTCCTGGACGGCTTCCTTGTCGATGGCATAGTCCAGGGCGTGGCGCACGCGCTTGTCCTGGCACATCAGCGGGGTTCCCACCGGGTCGCCGATGTAGGCGCCGTCATTGTCCTGGGGTCGGGACTTGTCGTGGCCCAGGTTCTGAGGGGCGTCCACGCTGCAGTTCCAGGCGTTGATCCAGATCACGGTGGATTCGGGACCGAAACGATACTGCAGGCCGGCGGCCTCCAGTTCCTCGCGGGAGTCCAGGTCAATGGGGGAGATGTCGGCCTCTCCGCTGAGCAGGGCCGCTTTGCGGGTGGCTGCCTCGGAGACCAGGTTGATTTCCAGTTCGTCGAACGGGTACGGGCGCTTCTCCAGGATGAAGTGGTCATCGCGCTTCTCGTACACGATCTGGGAGCCGGAGGTGAATGACACCAGGTCGAACGGGCCGGCTGCGCCGGGGTTCGGGTCGGCGATCAGGCCGTCGGAGCGCTCCTGCGGTGTGGAACCCAGACTCTCGTAATAAGCCTGGGACATGGTGGTGCCGCCAGTGCCGCCGCCGACTTCACTGACGTCGGCCAGGAAGTTCAGGGTCGGGCGTACGAAGGACATGGTCACTTCGTTGGGGCCGGTCACGCGGGCGTGACCTTCCTTCTCGATGTGGGTGTTGTCGCCTTCATAGGCGGCATTGTCAGGGTTGTCAGCAGAGACCAGGCGCCAGATGCGGATACGCACCACGGAGCGTGAGCCGTCGTCCTGCACATAGCGCAGGTACCAGGCCACGTCTTCCGGCGTCAAAGCGTCGCCGTTGTGGAAGGTGACGCCCTCGCGGATGGTCCATGTGATGTCCAGACCGTCCGGGGACACCGACCAGTCGGTCGCGAGACCGTCGCCGGTGTAGTTGAGGTCATCATCGGTGGTGATCATGTGGGAGTGGAGCGGGAAGTGCCAGATGTGCTTGTCGCCGCTCTCGTACTTGGGATCCCACACCTCGTTGCCGTAGGACTCGGTGAGCACTACGAGACTCCTGCCTTCACCGGTGTCGGTCATGGCAGCCGGTTCCTGGGCGGGCAGCGGGGTCGCGGTCGCGCCGACCTGCGCCGCCGCCGGGGGCGAGGTTGCTGCTGGAGCAGCGCTGCTATCGCCGGACGTGCTGGCCGCAGGTGCGGCCGGGGCAGGAGCCTCAGCACCACCGCAGGCAACACCGACGATGAGCGCGACTACCGCTGCTGGAACCAGCAACTGGTAAAAGCGTAATCGCGGAATGCGAAATCGATTCATATTATTATGTCCCTCCTTCGGACAAAAATTTTGCGGCGTGCCGGCTGGCGGCAGCCCAAGGTGGCGGAATACTAACGACACGGTCCTCACTTTGTCAATTGCAATCGCCTTTGAGACGCGCTTTAGCGGAGCAGTATGGCGGCCGATCGCTCTTGTTATAAGTGGCGTCAGCGAGGTAGGTTGCAGCCAATTTCTCCGAGTGGATTTTCCCGCCGAGTAGAGATCAGTTCGATCAATGTTGGCGCGAACGGGGCGATATCGGGTTCAGTTTTTTCGGTCTCAGCGATGGGTGTTTTCGGTGGTCTCCTCGGGTGCCCCGGAACGCAGCGATCTTTCGTAATGCAGCGCTCTGCAGCGGCCCATCGGGCGGGACGGCAAGGCAGGTGCAGATCGCGCGCTGGCGATGGCTCGCGCTTGCGTTGGGATGAGTGTGCCGCTATGCTTGCCTGCGATTATCTGGCAGCCTCTGCTGACCGCTCGTACCGGAGAATTTCGAAATGACACAGGCCGCTCCACAGATTCCCCTGCCGGCTCCGCAACCGGAATCGGATTTCTACTGGGAAAAGTGCAAGGCTGGAGAGTTGTGGCTGCGCCACTGCAACACGTGCAACCGGGCCTATTTTTACCCCAGGGACATCTGCCCGTTCCCCGAGTGTTTTTCGCGGGACACCGATTGGGTCCAGAGCAGCGGCCGGGGCAACCTGCTCACGTTTGCCATAGTCCACCGGGGTCCGACGCCCGCCTTCCGGGACAAAGTTCCTTATATAGCGGCGGTGGTCGAACTGGAAGAGGGGCCCAACATCCCCACGTGGCTGGTGGGGATTGAGTTTGGAGAGGGCGAAATCCGGCCCGACTCGGTGCAATGCGGGATGGCCGTAGAGGTCCTGTTCGAGGATATTGACGACAACATCTCGTTGCCAATGTTCCGTCCTGCGTGAAAGACCCCGGTTCCCATGAGACCGGGTTGATATAATTGGGCCGTATGGCCCGATCTAATTCCGATACCCTGATCTTCCCCGTGTCGGGGATGACCTGCGCTGCGTGTGTGCATCACGTGGGCGCAGCGATCCGCGCTGTCCCGGGCGTATCGGACGTGTCGGTCAACCTGGCCACCGCCCGGGCTACGGTGAACCTGGACACCATCGGGGCCGCCGACCCGCCGCTGAATGACCTGGTGCGGGCCGTAGCGGATGCGGGGTACCGGCTTGACCTTGACTCGTCAGCCGACGCGGGCAGTGATCATAGAAGCCGCGAGGAACGGGACCTGCGCCGCCGCATGCTGGTGGCGATGGCCGGCGGCATCGTGCTGCTGCTGGCCGGATTCCCCGCGCTGCCGTGGACCGATGGACTGCTGACGCGTTGGTGGTACGCCGTAGCGCTCTGGGTGGTGGCGACACCGATACAACTCTGGGCCGGATGGCCGTTCTACGTAGCGGGATTCGCCGGGTTGCGGCGGTTGCAACCCAATATGCACACCCTGATCGCGCTGGGGACCAGCGTGGCGTACGGGTACAGCGTCGTGGTCGTCCTGCTGATGCTGATTGCCCCTGTCGGCGCATTCCTTCCGCACGGGGGGCACGCGCTGCATTTCGACATGGCGGCCATCATCATCGCCCTGATCCTGTTGGGACGATGGCTGGAAGCGCGCGCCTTGTCCCGGGCGTCCGACGCCATCGGGCGACTGCTGGACCTGCGGCCCCAAACCGCGCACCTGGTGGAGCAGGACGGAACGATCAGGGATGTGCCAGTGGCGGAGGTCGCCGTCGGCCACGCGCTGGCGGTGCGCCCGGGCGAGCAAATCCCCGTAGATGGCGAGATCATCGGCGGAGCAACCGACGTGAACGAAGCCGCCCTTACCGGGGAAAGCATGCCGGTCGAGAAATTCGCGGGAGACGCGGTGATGTCCGGCACGCTCAACGGCACCGGCGGGTTCACCATGCGGGCCACCCGCGTGGGTGAGGATACCGCCCTGGCCCAGGTCATTCGCCTGGTGGAGGAGGCACAGGGTTCGGCGGCGCCGGTGCAGCGTTTGGCTGACCGGGTCTCGGCGTGGTTCGTGCCGGCGGTGGGCCTGATCGCGGTTGCCGCCGCCATCATCTGGCTGTTCGTTGGGCCAGCGCCGGCCCTCTCGGGTGAGGCGTGGCAGTACGCGATGCTCACCCTGGTGGCGGTGTTCATCATCGCATGCCCTTGCGCGCTGGGACTGGCGACGCCGACAGCCATCATAGTAGGCGTGGGCAAAGCGGCCGAACGGGGGATCCTGATACGCAGCGCTGCCGTGCTGGAGACCGCGCACCGGGTGCGGGTCGTCGCGGTGGACAAAACCGGGACACTCACGACGGGTCGACCGACGGTAACCGACGTGATAAACGCGGAGGGCCTGCAGCGGGCCGAGGTGCTGGTCTCAGCGGCGTCGGTGGAGCAATTGTCCGAGCATCCCATCGGCCGGGCTGTGGTTGAGCGGGCGCTGGATGAAAGCTGGACGCTGGCGGTCCCCGCCGATTTCAAGGCACACCGGGGCGCCGGCGTGACGGGCAGATTGGGCGGGCGAAAAGTCGCGGTTGGCAACGCGTACCTGATGGTGGACGAGGGAATTGAAGTGGACCAGGGTCTGTCGGCCGTGGCCGGCGGGATGGCGAAACAGGGCAAAACGCCGATGTTCGTTGCGCTTGATGGCCGCATGCTGGGAGTCATCGGGGTGGCTGATGGCGTCAAACCCGGCACTCGAGAGGCGGTGAATACCCTGCGGGGCATGGGTATTCGCACGGTGATGCTGACCGGAGATCGCCCCGAGGTCGCTGCCGCGGTGGCATCCGAATGCGGTATCGACGAGTACCACGCCGGCATGCTGCCGGCCGACAAGGCGGAAACGGTCGGGTTGATGCAATCCGATGGAAGCGTGATCGCGATGGTGGGTGACGGCATCAACGACGCGCCGGCCCTGGCGCGGGCGGATGTCAGCATCGCGATGGGCGGCGGGACCGACATTGCGCGAGAGTCGTCGGACATCACGTTGATGCGGGATGACCTGACCGGGATCGCGGCCGCGTTGGACCTGTCGCGGGCGACCATGCGAACGATCCGGCAGAACCTGTTCTGGGCGTTTTTCTACAATATCCTGCTGATCCCGGTGGCGGCCGGCGCTCTGTACCCGGTGTTTGCGTCGCTGGGCGGCGTTCCCGGCGGCCTGTCCTTCCTGTTCGGAGACGCGGGGTTCCTGAACCCGATACTGGCCGCGCTGGCGATGGCCTTCAGTTCGGTGAGCGTGGTCAGCAACTCGCTGCGCCTGAGGCGCGCCTCGATCTGAGATCCGGCGGAAAGCGCGTTTCGTTCAGTGGTCCCGACCTGTTGGCGGGATCACCGGCTTGCCCACGACATCACCCAGGTGTAGGCGGATTGTTTGGCGACCTGCCAGGACCCATGCGGCAGGGTTTGGGGAGCGGTGTACAGAGCGCGAATGCGGAGGTCGTCGATTGTGGGGTGCCCGGATGTGCCCCACCGGTCCAGCAGTTCGGTCAACTGCCCGTAGGCCTCATCACCTCCGTACACCAGGGCCTGGTCGGGGTTCCGGTCTGACAGCACGGCGGCGCTCATGCTGGCGAGATCGATCAACGCGTAGCCGGGCCCCTGGAACAGGCCGGTTTCCGACGATGAATACACGTTGTACACATCCGGATGGGCAGTGAGGAACATGAACAGGCCGCTGCGGATGTCCTGACTGTAAAATTGCCCCTCCAGGGAGCGGCCAATCGGGCGCAGATTGACATCCTGCGCAAACAATTGGGCCAATTGGCGTAGATACTCGGGATCGTCCGACTCCAACCCAATCGCCATTTGAGGGGCATTCCCGGCGGGATCGTCGATTGGGTAATATCCCTCGTTGCGCTGCCAAATCCCCCGGATGGGGATGAAGGTGCATGGCGACGCCGATAGTCCGGTGAGTTCGCCGCCCTGTTTTTGCAACGCGACGCTCAGGTTGAACCCTCGGAACCACAGCGGTACGACGAGTATCCCGCCGTCCATCAACTGGTTGACCCAGTGGGGTGAAACATCATATGCGCCCACGGTAACGATGATGCGGTCGTAGGGCTGGTCGGCTTGGGCTCCTTCGAATCCGTCGCCGCGCAGGCTTTTGACGTTGTAGTATCCCGCCCGGGACAGGTTGGAGGCGGCTTCATCGACTATGTCCTGGTCGATGTCCACGGTGACGACGGTCCCGTTATCGCCGACGATGTGCGCCATGATGGCGGCGTTGTAGCCGGTGCCCGCGCCGACCTCCAGCACACGATGGCCGGGTTCCAGGCGCAGTTGCTCAATCATGATCGCCATCATCTGTGGCTGCGTGGAGGAACTGATGGGTATGTCCGCATCCCACCGGATGAATATGGGCTGGTTCGAATAGGCGGTGGCTACGTCAACGTGGGGGACGAACAGGTGGCGCGGCACCGATTCGAATGCTTCCCGGACGCTCTGGCGCTGGATGAATCCCTGGCGCGTGAGTTGGGCCACCAGGACGCTGCGCAGTTGGTCGGCCTGATCCTGGGGGGTTGATTCCGTCGACATACATAATCCCTTTGAGGTTCTGGAGACGTTGGGTTCCCGATCAGTTCATACAATCAACGCGGGCGCCGGTCGTCGTTGATCCCGTCCCTGACGACTGCGACACTGCGGCCGCGCGGGGATCTCGCCGGCTACATCTCCACACGACGCTGCCGATGGTGATCCAGGGGCGAGTCGCTGGCACGGCGCGCCGAAAACGACGGTGGCCGCTCGCCAGGGGGTATAATCCGGGAAAGCGACGGTCTGTCCGTAGAAGGAGAGTCAAGATGGCAACCGCAACCGATCCCATATGCATGATGCAGGTGGACACCGAGAACCCCAACGGCGGCACCAGCGAATTCGATGGGCAGACCTATTATTTCTGTGCCCCCGGCTGCCGCATTGCATTTGAACGAGATCCCGAAGGTTGGGCCTCCGGGCGCAATAAACCCATCGCGATGGAGGAACCTCAGCCGCAACCACTGACGTTCGTCAGGCGGCTTTTCAGGCGCGGCCAATAGCCCGGGGAGCATCAACCAGAGTAGGGGCGAATCACCGTTCGCCCCTACGCGTTGGCATGGCGGCTGCCTAAACGTTAGCGCCGCAGCACCGCTTGTACTTGCGTCCGCTGCCGCAGGGGCACCGGGAGTTGCGTCCGATCTTGCGGCCGGCACGCGGCGCGACGGCGGTGCGACTCTGGGCGACCGCGGCCATCGGGCTCACGGGTGCCCGGTCGGCGGCGCGCCCACGGTTGGGAGTCGACTCGTCCGCGGCTTCTCGCTGACCCGGGGCTTCGGGCCCGAGCGTGACGTGGAACAACGTGTGGGTGACGTCCCGCTGCATCTGGCGCGTGAGTTCGCCGAAAGCCTTCTGACCCTCGGTGCGATACACGGTTAGCGGGTCGCGCTGTCCGACGGCCTGCAATCCGACGCCGGTCCGCAGGTTTTCCATGTGGGTGAGGTGGCTCACCCAGTGGGTATCGATGGACCGGAGCATCAGCAGGCGCACGAGGGTGTTCATGTCGTCCACGCCGAGGACCTGCTCCTTGGCCGCATATAAGGCGTCGGCGTGTTCGTCCAGGATGTCGGCGATCTGTTCGCGGCGCAGTTGCAGCACCTTTTCCGGCGTGTCGATCTCGGCCGGCGGTGGGCAGATCTGCCGCAATCCGGACAGGAACGGATCAACGTCCCAGTCGTCGGCGTGTCGCGAGGCGAGGTGCGCGGTCATCAGCCCGCTGAATTCAGCGCGCAGCATTTCCATGACGCGTTCGTTGAGTCCCTCGCCGGCCAGGATGCGGGAACGCTGTTCGTAGATGACGGTGCGCTGCTGGTTGAGCACGTCGTCGAAGTTCAGCAGGTGCTTGCGGATGTCGAAGTGATGTCCTTCGACCTTGACCTGGGCGCTGGTGATGGATTTCGTGATGAGCTTGTTTTCCAAAGGCTCGTCGTCGTTGAGTCCCGTCCAGTTCATCACGCTCTTGATGCGGTCTCCGCCGAACCGTTGCATCAACTCGTCCTGGAGGGCGACGAAGAACTGGCTGCTGCCGGGGGCGCCCTGGCGTCCGGCGCGACCGCGAAGCTGGTTGTCCACCCGGCGGGCTTCGTGGTGTTCGGTGCCGATGACGTGGAGGCCGCCCAGCGCGATGACACGGTCGTGTTCGGATTGCCAGTCCTCGCGGTCGGTGTCGGCTCCGCCCAGGACGATGTCAGTGCCGCGGCCGGCCATGTTGGTGGACACGGTCACGGAGCCGGAGCGTCCGGCCTGGGCGATGATGTTGGCTTCCTGCTCGTGGTTGCGGGCGTTGAGGACCTGGTGGTGAACACCCTGCTTGCGGAGACGGTCGCTCAGCGCTTCGGACGCCTCGATGGACGTGGTGCCCACCAGGATGGGCTGCCCGGCCTGGGACCGCTCGACGATATTGTTGATGACGGCCCGCCATTTGCCCTCGTCGGTGGGGAAGATCAGGTCGCCCGAATCGTCGCGCACCATGGGCACGTTGGTGGGAACCGCTGCCACCTCGAGACCGTAGATCTTGTAGAACTCATCGGCCTCGGTTACGGCGGTACCGGTCATGCCGGCCAGCTTTCGGTACATTCGGAAGTAGTTCTGCAGGGTGATGGTGGCGTAGGTGACGCTCTCACGTTGGATCCGAACGCCTTCCTTGGCCTCAACCGCCTGGTGTAGACCGTCGGACCAGCGCCGGCCGAACTGGAGGCGGCCGGTGAATTCGTCGACGATGACGACATCGCCGTTCTGGACTACATAGTCCTTGTCCTTGACCTTCTGGATCTCTGCGACAACCGCGTTCTCCACGTACTGCACGAGGTGGAAGTTTTCGGGGTCGTACAGGGAGGAATCGGAGCCGATGCGCAGATGACGTTCGGCCTTGGCGATGCCCTCCTCGGTGAGGGAAATGGCCTGGGTGCGCTCGTCGATGGCGTAGTCCGCGTACTCGCGCAGGCGAGGCGCGAGGCGGGCGCAGTTGGCATAGTGTTCGACGGGCTGCTGGGCCGGGCCGCTGATGATCAGGGGGGTCCGCGCCTCGTCGATCAGGATGTTGTCGACCTCGTCAACGATGGCATAGTGGCGACGACCGCGCTGCACCTGGTACTCGACACCCATGGCCATATTGTCGCGCAGGTAGTCGAAACCGAATTCGTTGTTGGTGCCGTACAGGATATCGGCCCGGTAGGCGTCCTGACGCTCGACCGGGGTGAGGTACTGGAAACCTCCGCGTCCCGCATCGATGAGTTCCGGATCGTACAGGTAGGCGGCGTCGTGCTGGAGGCAGCCGACGGTGAGGCCGAGCAGGTGGTAGATCGGGCCCATCCAAACCGGGTCGCGGCGAGCCAGGTAGTCGTTGACGGTCACGATGTGTACGCCATCGCCGGTGAGGGCGTTGAGGTAGGCGGGCAGGGTGGCGACGAGCGTTTTGCCTTCGCCGGTTTTCATCTCGGCGATCTTGCCCTGGTGGAGGACAGCGCCGCCGATCAGCTGCACATCGTAGTGGCGCTGCCCCAGGGTGCGCCGGGCGGCTTCCCTCACGACTGCGAAAGCTTCGTACAGCAGATCATCCAGGGATTCGCCATCGTCGAGTCGCGCGCGGAACTCTTCGGTTTTGGCGCGGAGGCCGTCATTGTCCAGGCTGCGGATGGAGTCTTCCAGGCCGTTGACCTTGGGGACGAGCTGTCCGCGGAGCTTGTCGGCGGCGCGTTCGGGCGTATCGCCCACGATTTTCTTAAGGAATGAAACCATATCGAACCCTCGACCCTGCTGTTTCTGTCAGGGGATGCCTAATAGGCAACTGCTTATTAGGCAAGTATAGCAAGGATGCAAGCGGTACGCTAAAACGCGGCCATCGGTTTGCTCGAAACCCGGCGCGTAAATGCCAGGGGCGGGTCACACGACCCGCCCCTGCGATGTTGCAAGTGTGGGACTGGGTTCAGTCCGCGGCGGCCGCTGCAGCGGCAGCGTACCATTCGGGGCCTTCCTGGCCGGGTTCGGGCAGGACAAAGCCGCCCTCCATTGTCCACGACGCGGGATTTTCCCTGATGCGGCCCGGAATCTGTTCCACCGGAACGCCGGAGATGTCGCTGAAAGCCTGGGTCAGGTCGGCGAGCAGTTGCTGCTTGACCTCCTCGGGTCGGCCGGCGCGGTTGCCGCCGTCGAGGTAGTAAGGGGTGCCGAATTCAGGCTGCTCACCCTCCGGCGTTTCGAAGAATGACACGGACACGAAACTGCGCGGGGCGCCGGTGTTGCCGCAGTGGATGTCGGTGAAAGCCAGGGCGATCTCCTGGCGCTGTTCGAAGGTGAGAGAGTCCTGAGGGATGATGCAGCGGTAGTACGGCATGATATTCGCTCCTTGGGTCGCTTTGGTTCGTTTGCGGGATCCCGGAGGTCAGGATCGGACGGGATCAGGACGGGCGACGGTCCCGGGCGGACACCACCAATTCGTCGGTGGTGCAGCCGGTGATTTCCATCCACCGGTCCTGTATTGACTGCATGAGCCGGACACGGGTTTCCTGCTCGCAACCCGGGGGAATCTCGCCGCGTACTGCTGACGTGGTGGACAGCGCGCCGCCGCGAAAACCGAATCCGTGGGGCACTTCAATCCACTGCACCGTCACGTCGACCGGGTTGCCACCGAGTATGTCGGTGCTGATACGCGCCAACTCGGACTCCAACGCCGGCCTGAGTTCCTCAGGGACGATGCCCTCCTGGATTGTGCAGTTGAAGTTGATCATGAGCGCATGAAAATCCGTTAGCGGGTGGACGGGGCGCAGATTATCACAGCGCGCCGGGGACGGCAATGTGATGGCACGATCGTCCATTTCGGTTGGTCGGTGGTGTGAGCGAATGATTATTCGTCCCCGCGTTTGGCGGTTGGTCGGTGGTTGGGGTGTTTGGGTTGGCGGTTTCTCCTTTGGGGTTCTTGGGGTTTTGGTTGGTTGGGGAGGCAGGATTCCCTGGCATCGTTGTCAGCGTACGGCCGGGGGTACGCAACTATTGAGGGACGGTAGTTTCGTGGCTCAGACGATATGTTACGCCAATGTACACGCGGGCCCGAACGGTCCCGGTGATCCTAGTGTGGCACCGTCGTTGAATAGTCGGTCCGAGAGCGACACGCAGCCACCTGAATCGGTTGCGATTTGTTACTGACGGGGTTGGCCGTCGATGCTGGGAATCCTGCCTCGCTGGTGTTGGATAAACGTACGTTTGGTCTAGACACAGTTAGGATATACGTTCGTAAAAGGGTTGTCAAGCGGGAGTTGCAACTATGCGGTTTCGCTACTCGCATTCGAGCATCGTCAGGCAGACCGCGGCGGCAAAGTTGCCCAACTGGAATAGAGGCGATAACATGCGAAACAGCAGAGGAGCCGCAATTGACCACCCAGCAATACCGACAAGCCAGGGAAAGATTCATGGCACAGGCCAGGCGCGAACTTGCCGACGGAGACTTGGCGCAGGCGTCCGAGAAGGGCTGGGGCGCTGCTGCCCAGATGCTCAAGGCCGTCGCCCAACAGCGTGGCTGGGAGCACAGCCGCCACCGCCACCACCTGGTCACCGCCAGCCGGCTCAGGTCCGAAACCGGCGACGCCGACATCCGCCGCCTGTTCCACTCGGCCAGCGCACTCCACGAAAACTTCTACGAAAATGTCCTGCCACCTGACGAAATAGCCGAAAACCTGGACGATGTCCAAGCCCTACTGGGCAGGCTGAGGCCGCTCCTGGACGCGACGTAGTGCTGGCCACCAAGACACACCGAGTAGCGAAATCGCCTCGTTGCAACAGCGATCGACAGGACGCGGGCGGCGCTGTGAGCTTTTGAACTCGGACGATCTGTTGGTTGGAGCCGGCCGGTTCAGATCAATCGTGGCGCAGGGTGCTCAGTCTTCGAAGAAGCGGCGGGGGGTGTCCACCATGATGGTGTTGACGTCGGCGTCGGTGGCTCCGAGTTCGACGAGGCGAGGCAGGACATTGCGGGATATGAACAGGTAGCCGTCGGGGTTGAAGGCTTCGCGCTCGCGACGCAGTTCGTCGGACGGCTGAACCACTGGGGTTGAATGGTCGTGGGACAGCATCAGGCGGTGGGCCCAACCTGCATCAATAAGCTGTTTTACGATCTCGGTGCGCACCTCCCACCTGGGGGTTTCGGGAGTGCGGCCGCCGGGGTAGCGGTCCAGGCCGAGCCAGACACCCTCCTCCAGCAGGCCGACCAGGTACTCCACGTCGGTGTCGTCGTTGCTGTGCCCGACGTATACGCGGTTGAGGTCGACTCCCTCATCCTTGAGAATGCGGATCTGTTCCTCGCCCACGCGGTCGGGCGACCAGGTGTGGGTGCTGATGCGGGTGCCGGTGGCGTTGCAGGCGCGGGCGGCGGCGCGCAGGACGGTCTCCTCGTTTTCGGTAACGCCGCCACGATCGCTGGCGACCTTGATGATGCCGGCCTTGACGCCGGTGTCCTCGATGCCCTCCTCAATCTCCTTGATGAACAGGGCCGCGACCTTGTCGACGGGCGCGCCCCAGAAGATGCGGGGAATGGACAGGTGGTTGCCGGTGCAGGGGATGGCGTGGACGCCGGAGCGGCGGCTGACGTCCTGCATTAACGGGATGTCGCGGCCGAGGTCGAGGGTGGTGACGTCTATGATGGTGCGGACGCCGCCGTCGTAGGCTTCTTGCAACGCTGCCGTCGCGGCGTCGGCGATGGCGTTAAGGTCCTGGAATCCCGGATAGGCGGCGGCGGTGCCGGCCGCGCCCAGGGTGATGTGCTCGTGGCTGAGGGTGAAGCCGAGTTCGGAGGAATCGATGGGGCCGAGAACGGTGTTGACTTGCGACATGGTGGTTCCCTCCGGTCAGATCAGGTGGACGATATCGATGTTGCCCCAGTGTTTCTGCAGGTGCTCGGCCACCAAACGGCGGTGGCAACGGTCGGGCGTGGGTTCGCTGCACAGCAGGCAACTGTCGGCGATTATATCCCGGGGAATCGAGGCGTGGATGAGGCGGCGTTCGATCTGGCGCGTGAATATGGGCACGTATTCGTCCCAAGTGACCTGCTTGCTGCGGTAGGCGTCCAGCAATTCGTCGGAGGGAGCCAACTTGGGCAGGTGGATGTAATCCATGCCGCAGAGTTCGCGCAGGAACCAGGGGAGATCCGCTCTCTTGGAGAATCCGGCAAGGCCGGAGGTGTTGCGACGGCGAATGTCCACGACGCGTTTCGCGCCAGACTCACGGAGCAGGCCGAAGAACTCGGAGGCAGACTTGCGGGTAAAGCCGATGGTGTAGAGGTTCATCACGCTGGTTCCCATTCGTCGTGGGCGGCGGCCGGCTTTTCGCCCACGTAAGCGAACTTGCGAGCCTGACGTTCCAGAGCATCGGCGATCACGTCGTCGCGGGTGCGGAACATATCCCCGTGGGGCGGGAGTTTGTGAGCTTCCACCAACCGCAGCATGGCGTCATGGTGGGTTTCCAGACGGCCGTCGGCCAGGATGTGGGATACGGCTAGCCCACGTTCGGCCAGGGCGCGCGCCACCAGCAGAGTGCGGTGGCATTCCAGCGGTTCTTTTTCAGTGCAAAGCAGGGCGACGCGGCGCTCGTCGGCAGCGCGGATGACGCTGCGGATGGCGTCGTCGAACTGCATGGTTTCCGCGACGCGGTCGTAGCGGACGCGGCCATCGGAATCGTAGCAAGAACGATCGGCAGGCCGGCCGCCCAGTTCGCCGCCCAAGTAAGCGTAGGAGATGCCGATGTCATCCAGCGCGTGTTGGAGAGCATCGTGGTTGAAATGGGGGTTGTATCGGCTGTACGGCGCGGAGCGCACGTCGATGATTTCGTCAACGCCGTGCAGTAGCAGCAGCCTGTTGAAGAGTTCCGGGGGGTGATTGGAATGGCCGAGAGTGAATATTGGGTTTTCGGTCGGGGTCAATCCGGAACTCCATCAGGGTTTGATGATAGCGGCGATGAGCTTGTAGGCGTTTCCTTCAAATGGCTCGCCCAGGCTGACGGTCAGGTATCTTTCGCCGACTCGATATTCTCCGTACGGCAGATCCACCGAACCGCTTTCGCTCTCGGGGTCAGTGATGCGGAAACAATATTCGTCGCCATGGTAACTGAAACGACCGCGAAGGATCGGATAGTTCGCGCTGGGGCGGGCCGGCTCGGATACGACGACGGTCAGGTAGTCGACCTGGATGAGGCGCAACGAGTTGTCGATATCAGCGGTTTCCGCGACGGGAACCTGATCGTTCTGCCCGCCTCGGGAACTATAACCGTTTATCCAGAGTGGTTGATCCGGGTCGGTCAGCCCTGGTAGATCGGCCCGCTGAAGTTGTGCGACCCTGGACCAACGGCGACTGGGATCCAGCAACCAATTTTCCCGTTGATAAGTTTTGGGTCGGGGGTTGAGGATGGGCACAGCGATGACATCGAGAAGTTGTGGGTCTTCGCCATCGGCGTAGCACCGCTCGCGGTCCGACACTTCCTCGTACTCGCGAGAGCTTACCGGGCGCAACCAGGCTCCGAATCGACCATCTGCAAGCATCTCCTTGCCGGCTACGCAGCGGCCGCCGCGCTTGCGGGAGTTGGCGAGACAGACGATCTGTTTGACCTTAGAGGGAATTGTGGCTTCAGTTCCATTAAGTTGACTTTCTTTGACGGAGGCAGCTACTCGTCCCAAGCGACGGCGATAGATAGCTTCCATATTGAGCCAAACGCTTGCTTCCAAGCCGAACTCGCGGCCAAAGAGGGCGGCCGTTTCCGCGTCAATGGGAGCGCTGCCGTCGAGGATGCGCTCAATAAAATCTGTCGACAACGCATGTCGCCGGGCAAATTCAGCAGGGGTCATGCCCCTGCTCTCGAGGTGATCTTCCAAGACGTACCCCGGGGGAGTTGCGTAATCGGGGCGATATGAGTAGGTTCCCTCTGTCATCTCCGTGTCTCCCTTCAGTGATAGTCTATCACCGCGGTGATGACGATTGCGTTTACCAAATCGGTATCGATACCGCCATCGGGACGTCTGGGAATCGGATCGTGGTCAGGCACAAATACCAAGCGATATGGCTGGCCAATATCTACGGAGTACTGCTCATCGCGGTTCTGCGTGAGTTGATGCCGACGTTCCGGAGGAGCCGTCGAAACTTGCGAAAGCTTTTCAGCCGCTTCAAGAGCGAGCAACCGCGCTCTGATGGCCCTTGCCCTGCGGAGCCCGTATTCCCTGGTCAGATTCCTTTCGGAATTGAAAATCCTGGCGAGCCTGACCGTGCCAAAGCGTATTTCCATTACCGATCGTCGATAAGGCTGTCAGACGTTATCGACTAGCTTGCACCAACAAGCCCATCGCCGCCCGCGAATACCCCACCGCCACCTCAGCATCCAACCGGTCGTCGGCGTCGCGCAGGCGGCCTTCGGCGTCGATGCTGACGTTGGCCCAGCGTGGCAGCAGGGGGGACAGGAGTTCATCGATGTTGCCGGCGTGGAGGCCGCCGGCGACGACGAGGCCCAGATCGGGAGCGGTGTCGGCGAGGGCTTCCAGGTATTCGGATGAACGGTTCGCGTCGAGCGGCAGGCCCAGACCCTCGGATGCGTCCACCAGCACGTCGGTTACGATGCCGGCATACTCGGCGCAGCGTTGGGCGAGCCGCGCGGGGTCGCCGTCCACTGAAGCCATGGCCTCGCGGCCGGCTTGGAGGACGATGCGGCGTGGTTGGCTGCGCTCGAGGTATTCGACCAGCGCCGCCGGGTCGGGCCAAGGGACGCCTCGGGTGGCGTTGATCTGAACGCCGTGGCAGTTGGGGCCGCCGACCTCGCTGGCGCGGGCCAAGGCATCGGCGAGGTTATCGCCGGGCTGCGGCCGATAGTGGATGAGATTCAGGCAGCGCGGGTCATCGGAGAATATGCCGGCGATGGCATCTGGGTGCGGGCAGCGGTTGGGAGCGTCGCTGGCGTCGCCGGACAGCAGGGCGTTGCTGAGCAGCACGCCGCACATGAGCAGGCGCGCCGGTGATTCCGGCAGGCTGGCGAGGACGGCGGATACCTCGTCGCGAGTTGTAAAGCCGGTGATGCCGATGTATGGGGTGTTTGTTGTGGTTGGCACGATGCACTCACGATGGTGTGGTTTGGGTAGGGACTCATCCGTCGACACGCTCAGGATGAGCGGGGTATAGGTTTAGGATCGGACCGACAGACGAGGGGGCGAATGATTATTCGCCCCTACCGTTTACTGCAATTCAATTCCGAAGTTGCTGCGCTTGACTCTCAGCCGGCCAGGCCCAACTGTTCGGAGGCCATCTGGCGCAGCAGGTATTTTTGAACCTTGCCGCTGGAGGTCATGGGGTAGTCATCGACGACCAGCAGGTGGCGCGGGATCTTGAAGCTCGCCATCTTGCCCCGGCAGTAGGCGTCCAGGTCGGCGTCGGTGATGGCCTGGCCCGGCTCGACGACCACACAGGCGCAGGCGACCTCGGCCAGGCGCGGGTCGGGTACGCCGATGACCTGGGCTTTGCTGATGGCCGGGTGCTCCAGCAGGAAGGCTTCCACCTCGGTGGGGTCCACGTTCTCGCCGCCGACCTTGAGCATATCCTTGTAGCGACCCAGGAATCGGACGCTGCCGTCGTCGCGGATGGTGGCGACGTCGCCGGTGTGGAACCAGCCGTCGCCGTCGATGGCCTCGGCGGTGGCTTCGGGACGTTTGTAGTAGCCCTGCATGGTGGCGTAGCCGCGGACGCACAGTTCGCCCATGGTGGACGGCGGCAACATCTCGCCGGTGTCGGGGTCGATTACCTTGAACTCGTAGCCGGGCAACGGGTGGCCGCTCTCCACGCAGCGGTCGTCGGTGGGAGCGTCCAGGAAGGTGCGGGTCGCGCCGACGCCGACCTCGGTCATGCCCCACGCCGACAGAGTGGGACAGAACTTCTCCTGGGCCAGACGGGCGACGGGTTCGCTGCTGGCCATACCCACGGCGAGGAGGATGGTGCGCAGGCTGCTGCGATCGGTTCGGTCCACGTCGGGGTGATGGCACAGGTCGTAGAAATGGGCGTCGAAACCGTCCATCACGGTGGCCTTTTCGGACTCAATGAGGCGCAGCGTCTCGCCGGCGTCGAACATGGTGGTGAGGACGACGCGCGCGCCGGTCACCCACGACATCAACGGCCCTTCGTAGAGACCGAAGCAGTGGAACAGGGGCAGGTACATCAGGATGACGTCGCGAGAGGACATGCCCATGCGGTTGGCGGCGTCGGTGATGGTGCGAATGGGGTTGTGGCAGTGCATCACTCCCTTGGGGAATCCCGTGGTTCCGGACGTGTACATGAGGAGGAAGGTGTCGTCGGGGCTGACGGCGGCCTCGCGCTGGGCAAGTTCGCTGGCGGGAACCTCGTCGGCGCCAGCGACCATGGCATCCCAACCGATGGCGCCGGCGGGTCGCTCGTCGCCCACGATGATGACGTTGCGCAGGGCCGGGAACGCGGCGGGGCGCAGCGACGTGGGGTCGCCGGAGTCGACCTCGGGAGCCACCTCGCGCAGCATATCCAGGTAATCGACTGGACCGGAGCGGTCCATCAGGATCAGCGCGGCGGAGTCGGAGTGGTTGACCAGGTATTCCATGTCGCCGGTGCGGAAACGCGTGTTGATGGGAACCAGGATGGCCCCGATCTTGGCGACGGCCCCGAACAGGAACAGCCACTCGGCGCGGTTGGGCATCCAGATGGATACCTTGTCGCCGGGCTGGATGCCGAGGTTGATCAGCGCGCGTGCGACGCGGTCGACCTCATTCCTGAACTCATCAAACGTCCAGCGCTGGCCCTCGTACATCAACGCCTCGCGAGGGCCGAAACGGTCGGCGGCCTGGTTCAGCAGGTCGCCAAGGGTCTGCTTGTCAAACCAGTCGGGCATGGGTGCGGGCCTCCGGTGTAGCCATTGGCTGCGTGTTGGCCTGGAATCGATGCGCGGTCGCGGCGGATCTATTTCACCGCCTTCAACTCCGGCATCACCTCGGCGGCGAAGAGGCGCATGCTGGATTCGGCCATGTCGTAGGGCATGGCGGCGTAGCTGAATGCGCCTACGTAGGTGTCGTGGCCGGTGCGCTCGCGGATCTGCAGGATCTTTTCGTAGCACTGCTCCGGCGTGCCCCAGACCTGCAGGTTGACGAAGAAGTCCACCACCTCGTCGTCGCCGTAGTCGAACATCTTCTCGGCGACTTTGCCGTAATATTCGTAGCCCTTGATGTCCTTGTGGAGGTCGGCTTTGAACTGGTAATGGTCCATGACCGTGTTCCAGTAGCCGCCGATGTAGCGACGGGCCATGTCGCGGGCGTAGTCGGCGTCCTCGTGGCAGAAGGTCCAGCAGGCGACCACGGGGGCGGGTGGCCCGCCGGATTCGCCGGTCCCCCGGTGGCTTTCGTCCCACGCAGAGCGGTAGTTGGTCAGGTCGCTTTCAACCTCGTCCCACGGTTTCTGTGGAATCACCAGCATGCCAACGCCGAGTTGGGCCATGATGCGACTGCTTTCGGGGGAGATGGCGGCGGCGTAGGTGCGGTCGCGGAAAGTGCGGAACGGGTTGGGCCGGATCTCGCGGCGGGGTTGCTTGATGTACTCGCCGTCGAACTCGCAGAACCCGGACTCCAGGCCGGCCAGCAGGCACTCGGCGGACTCTACGAACCGGGTGCGGGACTCGTTCATGTCGATGCGGAAACCGTCGTATTCCACCTTGGCGAGGCCGCGCCCGACTCCTAGGATGAAACGTCCGTCGCTGAGGTTGTCCAGCATGGACACCTGCTCGGCGACGCGCACAGGGTCGTGCCACGGCAGGACGCAGACCATGCTGCCGAGTTTCATGTCGGTGGTGCGCCCGGCCATGTAGGTGAGGAACTGGAGCACGTCGGGGCACATGGTGTAGTCGGTGAAGTGGTGCTCGACGCCCCAGATGGACTGGAAACCCAGCGGTTCGGCCAGATCGGCCAGGCGCAGTTCCTCGCGGTACACCTGGTAGTCGCTGGTGAACTTGGCGGGATTCTGGAAGATGGTGGCGGCGCCTACGTGCATGGTGTCCTCTTTACGCTTGGTCGCGAGTCTCTCCAGGGTCGTCAGCCGGCAAGATGTCGCTCGGGTCTAACCCGAGTTCTTTCAGGCGGGCGCGCGCTTTGTCCAGGCGAGCGTCCGCTTCGGCCCGGGCTGCTTCTCGAGCTTGTTTCCGCCCTTGTTCCAATAGCCGTTGTTTCTGAGGTTCCAGAAGGTGCCTGTTCAGAAATTCGGCGATCACCATGATGCCTCCAACTATTTCCGATACTGCCTCAAACAGTGGTTTTGATATGCCATAGGTTACGCCAAATAGGGTTAAGGCGATTATGAGCCTGTCCAGTTTGTCAGTATCTCCGACGGCGTTTGTTGCATACCAATATAGCGCGACGAAAATTCCAACGAACGCGCAGAATTTCAGAGTTTTAATCGCAACAAGTTTCACATCGCTGCCCGCACCTTGTCGGGGGCGCAGGCGTGCATGACGGCCTGGGTGGAGGCGATCTCGGGGCGGGCGGAGATGACGCGCACCAGGGCCACGTCCAGACCCTCAGCCAGCTTGGCGAAGGCGTCGGCGGCTCCGTCGGGTTTGCCGTAGTAGCCGACGGCGAGCAGAGCATCAGACGGGTAGGCATTGGCCACGGCGTCCATGTCGCCGCCGTCCCGTCGAATGGCGTCGGCGCCGGCCAGTTCTTCGGTGTATCCCATGCGCTCGAAGTGGGCGCGGTACCCGAACTGCCGCTCGCGGTCGGTGGGTACGGTGGCTCCCAACGGGTAGCCGAGGCAGTTCTTGGCGAAGGCCAGGCGGGCGACGTCTTCATCATCGTCCACGCAGATGCGGATGTATTCCACGACCTTGACCTCGGACGGGTCGCGGCCGACGCGCTCCGCGCCCTCGGCGATGCGGTCGCGGCTCCATGCGATCTGGTCGGGAGTGCACCAGTTGAGGCAGACGCCGTCGGCGACCTCGCCGGCCAGCCGCAGCATCTCGGGGCCAAGGGTGCCGAGGTACACCGGCGTGTTGGGGGCGGGCCGGATGGCCATGCGGATATTGTTGTAGTTGATGAACTCGCCCTGGTGGCTGACCCGCTCGCCGTTGACCAGGCCCTTGATGGTGGTCAGGTAGTCGCGCATGAGGTTGAGGGCCGATACGCGCGGGAACCCGAGGTCGCGGCGGTTGGCGGGGCGATAGGCGCTGCCCGCGCCGATGCCCATGATGAACTTGCCGCCGGTCTGCTGGCTCATCGTGCCGCCGGACATGGCGAACCCGATGGGCGTGCGGTACATGACGGGGGACACGCCGATGCCGGTGGTGAGGCCACCGTCGACCACATCGCAACTGGCCTCCCAACGGCGGGCGCACACCTGGAAGGAATCGGTGCCGATGTTCTCGGGCGTCCAGATGCTCTCGTAGCCCAACTCCGCGGCCTCGCGGGCCAGGTTGGCCTGGTCGTCCCAGTTCATGCCGAGGGTGTGGTCCAGTCCGACGCCGATTTCCATTGGGTTTCCTCCTGCCGAGTGTCATTCAAGTACGAAAATTGAGCACGATTGTAACATGCAGGCCCGTCCCGGACCGCCGGTGCTATAATCGGCGCCGCTTCGCGAGGGAGGGTTCATCCAGTTGGCCAGATCGGTCGGGAGTACGGGGTTGAGCGGGCGGGCGGGCGAGACATTCGGCTCGTTCCGAACCCGCGATTTTTCGCTGGTGTGGGTGTCCGCGAACATTGCCATGGTGGGCCGGCAGATGGAGGTCATCGCCGTGCTGTGGCTGGTGCTGGAATTGACCGGCGACCCGCTGCTGGTTGGCCTGGCCGGTGGATCGGCCCTCGGGCTGGCTTTCCTGTCCGTGTTCGCCGGCGCGGTGGTGGATCGGCTCCCGCGTCGTCTGCTCATGGCGGCAGGGCAGTTCATCGCTGCGGCGCTGGCATTCGTCCTGATGGTGCTCTTCCTGATGGATGGCCTGAAGGTTTGGATGATCTTCGTGATCATCATGGGAGGCGGCGCGTTCCGAACCATCGAACTGCCGGTCACCAACGCTCTGTTGATCGACACCGTTCCCCGGGAACGCCTCACCAACGCAGTCGCGATGCTGGGGTTCGGGCAGAACCTGACCCAGTTCGTCGGCCCGATTGCGGCTGGTTTCCTGTACACCCCCCTGACGCCAGCCGGCCTGTTTGGATTAATCGGCGCGCTGTACGTGGTCGGCGGCGTGATGGCCCTGATGGTGCGCACCCGCAACATCACCATGGGCAACACCACGCCGCGCCAGGTGATCATCGGCGTGGCTGCTGGACTGCGGCACGTTTGGCAGCGCAAGGAGTTGTTCATGGCGCTGCTCATTGCCGCGATGTACAACGTTACGGGCTTCCCGTTCACCACCGCGCTGATGCCCATTTTCGCCCACGACACGCTGATGGGCGGGGTTCAGGCGTTGGGGCTGCTGAACGGAGCCATGGGCGCCGGCGCAGTGCTGGGCGCTTTGGTCGTGGCCGGCATGGGCAACCTGCGGCGGCAGGGTTGGTGGCTGGTCTGGGCGGTCAACGGTGGCTGGCACGGGTCGATGATCCTGTTCGCCGTCGCCTTGATGACGCTGCCCGGCTTGCTGCCGTACGGCGCGGTGCTGGCGATTGCGATGGCCATCAAGGTGATGACGGGCATCGGCCGCTCGGTATCGCTGGTGCTGGTGATGACGGTGCTGATGGGCAACTCGGACGCTGAGTTCCGCGGACGCATGGGCGGGATGCGGGTACTGGCGATCCAGGCGCACTTTCCGGCCAGCGCGCTGAACGGCTGGATGGTCACGCAAATCGGCGCGCCGGTGACCGCGTTGACACTGGGGATCGCCGGGTCGGTGGCGGTATTCCTTTGCCTGTTGTCACGCCGGCTGCGGGAGGCGTAACGTAAACTCGACTTGCGATAATTGTCATGGCACCACTGTACCAGCCATGGAATGCAACCCAAAAAATCTTTTTGGATGGAGGACGTCGCTGATGGAGTGGGACGGATTTCTCCCAGTTTTGTCGGTCATTGCAGCCGTCTTGATTGCAGTCGTGGGGTGGATAGTGAACGACCATGCGAACAGGAAAACGCAAGAACGCATCTGGAAAGAAGAACGCTACAATTCCCTTCTTTCCAGTACGGAAGGATTCTATCAAGGTGCCGATGCGCACCAAGCGACTGCGTTGAAAAACGAGTTCATCCGACAACTACAACTCTGCTGGTTATATTGTCCCGACAAAGTGATCAACAAAGGTTACGCATTCTTAGCGACAGTGGAGACTGGAGCCCAATCGACCCAAGAAGAAAAGCAACGCGCACTCGGTGAATTTGCTTTGGAGATACGGAACGATCTCCTTGGCAATGGTTTTTTGGTTTGGAAACAAACGCGCCTAACTTGGTCGGACTTCCAGCATCGTAGAAGCTCGTAGTAGTACAGGTCTCAGAAACAAGCGGGCGGCGCTCATTCCGATGCCATCCTGCTGGAGAGTCCGTGCCGCATAAACAGGCCGGCGGCGCACAGGGTCAGCGACGCGAAGCTCACCACGACGAGGGACAGGCGCAGATCATTGGTGGCCTGCTGCAATGCGCCGGCGATCAGCGGCCCGATGGCGATGCCGGCGGAACTGGACATCTGGATGAACGACAGGCTCACCGCGATCTCCCGGGGTCGCATGCCCGGCAGATGGAAGGGCGACGAAAACAGCACCGGCCAGAACCCGAAGGCGATGCCGTTGCAGAAGGTCAAGACCAGAAGCAGGGGCAGCGAACCGGTCAACGTCATGCCCACGAACGTGATCCCAATCGCCACCCCGTTGAACAGCAGGATGACGCGTCCGCGGTCGTAAGCCGTAGCCACCCAACCCAATACCAAACCGGACAGGCCGCCCATCAGAACTCCGACGGCCAGTATGCCTCCCGACCAAAACAGGGGCATCCCGTGGGTGTCCAGCATCAGCGTCGGATAAAAACTGAGGAAAGCCGACCAGGCTGCGGTTGGACCGACGAATCCGAATCCCGCGATCCAGAGGTCGCGCTGACGCAGAGTGCCCCTTAGCACATCAACACCCTGGACGCCCAACTGCCCGCGGTATTCGGGAGTGATGCGCTCCTTGCCGAAAATCATCCAGACCAGAGTGATGGCCGCGAACAGGGCGACGAACGACAGCAGGGTGGCGCGCCAACTATCGCCCAGGGCGGAGAGGATGAATGGCGACGCGGCGATGCCCCCGCCGACCACCAACCCGAACATGGCGTTGGAGATGCTGTTGAGCATCACCACCTGTCGGGATGGGAACCACTGTTGAGTCAGGAAAGCGCGGGCGGGCTGCCGGGCGATGACCGTTATGCCGAACGCCACGCGGGCCAGTATCAGCACCACGAACCCGGGCGACAGGGCCTGGGCCAACAGGAACAGCGTGCCCAGCAACATGGTTACGGTGGTCAGTATCTTGGGCGCGAACCGGGAAGCCCACCAACCGACCGGTATCGCCAGCGTGAGGTTGCCCCAGTATGCGGCGGAACCGAGCATTCCCTGCTGGAACGGCGAAAGCCCCAACTCGTCGCTGATGGCCGGCATCAGAATGCCGATGGTCGAGATGATCATGAATGCCACGACGGTGCCGGAAACCCAGATACCCATGACCACCCAGCGGTAGGCGGACGCGGAGTCTCGTGATGTGGCGGCGGAAACGCTGCTCATTGAGGTAAAACCGATGCCAGAACAGAAAGATTCGGACGATTTCGTAGCCGGTTGGTGTCCGTGCAGTGTATTCCCACGGGATGGCCGCGACAATCGTGGGTCCGGGCGCGTTTCGTTGTGTTATCGCGTGTTCGTCGACGCCCGGGGCGCGGCCGATTTGCCTACGCCTGCGGGAACGTGCCGACGGAGCAGGTTTGACCGGGCCGGCGGCGGGCAATAGAATCGGCCCAGATCGACAACGGAAATTACTGGAACCAAGCATGCATACGGAGGAGGGACCGCTATGACTACGCCTTCGATTCCCACGGAAGAGCAGGTACTGGGTTGGTTCGATTCGCTGAGCAACTGGGGACGCTGGGGCGACGACGACGAATTGGGTACGCTGAACCTGATCAACGATGCCAAACGCCAGCAGGCGGCCGGACTGGTGACCGAAGGCATTTCGGTCACTTGCTCGCGCCTGCTGGTGCCCGAGATGGCGCCGGACGTCACCAGCATCCCGCCGCTGCACTACATGGTGTCCACCGGCGAATCTGCCCCGTCGGAAGGCGGCGGCGGCGCCAGCGACTTCATCGGCGTGTCGTTCCACGGCCTGACCGTGACTCACCTGGACAGCCTGTGCCACCAGTTCTGGAACGGCAAAATGTATAATGGCAAGGATTCCGGCCTGATCAACAACGCCAGCAAGGCGGGCGCGGGTGCGATCGACAACGTGAAGCACGGCGTCATCACCCGCGGCGTGTTGCTGGACATCGCCGCCGTCAAGGGCCGGGACTGGCTGGATGCTGGCGAGCCTGTGTTCACCGCCGACCTGGAGGCTGCGGAAGAGGCTCAGGGAGTCCGCGTGACCGAGGGCGACGCGTTGTGCATCCGGCTGGGCTGGTACAAGCGCCGGCAGGAGGTGGGCCCACCTACGGCGGCCGAAGGCCGGCCCGGCCTGCACGCAGAGACGCTGCCTTGGCTACGAGAACGCGGAGTGTCCATCGGCGCCTGCGACGCGTCGTGGGACGTTGCGCCGAGCGAGTACCCGTACGTGGGTTTGCCGATCCACAAGGTTGGCATCGTGGGCATGGGCCTGTGGCTGATCGACGCGGCCAACTTCGACGAGTTGGTCCCGGTGTGCCAACGGCTCAACCGGTGGGATTTCATGTTCACGGTTGCGCCGCTGCGGTGGCACAACGCGACGGGGTCGCCGGTGAACCCGCTGGCGACGTTCTGACATGGGGTGTGATTGATGGACTTGCCTGTGTTGGCAGCAAACGACCCGGCGGCAAACCGCAGGGTCTGGTCGGAGTGGCTGCGCCGCCCCGACTGGCGTGGTGTGCCAACCCACGAGGGTGATGTTCAGGAACAGCGTGACGCGTGGGATGTCGGGTACGTGCTCGCGGTCGAACATTGGCCGCTGAGTGTAATCACCACCGTCGCCGCCGAGAATGATGAGGACATCGAGCCCACAATCATGACCGGTTGCTACGGGCTGGCAGAACCGGGCGGGGCGTTCGATTCATCCGAACTGCCCGAGAGGGTCCGCAACCGGATGCTGATGGCGGCGCAGGCCGCCCGGAGCGCTCCGGATTACGAAAGCATCATGTCGAATCTCGACAAGAACTCCATCGCTGACCTGATCGATGCGGACGATTGGAGCCTGGTAATCATCTCGGCGTGCCTGATCAGCATGTGGGAACATGATCAGTCTCCGATGAGCGGCGCGATCATGAGCCCTGCTGATGTGGCCCGGTTGGTCGCCGATATCCTGGATGCAGCGCCGCCGTCCCTGTTGGCCGACTCTGCGCGCTGATCGGGACCCGCTCTCAGGTCTGGTAAGATTGCCGTGCATTTCGCGCGGCAGTCTTTATTTGACTACTGCAGATACGGGACGAGAATGACATCGAACGACGATTACGGCCCCGGCCTGCTGGCTCCCTATCGCGTGCTCGACCTCAGCGACGGGCGGGGGCTTTTGTGCGGCAAGATGCTGGCGGACCTGGGCGCGGACGTGGTCCAGGTGGAGCCGCCGGGAGGAAGTCCAGCCCGTCGAGTCGGGCCGTTTTACAAGGACGAGCCCGGCGCTGAGCGCAGCCTGTTCTGGTGGGCCTGCTGCGCCAACAAGCGCGGCATCACGCTGGACATCGCCACCGACGACGGGTCAACGCTGCTGCGCCGCCTGGTCGCCAACGCCGATTTCCTCATCGAGTCCGCCGACCCCGGGCGCATGGCAGCGTTAGGTCTGGGATACGACGATCTGCAGGCCATCAATCCCCGCCTCGTGATGGTCTCCATCACCGCGTTCGGGCAGGACGGCCCCTACGCGGACTACCAGGCATCGGACATAGTCGGTATGGCGCTGGGCGGTTTCATGCACCTGACCGGCGACGGCGACCGTCCGCCGTTGCGGGTGAGCATGCCGCAGTTCTACCAGCACGGCAGCGCAGCCGGAGCCGCCGCCGCGATGATCGCGCACACCCACCGGCAGCTTACCGGCGAGGGTCAGCACGTGGACGTATCCTGCCAACAGGCGGTGGCGCGGACGCTGGCCCACGCGCCGCAGTACTGGGACCTGGAGCAGACGATCCTGCGGCGCATGGGAGCCTACCGCGAGTCGGCTGGCGGCACGTTCACGCGGATCAACTGGCCCTGTAAGGACGGCTACGTGAATTTCCAGCCGGGCGGCGGCACGGCGGGAGCGGCGCGCAGCGTGCGGTCGATGCTCGCCTGGATGACCGAGGAAGGGATGGGCAGCCCCGAGCTTGACGCGGTGAACTGGGAGGAACTCGGTTACGGCACGGCCCGCGCCGAGATCATGGAGATGACGGTGGCGGCCGTCGCGCCTTTCTTCATGACCCACACCCGCAACGAACTGGCCGACGGCGCGTTGGAACGTCGCATCCTGCTGTTTCCGGTGGCGACGCCGTCCGACATCCTGGCGCACCGGCAACTGGCGGCCCGTGACTACTACGACCACATTGAGCACGAGGACTTCGGAGAGACGGTCACCTATCCCGGCCACTTCGTAAAGGACATGCAGGACGCGGCGCGGGTGGGTGTGCGCCGGCGCGCGCCGCATGTCGGTGAGCATAACCGGGAAATCCTGGGCGGCGAGTTGGGGCTGAACGACCGCGATCTGTCGAGGCTAACGGAGCTTGGCGCAATCTGATCTCAGGTCTTTACCTGGATACACAGGGTACACAGGATCGGGCTGGTCATCTTGTAAATCCTGTATATCCATGCAAATCGAATTGTTTGTGGAGTTGAGTTGATGGCAGGATTGCCGTTGGAGGGGTTGAAGGTTCTGGACTTCTGCTGGGTGGCCGTCGGCCCGATGACCACCAAGTACCTTTCGGAATACGGGGCAACCGTCCTGCGGGTGGAGTCAGGCAAGCGGCCGGAGACGCTGCGGCGGGCCGGGCCCTTCGCCGGCGGGGAGTCGGGCATCAATCGCTCCGGCTACTTCGCCAACTACAACGCCAACAAATACGGCCTGTCCATCGACATGGGCCATCCCAGCGCACCGGAGTTGATCCTGCGCATAGCCGAGTGGGCCGACGTCATCACCGAAAACTTCACGCCGGGGACGCTGGAACGCTGGGGCCTGGGCTACGACGAGCTAAGCAGGGTGAACCCGCGCGTCGTGCTGTTCAGCGCGTCCATGCTGGGGCGTGGCGGGCCGATGCAGACGCAGCCAGGATTCGGCGCGGTGCTGTCCTCGCTGGCGGGCTACACCAACATCATCGGCTGGCCTGATCGCGGGCCGGTCAACCCCTACGGAGCGTACACCGATTTCGTGTGTCCCAAGTTCGCAGTCGCCGCCATCCTGGCCGCCGTGGACCGCCAGCGTGCTACGGGCCTGGGGACGCACCTGGACATGTCCCAGCTGGAGACCAGCCTGCACTTCGGCGGGTCCATGCTGCTGGACGCCGGCGTGAACGGTCGGGAGCCAGAGTTGGTGGGCAACCGCCATCCCGCCGCGTCGCCGCACGGAGCCTATCCCTGCGCCTCAGATGCCAACGGGGAGACCGACCGGTGGATCACCATCGCCGTGTTCAACGACGAGCAGTGGGCTGCGTTACGCGACGAGATGGTAGCCGATGGCGTGACCGACGTGCAGTCCGGCGAGTTCCGCACGTTCCGCGTACGCAAGGCACATGAGGACAAGCTGGACGGCATCATCGCCGGCTGGACCGCCAACCACGACCGGCACGCGCTGATGCACCGGCTGCAATCGGTTGGGGTGCCGGCGGGCGTGGTGAACGACACCCGCGACCTGTTCGACGATGAGCAGTTGAAGCACCGGGAGCATTTCACCTGGCTCGACCATCCGGAGATGGGACCGTACGCCACCGATTACACGGAGTCGCACCTTTCGGCGACGCCCGGGCGGCTGGATCGTCCCGCGCCCCTGCTGGGGCAGGACACGGAGTATGCGCTGCGGGAGATTGTCGGGCTCAGCGAGGCGGATTATCGGGAGCTTGAGGAGGCCGGGGCGCTGGAGTGAATCGACCCGGGGATTAGTAGCGCTGTCGCGGCGAGTCCGAGAAGGGGTTTCGGAGGCGCGAAGTGGTTGACATACGGCACGCTCGGATTGAGGACGCGGACGGCATAGCACGCGTTTGGGCCGAGAGTTGGCGCGCGGCTTATCGTGGTATTGTGCCGGACGATTATCTGAACACCATTGACGTCGCAGAGTGGGCCGAGCGGCAGCGGCGCAACATGGAAAACCAATCGGTTGGCTCGGTGTCTCTGATTGCAGATGACGGCGGTTCGACTGTGGGCTGGGCTTCCCTGGGTCCGAACCGAATGACTGATTTACCCTACGCCGGCGAACTCTACGCGATATACCTGTTGCCGAGCCACTGGCGCCGAGGCATCGGTCGACTCTTGATGACGTCTACCGCGCGATCGTCGATTGAGCGGGGTATGGATTCCATGATCCTCTGGGTTCTGTCGGAAAACTGGCCGGCACGACGATTTTACGAATCCATGGGCGGTAGTCTCGTGTCGGAACATACATACACCATTGGCGGCGTATCGTTGCCGGAAGTCGCGTATGGTTGGTCGGAGCTGGGCGCTTTGACCACACAGGCCGGCGTCGCCGAGTAACGCTTGTCCCATGCTTGCGCCGTTCTACATCATCCGACGACTGATTTGGACCGCAGGGATGGTGATGCATTACATCACCATCCCTGGTTCCTTCTTTCACGAACTGGCGCACCAGTTGGCGTGCTATCTGGTCGGGCACCGCGTGCTGGAGGTGCGGTACGTCGTCCGCGACAATCCCGCCTACGCCGGATACGTGCTGCACCAGGGGCCACAGGGCGTGGCGCGCCATCTATTCATCGGTATCGCGCCGCTGATAATGGGATTCGCCATCTGGGCCGGCGCGTTGACGTTGGGGTGGTATTTCCTCAGGGATGGCCAGGTTGCGCTTTGGCAGGCCGGCGTTCTGATACTGGCGGCGTGGATGACCGCGGCGGCGACCTACGCTGCGTTGCCCAGTCCCGTGGATATGGAGGGGGTCTTCCAGCAGCCGTTCAGCATCCTGACCATCCCGTGCTACCTCATCGCCGGACCGGTGTGGCTGATCGCCCACGATTACAGGCTGAGCCTGTGGGGATGGACACTATGGCGCGTGCTGGTCGTCATCGGCACGGCGTACGTGATCTTTCTCCTGGTCGCTGGGGATGTTCCTCATTGGTCGGCGCGGGCCGGTTTGACGGATAGTATCGGGTCGGTGTTGGTGAGGCTGATTAGCGGCGTGATCGATCTGATAAATGCGTTGATTGGGCTGATACCCGGCTTGTCATAGCGTGCGAGCAGCCGTGCGCTGCCACCGCGATTTCGGTTGACACCCAAACGGCGTTGCGGCTAAATTGGCTCCACTCAAACGTTGTCTGCGAGGCTTTACGATGCTGAAAGACCGGATTCACGACGAGCTGCTCTCGCCGGAGAACCTGCGGAATCCTTATCCGTACTACGCCATGCTGCGCGAAGAAGCCCCGGTGTACTGGAACCAGAAGTTCGACACCTGGGTGGTCACGTCATACGAAGCGGTGGTGTGGGCGCTGCGACACCAGGAGTATTTCTCGTCGGAGGTGTTCCTGCGCGACGATAAGCCTCCCAGCCCACCGATTTCGGAAGAGGATTTCTCAAAATACAAGTTCAACCTTGACTACATGAACAACTGGTTCATCCGCCGCGACCGGCCCGACCACCTGCGGATGCGCAGAACCGTGCACCCGGTGTTCAACCCGAAGTACATCGACAACAGCTTCCGTGCGATGGTGCAGAGCATCATCCAGGACCTGCTCAAGGACTTTGATCCTGAGAGCGGCGAGATGGACGTGCTCACAGACTTCGCCAACGCCATGCCGGTGCTGGTGATCGCCAACTGGCTGGGCATGCCGGCCGAGGACCGCGAGTTCATCCGCACGCTGTCGCGGCAGTTACTGTCTCTCGACCAGGAGTCGCCCGATCGGCATACCCGCGTCCACGAGGCCATCACCACTCTGAACGACTACGTGAACCCGTTGGTTGAGACGCGCGTGAGCGAACCGTCGGACGATCTGCTTTCGGTGCTGGCGATCGGCGAGCGCGAGGGAGACCTCAGCCGGGAGGAAGTGCTGGGCAACACGCTGCTGCTGCTCATCGCGGGCCACCAGACCACCATCAACCTGGTGGGCAACGGCACGATGGCCCTGATGCGCAACCCCGAACAGTGGAACATGCTCAAGGAGGACGACGGCCTGCTGGTCCGCGCCACCGAGGAACTGCTGCGCTACGACTCACCGGTGAAACGCGCTCCCCGCATTGCGCTGGAGGACATCGAACTGGGCGGCCAGACGATTCGTGAGGGCGAGAAGGTGATGGTCATCATCAACGCCGCCAACCGCGATCCAATGGCCTTCGAGAATCCCGAGGACCTGGACATCACCCGCTACCCCAACCCGCACGTTGCGTTCGGTGGCGGCATCCACCACTGCCTGGGCGCGAACCGGGCCAGGCTGGAGGGTCAGGAAGCGTTCCGCGCGTTGACCCGCAAGTTCCCGCCGCTCAGGTTCGCCAGCGACCCCGACCAGCTTGAGTACCACAACCTGCTGAACATCCGCGGTGTGACGAGCCTGCCCGCCAATTGGTAGCCACCGGCTGCACCCGCATCCGACTGGCGTAGGGGCGAATAATTATTCGCCCCTACTTTTTTTGTTCCTGAGTCGGCGGATGAATCCAGGCGGTGGTTCACGGCTCCATCATCCCGTAGCCGACGTTCTTGACCGTGCGGAAGTAGGTGACGTTGCCGGTCTCGAGCTTGTAGCGGAGGCGGCGGATGTGGACGTCCACCGTGCGGGTGCCGCCGATGTTCTCCACGCCCCAGACGTTGGCGAGCAACTGGTCGCGAGTGAATACCCTGCCGACATTTTCCATGAGGAACAGAAGCAATTGGAACTCCAGCCAGGCGAGGTCCACAGGTCTGCCATTGGCGGTCACCTGGTAGGTGTCCGGGTTCAGTGTGATGCTGCCCACCCGGATCAGTTCCGCCGATGCGTTTGCCGCCCGGTGGCGTTGGGCCAACCGCAATATCCGCTTGATCAGTTCTGAGGGATCGCAGGGTACGCTCACAAAATCGTCGGAGTCCTGGTATAGATCGGGGTCATCCAGGTCATCACCGGCGATGCAACGCAGCACAAGAGGCGCTGTTTCATCGTCAACCCGAGGTGGCGGGTCCAGTTCAGGATCGGGAGACAGCAGCAGCACGCTTGGGCCATCGATACCTGCTGCGGACAGGGCATCGTAATCATGCGCCGGTCCCATCAGTATGATGGCTCCGGTGTCGGCGGCGGCGGCCAGCGCGCCGTTCATGCTCTCCCACTCCTGGCCGAGCAGGAGAACCCGAGCCGGGTCAGGCACGTTCGATAGCGGGGCGGGTCTGGCGTACGCGGTCATATTGCTGTCACCCAAAATAGCAGCCGGTTTCCGTGCGTTATTGCCAACCTACTATGATGCCGGCGCGTTAACGTGCGATTACGAACCCGTTACGCTTTTGTTACAGTCGCAACATGCCCCTCATGACGGTTCGTCCTCTTGCGCTGCTGCCGAAATCCGAAAGTTACAAATCGTTAATTCCCGCGCAACAAGGTTGTGGCATGATGGATACGTTGTAATTTGGGAGCGCCCCGCGCTCCCCTCCGCTGGGAATGGGATGCCAATGTTGATTGACACGACGACTCCGATGCACGTGCTGAACGAATGCCTCGCCGCCGACGGTTCCGTGAAACCCGTATACCGGAACCTGATGAACAGCGTGGAGAGCCTGGGGGTGGAGGAACTGCAGCGGCGGTGGAGCGTCGCCAAGGAGCAGGCTGCGCTGGACGCTTTCACGTTCATGCTGGACCCCAGGGAGTTTCGCACCGTTCCCACGGACTGGATGCCCAGGCTGATTCCGGAGCAGGACTGGGAGGTCATTTCGCGTGGTGTGGCCCAACGTCTCAAAGCCATCAACCGGTTCCTGCTCGAACTGTACTGCGGTGAGCAGGAGGAGGTGGTGCCGCCGGACGTGATGTACTCCTGCCAGTACTACAATCCGGAGTTGCAGGATTTCCGGCCGGCGCGGGACGTGTTCGTGCACGTCTACGGCATCGACCTGGTGCACATGGGCGAGGGCCGGTACGTGATCCTGGAGGACAACCTGCGCATACCGTCGGGCATCAGCTACCAGATGAAAAGCACGGAGATCGGGATGGACGTGCTACCCGAGATGACGGCGGGTTACGACATTGTTCCCTACGATATCAGGGCGGCGTACCACGAGATGTTTGCATCGCTGTGCGACACGCCGGATCCCGTTTGCGTCCTGCTCACCGACAGCAAGTACGGGTCGGCGTTCTTCGAGCACCGCTACCTTTCCGAACTGCTGGGCATCCCGCTGGTGGAAGGTTCTGACCTTTACGTCGGGGACAACGGACGGGTATGGGGCCGGGCAATGGACGGGGACTTCGAGGTTGACCTGGTGTACCGCCGGGTGGAGGACCTGGAGCTTTTCGTGCCGGGATTGACGGAAGCATATCTGGACCATAAAGTTGTGCTGGTCAACGCCATGGGCACCGGCGCGTGTGACGACAAGCTGGTGTTCCTGTGGGTGCCGGACATGATCGAGCGCTACCTGGGGGAGAATGCCATACTCGAGCAGGCGGTGAGCTACGATCTGCGTTTACCGGCCAACCGGGAGTACGTACTGCAGAACCTGGACAGCCTGGTGCTGAAGACGCGGCAGGGCTATGGTGGACTGGGAGTGTTCATCCTGCCCGACCTGGACAAAGGCTACCGCAGCCGCCTGGCGCAGCAGTTGATCGAACAGCCCCAGGTGTTCATCGCCCAGGAGACGCTGGACTTCTCCCGGCATCTTGTTTTTGATGAGTTGAATGGCGAGTTTGAGGAGCGCTACATAGACCTGCGCGTGTTCGCGGTGCAGAACGGGAACGGCGAAGTCACCGTCTTCCCGGGCGGGCTGACCCGCGTGTCCGAGGCGAACAGCCGGGTGACCAACAACTCATCAGGAGGGTCATGCAAACCGAGCTGGGTGGTCCGTTAACGCGGGAGTTGGTTCCCGTGCATTACGCCTACGTGGCCCGATACGCGTACTCGGATATCGTGGTGCAGAACGACAATTTCTTGCGCCTGTCGCCCTTCGATGACCGGTACCAGACTCCCGCCGACGGTTGTTGCGATGTCGCAACTTTTCCGGCGGGGCGCAGGATAACCTACCCCGATCGCCTGGGGAACGTGGTCAACCGGGTACGGGTGACGTTCCCTCACCAGGAACTGATCATCGTGGCGACGGGGCTGGTGCTCCTCAACGAGCGCGGGCCGGCGGTTGACGACGCGCCACTGCCGACCCTGAACTACGGCCTGGAAGCGCAGGAATTCCTGACGGCGTCGCACCTGGTGGATCCCGAGAGCGTTCGTATCATCGCCCAGGAGGCGGCCGGCAACGCGACGACTCTCCTCGAAACGGTGGGCTCGGTGGTGGGGTGGGTGCACGAGAACATCCGGTACGAGCGGGGCAACACCTCGGTGAACACCACGGCGGCGGACGTGCTGTCGTCCATGACCGGTGTTTGCCAGGATATGACGCACTTGGGAATGGGGATGCTGCGGGCGCAGGGAATCCCGGCGCGCTACGTCAGCGGCCTGCTCACCCACCAGCCAGGCGAGACGCACGCGTGGTTGGAGTTTCTCCATCCCACGCAGGGGTGGCTGCCGGCGGATCCCACGCGAGGCCTGACCGAGTTGAACGGCACCGATTACCTCAAGTTCGCGGTGGGGCGGGACTACTCCGAGGTGCCGCCGGTTACCGGTTCGTTCGTGTCCAAGGGCGAGGGCTGGTTGAATTTCACCACCGCTGCGGTTTTCTTCGACCGGCAGACGGTATCCGTGGACGACGCGCTGGCGTTGCTGGACGGTTCCTGACTCGGAGTAATTGGCGGGGCATGGTTCGCGCCAATGGTGGACTGACATAAGCTGGGACTGACATAAGCTGGGACTGACATAAGCAAGGAGTACGGTTGAATTATGGTGGAACCGAGGTCAATATCCGTGAGCCCGGACCGGTGGCTGACCGACTCAAGGGTGTACAACCTGATCTGGTTGGGACGCTGGCTGGAGCGGGCGGACAACATCGCACGGGTGGTCAACACCTTCGCGCGGATGGCGGTGGAGAACGGCACCGACATGCTGACCCTGCAACAGTCGCTGGTGAACGCGGCAGCCATCCGGGGGATCCAGATCGACGACGAGCAGCAATCGCTGGCGATGCTGTTGAAGAACCACGGAGCGTCGTCGATCTACCACAGCCTGCACACCGCTCGCAGCAACGCCACCCACGTTGGCACCATCGAGTTGATCCGCGCGATATCGGAAACGGTGATGACGCTGGAACGGGATGGGGCGATGCCGTCGTCGCCGCTGGACGCCCTGTTGCTGACCAACGAAATCCTGGAGCGGATGGAAAACGTCTATAAGATCATCGACGATAGTTGGTTCCACCAGGAGGCGCTGTCGGAGGAAGAGGTGTACCGGCGTTTCGTCCAACAGTGACGTGGTGCGAGCGGCGCGGTCGGTTTTCTGCTGTTGCCAGCCAGATGTTCACGAAAATTCCACAAAAATCGGCCAATTATTCACGCCAATTTCACTATTGGCGGATAGGATACCCAGTGTGATTTCGATGGGGCCGTCCGAAGAGTCAGGTACAGGCCACACGGTACCGGAGAATCATAACGATACTCAGCCGCTCCCGGCAGCGCGATAACCGCCACGATAACTGCTGCTATTGCTGCCGAACATAACCGCCGAACTCGCCCGCGGCGGACCAATAACGCCGCGGGCTATCTTCGCCATAAACCCGGCGCGGCTGATAGGCCGATTGGGAAGCCGATCCATGTGACTCTGGCGAAATCGGTCACGTTCCTGCTGACGCTTATCTCAGCATTGGTGTCGATTCACCCGGTGTCCGCTGGCGCGGTCCGGCGTCGAGCCTGAAGGGCGGTGCGCACGTTCCACCAGATGATCAGCGGGGTGATAACGATGGTGGGCAGCAGCCACGGCACCCACGCGGGGTTCATGCTCACGTTGACCACCATCACGGCGGTTATCGTGGAGATCGTGCCGGCCATCATGTTGGTCAGGTGGCGCTGGATGCGCAGATGAGGGGCAGGACGCCGCTTGCCGGCAAGGCCCTGGTAGAAGAACAACCCGTCGGCCACACTTAAAGCGACGGCGATGAATCCGAACGCCGCCAACGTCACCCAATTCTCTGTGCCTGACAGCGCCAGCACGGCGGCGTAACCCCACATGCCCAGGCCGGTCAGGCCCATGATGGCGGCGGCGATCCAGTCCACGGCCTGAGGTCGACGGCTGCGGTTGCGGGCGAATCGCCAGCCGGCGAAGACGAGGTAGAAGCTGAACACCGCGATCAGCAGCAGGAAAATGGATGCTCCCAGGATCGCCAATGGGATGGCGGTGACGAATATCAGCGTCATGCCAATGGCGTAAACCCGCCCGGCCCGCACGTGAATTACGCCGCCCTTGGCGGTGACCAGCGCGACGAATGCCGTGAGCAGGGCCACCGAGCCGGCCGAGATGTGGATGACGAGGAGGACCAGTTCAATCATCGGCCCGCCGGCGCGGAGGATTTGGCTCCCTCGGTGGGGTTCCCTGGGTGCGGACGATGAGCAACACCAGCCTATCTTACTGACAAATGCATGTCATGTTCAAGCAGATAAGCATCGAGTTCGGCCAGAAGTTCGGTGCGCCGCCCGGGTTGCAGAAATGCGGCGTGGAAGGAGTTGCGTGCGATTCGAGCCAGCGTGGCATCGTCAACCCCCAGGTGTTCCTGCATGGCCTCGTAGTTTTCGTTAATATATCCGCCGAAATACGCCGGGTCGTCGGAGTTCAGCGTAACCATCAACCCGGCGTCCAGCATTTCGCGCAGCGGGTGCCGGTCGAGCGAGTCCACGACTCCCAATCTGAGATTGGACAGTGGGCAGACGGTAAGTGGGATGCGCCGCTCGGCCAGTTCGGCGGTTAGTGAGGGATCCTCCAACGCCCGGTTGCCGTGGTCGATGCGCTGCACTTTCAGGACGTCCACCGCATCGCGGACGTATTCTGCAGTACCCTCCTCTCCCGCGTGGGCTACGCAGGCGAGTCCCGCGTCGCGGGCGGCGGCGAAAACGCGGGCGAACTTCGCCGGGGGGTTGCCCATCTCGCTTGAATCAAGGCCGACCCCGTGGATCACATTGCGGAATGGCAGCGCTGCTTCCAGCGTCACGAGAGCTTCGGATTCGTCAAGGTGCCGCAGGAAACACATAATCAGGCGGGACGAGATGCCGTACCTTTGCAGGGCGTACTGAAGCCCTGATTCGATGCCCCGGCAGACTGTGGAGAAAGGGACGCCGCGGGCAGTGTGAGCCTGGGGGTCGAAGAATATCTCAGCGTGTCGGACGCCCTGGCGGGCGACGCGGTCGAAATAGGCGCAGGTGAGTTCGCAGAAGTCCTGCTCGGTGATTAGCGCGCCGACGCCCCGGTAGTAGATGTCAAGGAAATCCTGCAGGTTGGAGAACCGGTAGGCGGCGCGCGCTTCGTCCACGGTGGTGAACGGCAATGAGACGCCGTTTCGCTGAGTGATTTCCAGCATCAACTCCGGCTCAAATGTGCCTTCGATATGGAGGTGCAACTCCGCCTTGGGCAGGTCGCGGATGAACGGGGAAACGGGCATTGGGTGGCGATGTAGAAGAAGAAATGGCGGCTGAAGGTGGCGGCTGGGGATTTCGAACTCGAAGAGATTTGTGCTCAAATCCGCGGTGATTCGGGTCTATCTGCTGGTCGTTAACACCATTTCGTGTGCCGATACTTGTACGGTTTGGAGCCTTCGCCAGTAGTTGGGCGGCGAAACTGCCGGGCCCGGCTACGCCAATAGACGTAGCGGCAGCTCACGCATTTTAACATCCAGCAAGGCCTTCTGGCCGCTCGGCCACACCTCGATTGAGGACGACCGCGCTGGTTTATCCAACAGCACGGAAACTTGAACCGACGTTACCGTGTGATTATGAAATCCGTAAACAAATTGACGTTTGGATGCGGTACCAATACACTCATGCCATGTGAGTTGATAAACTCGCCGGGAAGCTTGATTTTCTTTGTAGCACATCGCCGTTGGAGGTGACTGTATGCCAGAGTTTGATTTGGTAATTCGCGGTGGAACCGTAGTCGACGGCACCGGCCTTCCCCGCATCCGGGCCGACGTCGGCATCAAGGATGGGCGGGTCGCCATGATCAGTGGGCGCATCAACTCGGGTGGCGCCAGGGAGTTGGACGCGAGTGGATGCATCGTGGCGCCGGGGGCGGTGGACCTGCATACCCACTATGATGCGCAACTCAACTGGGACCCCTACGCATCCCTGTCGGGATGGTTCGGCGTGACGTCGCTTACCGTCGGACAATGCGGATTCGGGTTCGCCCCGACTCGACCCGAGGACCGGGACCTGAACATGCGCATGATGAATCGCATCGAGGCGATACCCCTGGAGTCCATGCGGCTTGGCATGCGCTGGGACTGGGAAACCTTCCCCGAATACATGGATAGCCTGGATCGCCAGGGACTGGGGGTCAACGTTGGCGCGTTGGTGCCTTTCTCTCCGCTGCGCGGTTATGTGCTGGGAATGATACCGGCCCGGGAGCGTACGTCGGTCACCGAGGCCGAGTTGAACCAGATGAAGCAAATTTTATACGACTCCATGACGGCTGGGGCCTTCGGATTGTCCGCCGACAAGAACCTGGAAGACAGGCCGGAGGACGGCAGCTGGCTGCCCAGCCACGTGGCGTCGCCAGAGGAGTTTTACGCCCTGTCGCAGGTCCTGCGGCAGTTCGGCGTGGGACACCTGGGTTGGACCATCGGCATTTCCGATGACCGGCCGGCGCAGCGCGATATGCTGGCGGAAATGGTCCGCATGAGCGGTCGACCGCTGCACGTGGTGTTGGGCGACGACGAGGGCTATGACTGGCTGGAGGAAGTCCGGCAGGAGGGCCTGCCCGTGCTGGCTCAACAGGGTTCGGTGCCGACCATCGCTGAGTTCAAACTCTCGGAGTACAACCTGTTCGACTACATGCCCAACTGGGTACAGCCGCTCGTGGGCACCAAGGAGGAACGGATCGCCAAACTATCCGAGGACGGCATCCGCGACGGCATGAAGCGCGACGTTCTTGAACGTCCTCACGCCCGCACCGACTGGGCGCAAGTCCAGGTTGTGGAGGTAGCCCTGGAGCGGAACCTGCAGTACGAAGGGTTGTCCATCGCCGACATCGCTGAGGCTGAGGGCAAACACCCACTGGACGCTTTCCTCGACATCGCGCTGGACGAGGACCTGGAAACGGAATTCGCGCACCCCGCGGGTGGACAGGGCGACGACGCTCGCGCCGAGCGGCTGGTCAATCCCTACGTGCATATCTCGGTGTCCGATGGCGGCGCGCACACGCGCTTCCTGGTCAACAGCGTGTGGCCCGTTTACTTCCTGGGACACTGGATCCGCGATAACGAATTGATGACGTTGGAGCAGGCCCATCAGAAGATGAGCGCACTTCCCGCCTGGTTCTCTGATATGAAGGGACGCGGCACTTTGCGCGTGGGCGACTATGCCGATGTCATGATTTACAACATGGAAGAGCTCGGGCTGCTGTACGACAAGCCCCAGTTCGAGACCGACTTCCCCGGCGGAGAGAAGCGGTTGGTGCAAAAGCCAACCGGAATCCGCTACATCCTCGTCAACGGCACCGTGACGTTCGTGGAAAACGAATGTACCGGCGAACTGCCCGGCAAGTTGCTCCGCAGCTACGACATGGTGGGATAGTCGGACGCGAAAGTTGTTCCGTAAACGGGAGGCCCCGGAACCCTGGGTTCCGGGGCCGATTTCCGTTAAGGGTCGGCGAGTATTCCCGTTGGCTACTCGTCGGGCACCAATGCTACCAGGCGGTCGTTCTGCACGGTGACCAGGAAAGCCTTCATGCGAAAATCGGGGTTGTTGACGCACCGGCCGTCGCCCTTCTCGTACTGCCAGCCGTGGCCGTCGCACACGAATACCTCATCACCTTCATCCTCGATCTCACCGCCCTGGTGGGGACACATCGTTGACAGCAGCTTGTAGCCGTCGCGGCCACGGACCAGGAAGTAAGAAGCGTCGCCGACTTTTACCGGAGCCGGGAGTTCGGTAAAGGATGCCTCATCTCCGAGTTCCACACGCACCTTCCGGGAGCGGGCCGAGCCGCTGACCTGGCGCATGGTGACGGTTCCTCTTCTTCGTTCGGTGCTCATTGCGCTTATCCTTGCTGCCGTTGTCCGGTGCTGCCGTTTGGCTGACGCGTGCCAATGTATAGGAAAAATCCGCCGGTTTCAAACCCACCTGAGTCGGCATTGCTACATTTATCATTCATATAGGGAGGATGCGTCACGATAAACGTAACGAGATCGCCATGGTGTCAGGCGCGGCGGGACAATGTCCCATTGGGGAGGAGCAATCGTTTTTCACGAGCAAGATATGCTGTGTGGGCGGCGCAGTAACTGTCCTCGGCCCCAAGTCTGAGGCCACCGCATTGCGGTTGTCAGACGCGACCGCGCCTGCGGGAAAGAACGTGCACTCGTACGAGCAGATGAACGCCTCTGCTTGGTGGGAAGCGGAGCGCCGCATAGCTCACATTCGGCGTGCATCTCAGGAGAAATCGGATCTTCTCGCACGCACAAAAGGGCGTGGGATTTGGTTCTGAGAATGACGTGGTGGGTCGAAGTATACCGTATTGAGAACTTTTCGGTGGGAGGTTCTATTCTAGGGTTGTCGAAGCCATGCCAAAGAAGGCACGCGCCAGGTCCAATCCTGTTTTGTGAGCCAAGCTCGACTGCACATTCGTGCATTGCCCACATTTGGATTCATCCCATCTCCACTAACGACCTACAGAACGATGCCCCCGATTAATCAGAGACCTTCATTTTTGACCCTAGCTCTCTCAAGAACCTGGTCGCCCCCATTAAGTCCGTAAATCCGGGTTCCCCTTTGTCGTGGCCGCCAGCAGCTGTCATCGTCAAGATTTCCTTCAGGCGTTTGCCAGCATCTGGATCTATGTTGCCGATAATGGACCCTACTCCACCATCGCCCCACATATACTCAGCCGCTTGGTCTTTCCACGAATCGGGAGCAAAGTTAGTTGGGCCGTACTTGACCTTGGATATAATGTAAAGACGTTCAATAGCGATCCGCACACGTATCCAGGACTCCTTAAGTTCTCCTTCCTTGGCTAACCTCTCAGCGTTTCGGAGGCGTTCACTGAACCGTCGATTGCCCTCATCGACTACGCAGCCGTCCTTTTGTGACATTCGTGCCGTGAGTGTGACGTAATCAGGGCGTTCATGATGCCAGTAGCTTAGGTCTCTGGCGAAGGTTTCATTGTGAGTCAAAAGAATAACTTGACGCCCTTCATCGAGGATCGGAGGCAAGACATCTCTAGCGAATGTCTTGAAATGGTCCTCATCCATCGATTGGACGGGATCATCAAAAATCAACAAATCGTGGCCTAGCAGTCTCGAGCGGGTTACAAATGCCGCAACTCCAAGCGCGTTGACTTGGGACTCGCTAAACACCTTGAGCGCATCAATTTCTTTGGTTTCGACCCCATCGTTAAGTGTAGCTTTAACTTCGAGGACAACCGGAAAGCCCTTCCCCTTTGGCTCCGGGATTTGAAGATTGCTGAACACGGAGTACGAATCTTCACGCAGGCATGTCCATACGTCCTGCATTCCCTGACTAAATGACGCCCTCCGACCCTCAAGGTATTTTCCGCGGAACTTCATTAGTTCATTCCTGATAGCCGCTAGGTCTTTTTGAGCTGCTGACTTTGCCTTCTCCCACTTAAAGTCATTTATAACGTCTGCCTGGGACTTGGCACAGGAAAGCCAGGATTGTCGGTTCCGATATTCTTCGTCAGTTGAAGCTGTTTGCCCTACGATGGTCTCAAGCGATCTAAGCGCTTGGCGGTATTCTTCAGCGTAGTCGGGGAGAACCTTCAAATTTTCTATGCACGCTATGCGCTCTGATACATGGGTTTTGACCTCTGCCGTGGTGTCAATTTGACCCACATCTGCTTTGACCAGGAGTTGAGCCTTATCCAAGTGTTTGCGCACCTCGGTTTCGATGCGAGATCGAACGCTTACCAAAGCCGAGGCTGCATTCGAAAGTTCGGAAGATACCTCTTTCAAGTGTTCGTCTAGGTTTGGGAGGTCAGGTAGTGTGTCACTGGCTTCTTGTATCAGGGTTTGTAGATCACGCTTCAGTGCCCCGATCTCATAGTCGAAGCTAGCACGGGCCTGTTTCTGAGCGTCCGCAAGCGGCTTCCATTGATCAATCTCCAGTAGACGGTTCTGAGTAAATGTGGTTGGGCTTTCGTGACCACATAAGGGACACAATTGGACAGCTTTCTCCCGATCAATGAGGCCTGCTTGGATCATGCTTTCTAAAGCGTCCGCAATTACAAGAGCATTTTCCTGCACAGCGTGAGTTAACGCCCTCGCAGACTCGAAGCCTTGCCATTTTGCTTCGATAGTCGCTATCCGATCTTGAGATCCCGCCAACATAGTCGACAACTCGTGGTTGGGCTGCTGCTTCGGACGCAATTGTGCCAGAGGTGGGAATGACTTCTGTCGAGCTACATTTTGCTGCTGCTCCACCCAAGTCTCCACCTCCGTTAGGTCTGAGTCTGGGGATGAGAATTCTAGGACCGCGACACGCATTAGAGCATCTGAAAGGGCTTTAGGTTGATTGCTCTGTGATAGTGATTTAACCTTCTGCGCAATTGTTTTAGCATCCGCGTTCTTTACCTGGCCAATCAGAGTGTCCCACTGCAACAACCCATAGCTTCCTTGGGGACTCTTGAATCCTGGCAATTTCGCACTACCAATCACCGCTCTGCCAATAAGATCGGTTAGCTCGTCCAGGGCAAGAATACGCTCGAAGTATTGCCTCCTAAGTGAAGGTGGGCTTTGTACAAAAGACCGGAGCGTGTGCTGCATTAGCAGTGGTGGTACGAAGGAAAACAATTCATCCAGGACAGCTGATTCATCTTCTTTCGACAACGGTGAGCCATCCAAATGAAGTTGGGACTCACAAGAGGAGGTACTGGTGGTGCCGTAATCTTTGGTTAGGATCCGTCTCAACACTATCGGCTTTTCGTGTGGCGTTCCCCAGTCCCTGACAAAATCTGCCTCTACGAAGGTGCTTTCATCGCTCGGCCGAAGTTGATTCTCAATACAGTTCTCTAGCTCTTCGGGGTTGCCTTCACCATGCTCCTCTCGACGCGACAGGGAACCTTGGAAGAGGAATTCGAGGGCCTCGGCAAGACTGGTCTTGCCACTACTGTTCTTCCCTTCGATGACTATTAGGCTGCCTGTGACATCAATGGATCCAGGCAGAGCCTTGTATCCCCTAAAATAGTGCGGCCTGATTGAGACAAGACGCAGCCTTGGTCGCTGGTCCAACTTTGGGGCATGAGTGGCTTCCAACTCGATCGGGACAACGCGTTCATCTTCAGGGATATGGGAAGCGCAATGAAGCTGCGTCCTATTCAAGAACCACGACTCTAACCAATCATCTTCTTCGTCGTCCTTCGCGGCGTATGCCCGCACCAGTTTCCCAGCGCCCCCCTTGGCTTCCATCAGTAACCCGAGAGCTGTTGGCTTGACATCCGAATTCGTAGGGGTACTGGCCTCATATCCTTCTGTCATAGGTTTTTCCTGCTCGCCGGACGACTCTTCACAGTGATAAGCATCCTTCATTGCTCTGAACAATCCTCCGCGAAGTCTGATCTAGACAACCGTCTTGTTTCTTGGGTTGTCGCAATGCCGAAGAATTCAAGCCCCTCAGTTCTTCGATATAAAGAGCGGCGCTTGACACCCATTAGTGTCTCCGTGTGCCGCCTGCGTTGAAGCTGAGGTGGACCCGGTTATTTCGACAATACCTGGGCGATACTAAGCTTTAGAATTGCTGGTCATGCCAAAGGCGCGAACAACTCGTTATATGGTGGAGGCTAGGGGATTCGAACCCCTGACCCCCTGCTTGCAAAGCAGGTGCTCTCCCACTGAGCTAAGCCCCCACGGCGGCGTGTCGCCGAGTTCGATTGTAGCATAGGGGTGTCGCGTCCCATTGCAGGACAAGAGCAGCATGAACGCGTCGGCGAAAGGTGTCCTTATGGACGACGTTTGACACGCGGTGCTGGTTTTACACCGGGACGGGCAGCGAGTATCATACCGCCACAATTTTGCTGTTACATCGAGCGTCCGCATCGGGCGGATTAAGGAGTGTCGTTATGAGAGGAGTAGCCATAGTTGCGCCCGTCCGCACCGCCGTCGGCAATTTCGGCGGCGCGCTGCGCGATGTTCCGGCCGCTGAGTTGGCGTCCACGGTGATCCAGGCCGCGCTGGAACGCAGCGGCGTTGACCCGTCCAAGGTGGACGACGTCATCCTGGGCCACGGGTACCCGTCCGGCGAGAACCCAGCCATCGGACGGTTGGCCAGTCTCAAGGCGGGCCTGCCCATCGAGGTGCCAGGCTACCAGTTGGACCGCCGCTGCTCCTCGGGCCTCCAGGCCATCCTCAACGCGTCCATGCTGATCCAGACCGACAACGCCGACGTGGTGATCGCCGGCGGCGCCGAGAGCATGAGCAGCGCAGAGTTCTACAGCAACGAGTCCCGTTGGGGCGCGCGTTTCGGCTCCGTCACATTCCACGACCGGCTGGCTCGCGCCCGCGTCACCATCGCGCCGGACGAACGCTTCGGCGAGATCCCCGGCGGCATGGTCGAGACCGCCGAGAACCTGGCCCGGCAGTATGAAATCCCCCGCGAGGAGCAGGACGAGTACGCCCTGCGCAGCCACCAGCGTGCCGTCGCTGCCCGCGACTCCGGCAGGTTCGCCGACGAGATCGTCCCCGTGAGCATCCCCCAGCGTCGCGGCGACCCCAAGATCTTCGACGCCGACGAGGGCCCGCGCGGCGACACCACCATGGAAGTCCTGGGCCGCCTGCGTCCCGTGATGCGCGATGGCGTCGTCACCGCCGGCAACGCCAGCAGCCAGAACGACGCCGCCTCCGTGTGCCTCGTAGTCGCCGAGGACAAGCTGGAGGAACTGGGCCTGACGCCCATGGCCTACCTGCGCGGCTGGGCCGTCACCGGCTGCCATCCCGCCACCATGGGCATCGGTCCCGTGCCGGCGGTCAACAAGGTGATGGACAAGATCGGCATGACGCTGGGCGACATGGACCTGATCGAACTCAACGAAGCCTTCGCCGCCCAGGTGCTGGCGGTGCTGCGCGAGTGGCAACTGCCCAACGAAGACCACCTGAACGTCAACGGCTCCGGCATCTCGCTGGGTCATCCCATCGCGGCCACCGGCGCGCGCATCCTCGCCACCATGCTCCACGAGATGGAAAGGCAGGACGCCCAGTGGGGCCTGGAGACCATGTGCGTCGGCGGCGGCCAGGGCGTGGCAGCCGTGTTCGAGCGCAAGTAGGCACCTTCGGATCGTAGGATTTGGTTGGGGGCGAATAATTATTCGCCCCTGCCGCCAACAGCATTGACGAGGGCCGTTATGACTATCGCCAAGCCCGTCGCCCCACCGGACGTGACCGGCAAACTTGACCCTCCGGTGGAGTTGCCTGACCCGCCGAGGGCTCCGGATATGCAGCAGTACGCCCACATCGCCAATGCCGCATCGACGCTCATGGCTCATTTCGCATCGCGACCGGGTACGCTGATCAGCGGCGAGGGTTTCCTCTGTTATGACACCCGTAGCCACGATGGCTGGCTGGTGCCCGATTGCGTGGTTGCCTTTGACGTTGATCCTGACGCCATCACCCAGCGTAACGGCTATGTGATTGACGAAGTGGGGAAACCGCCTGACTTCGTGCTGGAGGTGGCCTCGCGGAGGACCGGACAGGCCGACTACACTCGCAAGCGGTTCGGGTATGCACATTACGGCGTCGCGGAATATTGGCGGTTTGACCATACCGGCGGCCAGTATCATGACGTGCCGATGGCCGGGGACAGGCTGGTGGATGGCCAGTATGAGGCGATACCTCTGGCTGAAGACCGTCCCGGACCGATGAGCGGTATGTTGTCGGGTTTCAGCGAAGCGTTGGGCCTCTACCTGTGCTGGGACGCTGGCAACCTGCGGTTCTACGATCCGGGAGCCGATGCGTTCCTGATGAACCCGTCGGAATTAGAAGCAGCGTTGTCCGAGGCGCAAGAACGTATTCGGCAATTGGAAGCGGACTTAGGGCGATGATCCAGGATGCCGGTTCCAGCTAGCGTTTCCCACATTGCTTTGATGGAACGGTGATCTAACAGTTAGGAGCAAACACATATGGGCAGCAAACACGACATCGCCGACGTCCTGGTCATCGGGGCCGGCGCCTCCGGCGGAGCCTTCACCTGGAGCCTGACGCAGGCCGGCGTCAAGGTGGTGTGCCTGGAGCAGGGCGGCTGGGTACCGCTGAATGCCTTCCCGGTCAGCGAACCGCAGGCGCAACTGCACTGGCAGACCGATTTCCATCCGAACCCCAACTTCCGCGGTTTGCCCGAGGACTATCCGGTCAACGAGGATGACACCCCCATCGCGCCGTACATGTACAACGCCGTGGGCGGCAGCACCATCCACTGGTGCTCCCACTTCCCCCGGTTCCATCCGTCGGACTTCCGCCTCAAGTCCCTGGACGGCGTCGCTGACGACTGGCCCATGGACTACTTCGAGCTTGAGCCCTACTACGACCAGAACGACCGTGCCCACGGCGTCAGCGGTTTGCAGGGCGACACGGCGTACCCGCCCAAGCCGGCACGCCCGACTCCCCCGCTGCCCATCGGACCGGGCGGCGAGATGCTGGCCCGCGCCTTCAACAAGCTGGGCTGGCACTGGTGGTCGTCGGATAACGCCGTCGCCTCCGCCCAATACGACGGGCGACAGGCGGACGTGGGCGAGTACCTGCGTTCGCCGTCCAGCAGCGACATAATATTCTGGCCCGGCGCTTTGAAACAGGGCGCGCGTCTCATCACCCACGCCCGCGTTCGCGAAATCCTGGTGGACGAGACCGGTCGGGCCACCGGAGCCGCCTACTACGATCACAACGGCAACCTGCAAGCGCAGTACGCCAAGGTGGTCGTGCTGGCCTGCAACGGCATCGGCACTTCGCGATTGTTGCTCAATTCCAAGAGCGCCCTGTTCCCCGACGGCCTCGCCAACAGCAGCGGGCAGGTCGGCAGGAATCTGATGCACCACCCGTGCGGCTATGTGCTCGGCCTGTTCGAAGAAGACATGGGTCCCGACAGCGGCCCGCGTGGTTCGTCGATGCTCAGCCAGGAATTCTACGAGACCGACGTGCGGCGCGGCTTCGTGCGCGGCTACGATATGCAGATCTCCAACGTGGGCGGCGCTCCGCTTCAGCTCGCCTTGGGCGGACTGGTCGGCCAGCAGGTGCAGTGGGGCGACGGACACCACCAGGATTTCGCCGAGCGGTTCCAGCACCAGATGGGCATCGTCATCATGACCGAGGATTTGCCCGAGGAGCACAACCGGGTCTCACTAGACCCGAGTCTCACTGACGGCGACGGCATACCCGCGCCCAAGATCGACTACACCGTGAGCGACAACACTTGGGCCATCCTCGACCACGGCATCGCCCGTGCGACTGAGGTGCTGGAAGCTGCCGGCGCAAAGCGTGTGATCTCGTCCCGGCTGCGCCGCAACGCCGGCTGGCACCTGCTGGGCACCGCCCGCATGGGAACCGATCCCGCCCGCTCGGTGGTGGATCGCTGGGGCCGCGCCCACGACGTGCCCAACCTGTTCATCATCGACGGCAGCATCTTCACCACCGGCGCGTGCATCAACCCGACGACGACCATACAGGCGTTGGCGTTGCGCACCGCCGACTACCTGAAGGGAGAGGGTTCCTCAGCCATCGCCTGATCGGGCAGCCGATGCAAATAATCACCGAGCGGCTCCGCCTGCGCGAGTTCGCTCCCGACGATTGGAGGGCCGTGCTGGATTACCAGCGCGACCCTCGCTATTTGCGCTATTACCCGTGGACGGATCGCACCGAGGACGATGCTCGCGACTTCGTGCGTATGTTCCTGGACTGGCAGGATGAAAGGCCCCGCTGCCGGTTTCAACTGGCAATCGAACGGTTATGCGACAGGCGACTGATCGGCAACTGTGGCATCCGGCGCAACTCCGAAAATGACCACCAGGCGGAAATCGGCTACGAGCTGAACCCCAACTGCTGGGGTCAGGGCTACGCCACCGAAGCTGCGGCCGCAATGGCGCAGTTCGGGTACGATCATCTCGGGCTGCAACGCATCACGTCGTGGTGTATCGCCGAAAACGCGGCATCGGCGCGGGTGCTGGAACGACTGGGGTTCCGCCTTGAGCAGCGATTGCCCCAGGCCGAATACTTCAAGGGCCGGTGGTGGGACACTCTCACGTTCTCTTTGACTGCCGATGAGTGGCAGTCAAACCCCGTCATCATCTATATTGAATCCGACCAACCAACCGATTCCGACACCAGGAGGAACAATGCCCAAGGTCATACACTTTGAACTTCCCTTTGACGACGCCGAACGCGCCAACAAATTCTATGCGGACGTGTTCGGATGGCAGTCTTCTCAGTTTGGCGACCAGCCGTATTACCTACAGCAGACCGGCGGCGATGACGAGCCCGACGGCATCGGCGGCGCACTCACCGCACGCGCCGACACGTACAACAACGGAGGCACGCTGATCATCATCGGGGTTGACGACCTCGATGCCTACATCCAGAAGGTATCCGACGCCGGATGCGAAATAGTAACCCCACGCACGGAGATCCCCGGCATAGGCTGCTTCGCCAACTTCCGCGACACCGAGGGCAACGTCGTCGGGATGTTCATGGGCGACAACTGAACGGCCTGGCTCAGTGAAAGCAGAGTGGCGGCACGTATCGAAATACCCCACGAAGAGATCGCTGAGATCTGCCGTCGGCACCGAGTGCGGCGCATGGCGTTGTTCGGTTCCGTGATCCGCGACGACTTCACACCGCAAAGCGACGTGGATGTGCTTGTGGAGTATGAACCAGGCCATGCCGGCGGGTTTGAGTTTTTTCGGATGCGGAGGGAATTAACGACTATGTTGGGTCGAGAGGTGGACATGCACACCGCAGCATCACTCAGTCCTTATTTCCGGCAGGAGGTGCTCGACGAGGCGGAGGAAATCTATGTCGCGTCGTGATCCACTGGTGGCCGTACAGCAGATGCGGGACAACGCTCAGCGCGTTTTGACAACGATGAACGTTCGCTCTCGATCTGATATCGATGCTGATGAGATCCTTGAAGCGGCACTCATTAGATGGATGGAAGTAATCGGCGAAGCCGCGCGACGGGTACCTGATCACTTTCGTGCCCGGTATCCCCAAGTGCCTTGGCAGGACACCACCGACCTGCGAAATGTCCTCATCCACGGATACGATACGGTTGATCTCGACGTATTGTGGCGCATCATCCAGGACCACCTGCCGCCGCTCGTGGACCAACTCCAAGCCATCATCGACGAAAACCTGCCGGCGAATTGATTCGCCGGACAAATATAGGAGCAAATCATGGGCCGACTCGACGGCAAGGTAGCGATAATCAGCGGCGGCGCACGCGGCATGGGCGCTGAGGAAGCCAATCTGTTTGCGAAAGAAGGCGCCCAGGTCGTCATCGGCGACATCCTCGACGATCTGGGCCAGCAGGTCGAGACCGACTGCAGCGCCGAAGGACTCGACGTCGCCTACACTCACCTCGACGTAACGAGCGAATCCGACTGGGACGCCATCGTTGCCCTGGCCGAGCAGCGCTACGGCAAGGTCGATATCCTGGTCAACAACGCCGGCATCAGCATCTCCGTGGAGGGCGGCGCGCGCAACATCTCGCTGGAGGACACCAGCGAAGAGCAGTGGGACCGCGTCATGGACATCAACTCCAAGGGCGTATTCCTCGGCACGAAGGCGGCTATACCTGCGATGCGTCGGGCCGGCGGCGGCTCCATAGTCAACATTTCGTCCATTGCCGGCCTTTCAGGAGCCTGGTCGCGGTCCCATCCCTACAACGCGTCCAAGGGGGCGGTGCGCCTGTTCACCAAGGCCACGGCTATCCAGTATGCGCGGGAGGGCATCCGCTGCAACTCGGTGCATCCCGGGCCGATCATGACGCCCATGAGCGCGTCCACCTACGACGACCCCGAGGTGGCAGCGCAACGACTGGCGCTGGTTCCGCTGGGCCGCCGCGCGCATCCCATCGAGGTCGCCTACGGCGTGTTGTACCTGGCGTCCGACGAGGCATCCTTCGTCACCGGTGCTGAGCTCGTCATCGATGGCGGATGTGTTGCCCAGTAGCGCGGCGGCAAGTAAGATAACCACCGTGCATCAAAATCACTACACACTTTGAACAGGGAGAAGAATCATGCCTGAGACTTATGGGCAGGGAGATTTTCAATATACCTTCGTCGATAACTGGCTGAAGCTGCCGGACGGGATGCGACTGCTGGAGTGCCCCGGCGTGGCGGTGGACGGCAATGACCGCGTGTTCATCCTCACTCGCGGCGAGCATCCCATCATGGTCTTCGACAAGGACGGCAATTTCGAGCGTTCCTTCGGGCAGGGCCACTTCAGCGAAAACCGGACCCACGGCCTGTACTACAGCGAGGCCGACGACACTCTGCTGGCGGCCGACGATGGCATTCACACCATCCAGAAGTTCAGCGTCACCGGCGAGAAGCTGATGGAGATTGGCGAGAAGAACCATCCGGCCCCGCGCTGGAGCGGCCAGCCATTCAACCGGCCCACGTCGGCAGCCATCCGGCCCAGCAACGGGGACATCTACATCTCCGATGGATACGGCAACTCCCGCATCCATGTGTACACCGCGGAAGGCGAGTACAAGTTCTCGTGGGGCGAGCCGGGCATAGATGCCGGCCAGTTCATCCGGCCCCACAACATCGCCTTCGACGAGGAAGAGCGGGTGTATGTCGTGGACCGCGAGTGCCACCGCATCCAACTGTTCGACACCGATGGCAACTTCCTGACCATGTGGAGCAATATCCACCGACCGGACGCCATGGTGTACTGGGGCGGCCACATCTATGTCGGTGAGCTCAACGGCATGGGCGGAGTCGACGATGCGCCGGGCCTGGGCCATCGCGTAACCATCTACGATCCCGACGGCAACCGCGTCTGCGTGTTCGGCGCGCCTTAAGAGGGCGAGGGCCCCGGCCAGTTCATCGCTCCCCACGGCATCGCTGTGGACAGCACCGGCGCCGTGTACGTCTCCGAGGTGTCCTACACCATCCGCGGCAGCCACATGGACCCGCCGAAGGAACTGCGCAGCTTCTCCAAGTACGCCAAGGCGTAGTTGCTGACTGCCATTCCGACCATGTAGGGGCGAATCATCATTCGCCCCTATTCGTTGGCGGGTGATAAAATCGTAACGACCAATCGCCCACCATAAGACACGGACCCGGAGCACGCATCATGGCGACTGCAGACACCGACCAGACCGTCAGGATCAACCGGCAGGTCAAGGCGCACCTGGACGCCGCCGACCGGGAGTTGATGGTTTCCGACACCGTCAAGAGCTCTGCGGAACTGGGGGCCGCCGTGCGCCTCGCCGCCGTGCTGACGCTCAAACACCGCGGTCTGCCCCACGAAACCGACTCTGATATTTTCGAATCAATTAAGGTTCTGGATGAGCAGGAAAAGGCCAAAGGCGCGATCCTGCTCAAGTACGGCGCCGCGAGCTCATTCCGCGATAATGCCAGCCACGACTATATGGAATTGGAAGAGTTCCTGTTCTGCCGACCTGCTGCAACTGAATTCGCCGACTGTATGCAAGACCTTTTGGATGGCGCCACGCAGTGCTGACCGCCGAGGAGCATTCCAGCGAGGCATTGGACTGCCTGGAAATCAGCCGGCGGCTCATTGCAAACGGCACACTGCGGCCGGCGTCCGACATCCTGTGGCTAGCGGTTAAGCATTCCATCAGCACGATCGGGATTGCTACCGGCGAGGACCATGGCAAGTATCAACACAAGAGGGCCATCGTTCGGCGTCTGGCAGCGGAACACGATGAAGAGCAACTGGGCGATGCGCTAAACGTGGCTATGAAAATACACGCCGACGCCGACCAGGGATTTCTGACGGTAGCAGAATTGACGAGTTGGCAGCAGCGAACGTACGCTTTCGTGGACCGCCTGTTGAACATCGCCACACAATTGACCACCACCCAGAGGCAAACAAATTGACCACCACTTTTACCGACATTACCACCACTTCATGGGATGACGCCCTTTCGGCCATCGAGAAAGGTTACGAACTGGGTTGGGGCGACGGCCTGCCCATCGTGCCGCCCACCATCGGCCGCGTCGCCGAGTTCATCGGCTATGCTGGACGGGCGCCGGATGAGGTGCTGGGCGAACTGCCGGAGCGCCGCCGCGTCATCACCGTGGAAAAGGCGGCCGCCAACGCCGTCATGGCCGGCTGTATTCCTGAATACTTCCCCGTCGTTCTCGCCGCCACGGAGGCCATGCTTGACCCCACATTCAACCTGGTCGGCCCGTCGTCCAGCATGGGCGGTTCAGCCGTTCTGTGCATCGTCAACGGACCCATCCGCGACCAGATCGGCCTCAACAGCCGCAATAACCTGTTCGGCCCCGGGAACCGCGCCAACGGCACCATCGGCCGTTCCGTCCGCCTGATCCTGATGAACGCCTGCGCCGCGATCCCCGGCCTGTTCGACCGCAGCGTCATCGGCCATCCCGGCAAATACACCTACTGCATTGCCGAGGCCGAGGGCGAGACCCACTGGATGCCTCTGCACGTGGACCGGGGATTCAACGCCAGCGACAGCACCGTAACGGTCTTTGCCGGTGAAAGCCCGCGCCAGATACGCGCCGTGGGCCGCCCCGAGGCCATCCTCTACACCATGGCCGACGTGGCCTCCACGCTGGGAACCTCCATGTCCACGTCAGGCTCGGTGGGCGACGTCTCCGTCGGAATCCGCCAGGGCCAGATTGTGGTAACATTCGCCGGCAACAGCAATCTGTGGCGGGATTGGACCAAGGATCGCATCCGCGAGTACCTCCATGCCAACATCCACCGCTCGGTTGCCGACCTCAAGCGGGCGCTGGTATTGCCCGGCGACGTGGAGGCCGGCGACGAAGCCGCCATGGTTTCGCTGATTCCGGAACCGGAGGACATTCTGGTAGTATTCGCCGGCGGCGAGGAATCCAACATGGCGTCAGTCATCCCCAGTTGGGGACCCAAAGTTGGCTCAACCGCCGTAACCAAAGCCATTCAAATCCCGTAGGGGCGAACCCGTCCGCCCCTGCCTCAAGAATTGGGCATTCCTGGAGGTGCAAAGCATGACAACCCAACAGTACACCCTGGTCAACCCGGTCACTGAGCCGATCATCGCGCCCTTTGATGGCGCGCCTCGCCTGCCCTCGCTGGCCGGCACCCGCGTCGGCCTGATCGATGACAGCAAGCGCAACGCCGACGTCCTGCTGGAAGAGTTGGCCGAGGTGCTCCGCAACCGCTATGAGATCCGCGAGATCCGCTGGCTCCGCAAGCCCAGCGCGTCGCGTCCCGCCGACCCGCAGGAATTGGAGGAGGTGGTCGCCAACGTCGATTCGGTGGTGGTTGCCATCGGAGATTGAGGAAGCTGCAGCGCGTGCAGTGTGCACGACGGAATCCACGTTGAGAAGGCAGGCCTCCCCTCCGCCACCATTTGCACCGACCGGTTCATACCCACGGCCCAGGGAATGGCCAGGATGTGGGGCGCCGAAGACTACCCCACGATTTTCACCCAGCACCCGATCGAGAACCTGGATCGCCCGGCTCTGCGCGAACGCGCCGAGGGTCTGGCTACCGAGGTCGCAGCCATCCTCACGGGCGGCTGATACAACTCACACCAATGCGCACCGTAGGGGCGGGTTTCAAACCTGCCCCTACATTGCGTTAACGCACCGGAGCAGGAAACACCATGACCGAACCAGAAGCGACACCCGTCGTTGAATCAACCACCGACCCGTCAGCGCTGCAGCGCACCAGGACCATAGCCGGGATCTCCGCGTTGTTTGCATTGGCGGCCGGCATTCTGGTGGTGGTCGTGCTGCTGGTGTCGTTGTATCCGTCGTTGAGGGCCACGATGCAGAACCTGGAACGGGTCAGCGCAGCGATGGCGGTGTCCGCTGAGAGCCTTGCCGGCTCGTCCGATGAGGCCGTTCTCAACCTGGTGGAGACCTCTGCCAACCTCAGCGCGGCCTCTGCCAACCTCACCGAAGCGACGGCGAACCTTGAGCGAAACTCGGTGGACGACCGGATGGCGGAAAGCATCATCCGGTTGTTGGAACAGCGGCAGGAGCAGTTCAACAACCGCTAGCGGCCGGCCGCAATCTCCGCGTCCCGCAACTCCGGCGGCAGCAGGTTCGGGATGCCGCCGGTGATTGGATAACGCTCGTCGCATGCTGAGCACGTGAGAGTGCCGGTCAACACTTCGCCGGCGTCGACCGCGCCCTCAGGGGCGATCTCGTCCGCATCAAGGGTCAGTTCCCCTTTGCACACCGGGCAAGCGATGATTTCCAGCAGGTCGGTTTTCATGTATTTCTCCCCGATCTTTCAGCCGACCAGGCCGCGCTCAAACAGCCAGGTGAGCACATCGGCCAGACCGATGACGATAATGCCGACAACTGTGAGAGCCACCGGCCCGGCCAGCGCGCGGCGAATGCCTCCGGCCCGTTGCTCCCGGCGCCTCGGCAGCAGCCACGCGACCCCAAAAGCGTACACCGCCAGCACGATCTTGGCGACCAACACGGCGGTGTAGGCGATGCCGGCAGCGTCGGACGTGAGACGGTCCACCGTCAGGATAACGCCGCTCACGATCAAAACCGCAATCGCGGTGGTGACCACGGGCCGGAACTCCACCGCCAGCGCACGCCCCACCAGTCCTTGAGGATCAGCGTTTCGCAGCGCGGGACGAGCGGCCAGCAGCATGAACAGGCTGCCGCCAATCCATGCCACCGCCGCCAGCGCGTGCGCCCAGCGGATTAGCAGCAGGATGATACCCAGCACATCCATCAGCCCAGCATGTCGTCCAGTATCTCGGTGAGTCGGTCCACGTCCATGCGACTGATCTCCATGAGGTGCACCCGGCCGCCCTGATCGATGAAGTACGTGGTTGGGAAATATTGTACGGAGTATGCCTGCGCCACTCCCGCGCGTACATCAGTCGCGAACGTGAAGGTCAACCCCAACTCCTCCACGAACTCACGCGCCGATTCCTCGGTGTCGAAGCCCTGGGGCACGAACAACCCAATGAAACGCACATTGCGCCCCTGGTACTTTTCCCAAGCATCCTGAAAAGCCGGCATCTCGTCGCGGCACGGCGGGCACGACGGATACCAGAAATTGATCACCACCGCGTTTCCGCGTTGCTCCGAAAGGCGGAACTCCTCTCCATCGAAGGACGTCAGCGTGAAATCCGCCGCCGGTTCGCCGGAGGCACAACCGACCAGTAAGATCGATAATCCGAGCAGCGCCAACACACAGGCGGCGTTGAATCGCTGGGATGATCGAGGGCTGGGCAAGACACCGGAAGTACATAGCATCGCGAGCATCGCCATATTTTACAGCAGCGCGACTCGTGGAGAACCCCGCCCGGAGTCCGGTCGCGATTGCCCATTCGGTTAGTCGTGCCAGCAGCACGCTGGCTTTTCGGATGCTGAGGCCGCTGCTTATGATTTCGCCTGACCGGCTGACTCCCCAAACTGCCGGCCGAACAGGCTGGTCAGCAGCGCGCTGACGACCGTTGCGCCGACGCACATGTAGCCGATGCCCATGTAGCCCACGTTCGCCAGCAGCGCTCCCGCTATGGCAGCGCCCAGCATGCCGCCGCCCTGGTTGCTGAAACCCATCAGGCCAACGCCGGTCGCCTTGGACTCGCCGGAATACTCGGTGCTGGCGGCTATGAGGATTGGGAACGTCACGCTCAGCATGCCTGTGCTGGCCGCCGCAACGGCCACCGTCGCCCACATCCCCATCTCCACCGAAAACACCACGAACCCGAACACTCCGCCGGCGATGCCACAGCCCGCGATGACCAGCGCGCGGTACTTCCGGTTCGCCACATAGGATGCGCAGTAGGTGCCAGCCATCTGCCCAATCGAGGTGATCGCCAGCGGCAGGGCCACGAAGCCCACGCTCAGGTCGTAAGTATGTATCAGGTAGGCCGCGAAGAAACTGATACTCCCCCAAAAGGCGATCCTCTGTGACACGTTCACCGCCACTGCCACGCGGAAAAACCGCTGCGACACCAGCGCCTTGTATCTGGAGAAGTACGCGAAATTCCGGACCCGCTGTCCCTGCTCCTTGGGGAGCCACAGGAAGTTGGCCGCCAGCGCTACCACCAGCACGCTACCGTACAGGATAAAGGCAAACTGCCAGCCGCCCACATCGGCCAGCACCGCAACCAGCGGTACGCTGATGGCCGCCGCCAGGCCCTGGATCGACAGCAGCGCGCTCACGGCCCGGGCTCGCCTGGCCGGCGAAATCACGTCCGACACCGACCCCACGATGTTGGGGGGAATCACTCCCCCGCCCAGGCCGGTCAGGATTCGCATCAGCATCAACGTTTCCAGGTTGGGCGCAAACGCGCAGCCCAGCATCGACAGCGAGAGCACCGCCAGGCTCACCAGGGCCACCGGCCGACGCCCGAACGAATCGGACAAAGGCCCACCGGAAACACCCATGATCGCCCACGCCGCAAAGGTCGCGGTCGCCAGCTGCCCGGCAACGGCCACCGAGATGTCGAGGTCGGTGGCGATTTCCACCAGCAGAGGCGGTACGATCAGGATCGCGCTTATCGTCGCAAAAACGGTGATCGCCTGCACGGCCATGAACCATGCCTTGTTTACCTCTTTGCTCCCGGCTTGCGCTGCTTGCGTCTCGATGCGGTCTGTTCCTCTTTCGTCCGGCGAGATTGCCCCCGGCGCGGGGACGGTTCAGTTTCCATGCCGTGTTCGTACGCTGAATCACGCACCACAATGCCCCTAAGCGCGATCTGACTGGCAACAGTGGCATTCGATAATACTGGCGGACCAACAGTATAGCCCACCCATCAAACATGCCCCCCAAGACCATTCAATCACCGTCTTGCCCGGCACCCCCCGCGGGGCCGGTATCCAAAACTCCCACGCGCCGATCCCCGCCGCCCTCGGCCGCTTCAAGGGCGAGCCATGCCCCGCCTGCCACCAACGTTACCCAACCCTTGACGCCCTTACCTCCAAGGTTTCAATCACCCCATCTTCTTGCAGTGGCATGGCTCTGGAACCGCTCATACGGCAATACAGGTTGGACAAAAGCGGCGCGGTGCCATCTGTGCCTGTGGCCGCCGGCCTATCCTCGGCTCTGGCTTGCCGATTCTCCGAACTGCCGACCGAAGAGCCCCGTCAGCAGCGCGCTGACGATCACTGCGACCAGGCACATGTATCCAACTCCCACGTAACCGGTGGTCGCCAACAACGCGCCCGCTATCCCGGCGCCCAGCGCGCCTCCGGCCTGGTTGCTGAAACCCATGAGACCCACTCCGGTGGCCTTGGATTCTCCCGAATACTCCGTACTGGCCGCGACCAGGACCGGGAAAGTCATGCTCATCAGGCCCGTTCCGACCGCCGCCAAAGCTACCGACGCCCAGAGTCCCAGCCCCATGGTGAAGAGCAGAAAGGCGCAGACTCCCCCGATTGCTGTCGAGGCAGCGATGAAGAACGCGCGCTGCCTGTGGTTGACGACGAACGATGCGGCGTAGCTTCCAATCATTTGCCCTGCCGCCGCTATCGCCAATGGTAGCGCCACATAGCCGACGCTCAATTCAAAGGTGCTGATCAGGTAGGCGGCGAAGAAGCTGATCGTCCCCCAGAAAGCGATGCGTTGCGTAATGTTCACCGCCATGGCGACACGGAAAAATCGCATTGACACCAGCGATAAATATCTGGAGAAGAATGCCCAGGTGCGGACTCGCTCGCTTTGCCCCTTCGGGAGCCAGAGCCAGTTTGCAACGAGCGCGGCGACCAGTATCAAGCCGTAGACTATGAAGGCAAAACGCCAACCGCCCACGTCCGCCAACAGCGCGACCAACGGGATGCTGATGCCCGACGCCAGCCCTTGAATGGCCAGCAACGCCGCGACTGTCCTGCCCCGCCTTGCCGGGGAGATTACGTCGGCGACCGCCCCGATAATGTTGGGAGGGAGCGCGCCACCGCCGAGGCCCGTCAGAACCCGCAGCGCCACCAGCGTTTCGAAATTCGGTGCGAACGCCGATGCCAGTACTGATGCCGACAAAACCGCCAGGCAGACCATCGCTACGGGTCTGCGACCGAATGAGTCGGACAATGGCCCACCGGAAACACCCATGATCGCCCACGCCGCAAAGGTCGCGGTGGCCAACTGCCCCGCGACGGCCACCGATATATCCAAATCGGTCGCGATTTCCACCAGCAGCGGCGGAACAATCAGAGTTGCGCTGATGGTCGCAAAAACGGTGAGCGCAAGCACGGCCATGAACCATGCTTTGTTCACCTCTCGCTGCTGGACTCGCGCCGTCTGAGTTTCGATGTTTTCCCCGGAACGGTTTTCCCGTCATCAAGGACGGTGGGCCAGGTGGGCCCGGAAACCACCCCTTGGCAATACTGTGGGCACATTAGTATAGCCCAGTTGCGGTTTCTGCCCACCGCAGCGCGCGGAGCGTGGCCCGATTCCGCAGTAACGCGGCAGCAGCGCGCTTGACTGCCCAAAGCGCTGGGCTACAATCGTGCCCACCGATTGGTTCAGATTTCCCGCGCCAACGTCCTCCGGGGATGTTGCGCCGAATGCGAGGTATGAGTTATGCGTCTGGAAAACAAGGTTGCCCTGATCAGCGGCGGTTCGCGCGGACAGGGCGCCGCCGAAGCCCGCATCTTCGCCAGTGAGGGCTGCAAGGTCGTCATCGCCGACGTTCTGGAGGACGAGGGCCGCCAGCTTGAGGCCGAAATCAACGAAACCGGTGGCGAGTGCGTTTTCGTCCGGCTGGACGTGACCAGCGAGGACGAATGGAGCGCTGCCGTCAACACCGCAGTCGAGCGGTTCGGCAAGCTGGATATCCTGGTCAACAACGCCGGCATCTACCGGCAGGTCGGTATCGAGGACACCACCGAAGAGTTGTGGGACAACATCTTTGACATCAACGCCAAGGGCGTGTTCCTCGGCACCAAGGCCGCCATCCCTGAAATGCGGAAGGCTGGCGGCGGCTCCATCATCAATATTTCCAGCGTCGCCGGACTCATCGGCAGTTGGCGCGCCCCCGCCTACGGCGCGACCAAGGGAGCCGTCCGCCTGTTCACCAAGTCCACCGCAATCCAATACGCCGCCGAGGGCATCCGCTGCAACTCCGTGCACCCGGGCATCATCGAGACCCCCATGACTACCCCCACGTTGCTCCGCGACGACGCGGCGCGGCAGGCGTCGCTGGACCGCACCCCCATCGGACGCGTCGGCCAGGCCGAGGACGTGGCTTACGGGGTGCTGTTCCTCGCGTCCGACGAATCATCCTTCATGACCGGTAGCGAGCTGGTGATTGACGGCGGTCTGTTTGCCCAATAGCCGTCGGTGCCCATTCCTGGAGTGCCGCCACGGTGAGATCAACGCCTGCCGCCTTCGGATCTATCGTGGGTGCGGTCATCCTGGTCACCCTGGTGTCGCTCGCCCTTACTGAACCGGTCCATGCCTGCTCGTGCGCTGGGTCCGACTCACCAAAGAATGCGCTCAGGAAGGCCGACGCGGTGTTTTTCGGGAGAGTCGCCGCGATGACGATTGTCCAACGCCATCCGGAGAAAATCTCTACGTCTGACCCGGTACTGGTCGAATTCAGCGTTTCACGCGTATGGAAAGGCCCCCTGAGTGAGACCATGACGGTTGAAACGGAGCGTTCCGGAATTTCCTGCGGGTATGAATTCTCAGTTGGCCACTGGTATGTTGTGTACGCCTACGATGGATACACCGGATCATGTATGCGAACTCGCCCCGTGTGGCTCGCTGCGCGAGATTTCGCCGCGTTGGGTTCAGGCGAACCGCCCGAGTCCGCGACTCCGGTCCCGCCAACTCCTGCGCCCGTCCTCGAGCCGGCCGCCAGAGATCAGCGCGATGGAGGCAGTTGCGGCAGTACCGGAAACGCTGCCCGCGGCCCGATGGATTTCGCCCACCTGGCGTTGTTGGCCGGCATGGCCTGGTTCTTGGTGGGTCGGAGGAAGAGATAGCTTTTGATGCGAAAAATACTGATCTGTTCAACGTTCCTGCTGGTCCTGATGACCACCGCTGCGTTTCCGTTGCATCTCGGTGCGGCGCCGGCGGGATGTTCGTGTGTGAGCCATACGTTTACGGAGTCTTTTGACCGGGCCGGGTTGGTGTTCAAGGGCACCGCTATCGATGTGGCCGTAGGCGGCAGTCCGATTGGATGGACCAGCGCCGATCCAGTGATGGTTCGATTCGACGTGGATGAGGTATGGAAAGGCGAGGTGCCAGCCGAGGTGGCAGTTGAGACCGTGCGCACCGAAGCTTCGTGTGGCTTCGTGTTCGAGGAAGGACGCGATTACCTGGTGTTTGTTCGGGGTGGGCGAACCGGAATCTGCGAACGCACCGCGTCGATTCACGATGCAGAGGATGATCTGATCGCCTTGGGATCGGGTATGCCACCCTCAACCGGTTTTGTGGTGAGGGAGGAAGTCTCAGGTGGAGCCTGTGGTGCACCCGCGGGTCCCGGTAGCCACGGAGCGGATTTCGCGGCGTTGGGTCTGCTCGTCGGCGCCGCAATCTTGGGCGTGCGGCCCAAACGTCGCTTATAATATTCGGGCGACTTGGCACATTTATCTGTCATAAAGACTGGTTGCGCATCACCCGCTATGGGCGCAACCTCCAGAATCTCGATTGAAAACCGCCAGTGAGGTGTTTAGCAAATGCGTCTGGAAAATAAGGTGGCACTGATCAGCGGCGGCGCTCGCGGTATGGGCGCCACGGAAGCCAGGATGTTCGCTCGCGAGGGCTGCAAGGTGGTCATCGGCGACCTCCGGGACGAACTGGGCCGGCAGGTGGAAGCCGAAATCAACGAACTGGGCGGCGAATGCCTCTACGTACATCTGGACGTGACGGACGAGCAGGCCTGGAAAGACGCCGTTGCCGCCGCCGTGCAGCGGTTCGGCAAGCTGGACATCCTGGTGAACAACGCGGGCGTATATATGCCCGAACGGGTTGAGAACACCACCAACGAGAACTGGGACGTCACCATGAGCGTCAACGCCAAGGGCGTTTTCCTGGGCACCAAGGCCGCCATCCCCGAGTTGCGGCGGAACGGCGGTGGCTCAATTGTCAACATCTCCAGCGTCGCCGGCCTCGTTGGCAACCATATCTCCTCGGCATACACCGCCTCCAAGGGCGCGGTGCGGCTGTTCACCAAGTCCACCGCTATCCAGCACGCCGTCGACGGCATTCGCTGCAACAGCGTGCACCCAGGCACCATTGAGACCGATATGACCGCCGATCTGCTGGCCGCCGGTGGTCGTGAGGATCGACTTAACCGCACTCCCATCGGCCGGCTCGGACAGGCCGAGGACATCGCCTACGGCGTTCTGTTCCTGGCTTCGGACGAGGCGTCATTCATGACCGGCAGCGAACTGGTTATCGACGGTGGCCGCACCGCCATGTAGTCTTTGCCGGCTCAGCAACCCGTTCCAACTCGAACCAACCATGGCGGTGATTCCCGTCAGCATCAACCTGCTGCAATGCCGGTTGCCCGACCGAAACGCGTACGTCCGCCTCCAGCACGCGGTGTTCCATGTGCTGGAGGCGGACAACGGCGGGCCGGCCCGGGTGGTGGACTTCACCATCTTCGGCCTGGTGTTGATCAGCGCGGTCAACCTTGCCATCGGCAACACCAAGCTGGAGTTCGTCTTCATCAGTGTGTTCGCCGCCGAATACCTCATCCGGTTGTGGTGCATGGTATGGCACCGGGATTATCGGCAGGGCGGTTGGCGCGCCAGGCTCAAGTACGCCACCACCAACCCGGCGGCCATCATAGATTTCATAGCGATCTGGCCGACCCTGGTGGTCATGATCATCATCGGGGAGGTCGAAATCCTGCCGATCTTCCGCCTGATATCCCGCCTGATCATGACCGGCCGGCGGTTCCCCGCCATGCGTCTGATGGGACGCGTGATGCTCCGTTCGTCGACCCAGTTGGTCAGCGTCCTGGTCACATTGGGCGTGTTCTGGCTGGCCGCCGGTTACCTGATGCACGCCGCGGAAACCAACCTGCCCGGCGGCAACCACGAACAGTTCGGCAGCATCGGCGAGTCGCTCTGGGCCTCGGTGGTGATCCTCACCACGCTGCCTTCGCTGGAGGTGGTGCCGGGAACCCTGGCGGGGAGGGTGATCGCCGGATTCATCGCACTGCTGGGCATCGGTCTCTTCGCGCTGCCGGCCGGCATCCTGACCTCCAACTTCATGGAGGCGTACCAGCATGCCAGGACCATCGCCGGCCAGATTGAGCTGAGTACGTGCCGGGTGATGTATGCCAGGCAGCGCCGCCGGTCGCGTTGGCCGATGGCATAAGCGCCCTCCACGCCACGCCGCGGATTTAGGGGCAGGTTTCAAACCTGCCCCTATCGGCGGTACACCCATGCACAGGGCTGGGCAGCCTTGACCCAGATTCCCCGCTCCCCCGCTGATCCCGAGCCCGTCGAACGATGAGCCCGTCGGACCCCTCAGCGCATTTGCATCCCTCCGTTGCCTGCCCACGCCCGGCGATTACGGGTTCCGACCGACACACAGGAGGCGAACGTCGGCTCTCATTTTCTTGGTGCGCACCGGGGGATTGAGAACTGCCCCATCAATTTTTGATTTCGAGACCCGCCTATCGATTAGAAAAATCAATTGAATTTGATCAAAAATGTGCTTAAAATGACCGCAGCCATCGAACGCCGGCGTAAACCGGCTGAATATCATCGAAAACGGTGGCATGTATTGATAACGTATGCATTTAAGGAGTAAGCACTATGGAAAATCGAGGAGCAGGACCGGACAACGTGATGCTAGCTGAGGGCGGATTGGTCATATCGCAGACGCGATTGGTGTCAGATGGCGATACCTACGCAATGGCGAGCATAACATCGTGCCGACTTCGGTACAGCGATGAGACCAATCAAGGGATACAATTCCTGATGTACTGTGCATGGGCTGCCAGCGCGCTGATTGGAATAGTGGTGGGATTCGTGATTGGTGGTATGGCAGGATTAATAGTGGGAGCGGTCGTGGCGGTTATTGGTCTGGTTGCTGCATTTGTATTCATCCATCCCGGGTACCAGCTTTACCATGTGCTTGTCGGAACGAACACCGGCGACATGAACATCGTCAGCACCAGAGATGAAGATTTCGCCAGGCGAGTGGAACGGGCAATTAACGACGCAATAATCGCGAGGGGATAGGCAGTAGGCGACCCCTCCGTTTGATACCGGCCGGCCCTCGAGGGCAACGGCGACGTTACCGCTGGCCGTTGGCGTAGCGCTCTACGCCGCCGCCGACCGAAACATCAGAACGGTCAATGGACGGCGGGCTTGCCGTTTGCTACACTCGCCGCAATATCCGAATTCATCCAACGGAGTCGGCAACAATGAAAAAAGTAGTCAGCGAGATCAGCGGCGTGGTTTTCAGCCTGCCCTGGCTGGTCGCGAAAGACGAGGGACTGTTCGAGGCCGAGGGCATCGACATGGAATTCGTCAGGGCCCTAAACAGCGGACGAGTCGCGCCAACGGAAAACCCCGATGAGGTTAACCCGATCCTGGGGCACGTGGCTTTCGAGGAGGCGCAGGTCGCCATCTACCGCGCTTGAGAAGAAGGTCAGGTCCGTCGGGCCTATGAAAGCAACCAGGGCGCCCGCATTATCGCCCTCCGTTCCGCGGTCGCCAGCCAGGCCATCCTGGTTCGCCCCGATTCTCCTCACTACTATCCGGGCACTCTGGGAAACAAACCGGTGGCCGTCCAGTTCCACGCCGGCTCCCATTATGTGGCGCTGCGTCTCCTGTCGGGTTACCTGCCGGAGGAGAAGATAAAACTGGTCCATCACGGCTCTCCCCAGTTCCGTTTTGAAGCCATGATGAACGGCGAGGTGGAAGCCGCCGCGCTCATGGAACCCTGGATCACACTGGCGGAAAAACTGGGCTGCCGCCCAGTCTGCGAGGGTCATTACCTCGGCGCCGAAAATGCCAGCGATAACATGGACGAGGAGACGTTCGCGGCCATCAACCGCGCCATCGTCAATGCCGTCAACCGGATCAACGCCGACAAACGCAAATACCTGCACTATCTGATCGACGAGCCGCGGTTCGCCGCGGTCGCGGCGCAGCACGGCGGCATCACTCCGGAAGACTTCCACCTCCCGCGCATCCGGTACTCGTACAACACGCCGTACACCGACGAGATTGTCGAGGACACCTACCACTGGATGGTCCGCTGGGGCCTGCTGGACGGCGCGGCTTGCAGCGGCGAGTTGGTGGACAACCGTCTGGCCGAGCCGGCAGTTGCGGCTGCGGACGACTGACCTATCCAGCGCAGTCGACGAATCCCGATTATCGTTTCGACCCGGGCCCCGAAAAGGCCCGGGTCGGTCATTCTCAATTGACGGTTTGACGGCTGCATGGTAGGCTGTGGCTATTATGGGTACCAATGCCGGGACGCACCAGTTCCGGTGTCCAACCGCATCAGGAGCGACTACGATGAATGTCACCCCTCTGGCCATCGAGAAACTTAGGGAAGTTATGGAGGGCGAGAACGAAATCGAATCTGCCCTCCGCGTAGTGGCAATGCCCGCCGGGCAAGGCCTGCAGTACATGCTCACCATGGAAAAGGAGCACCAGCCTGACGACACCGTGCTGCGCATGGAAGGCGTTGAGTTCCTGCTCGATTCCGACAGCGCTCCGTTCCTGGAAGAGGCGACCATCGATTACGTGGAAGAGTTCGGCGGACGCGTCGGGTTCGTGATCAACAACCCGATGTACGCTGGCGGCGGCGGATGTGGCAGTGGCGGATGTGGCTGCGGTGGTGGTGGATGCGGTTGTGGCAGTGGCGGCGGCGGATGTGGTTGCGGCGGCCACTAGGAGCCTAATTCGGTCAGACGTTGGCCAGGCCAACTTGCTGGCGGCGTGGATTTCAAATCCCAGTCAATTCAAGCGGGGGCGGAAGATTTTCGCCCCTGCTTCGTTTACTGACTTCGACCCGCTCGGTTTTCAGCGAATTCATCCCACGGGGCCACGGCGCGGTTTCGATGAGGCAGTGTAGAATAACCATGATTGTGCAAGCACCGGTTCAGGAGTGCGGTCATGGATTTTTTTCGTAAAATGACGAGCCAGCGTCGGCTGGATCTGCTGTGTTCGGATGTGGTCGCTTGGAACGAGATGCGAACCACCCGCGATGATTCCGGTGAATCGTACACAATCTCCCAACTCCAGGGCCTCAATTTAACTTGGGCGAATCTGTCAGACCTGGATTTCAGCGGAACGGATTTTCGGGGCGCGGACCTGCGCGGCGCGGACCTGCACTTCTGCAATCTGGTCGGGACCAACTTTCAGGACGCCGACCTCCGTGGCGCCAGCCTTCAGGGAGCGCAACTGGGCGAGAGCAACCTCACTCGGGCCAATATGCAGGGAGCCAATCTGCTCCGGGCGGACTTGAACCAGGTAAATTTGCGAAATGCCGACCTGCGCTGGGCCATCCTCCGGGAAACCTATTGCTACTACACCGATTTTTCCGAAGTTGATCTCAGTTGGGCCGACCTGAAAAGCGCCAACCTTTCCAACGCCACCTTTTACCGGACCCGGCTCTTCGAAACCAACTTCGCGGACACCAACCTCTCCCACACCAACCTGAATATGGCGATCCTGGACAAGACCAACTTTGCCCGGGCGGCGATGTATGACACGATTCTGGCCGCAGTAGACCTGTGCGGGGCTTTGAACCTCGAATCGGTCTTGCAGAGGCCCCCGTCCAAATTGAGCATCGGAACTGATACGTTGCTCCTGACACTGGAAAGCTCCGGCGGTGAATTCACCCAGGAGCAGATCGCGTTCTTCACCCAGGGAGGCGTGGCCCCTGAGGTCATCGCATCGACGCGGCCCGCCGCCGGAGCGCCGGCAGCAATCTAGGTTCCTGGTTGGCCTTGGCCGGTCCACCACTGATCCGCCACAACAGTAGGAGTCCCGTCATGTCCAGCACACCGCACGGCGTTCGATTCGATGCACACCGCCCGGTCGTTATGGGCCGGAACGGAATGGTATGCGCCGGTCATCCCCTCGCCGCCCAGGCTGGCGTGAGCATTCTGCAGCGCGGCGGCAACGCCTTCGATGCGGCCATCGCCACCGCTGCTGCTCTCGGCGTGGTTGAGCCTCTCATGTCAGGCATCGGGGGCGACGGGTTCATAATGGCCTACCGGGCGGAGGATGACAGCCTGCGCGTCTGCAACGGGACCGGCGCCGCTCCGTATGCGGCCACGTTGGAGCGCTACCGTCAGGGCATCCCCATGAAGGGCATTCTCAGCGTTTCGGTGCCGGGACTGCTCAACGCTTGGCTTGATACCCACGAAGCCTACGGCGTCCTGCCTCTGGGCGAGGTCCTGGCCCCTGCTATCCGCTTGGCTGAGGATGGATTCCCGGTGAGTCATTACCTTTCGGGAGCAATCGCCAGCGACTCGCTGCTGTGCGAATTTCCCACAAGTCGCGCCATTTTTACGCGCAGCGACACCGGGGGAGCATTGCTCCCGGGCGACATCCTCCGGCAATCCGATCTCGCACGTACTCTCTCCACCATCGCCCAACAGAGCCGAGACGCCTTCTACCGAGGCAGCATCGGCGAAGCCATCGTGCGGTTCAGCGAGGAGCAGGGCGGCCTGCTGACCATGGCTGATCTCAACGATTGTTCTGCCCGTTGGCAGGAGCCCATTTCAACCAACTACGGCGACTACACCGTTTATGAAGCGCCGCCCAACTCCAGCGGCCACATCCTGCTGCAGGAGCTCAATGTCATCCGGCAGTACGACATGGCTTCCCTTGGATTCGGCACGGCTGAGTCCATTCATTTGATGGTCGAGGCCAAAAAGATGGCCTTCGCCGACCGCGAAGCCTACGTCGCCGATCCGGACTACATCGACGTCCCGGTCGCCGGCATGTTGTCCGAAGAGTACGCCCGCGAGCGCGCTCAGCTCATCGACCGGTATCATGCGTCGTCGCGCATGGAGGCGGGAGACCCCTGGCGTTATCAACCCGAGCGACGTCCGGCCACACCGGCCGGCGTGGGTCGGCGCGGCCCACGTACCGAAGAGGAGGACACGACGTGTTTCGTCGTGGCGGACCGGGCCGGCAACGCGGTTTGCCAACTCCAGAGCATTCAAAGCGGATGGGGCTCATCGTTGGTCGCGGGCAACACTGGCATCCTGCTGAACAACCGCATGACCTACTGGCATCTTGAACCCGATCACGTTGACTGCCTGCAGCCCGGCAAGCGCGTCCGTCATACCATGAATCCCGTCATGGTGTTCCGTAGCAGCGATTCCGCCAGCGCTGGCGCGCGACGGTTGACCTACGTGCTGGGCACTCCCGGGGCCGACTGCCAGGTACAGAGCAACATGCAGATCATCACCAACCTGGTCGACCACGGCATGACCGTGCAGGAGGCGGTGGAGGCTCCCCGTTGGAAGCACGTGGGTGACGGCACCGAGTCAACCGTGCCCCACACGGCCGTGGACCAACTGTTGATGGAAAGCCGATTTGACCAAGCGGCCATTCGGCAACTGCGTGGCATGGGCCATCCGGTGCATGAACTCGGAGCCTGGGATGGCGTCACCGGCCGCGAGATGGCGCTGTACATCGACCCCGACACCGGAGCGTTGCACGGGGCGGCCGACCCCCGCTACGATGGGTACGCCATCGGATACTGAACGCGCACGCCCAAGACAAAACCCCTCGCCGTTTCCGACGAGGGGCTTTTTGATGTCCATCAGGATGGCGGATTGATCCCCGCCTAGTGTTGGACGAGGCCTTCCTCCATCATGGCGGCTATCGCGCCGTCAAACGCCTCGATGGTGAAGTCGATGTCCACCTCGGTGTGGGTGCCGGATAGCACGCCGCTGGTGCGGGACATCAGGTCGACCCCGCGAACCTGCAGCGCCTGCCGCAGGGTACGCTGGATAGCTGCGGGCTGGTTCTTCAGCCGCGATGCGTCCAGCCCGTCGATGCTGCGCTCGCCGAAGAACAGGTGGAAGGTCGAGGCCTCGCCGTACACGGTGGCGTTCACCTCGCGTCGCTCCACGACTTCGCGGAGACCCACCCGCAGTCGCTCGCCCATCCGGTCCGCCTGGGCGTTGTACTCGCCGGTAGCAACCAGACGCAGCGCGGCATTGCCCGATGCGGCGGCGTAGGGGTTGGCGTTGAAGGTCCCGCCGTGCAGGACGCGTTCGTAGCGATCGTGGTGGCTGTCCCCGGTCTGGTGCATCACTGACATGAACTCGTCCCGTCCGCCCACGGCTCCGCCGGGCAGTCCGCCGGTGATGATCTTGGCCATGGTGCAGATATCGGGATCAACGCCAAGACGTTCCTGTGCGCCACCCGGCGCCCAGCGGAATCCGGTGATCACTTCGTCCAGGATCATAACGACGCCGTGCTGACGGGTCAGGCGACGCACGCCGTCCAGGAATCCGTCGGGCAGCGGCACCGTGCCATAGGACGCTCCGGACGCCTCGGTGATCACACCGGCGATGTTGCTGTCGTTGACCAGCGCGTTCTCCAGGGCCGTCAGGTCAGTGGGCAGCACGATGATCGAATCGAGCGTTCCCTGGGGTATGCCGGTGGACGCCGGCACATCGAAGGGAGGTAGGTTGCCGGGCATTACATAATCGTGCCAGCCGTGGTAATGTGACTCCCAGCGGATGATCTTTTCTTTGCCGGTGTAGGCGCGAGCCACGCGCATCGCCAGCATGGTCGCCTCGGCGCCTGAGCCCACGAACCGCACCTTGTCCACGCAGGGCATCAGCGTGCAGACCCGCTCGCCCCATTCCAACATCGACTCGGTCGGCGCGCCGAAGTGCGATCCATCGGCCAGCACTTCCGAAAGCGCCGCGACCACCTCAGGGTGCGCATGCCCCAACAGCAACGACGCCGAGCCCATGCCATAGTCCACGTACTCGTTGCCGTCGATGTCCCATTTGCGCGGGCCGCTGCCCCGGGCAATCACCACCGGGAATGGGTCCGACGTGTAGCCATCGTGCCCCGGGCTGCCGGATGGGAATCGAGCCTGGTAGTTGGGTTGCAGTTCCCGCGAGCGCGGGTTCATGCGGATGTACCGTTCCTGGATAGTTTCAGCCATGATGATCGCTCCTTAGACTAAAGCGTAGGCGGCGAAAGAAATGCCCTTCGCCGCCATGATACCACTTGGTATGGTCGGCTAGTCAGTTGCGTTCGCGCCTCAGTTCGGCCTCTAACTCGCGCACGCGATCCAGCGCCGCGTCCCGCTCGGCCTTGGCTTCGGTGAGGTCTGGAATGTAATCGGCCGTGACAGGATCCCAAAATCGCAGTACACCCGCGACCCAACGCAACTCAACCCCCAACACCGCACTGTACCCACGGGTTGATCCGTCTTCGGCGGTGTCTACCGGAATGGGTTGGTACGACCCGTTGGGCAGCAGGCTGTCGCCGCCCAGTGGCGCGTCGTGGAATTGACCTCCCGTACGGTCAAACCGCCAGTATTCTGCTACACCGTAACCAGAGTAAATCTCTCGCTTCTCCGTGTAGTCCCGTCGGCCGGTGGATGCCGATGCCACTTCCAGCACGAAGTCTGGTGGCTTGCCGATTTCGCTGATGGTGTACCCGTTGGACGCCACGATATCGGCCGCTGGCGCTGGCATTCCAAAAGCCACCAGCAAATCAGGGTAGGGTGCTCCGCGAACGTTACCGGCGTCGAGGCACAGGTAACCATTCCCCATCACCACCGTGTCGCCCCGGGAAAGGAAGTGGTCCTGCAGGGTGTACAGGGCCCGGGCGATGTCCGGCAATTGGATCGCCATGTCCGGAATCTGTGGCGGATCCGGGAGCATGGTCAGCCGGACGCTCGACTTGCTCGGGGCCGGTTGGCCGGTGTTGGTGGGCGTTGTCATAATGCGCCTCGCGCCGTGCCCATCTGATTGGGCACCATGGCGGCATTAGAGTAGGGGCGAATAATCATTCGCCCCTGCGCGCCAGGTCGGGTTTGGTTCGCTCAGTTGTCCGCGGCTTCAACTGCCTCGGGTTGCTCCAGCACCGCGCCGAATGCCTCGCGCAGGCTGGCGCAGGATGCGTCGATGGCCTGGCGACCCTTATCGATCACGTGGGGCAATCCGAAGAACCCGTGGATCACGCCGTCGTAGCGAATCAGGCTCGTGGGCACTCCTGCCTCGTCCAGCGCAGCAGCGTACGCTTCACCCTCGTCGCGCAGCGGATCAAACTCCGCGGTGATCACCAACGCCGGAGCCAGGTCATTGGACAACCGAGCCCGCAGCGGGGAGGCGAAAATGTTGAAGCCCGAGAGGTCGGTATTGTTCACGTAGTGGTCCCAGAACCACCGCATGCTGGCCGTTTCGAGGAACAGTCCCTGGCCGTTCACGGAATACGAGCGGGTGTCGTACGCGTAGTCGGTGGCCGGATACACCAGCAGTTGGAAAGCCAACGCGTGGGGGAAGTCGTCCTTGGCCAAACACACCGCGGCGGCGAGATTCCCGCCGGCGCTGTCGCCGCCCACCGCGATGGCGTCAGGCCGGCTTCCCAATGCTTCCGCGTTCGCCATCGCCCACATCGTCGCCGTGAGGCAGTCCTCGAAGGGCGTTGGGAACTTGTACTCCGGAGCCAACCGGTAGTCCACCGACACCACCACGCAGTTCGCGCCCACGCAAAGTTCGCGGGCGGTCGCGTCGGCGGTCTCGACGTTGCCGATGACCCAGCCGCCTCCGTGGTACCAGACCAGGATGCCCCACGGGCCGGCGGTCGCCGGCGTGTAGATGCGGATGGGCACCTCGCCGGGTTCCTTGCCATCCACGTTCATGATGATGCGGTCTTCCACGTTGCCAACCGCCGGACCATCGGGGCGAGGCCGGTTGTTCATGATCTCCCGGCACTCATCAACGTCCATTTCCTGGAAGGGTTTCAAGCCCAATGAGTCGAACACTTCCAGCACGTGCGCTGCCTGGGGATCCAGCATTTTTCGCATCGCCGTAGGGTCGCCCTCATGCTGGTGGAAATACTCCTCCATCATGTCGTCCACTCCACCGCGCAGGAACTCGCAGGCGTCGTCCATCGCGTCGCGCGCGGTGTCCATCAGGCCGGCCATGCTGAAGAACCCGTGGATCATGCCGTCGTAACGGTTAGTGGCTGCCGGCACTCCGTACTCGTTCAGCAGCCGGCCGTAGGCCTCTCCCTCGTCCCGGAGCGGGTCGTACTCGGCCGTGATGACCAGAGCCTGAGGAAGGCTTTCCATGCCTTCAAAGTCGGCGGGCAAACGCATCGGCGCGCACTGCGGATCGTCCGCCTGCGATGGGTTGGCCAGGTACTGGTCCCAGAACCAGATCATGCCCTGGCGTTCCAGGCCGTAACCGGTCCCATTGTCGGTGTACGATCCGTTGTCGAAATTGACGTCGGTTACTGGATACACCAACAGTTGGTGGCTGATGCGTACTTCTCCTGACTCGGCAGCCCGCATGCTCACGGCCGCGGCCAGGTTGCCGCCCGCGCTATCGCCGCCCACCGATACCACGCCGCGTACCCCGCCCAGTTCCTCCGCGTGCTCGCTGGCCCACAAAGTTGCCGCGTAGCAGTCGTCCAGCGGTTCCGGATACTTGGCCTCGGGAGACAGCCGGTAGTCCACCGACACCACAATGTTGCGCGACCCAACGCACAGGTTACGCGCCGTGCCGTCCGCTGATTCCAGGTCGCCTACCACCCATCCGCCGCCGTGATACCACACCAGGATGGGGAACGGCCCGTCGCCCTCCGGCGTGTAGATGCGCACCGGCACATCGCCAGCCGGACCGGGAACCATACGGTTCTCCACCTTGCCGACCTCGGGGCCGGGACCGCGCTGTCGCTTGGCGGCGTTTTCTCGCGCTTCGGCGGGCGTAACGGTATAGTTGGGCGGCAGGCCCAGAGCGCGGGTCGCCTCGATTACTTGTACAGCCTGCGGGTGCAGTGGCATCTTTAGCCTCCACTATCCTCGTGTGTCGTCATGCAAAACGGGCCGCCGGAGTCCCCAGTGATGGCGTTCCGGCGGCCGTCGTCGTCGTTGATGTTCCGGTGCTAGGCGTTCCGGGTTGCGTAGTCCTCACGTGCCCGGTCCAGCGCCCGTGTCCGGCCGGCCTGTAGCGTTTCGTTGCGATCGTAGGCCCACTGGTTGGATGCGATCGTCGCCTGTGCGGAGCCCTGGAAGTGGGGCATGACGTGGCGGGCCATCAGTTCGTAGCTGTGCAGCATGTGTTCCCGGGACGCCCAGTCCACCGTCTGCACCATGAACGCGCCGAAGCCGCCGCTGCGCTCCTCCAGCCGCTTGATGCCTTCGATACAATCGTCCGGTGTGCCGATGATCCACGCGCCGCGCTCGGCCATCACGTCGATGATCTTGTCCGGTGGGCCGTCCACCACCTGTGCGCGACCCATGGTGTGCTCGAAGTATTCTCGCTGGTAGCGGCCCGCCCCGATTCGTGCCTGTTCAAACGCCTCTTCGCGCGTATCCGCCAGGTGCACCGGCAGCACCAACCGCCACTCAAAGCGGTCAACCGTCTGGTTGTGCTCGGCAGCCGACTCCTCGCAGATGTCCCATAGTTCGTTGAGGTCTGCGCCCTGCGGCATCTTGGGATCGCGCGGGGTGGTGATGGTCAGCACGGATGCCCCGTGCTTGCCGGCCAGCGATACACCCGATGGAGTCTGCACGGACGCCACCGAAATCGGCATGTGGGGCGTCTGGTAGGGCCGCAACTGCAGCATCGCCTCGTTCAACTCGAACCAGTCGCTCTTGTGAGTGATCGGTTCCTTTTCCTTGAAAAGCCGCATGATGACGCCTAGGGACTCGTCCATGCGTAGGCGTTGCTTGGTGGGGTCGATGCCCATCATGTAGGCGTCGCCCGGCAATGCTCCGGGACCAACGCCCAGCATCACGCGCCCGCGGGTCATGTGGTCCAGTTGGGTCATCCAGTTGGCGACCATGAAGGGATGGTGGTAGGGCAGGCTTACCACGCCGGTGCCCAGCCTGATGTGCTTGGTGCGGTCCGCTGCCACGCCCATGAAAATCTCTGGCGACGAGATGATTTCCCAGCCCGCGCTGTGGTGCTCGCCGATCCAGGCCTCGTCAAAGCCCAGATAGTCCAGCCACTGCACCAGTTCGAGGTCGCGCTCCAGCGCCAGCGTGGGGTTCTCGCCGGCCCTGTGGAACGGCCCCATAAAGATGCCAAACTTCATACGATCGGGTAATGCCATCGGGAAATCCTCCTCCTGGTCCGCCGCCGGCGGTTTTGCGCCGCCGGGCCGGACATTATCGCAAAGGCCGCCGTCGCATGAACGCGTCCGCAGCGTGGCGGTAACGAGTAAACGTAGATAGCCGCATTATATGGGCCATCCCCAACTGCGGCAAGCAGACCAAATCCCGGGGCGCCAGGCGGGGCGTCTTTCCGGTCATCTTTGGGAGTGCCGCGTTTACGGCGAGCCCGTGGCGCCACCCGTCAATCTCTCCGATGCGACAGTTATAATCAAGGCTCCGTGCGATTTGTGGGGGCGGAGACAAGCTTATGACCAACATCGTTCAGTATGCCGTAGTTTTGAATAGTCAAAGTCGTGTGCGGGCCGCGGACAGCCTTGCCCGGGAGTGGGCCATTGCTCATGCAGGTCCTGCCCACCGTAGCCAGGCCGGCCGCGATTTGGGCGGCTCAAACCAGTTCAGGGATTGGAGCAACGACCAACTTGCGATCCGTATCGCAAAGTTGACCACCGGGGCTTTTAATCAGGTGAATCTGTACAGCGTAGATTATGAACTGTCGGACGATTCCGAGCCTTACATAGCTTTTGTCATGACCTACACGTCAACCGCAACGGAGCAGGCGGGCGGATATTGCATCGCGGTCGCTTCTGTTCCCGATGCCTTGACCACCACTCAAGTGCCATGGAGTGAAAAAGCCGGTCCTGCCGGCTTAGAAAAGCTGTTGGAAACTATCAAATCCGACCGCGCAAAGCCGGTTCATTCAGGTCGCAATTCCGGCTCGATTTCGGCCATCGACGACCTGTTCACCATTCACGATACCGCGGTGGTCTTGACGCGAGACGGACAGGCCGACGCCGAATTCGAGGAACTTGCCGACCTCCACAGCGACTGGGCAGGCGTTGCCGGTATCAGCGCATCGGAACAACTGGCCCTGAGTCGTGCGTTGCCCGACGACCAGCTCCCCATGTGGGTGCGGGCGAAAATCGCCGTGTTTTCACGCTATGCCGACTCGGAGGGCAAGCGGCTGCGACTGGCCGCCGCCGACTTCGAGCACGCATTGGCTTTCATCGAAGGAGAACGAGACCGCATAGCCAACGAGATAGCTGGCCGCAACGCCATCGCGATGTTGAAGGTGTTGGAATCGCTCGCCGCCGTCCCCACGGTGACCACCGTTGCCGCAGCAAGCGACGAGGCCAACTCCGATAACTCATCTGGAACGGATCGACCCGCCGAAATTGACCAGGTTTCCGAACCGAATGGCGTGGCCGCCCAGCAGCGCGTTTTCACCCTCCAGGACCAGCTCAGCGAAGCTGAAAGCAAAATCGCGGAACTGGAAGAGCGTCTTGCACAATACCAACAATATGATGCCGAGACCCGACCCGACGAAACCGGTGATGAACCCGAACCGCCGCCACCATCCCTCGTCGACGCCAACCGGGAAATCACGGTACTCGACGCCATCACAAACCCGGACCGCTTCCCCCGATTGCGATTCTTGACCAATTGCGAAAAGGCGCTCGTCAACTACGGCAAGCCAAGACCCAACGGTGTGGAAATCGTGGGCGCTCTGGACGCCATCAACAAGCTTGCATTGGCCTGGTACAACACTCCCAACCGTAGCATCGGGACTTGGGACAATTACTTCATGGACATGCCCGGTTGGAAACACGCTGACGACGAGTCTGCAACCACCATGGCTCGTTTCGGTGAAAAACGCTCGTTTAGCGACCAGGAAAACGGCCGCATGGTGGAAATCACCCGCCACCTTACCTATCAGGGCTCCAGCGGCGGGCTGCAAATCTATTTCGACAAGGACGATATCACCGACACCTTCATCGTCGGCTATATCGGCGAGCACCTGCCCTATGCCACCAGCCCATCCTGACCTGCATGTTCCATGAAATCGGCGCCCCCAGATCCCGCTAGGGGATACGTGAGGGCGCCAAACGTCAAACTTGGGGATTGTACGTGCCGGACGGCCACCCTACGTGCCGGCGATCATCTGCCGGAGGTGTTCGATCAATCGGTCGCGCCGTTCCCATTCCGTCCGCCGAGTCTCTTGATGAGCGATTCCGTTATCGCTTCATATCGTTCAATTACCCGATCAATCCGCTCGCGCTCCTCTTGCACCCTGGCTTCCGCTGCGGCCGCCCTGGCCTCCGCTGCCTCTGCCCGTTTACGCTCCTCTGCCGTGCGCTTGAGCTCTTCTTCAACCCGGCTGTCCCTTATGAAGCCCAGCACCATGATTAGACCTCCAATCGTTACGCCCGAAAGGCTGGCGGCCACCGTGCTGATCGGGTGGCCGACCGGAAACTGGTCTCACAGCAGTTGAAACCCGGACGACAGAAGCGCTCCGGCCACCATGACAGTATAGGCCAGGACATAATATTTTACATTTTGCCACATGGCGGATCGACTGGTCACGGCGACGATCGGTCGTCAGCCTGAAATCAGCGGCAACCCTTCGTCCGCGCGCACCTCGTTGATGATCTCCAGCACCCGCTGCGACAGCGGCGCGTAGGTCAACTCGAACTCCGACAGCAGCCGGCTGTTGTCCACCAGGTAGTTGCCGGAGTGCTCGCGGCCGCCTTCGTTGTCAAAGTTGATCTGCGCGTCGGGCAGGTACCCCCGCACCATATCCGCCAAATCGCCCAGGCTGATCGGCGTGCCGCCCGAGTTGTACACCTGGTGTTCGCTGGAATCCACCAGCGTCACCCGCACGAACGCCTCCGCGATGTCCTCCACGTGGATCGGCAGGCGCATCATTTCCCGGTAGGGGAAGCTGACCGACTCGCCGCGCGACGGCAGCGTCACGCATCGCACGTGGTCCACCGACCCGCGCACCTTGTCCGGCCCCGTCACGTTCGCCGGCCGGATCCCGGTGATGCTCATGCCGTAGTTCTCGTTGAACATCTTGGCCTGGAACTCGTTGAAGATCTTGTGCGTCGCATACTGACTGTCGCCGTAGGTCCCTTCGTCCTCGTTGATCTCGCGGTCGCCGAAATTCGACTGCTGTCCGCTTACCGCCACCGAACTGGCGTACACAATCCGGTTCACGCCCAGCAGACGCCCGGCTTCGAAGCAGTTGTCCATCCCCAGGATGTTCAGCCGCATCTGGTGGTGCGGGTTGCCCTCGCCGCCGCCCAGCAGGTACGCCAGGTTCAGGATGCGGTCGGGCTGCGAGTCCACGATGGCCCGCGCCACTTGCTCAAACTCCGTGATGTCGATGCGCGCGGTGCGGATCGCATCCGCCTCCACTCCCGGAATGTCCGGTATGGGATTGATGTCCGTCGCGTAAACGTCCTCGCCCCTTTCCACCAGTTTGCGTATTACGCGCGGCCCGATGAATCCCGCGCCGCCCAGTACCAGAACCGTCATAATCGCACCTCTCTATCGTCGTGTTTGAGTGGACTCCGTCATCGCGAGCGCAGCGTGGCAATCTCGCGGCTAAGGCCCGCCGCCCTGAGGGCTCAACAGATCCCCGATCCCATCCTGCCAATTCTGTTCGCCGATGTGATAGCTAACCGCGCACCGCCACGAAGAACAGCCGCCGGAACGGGTACAGCGTGATCCCGTCGGCGCGGCGCGGATACTCCACGTTCAACCGCCTCCGGTATTGCTCCAGGTACAGTTCCCGCTCGCCGTCTTCCAGCCCGTTCAGTATCGGACGCAACCCCGTGCTGGTCACCCACTCCAGTACCGCGTCCTCCCCCATCAGAACGTGCTGATACTCCGTCGTCCACACGTCCAGATGCGCCGAGTCTTTGGACAGCAGGTCATAGTAGAAATCAGGATCCTGCACCCAGCGATTGCCCACCGCCGTGCGCAGTTCCTCTGATCCAAGCGCCCGTCCACCCGGTCCGCCGTCCGCCAGCGTCTCGCGCATCAGGTGGTGCGACCGCATGTCCCAGCTCAGGGGTACCTGCACCGCCAGGCACGCGCCGGAGGGCAGCATTCCCCACAGCCGGGGCACCAGCTCCGCGTGGTCCGGCACCCATTGGAGCACGGCGTTGGAATAGAACACCGACGGCGCAGCATCCGGCTGCCAGTCCGCCAGATCGCCCATCTGCCAGCGCACCTGGCCACGATGGCCGTCGGATTCACCGGACGCGGATCGCTCCAGCATCTCCGGTGATTTGTCCATCCCCACCACGTCCGCCTCGGGCCACCGGTCCGCCAGCAGCCTCGTCACGTTCCCTGCGCCGCACCCCAGGTCATAGATAACCTGCGGATCTTCCAGCGGTATGCGGCCCATCAGATCCAGGGCCGGCCGCAGCCTGTGGTCGGCGAACTTCAGGTACTGCCCCGGATTCCACGACTCTCCGGCGATATCCCGCTGGTGTGGCGTCGCTTGCGTCATGCAAGGCCCTCCATTTCAATCATGTAGGCGTGCCAGAACACGCGACGCGAGTATAGGCATCGCCAAATCGGAGCGTCAACCGCGCCACGAATGGTTCGGTCGCTCGAAGCGGACGCAACTGCTCACGGCCTGGGCCGACCCTCTAACGCGCGCGCTGTCGTCGGTTTTCAGCGACCCTCGCTGCTCAACGCCACCAGCCGCCCGTCGGCCATCGGCAGGTAGATCGTCCCGTCTGAGACCACGGGCGCGGCCGACAGTCCGGACCCTTCCAACGGGTGCTCCCATGCCAATTCGCCCGACCTGACGTCCAGCGCCACCAGGGTCTTCCGGGCCGTCCCGATCAGCAGAACGTCTCCCGCCGCGACCGGTTCGGCAGACACTTCCGCTTCGAGCGCGTGCTCCCACAATTCCTCGCCCGTCGCGCCATCCAAGGCTCTTACCAATCCACTCTCGTTGACCACCATCAGGATTCCGTCTGCGTACGCCGGGCTGTACTTCACCCGCCCGCGCGCCGAACCTACCCAAAGGCTGCCGGTTTGCTTTGGAGCCTCCTTGAGCAGCCTCCAGTAGAAGAAGTTGAACTTGGAGACGTACGCGAACCTGCTGAACGGACGGCTCACCGCCGACGGATCAACCGCCCAGACTCCTCCTCGGTTGGTGACGAAATACGCCCGTCCATCTGCGATCACCGGACCGCCCACCACAGGAGTCCCGGAATAGAAGACCAACCGCCGGCGTCCGGTATCGGGGTCCACCGTGATGAACCGCTCGCCCAGCGATGCTGCCGCAATCACCGATCCATCCGACGCCGGGTGTCCAACCACCCAGCCTTTGATTCTCGCCGACCATCTTGGTTCGCCGGTCGCGGCATCCAGGGCCTCCAGCTTGCTGTTGGTGGACCCGATATACACCGTGCCGTCCACCACTATCGCTGACCCAAGCACGATGTTGCCAAGGTTGTGTTCCCAGCGAAGTTGGCCGCTCTCTCGGTCCAATGCCAGCAGGCGGTGATTGCGGGCTCCAACGAAAACGCTGCTTTCGGACACCGCAGGCGCACTGTCTGACGGAGTGCCTATCTCATATCGCCAGGCAGTTTCCCCGCTTCTGGCGTCCAGCGCCGCGACCGTCCCCTCCTCCGTGCTGATATACGCAAGCCCGCCCACGACCGACGGCGGCGCCAGCATCACGCCGGGCGTATCCGTTTCCCACAACACGGTGAAGGGAGGCTTGGGGGCAGGGTCCCGCGCCCAGCCCGTCCCGCCGATATCCCGCCGGACCGACGGCCAGTCGGAGTCGGATACCGCCATTCCTTGCGCGGTAGTCGCCTCGGCCGGCGGAAACAGTAACGGCCCCGCCTGGAACGCCCGAAACGCCCAGAAGGCCACCAGCGCAAGGATTATTGCGCCGACCAACAGCCACAGGCGCATACTGCGCAGCCACCGGCGGCTTATGCCGATGGTTTGGATGGCAGGAGTGGTGCGACGCAACGGTTTTACGAATCTTCCAGGACGAATGGGCGCAGTACCGCGCTCTAGGTCCGTCCGCGCAGCTTGGGATCCAGCGCGTCTCGGATGGAGTCGCCGAACAGGTTGAACGCCAGCACCGTTATGGTGATCGCCAACCCCGGGAATATTACCATCCACCAGCGCGGGATCAATCCGGCCGCCACCGGGCCGCCCAGCATGTTGCCCCATGTTGCCGTCGGCAGAGGAACGCCCACTCCCAGGAACCCCAGCGATGCCTCCAGGATGATCACCGAGCCCAGGTGCGCCGTCGCCAGGACCAGCCACGGGGCGACGCACTGCGGAGCGATGTGCCTGATCATCACGCGGGTGCTGCTCGCGCCAATGGCCTGCGCCGCGTCCACGTAGGCGTATTCCTTGACGCTCAGCGTAACCGACCGGATGACGCGCACCGCTATGGGAACTCGCGTGATGCCAATGGCTACGATCACCGTCCACACGCCGGCGCCCATCGCCAGCACCAGTATCATCGCCAGGATCAGCGTCGGGAACGACATCATCAGCTCCAGGAATCGCTGGCTGTAGATGTCGAATCTCCCGCCGATGTAACCGGCCGCAACGCCCCAGGCCGCCCCCAGGAAATCTCCCACCACCACGGCCACCAGTGCGACGAACAGCGAAATCCTTGCGCCGTGTATCACCCTGCTATACAGGTCCCGGCCGATGTCGTCCGTGCCCATCCAGTGGGCGGCGCTGGGTTCTTCTCTCAACGCGCGGAAGTCCGCCTCCTGGGTGGGATGATGTGTCGCCACCCAGGGCGCGAATACTGCAATGGCGACGATCACGATGATCATCACCCCGCTCACCCCGCCCATGGGGTTGCGCTGGCAAAAATGTATGATGACCCACCACCAGCCCTGTGGGGCGCGCGCCTCCTCCTGAACCAGGACTTCGCCCTCGGCGCCGGTGGTTGTCGCAGGATTTACCTGTGCCACGAGAATACTCCTGTTGAGGGTGTCTGATTCAGCTATAGCGGATGCGTGGGTCAATCCACGCGTAGGATATGTCCACGATCAGGTTGACGAATACGAACACGATGCCGTACAGCAACACCAGGTTCTGTATCACCACGTAGTCGCGTTCGAAGAACGCCGCTACCAACGTGCGGCCCAGGCCGGGAACGCCGAATGCCTGCTCAACCGCCACCGACCCGCCGATGAGGAACCCCAACAGCACGCCCGACAGCGTGATTACCGGCATTATCGCGTTGCGCAACGCGTGCCGCATGATAACCAGGCGCTCGGCCAGTCCCTTGGCGCGCGCCGTCCGTATGTAGTCTTCGTGGATCGTCTCCAGCAGCGCCGATCTGGACATGCGACACACGTACGCCGCCTGACCCAACCCCAGCACCAGCGCCGGACCCCACACAATCTGCAGGTTTTTCCAGGGGTCCTCCCAGATGTTGATCACCCCCAGCGGCGCTTTCCATTCCAGCGTCAACACCAGCGTCAGGACAATCACGGTGCCTAACCAGAAGTTTGGTATCGCCAGGAACAGTATGGAGAAGAACCTGCCCGCATAGTCCAGCGCGCTGTTGCGTTTCATGGCCGCCAGTATGCCAACCGGCAGCCCGATGACCCACGAGAGGATCACGGACAGGATTGCAATCTCCAGCGTGATGGGACCGCGGTTCAATATCAGGTCCATCACCGTGTGGGATCGCCAGAACGACTGCCCCAGCTTCAGGGTGACGATGTCTTCGAGCCAATCCACGTATTGCAGGTAGATTGGCTTATCCAGCCCCAGGCTGGCAATGATGCGCTGCCGGTCATCCTCGCTCAGTTGGAGGGTGCCCTCCTCACCGAACATCACGGTGAGCACGTCCCCCGGAAGTATGCGCATCACCAGGAATATGATGATGGTCAACCCGATCAGAGCCGGTATCGCCAGCAGCACGCGGCGCAGAATGTACTTTTGCATCACGCCCCTCCCCGGGTTGATTTTCCGTTAACCGCAGCCCTGCGAACCGGACTCGTCGGGGCGGGTTTCAAACCCGCCCCGTTCGGTTGTCTACTGACGGCACTCGTCGTCCATCCAGACCGTGTCCATTCGGTCCAGGTTGTGCACTAGAGCACCGTGCTTGCCTTCGATGCCGTGTACGCAGGTGCGCCAGGCGCCCAGAGTCCGGTTGTACCAGTACTCCACCGTAGGCGGGTCCGCGTCCAATATCTTGGCCGCTTCCTGCACCAACGCGTACCGCTTGTCAAAGTCGGGTTCGGTGTCCACCTTTTCCATGATGGCGTCGAACTCCGGGTTGCAGTAGTTCGAGTGGTTCTCACCACCGCCGCAGCGATAGAAGCTGTTCATGTACGCCGATGGGTCGATGAACGGCGAGGCGATGCCTCCGACGGTCAGGTCGAAGTTCCGGTTGGCCAGTTCCTCGAACCACACGGCGGATGCCACCGGCCGGATTTCAGACTCGATGCCAAGAATCCTCTGGAACTCCAGCTGCGCCACCTGGGCGGCTGCCGTCCAGTGTGCGCTGTTCGGGTCGCGCTGCATCAGGTCAACGTTTTTGATGCCGTCAGCGTAGCCCGCTTCGGCCATCAAACGCTTGGCCTCGGCCTCGGCTGCCGGACGGTCAAACACCATCCGCGTGTCAATCTCGGCCTGCGGCAGTTGGAACGCCTGGTCCTGGAAGGTCCAGCCCGTGCCGCCCTTGTAGCCGTACAGCCACTCGCCGACCACTTCGTGGATGGCGTCCCTGTCCAGCGCCAGCCAAAGCGCCTTGCGCACCCTCGGATCATTCCACGGCTCCCGGTCGGTGTTGATCCACACCGCCAGGTAGGAATAGGACGAGAACGGCTGGGCTTCGTAGCGGTCGTCGTTTTGTAGAATCTCGAACGCTGCCGGGTCGATGGTCTGCGAATATTCAACGTTTCCGGCGAGCAGGGCAGCCGAGCGTGTCGTGCTGTTGCCCAGCGGATAAGTCCAGACCTCGTCCAGGTACGGCAATCCCTCGTTCCAGTAGTCCGGGAACCGCTCGTTCTTCCAGACCTCACCCTCCTGGTGTTCCAGGAACCGGAATGCGCCTGTGCTTGGTGCATCCGCGCCGTTGCGCTTGAGGTCGTAGTTGTTCTCTTCCAGGAATCCCTTTTCGAAGATGCCATGCCATTCCAGGGCGAACAGGTTCAACCCGTAGTTCAGCGGCGGGGCTTTCTCAAAGGAGAACTGCACCGTCAGTGGGTCAATCACCTCAATCGACGCTCCGAAAGGCGTGTACAGGCCCTTCCGCGCGCTCACCACTCCGGGCGGCGGATCGATGACCCTGGACCATGATGCCGCCACGTCGTCGGCGTCCATGATCTCGCCGGTGTGGAACATCACGTTTTCCCGCAGGGGGAACGTCCACGTCGTGCCATCCTCCGAAACTTCCCAGTTGGTTGCGATGTCAGGGATGATGGTCTTGCCGCCGTCCAACGGGTTGTAGCGCAACAGGTTGTTCAGCACCATCATCTGCTTGAACGAATTGGATACACTGGAAACCTGCATCAGGTCATAGTGGGCCGGGTCGAAGTACCCGCCCCGCCTGAGAATGCCGCCATACTGGGCGTCGGGATATGCGTCCTTGGTCACCGGATTGGCGATGACCTCGGTGGGCAGCGCAGCCGGCAACGGTGTGGGCGTGGCGTCGGGCGCGACGGTTGGGCGTGGCGTCGGCGGCACTCGCGTGGCGGCGGGTTGCGCCGCTCCGCCGCTGCTGCCCGAGTCGGAGGACCCGGTTGTCGTCCCGGAGTCTCCGCTCGTCGTGGCGGCCGATCCGGAACCGCTCGTGCCGGAATCGCTGGGCGTGGTCTGCTCGGCCGGAGCCGTGCCGCCGCACGCCACCGCCGCGAGGAAGGCTATGGCAAGTGCGATACTAAGCGCCGCAATAGGAGTCGTAAGGAAGCGTTGCACTCTCAATGTTCCCTCCCCGGGTGCCTTGTGACCCGTTGGATTGTGAGATTGGCCGCCGTGATGATCCCCGACTCCGACTATCGGAGTACGTAATTCGACGCCAATTATCGCTTCGCAGCGAATATTATCTTGTTAACTATATTTGCAGTTTTGATACGGCAAATATTGCGCCATTGGCGGCGAATTCAGCCTTTCGGCGACTGCCGGGATTGTAGGGAGTGCCATCGCCCTTGTCAATATCTGATATTCGGGGATGATAGGTCGAAACCTGGTCACCCGTTGCTGCTGGTCACCCGTTGCTGCTGGTCACCCGTTGCTGCTGGTCACCCGTTGCTGCTGGTCACCCGTTGCTGCTGGTCACCCGTTGCTGCTGGTCACCCGT